>NZ_LYVP01000060.1 GCF_001984065.1 Pseudomonas sp. KK4
ATCCACACCCCCAACCGCCTCCAGCGCCAACCCCACACACTCACGCACCTTCACCTGAATCCCCTCAAGATCCCCACGCCTTACCAGCAACTCAAACACATCCCGCTGGTAATCCCCCATCACCAGATCATCCCGCAAGATCGGGCTCTGGCCTTCCGTTTCATAAGCCAGTTTGAGGGCGTAGAGGGCGACGGTTTCCAGGTTCAATTCCATGGGGGGAATCCTTGTGAAATGTTCCGGCGGTGCGGGTGGTGTGGAAGAGCAGGGGCAAAAGCATCGCCAGCAGGCTGGCTCCCACAAGGTGGTGGGGTGTCAGGCACTTTTCTGCAGGCGAAAAAAAAGGCCTTGCTAAGCAAGACCTTTCTTAATTTTGGTGCCCCGAGGGAGACTCGAACTCCCACTCCTTTCGAAAACGGATTTTGAATCCGCCGCGTCTACCAATTCCGCCATCAGGGCTCAATGGCGGCGAAGTATAGAGAGGTGATAACCGTCGGTCAATCAGGTACATGGAGAATTTTTGATAATTCCGCTAGACTTTCCGGCCCTGCTAGACGAACCCCATCATGCGCGTTGCTGACTTTACTTTCGAGCTCCCCGATTCGCTGATCGCCCGCCATCCTTTGGCCGAGCGTCGCAATAGTCGCCTGTTGACCCTGGATGGGGTCAGCGGCGCCCTGGCACACCGTCAATTCACTGATTTGCTGGAGCATTTGCGCCCTGGCGACTTGATGGTGTTCAACAATACCCGGGTGATTCCGGCGCGGCTGTTTGGCCAGAAGGCTTCCGGCGGCAAGCTGGAAATCCTGGTGGAGCGGGTGCTGGACAGTCATCGCGTGCTGGCCCATGTGCGTTCCAGCAAGTCGCCAAAGCCTGGGTCGAAGATCCTTATCGACGGCGGTGGCGAGGCGGAGATGCTGGCGCGGCACGATGCGTTGTTCGAGCTGGGGTTTGCCGAGGAGGTGTTGCCGCTGCTCGACCGCGTCGGGCACATGCCGTTGCCTCCTTATATAGACCGCCCGGACGAAGGCGCCGACCGCGAGCGTTATCAGACCGTCTACGCCCAGCGCCTTGGCGCGGTGGCGGCACCGACGGCGGGGTTGCATTTCGATCAGGTGTTGCTGGAGGCGATTGCCGCCAAGGGCGTCGAGACGGCGTTCGTGACCTTGCACGTCGGCGCGGGCACGTTCCAGCCGGTGCGGGTCGAGAAGATCGAAGACCACCACATGCACACTGAGTGGCTGGAAGTCGGCCAGGACGTGGTCGATGCGGTGGCCGCCTGTCGCGCGCGCGGCGGTCGGGTGGTGGCGGTGGGGACCACCAGTGTGCGTTCCCTGGAAAGCGCCGCCCGCGATGGCGTGCTCAAGCCGTTCAGTGGCGATACGGACATCTTTATTTACCCAGGGCGGCCGTTTCATGTGGTCGATGCCCTGGTCACCAACTTCCATTTGCCAGAATCCACGTTGTTGATGCTGGTCTCGGCGTTCGCCGGTTATCCCGAGACCATGGCCGCCTATAAAGCCGCCGTCGACAACGCCTACCGCTTTTTCAGCTACGGTGATGCGATGTTTATCACCCGTAACCCCGCACCACGTGGCCCAGAGGAAACACAATGAGTCGCCAATGTCGTATGTCGTTTGAGTTGCTTGCTACTGACGGCAAGGCTCGTCGCGGTCGTTTGACCTTCCCGCGCGGTACCGTGGAGACCCCGGCCTTCATGCCGGTCGGCACCTACGGCACGGTCAAGGGCATGCTGCCACGGGATATCGAGGCCACTGGCGCCGAAATCATTCTGGGCAACACCTTCCACCTGTGGCTGCGTCCTGGCACCGAAGTGATCAAGAAGCACGGCGACCTGCACGATTTCATGCAGTGGAAAGGCCCGATTCTGACCGATTCCGGCGGTTTCCAGGTGTTCAGCCTGGGCGCCATGCGCAAGATCAAGGAGGAGGGCGTGACTTTCGCTTCCCCGGTCGACGGTGCCAAGGTGTTCATGGGCCCGGAAGAGTCGATGCAGGTCCAGCGTGACCTGGGCTCCGACATCGTGATGATTTTCGACGAATGCACGCCGTACCCGGCCGATGAAGACGTCGCGCGTATTTCCATGGAGTTGTCCCTGCGTTGGGCCCAGCGCTCGAAGAACGCCCATGGCGACAACACGGCGGCGCTGTTTGGCATCGTGCAGGGTGGCATGCACCAGGACCTGCGCATGCGCTCGCTGGAAGGCCTGGACAAGATCGGTTTCGATGGCCTGGCCATTGGCGGTCTGTCGGTGGGCGAGCCCAAGCACGAGATGATCAAGGTGCTGGATTACCTGCCGGGCCAGATGCCGGCTGACAAACCTCGTTACCTTATGGGCGTTGGCAAACCCGAAGACTTGGTTGAGGGTGTGCGCCGCGGTGTGGACATGTTCGATTGCGTGATGCCAACCCGTAATGCCCGCAATGGGCATCTGTTCATTGATACTGGCGTGCTGAAGATCCGTAACGCGTTCCATCGCCATGATGATTCGCCGCTCGATCCGACCTGCGATTGCTATACCTGCCAGAACTTCTCCCGCGCTTATCTGCATCACCTGGACAAGTGCGGCGAAATGCTGGGGAGCATGCTCAATACCATCCATAACTTGCGTCATTATCAAGTGCTTATGGCTGGTTTGCGCGAGGCTATTCAACAGGGTACATTGGCCGCCTTTGTCGATGCCTTCTACGCCAAACGCGGGTTACCTGTTCCGCCTTTGGACTGAGTTTTCTGACCCCAAGATTCAACATTTGCAACTGGAGTGCTAAATGAGCTTTTTTATCTCTAACGCCATGGCCGACGCTGCTGCACCGGCAGCTGCAGGCCCAATGGGCGGCGGCTTCGAGTGGATTTTCCTGGTTGGCTTCCTGGTCATCTTCTACCTGATGATCTGGCGTCCACAGGCCAAGCGCGCCAAAGAGCAGAAAAACCTGCTGGGCAGCCTGCAGAAAGGCGACGAAGTTGTGACCACCGGCGGCATCGCTGGCAAGATCACCAAAGTGGCTGACGATTTCGTGGTGCTGGAAGTGTCCGACACCGTCGAAATGAAGTTCCAGAAAGGCGCTATCGCCGCCACGCTGCCAAAAGGCACGCTCAAAGCGATCTAAGTTTCAACTTCATCTCAATCGACGGGGCGCGCAAGGCGCCCCGCGTCATAAACGGGCGGCGTGATGCTGAACAAATATCCTCTGTGGAAATACATTCTGATCCTGGCGGTGCTGGCGATCGGTCTGATTTATTCCGCTCCCAATCTTTACCCGGATGACCCGGCCATTCAGGTCAGCGGTGCAAGCACTGCGCTGCAGGTCACTCAGGCCGATCTGGACCGTGTGAGCGCTGCGCTCAAGGAATCCGGGATCGACGTCAAGGCGGCTTCGCTGTCGGCCGGTGGCAAGGGCGGTTTGATTCGTCTGGTCAAGGCTGAAGATCAGTTGCCGGCCAAGGACGTTGTGCGCAAGGCGCTGGGTGATGACTACGTCGTTGCGCTGAACCTGGCACAAACCACCCCGCAATGGCTGCGCAGCCTGGCCGCGCACCCGATGAAGCTGGGTCTGGACTTGTCCGGTGGTGTGCACTTCCTGCTCGAAGTGGACATGGACAAGGCGATCGACGCACGCCTGAAAGTCTACGAAGGCGATGTGAAGAGCCTGTTGCGTAAAGAGAAAATTCGCTATCGCAGCCTGCCGCAACTCAACGGCGCCATTCAGCTGGGCTTCACCGATGAAGCAACCCGCGAACAGGCCCGTGCGCTGGTGCGCAAGAACTTCAACGATTTCGACATTGTTCCGGCCGACCTCAATGGCCAACCGGTGCTGCGTCTGGCGATGACCCCGGCCAAGCTGGCGGAAATCCGTGAATACTCCATCAAGCAGAACTTGACCACGGTACGTAACCGCGTCAACGAGCTGGGTGTTGCCGAACCGATCGTCCAGCGTCAGGGCGCCAACCGCATCGTGGTTGAGCTGCCGGGCGTGCAGGACACCGCAGAAGCCAAGCGTATCCTGGGCAAGACGGCCAACCTCGAGTTCCGTCTGGCTGCTGAGCCGGGTGCTTCGAAAGCCACTTCCGAAGAGTTCGAGTTCCGTGAAGGCAAGCGTCCGCCTGCGCTCATCGAGCGTGGCCTGATCATCACCGGTGACCAGGTGACTGACGCCAAGGCTGGCTTCGGCGAGCACGGCACGCCAGAGGTGAACATCCGTCTGGACGGTCACGGCGGCGAGCTGATGAGCCGTGCGACCCGTTCGAACGTCGGTCGCAGCATGGCGGTGATCTTCATCGAACAGCGTCCGGTGACCACCTACACCAAGCAAATGGTCAACGGCGTCGAGAAAGACGTGCCGGTTCAGACCTTCAAGGAAGAGAAGAAGATCATCAGCCTGGCGACCATTCAGTCGCCGCTGGGTGCTCAGTTCCGCATCACCGGCCTGAACGGCCAGGGTGAATCGTCCGAACTGGCGCTGCTGCTGCGTGCCGGTGGTCTGGCCGCGCCGATGTACTTCGCTGAAGAGCGCACCATTGGCCCGAGCCTGGGTGCCGACAACATCACCAAGGGTATCGATGCATCGCTGTGGGGCATGCTGTTCGTCTCGCTCTTCATCATCGCCATCTACCGCTTCTTCGGCATCATTGCCACCGTCGCTCTGGCGGTGAACATGGTCATGCTGCTGGCGCTGATGTCGCTGCTGGGGGCCACGCTGACCCTGCCGGGTATCGCCGGTATCGTGTTGACCATGGGTATGGCGGTCGACGCCAACGTACTGATCTTCTCGCGGATTCGTGAAGAGATCGCGGCGGGCATGACCGTTCAACGGGCAATCAACGAAGGCTTCGGCCGGGCATTCACCGCGATTCTCGACGCCAACCTGACCACCTTGCTGGTCGGCGGCATCCTCTTTGCCATGGGCACCGGCCCGGTCAAAGGCTTCGCAGTGACCATGTCCCTCGGGATCTTTACCTCGATGTTCACGGCCATCATGGTGACCCGCGCGATGGTCAACCTGATCTTCGGCGGTCGTGACTTCAAGAAGTTGTGGATTTAAGGGGCTGCCATGTTACGTACAATCAACTTCATGGGCGTTCGCAACTTCGCGTTCGGCGTCACATTGTTCCTTACCGCACTGGCCTTGTTCAGTGTGTTCCATAAGGGCATGAACTGGGGCCTGGACTTCACCGGCGGTACGCTCATCGAGCTGACCTACGAGCGTCCGGCCGACGTGACCAAGGTGCGTGAGCAATTGGTTACCGCGGGCTATCACGAAGCTATCGTGCAGAATTTCGGTGCGACGACCGATCTGCTGGTGCGTATGCCGGGCGAAGATCCGCAGTTGGGTCATCAGGTAGCCGAAGCGCTGCAGAAGGTTGGCGGCGAAAACCCGGCGACGGTCAAGCGCGTCGAGTTCGTCGGCCCGCAGGTGGGTGAAGAGCTGCGCGACCAGGGCGGCCTCGGCATGCTGATGGCGCTGGGCGGCATCCTGATCTACCTGGCGTTTCGCTTTCAGTGGAAGTTTGCGGTCGGTGCGATCGTATCGCTGATCCACGACGTGATCGTGACCGTCGGTATCCTGTCGTTCTTCCAGATCACCTTCGACCTGACGGTGCTGGCGGCGGTACTGGCGATCATCGGTTACTCGCTCAACGACACCATCGTGGTATTCGACCGGGTTCGTGAGAACTTCCGGGTACTGCGCAAGGCCAGCCTGATCGAGAACATCAACATCTCGACCACGCAGACCCTGCTGCGGACCATGGCGACGTCGATCTCCACTTTGCTGGCGATCGCAGCGCTGCTGTTCTTCGGTGGCGACAACCTGTTCGGCTTCTCCATCGCCCTGTTCATCGGTGTACTGGCGGGTACCTACTCGTCGATCTACATCGCGAACGTGGTGTTGATCTGGCTGAACCTGAGCACTGAAGACCTGATTCCTCCGGCCAATACCGAGAAGGAAGTCGACGACCGTCCTTGAGGGAAAATTCTCTTGGCGATGTAGTCCAAAAAGGCGCGAGTTGAACTCGCGCCTTTTTTTATGCTCCAAGGCTGGGAGAAGCGCGGACGTGTTCCGCATACGATGGTCAGGAGGTTCATGTGAACAAGTCGATGCTGGTTGGTGCGGTACTGGGTGCTGTCGGTGTGACTGCCGGTGGTGCTGTGGCCACCTACAGCCTGGTTAAAAACAACGGTCCTGAGTACGCGCAAGTACTCGCCGTTGAGCCGGTCAAGACACAGATCAAGACTCCACGTGAAGTTTGCAAGGATGTAACCGTTACCCGGCAAGCGCCGGTGAAAGACCAACATCAGATCGCCGGTACGGTGGTCGGTGCATTGGCAGGTGGTCTGCTGGGTAATCAGATAGGCGGCGGCACCGGCAAGAAGATTGCCACGGTTGCCGGCGCAGTCGGCGGCGGTTACGCCGGCAACAAGGTTCAGGAGGGCATGCAGGAGCGTGACACCTACACCACGACTCAGACCCGTTGTAATACGGTGAATGACATCAGTGACAAGGTAGTGGGTTACGACGTGCGGTACTCGCTGGACGGTAAAGAGGGGAAAGTGCGAATGGATCGCGACCCGGGTAATCAGATTCCTGTGGATAAAGAGGGCAAGTTGATCCTGTCGCAGAATCAGCAGGGTCAATAAATCGCTCGGTTTGAAGAAGCACCCTTCGGGGTGCTTTTTTTGTGCCTGCGATTCAGCCATCACCACCAGTCCCCTGTGGGAGCGGGCTTGCTCGCGAAAGCGGTTCACCATTCAAAGCCTATGGCGGCTGACAAACTGCATTCGCGAGCAAGCCCGCTCCCACATTGGGTTTGTGGGGTTCTTGGGGGTGAATTTTGGGCATAAAAAAAGCACCCCGTAGGGTGCTTTTTCTGTCGCGGGAAGCTTAGCGCTTCAGCGAGGCTGGCAGGTGCGGCTGGATCGCCGTCAGTACTGCCTTGAAGCATTTGGTGTTGCCGGCAACGACGTGGCCTTTCTCCAGGAAGTCGTGACCGCCGGTGAAGTCGCTCACCAAGCCGCCGGCTTCCTGGATAAGCAGGGCGCCTGCAGCCATGTCCCATTCGGACAGGCCCGACTCCCAGAACGCGTCGAAACGACCGGCGGCCACGTAGGCCAGGTCCAGGCTCGCCGAGCCAGCGCGGCGGATGCCGGCAGTCTGGCCAACCAGGGCGCGGAACATGCCCAGGTAGTTGTCGAGGTTGTCCATCTGGTCGTCACGGAACGGGAAGCCGGTACCCAGCAGGGCGCCTTCCAGGCTGGTGCGACCGCTGACGCGCAGGCGACGACCGTTCAGTTGCGCGCCGCGACCACGGCTGGCGGTGAATTCTTCCTGGCGAACCGGGTCCAGAACAACGGCGTGTTCCAGGCGACCGCGGTATTTGCAGGCGATGCTGACAGCGAAGTGAGGGATGCCGCGCAGGAAGTTGGTGGTGCCGTCCAGCGGATCGATGATCCACAGGTACTCTTCGCCTTCGATGCCAGTGCCGGCGTGCATGCCGGTCTCTTCACCGAGGATGGAGTGGTTCGGGTAAGCCTTGCGCAGCGCGTCGATGATTTTCTGTTCAGCGGCGCGATCCACCTCGGATACGTAATCCTTGGCGTCTTTTTCGTCGACCTTGATGGTATCCAGGCGCTCGATGGAGCGGAAGATCAATTCACTGGCGCTGCGGGCGGCGCGCAGCGCGATATTCAGCATGGGCTGCATGGATGTGTCACCTAAGGTTGTTAAAGAAAGCCGGGCATTCTATCAGAAAGTTTCTACAGGTGAAGGACGACGTTCGCTTTCATGGCTTAACGGTCGCTTGAGCTGTAAGATTCGGCTCCCGATTATCGTGTTCGAGAGCGCCTCCCTTGCTGCAAAACATTCGTGTCGTCCTGGTCAATACCAGCCATCCGGGCAATATCGGCGGGACTGCGCGCGCCATGAAAAACATGGGGCTGTCGCGGCTGGTGCTGGTCGAGCCGCGCCTGTTTCCGCATCACGAAGCGGATGCCCGTGCCTCCGGCGCCGGTGACATCCTTGAAAACGCGCAAGTCGTCGCCACCTTGGAAGATGCCCTGGTCGGCTGCAACCTTGTGCTCGGCACCAGCGCCCGCGACCGGCGTATTCCCTGGCCGCTGCTCGACCCCCGCGAATGCGGAGCGAAAGTGGTCGAGGAGGCGGGGCAGGGTGCAGAGATCGCCCTGGTGTTCGGTCGTGAAGACTCCGGCCTGACCAACGACGAGCTGCAGCGATGTCATTATCACGTGCACATTCCATCAGACCCCGGCTTCAGCTCGCTGAACCTTGGGGCGGCGGTGCAGGTGTTGAGTTATGAAGTGCGCATGTCCTGGTTGGCCGCCCAAGGCCAGCCGAGCAAGGTCGAGAAGGAAGAAGTGGCCTCGGTCAAAAGCGCTGAGCTGGCGACCATGGACGAGCTGGAACGATTCTATGAACACCTGGAGCAGACCCTGGTGGCCATCGAATTCCTCGATCCGGAAAAACCACGGCACTTGATGGCGCGCCTGCGCCGGTTGTACGGACGCAGCTCGGTCAGCCGGGCGGAAATGAATATATTGCGTGGCATCCTCACGGAAACCCAAAAAGCGGCCCGTGGCGAGCTTCTTAAGCGGAAGGATTAATGATGTTCGAGCGTTTGCGTGAAGATATCCAGAGTGTTTTCCATCGTGACCCGGCGGCGCGTAACGCTTTTGAAGTCCTGACCTGCTACCCCGGCATGCACGCCATCTGGATCCACCGTCTGTCGGCGATGCTATGGCGCGCGGACCTGAAATGGCTGGCGCGGCTGGTGTCGAACTTCGGTCGCTGGTTGACCGGGATCGAGATTCATCCGGGGGCCAAGGTCGGTCGACGCTTCTTTATCGACCATGGCATGGGCATTGTCATTGGCGAAACCGCCGAGATCGGCGATGACGTGACCATCTATCAGGGCGTGACCCTGGGCGGCACCAGCTGGAACAAGGGCAAGCGTCACCCGACCCTCGAAGATGGCGTGGTGGTGGGGGCGGGTGCCAAGGTGCTCGGCCCGTTCACGGTCGGTGCCGGGGCCAAGGTTGGGTCCAATGCGGTGGTGACCAAGGCCGTGCCGGCTGGTGCAACAGTGGTCGGGATTCCGGGGCGGATCATCGTCAAGTCCGACGAAGAGCAGGACGCCAAGCGCAAGGCCATGGCCGAGAAAATCGGCTTCGATGCCTATGGCGTCAGCGAAGACATGCCGGACCCGGTGGCGCGTGCCATCAACCAACTGCTCGACCACCTGCAGGCCGTCGATGGTCGCCTGGAGGGGATGTGCGGGGCGTTGAAGGATCTGGGCAGTAATTACTGTGCCAAGGACTTGCCTGAGCTGCGCGAAGAAGACTTCGCCTGTGTGAAAGACAAAGACCAAAGCCAGGCCAGCTAGACCGCGGCGCGCCCTTCGCGAGCCAGCCCGCGCCCACATTTGAGAGGCATTCTCCTGTGGGAGCGGGCTTGCTCGCGAAGAACGATAACGCGCAATTGCTGGCTGTCACGGCCCAGCCTTTGCTATGATGCGGCCGCTCTTTTGCGGGTAAACCTGACTAAAGTACTAGGTCTTATAGTTGACTTAAATACTCGGGAATTGCATACTCGCCCCATTCCGAACTCCGTGGTAATTGTCCATGCGACTGACTACAAAAGGCCGATACGCCGTGACCGCCATGCTCGATCTGGCGTTGCACGCGCAGCACGGGCCCGTGTCCCTGGCCGATATCTCCGAGCGCCAAGGCATCTCCCTGTCCTATCTCGAACAGCTATTCGCCAAACTGCGCCGCAGTAACCTGGTGTCCAGCGTTCGCGGTCCGGGTGGCGGCTACCAATTGTCCCGCGACATGCAGGGCATCCAGGTCGCCCAGGTGATCGATGCGGTGAACGAATCGGTCGATGCCACCAAGTGCCAGGGCCAGGGCGATTGCCATCAAGGCGACACCTGCCTGACCCACCACCTGTGGTGCGACCTGAGCTTGCAGATTCACGAATTTCTGAGCGGTATCAGCTTGGCTGACCTTGTCACTCGCCGTGAGGTGCAAGAAGTAGCCCAGCGCCAGGATCAACGCCGTTGCAACAGCAAGGCGCCACGCCTGGACAAGATTGAAGCGTCCGCCGTCGAATGACAGCCACAGAGCTAACGGCGCGCCAGCCAGCCTGATTTAGGAGAGAGTCCATGAAATTGCCGATTTACCTTGATTACTCTGCGACGACCCCGGTCGATCCGCGCGTCGCGCAAAAGATGAGTGAATGCCTGCTGGTCGACGGAAACTTCGGTAACCCGGCGTCCCGTTCCCACGTGTTCGGCTGGAAGGCTGAAGAATCCGTCGAAAACGCCCGTCGTCAGGTGGCCGACCTGGTCAACGCCGACCCGCGTGAAATCGTCTGGACCTCCGGCGCCACCGAGTCCGACAACCTGGCAATCAAGGGTGCGGCACATTTCTACGCCACCAAAGGCAAGCACCTGATCACCACCAAGATTGAGCACAAGGCTGTCCTGGACACCATGCGCCAACTGGAGCGTGAAGGTTTCGAAGTGACCTACATCGAGCCTCGCGAAGATGGCCTGGTCACCCCGGAGATGGTCGAGGCCGCCCTGCGCGACGACACCATCCTGGTTTCGATCATGCACGTGAACAACGAAATCGGTACCGTCAACGACATCGCCGCCATCGGCGAACTGCTGCGTGCCAAGGGCATCCTGTTCCACGTCGACGCGGCTCAGTCCACCGGCAAGGTCGAAATCGACCTGCAGAAACTGAAAGTCGACCTGATGTCGTTCTCCGCTCACAAAACCTACGGCCCTAAAGGCATCGGCGCACTGTACGTCAGCCGCAAGCCGCGTGTGCGCATCGAAGCGACCATGCACGGTGGCGGTCACGAGCGTGGCATGCGTTCCGGGACCCTGGCGACACACCAGATCGTCGGTATGGGTGAGGCTTTCCGCGTAGCCAAGGAAGACATGGCTGCCGAGAACGTGCGCATCAAGGCCCTGAGCGATCGCTTCTACAAGCAGGTCGAGCATCTGGAAGAGCTGTACGTCAACGGCAGCCTGACCGCCCGCGTTCCGCACAACCTGAACCTGAGCTTCAACTACGTTGAAGGCGAGTCGCTGATCATGGCCCTCAAGGACCTGGCGGTTTCGTCCGGTTCGGCCTGCACCTCGGCTTCGCTGGAGCCTTCGTACGTACTGCGCGCCCTGGGCCGCAACGACGAACTGGCACACAGCTCGATTCGTTTCACCTTCGGCCGCTTCACCACCGAAGAAGAAATCGACTACGCCGCGCAGAAAGTCTGCGAGGCCGTTACCAAGCTGCGCGCTCTGTCGCCGCTGTGGGACATGTACAAAGACGGTGTCGACATTTCGAAAATCGAGTGGGCGGCACACTGATTTCAAGTCGCCGCGAACCGGCCCTGCCGACCCAAGGTTGCAGGGCTTAAAGAGCGACTCTCTGATGAGTGAGGATTAAGCATCATGGCTTACAGTGAAAAGGTCATCGACCACTACGAAAACCCGCGCAACGTCGGCAAGATGGACGCGGAAGATCCTGATGTCGGCACCGGCATGGTCGGCGCTCCGGCGTGCGGCGACGTCATGCGCCTGCAGATCAAGGTCAACGACGCCGGCATCATCGAAGATGCCAAGTTCAAGACCTACGGCTGCGGTTCGGCTATCGCTTCCAGCTCCCTCGCCACCGAGTGGATGAAGGGCAAGACCCTGGACGAAGCGGAAACCATCAAGAACACTCAGCTGGCTGAAGAACTGGCCCTGCCGCCAGTGAAAATTCACTGCTCCGTACTCGCTGAAGACGCCATCAAGGCCGCCGTTCGCGATTACAAGCAGAAGAAAGGCTTGATCTGACTTTCAAGATTTGGCGACGAGTAAGGAGTCACCGATGGCTATCAGCATGACAGAAGCGGCTGCTCGACACGTGCGGCGCTCCCTCGACGGGCGCGGCAAGGGTGAAGGGATTCGTCTGGGTGTTCGCACCACAGGCTGTTCCGGCCTTGCCTACGTGCTGGAGTTTGTCGACGAGGTGGTTGAAGAGGATCAGGTGTTCGAGAGTCACGGCGAGAAAGTGATCATCGACCCCAAAAGCCTGGCCTACCTGGACGGCACCGAGCTCGATTTCGTCAAGGAAGGGCTGAACGAAGGCTTCAAGTTCAACAACCCCAACGTGCGCGGTGAGTGTGGCTGCGGCGAAAGCTTCAACATCTGAGGCTAGTCGTGGGTACTCCTTGTCATTTCGCTTTATTTGAGCTGAAACCGGGTTTCGATCTGGACCTCGATCAGCTGGCTACGCGCTACCGTGAGTTGGCGCGCAGTGTTCACCCGGACCGCTTTGCTGACGCCACCGAGCGTGAGCAGCGGCTGGCGCTCGAGCAATCCGCGAGCCTCAACGAGGCCTACCAGACGCTCAAGAATCCCCCCAAGCGCGCGCGTTACCTGCTCGCCTTGAATGGTGGTGAGCTGCCGCTGGAGGTCACGGTGCATGACCCGGAATTTCTTCTGCAACAGATGGAATTGCGTGAAGAGCTCGAAGACCTCCAGGACAGTGCCGACTTGTCGGGCGTGGCGGCGTTCAAGCGCCGGCTCAAGTCTGCCCAGGAAGAGTTGAACCAAAGCTTTGCAGCTTGCTGGAACGATGCCGCGCAACGTGAGCGTGCCGAACGCCTGATGCGGCGCATGCAGTTCCTCGACAAGCTGACCTACGAAGTGCGCCAGTTAGAAGAGCGCCTCGACGATTAACCCAGTGCCGCTCCGGTCGCACGCCTGATATACAGATAAGTCCTGATAACGATGGCCCTACTGCAGATCGCCGAACCCGGCCAAAGTCCTCAACCGCACCAGCGTCGCCTGGCTGTGGGGATCGACTTGGGCACTACCAATTCGCTGGTCGCTGCCTTGCGCAGTGGCCTCTCCGAGCCTCTGGCTGACGCAAGCGGCCAGGTCATCCTGCCGTCTGCCGTGCGCTATCACGCCGATCGCGTTGAAGTGGGCGAGTCGGCCAAACTGGCTGCCGCTACCGACCCTCTGAACACGGTGCTGTCAGTCAAGCGCTTGATGGGTCGTGGTCTGTCCGACGTCAAGCAACTGGGCGAGCAACTGCCGTACCGCTTTGTCGGCGGCGAATCGCACATGCCGTTCATCGACACCATTCAGGGCCCGAAAAGCCCGGTCGAAGTGTCCGCCGATATCCTGAAAGTGCTGCGCCAGCGTGCCGAAGCCACCCTCGGTGGTGAACTGGTTGGCGCGGTGATCACGGTTCCGGCCTATTTCGACGACGCTCAGCGTCAAGCCACCAAGGATGCGGCCAAGCTGGCGGGTCTCAACGTGCTGCGTCTGCTCAACGAGCCGACCGCCGCTGCGGTGGCGTATGGTCTGGATCAGCATGCCGAAGGCCTTGTCGCCATTTACGACCTGGGCGGCGGTACCTTCGATATTTCCATTCTGCGCCTGACCGGCGGTGTGTTCGAAGTGCTGGCTACTGGCGGCGACAGCGCGTTGGGCGGTGATGACTTCGACCATGCGATCGCTGGCTGGATCATCGAGAGCGCCGGTCTGTCCGCTGACCTCGATCCGGGTGCGCAACGCCATCTGCTGCAAACCGCCTGCGCTGCAAAAGAAGCGCTGACCCATGCTGCGGCTGTCGAAGTTGCCTATGGCGACTGGAAAGCCGAGCTGACCCGCGAAGCCTTCAATGCGCTGATCGAGCCGATGGTCGCTCGCAGCCTCAAAGCCTGCCGTCGTGCCGTGCGTGACTCCGGCGTCGAGCTTGAAGAAGTGCATGCGGTGGTCATGGTCGGTGGTTCGACGCGCGTGCCACGTGTTCGCGAAGCGGTCGCCGAAGCCTTCGGTCGCCAGCCATTGACTGAGATCGATCCGGATCAAGTGGTGGCCATCGGTGCCGCGATCCAGGCCGATACCCTGGCGGGCAACAAGCGTGACGGCGATGAATTGTTGCTGCTTGATGTGATTCCGTTGTCCCTGGGGCTGGAAACCATGGGCGGCCTGATGGAGAAGGTGATTCCACGCAACACCACCATCCCTGTCGCCCGGGCCCAGGATTTCACCACCTATAAAGACGGCCAGTCGGCCATGGCGATCCATGTGTTGCAGGGTGAGCGCGAGCTGATCAGCGACTGCCGCTCCCTGGCGCGCTTCGAATTGCGCGGCATTCCGGCGATGGTGGCCGGTGCTGCGAAAATTCGCGTGACCTTCCAGGTCGATGCCGACGGTCTGCTCAGTGTGTCGGCCCGTGAACTGGGGTCGGGCGTTGAAGCCAGCATCCAGGTCAAGCCGTCCTACGGCCTGACCGATGGCGAAATCGCCAAGATGCTCAAGGATTCGTTCCAGCACGCCAACGACGACAAGGTTGCCCGTGTGCTGCGTGAGCAGCAGGTCGACGCCCAGCGCCTGATCGAAGCGGTGCAGGCCGCCCTGGAAGCCGACGGCGAGCGTCTGCTCGATGCCGACGAGCGCATGGTCATCGACTTGCAGGTGCAGGAACTGACCGAACTGATGAAAGGTACCGATGGTTACGCCATCGAGCAGCAGACCAAGCGTCTGTCGCAAGTGACCGATGCCTTTGCTGCCCGCCGCCTGGATTCGACGGTGAAAGCCGCGCTGGCGGGGCGCAACCTGAATGAGATTGAGGAATAACGATGCCGCAGGTCATTTTTCTGCCACACGAGAAGTTCTGCCCGGAAGGCATGGTTGTGGAGGCTGAGACCGGTACGTCCATCCTCGAACTGGCCCATGAGCACCACATCGAGATGGAAAGCGCTTGCGGCGGCGTGTGCGCCTGCACCACGTGTCACTGCATCATCCGCGAGGGTTTCGATTCGCTGGAAGAAGCCGACGAGCTGGAAGAAGACTATCTGGACAAGGCTTGGGGGCTGGAAGCCCGGTCGCGTCTGGGTTGCCAGGCCAAGGTCGGGACTGAAGACCTGACCGTCGAAATTCCGAAGTACTCGCTCAACCACGCCGCCGAAGCGCCGCACTGATTCAAGGAATTGTCATGAGTCTGAAGTGGACTGATGTGCTGGAAATCGCGATCCAGCTTACTGAAAGCAAGCCCGACGTGGACCCTATGTCGGTCAACTTCGTCGATCTGCGTAAATGGGTGATGGAATTGCCCGAGTTCGACGACAAGCCTGAGCATTGTGGCGAGAAGATCCTGGAGGCCATTCAGGCCCACTGGATCGAAGAACGCGACTGAGCCACGCAGCAGGTTAGGCAATACCCAAGAACCCGCGTATAATTCGCGGGTTTAATTTTTCGCAAATTACCGTTTCTGGAGTTACACCATGGCTGTTCAACGTACTTTCTCCATCATCAAGCCTGACGCCGTTGCTAAAAACGTGATCGGCAAGATCACCACTCGCTTCGAAGACGCTGGCCTGCGCGTTGTAGCTTCGAAACTGAAGCAACTGTCCAAAGCCGAAGCCGAAGGCTTCTACGCTGAGCACAGCGCTCGTGGTTTCTTCGGCGACCTGGTTGCCTTCATGACTTCCGGTCCGGTTGTCGTTCAGGTGCTGGAAGGCGAAAACGCCATCGCTCGCAACCGTGAGCTGATGGGCGCTACCAACCCTAAAGAAGCTGCTCCAGGCACCATCCGTGCTGACTTCGCTGAATCCATCGACGCCAACGCCGTACACGGTTCGGACTCCGAAGCCGCTGCCGCTCGCGAAATCGCATACTTCTTCGCAGCTACCGAAGTAACCACTCGCTAAGCATTGGCTTAAGAGTGAAGGTGAATCCATGACTACATCGACTGTTAAAACCAACCTGCTGGGTCTGACCCAGTCGGAAATGGAAAAATTCTTCGACTCAATCGGGGAGAAGCGTTTCCGTGCCGGTCAGGTAATGAAATGGATTCACCACTTTGGCGTCGATGATTTCGACGCCATGACGAACGTCAGCAAGGCCTTGCGCGAAAAGCTAAAGGCCGTTGCTGAAGTTCGCGGTCCGGAAGTGGTCAGCGAGGACATCTCCAGCGACGGCACCCGTAAATGGGTGGTGCGTGTGGCGTCCGGCAGCTGCGTCGAGACCGTGTACATTCCCCAGGGCAAGCGCGGTACCTTGTGCGTTTCGTCCCAGGCAGGCTGTGCCCTGGACTGCAGTTTCTGCTCCACCGGCAAGCAAGGCTTCAACAGCAACCTCACCGCCGCCGAAGTCATCGGCCAGGTGTGGATTGCCAACAAATCCTTTGGCAGCGTCCCGGCAACCGTCGACCGTGCCATCACCAACGTGGTGATGATGGGCATGGGTGAGCCGCTGCTGAACTTCGACAACGTCATTGCCGCCATGCACCTGATGATGGATGACCTGGGCTACGGCATTTCCAAGCGCCGCGTGACCCTGTCGACCTCCGGCGTGGTGCCGATGATCGATGAGCTGTCCAAGCACATCGACGTCTCGCTGGCGTTGTCCCTGCACGCACCGAACGACGCATTGCGTAACCAATTGGTGCCGATCAACAAGAAATATCCGCTTAAGATGCTGCTCGAGTCGTGCCAGCGCTACATGTCGTCCCTGGGCGAGAAGCGCGTGCTGACCATCGAGTACACCTTGCTCAAGGACGTGAACGACAAGGTCGAACACGCCGTCGAGATGATCGAGCTGCTCAAGAACATCCCGTGCAAGATCAACCTGATTCCCTTCAACCCCTTCCCGCATTCGGGATACGAGCGGCCGAGCAACAACGCCATTCGTCGGTTCCAGGATCAGCTTCATCATGCCGGTTTCAACGTCACCGTCCGCACCACCCGAGGTGAAGACATCGACGCCGCTTGTGGTCAACTGGTAGGGCAGGTGCTGGATCGCACCCGTCGCAGCGAACGTTATATCGCGGTGCGCGAACTGAGCGCCGACACCGATATGGCGCAGAACGCAGCGAACAAATAACCAAGAGAGGATCTCTATGTCCCTGCGCTTTGCGCTGCTTTTGTTACTGGCCAGCCTGTGTGCTGGCTGTGTTCTTTCGGGTGACTACAACCCGATGAAGACCAGCAAGGGCCGTGACGAAGCGCGTGAGGCGTATGTGCAGCTTGGCATCGGCTATCTGCAACAGGGCATGACCGAGCGGGCGAAAGTGCCGTTGAAGAAGGCACTGGAACTGGACGCAGCCGATCCGGACGCCAACGCGGCACTGGGCCTGGTGTTCCAGGCCGAGATGGAGCCGGAGCTGGCCGATCAGCATTTTCGCAAGGCACTGTCTTCCCGTCCCACCGATGCGCGGATCCTCAATAACTACGGCAGTTTTCTTTTCGAGCAGAAACGTTACAAGGAAGCCTACGAGCGCTTTGAACAGGCCGCTGCCGATACCCTGTATCCTGAACGTTCGCGGGTGTTCGAGAACCTGGGCATGACCGCTTCGATGCTGGGCCAGCGCGACCTGGCGCAGCAGCAACTGGAAAAAGCCCTGCGCTTGAATCGACAACAGCCACGCGCCTTGCTGGAAATGGCTGAGTTGTCTTACGAAGACAGGCATTATGTGCCCGCGCGTGACTACTACGACCGTTTTAGCCTGCTCGCCGAGCAAAATGCACGTAGTCTATTGCTCGGCGTTCGGCTGGCAAAAGTGTTTGAAGATCGCGACAAGGCGGCCAGTTTTGGCCTGCAATTAAAACGACTCTATCCCGGTACACCGGAATATCAGCAATACCTGTCGGAGCAATGATGAAAGCGGCGCATCCCGAAGTTGTAGCAGCGAATCGCGTTAACCCCGGTGAGACCTTGCGCCAGGCCCGCGAGAGCAATGGCTGGTCGCTGGCCGAAGTGGCCCTCAAGCTCAACCTCACCGTCAATTCCCTGAGTAATCTGGAAGCCGGCGCATTCGACAAGCTGCCAGGGCATACCTTCGCCCGCGGCTACATTCGCGCCTACGCCAAATTGCTCGGCATGGACCAGGCCGTTCTGGTCCAGCAGTTCGACCAATCCACCGGCACCGACTCCCAGGGCAGCAACGTGCATAGCCTGGGTCGCATCGAAGAGCCGGTTCGGGTTTCCCACACCATTTTGCGTATTGTCAGCCTGTTGCTGCTGGTTGCCGTGATCGGCGGTGGTTTTGTCTGGTGGCAGGATCAAACGTCGCTGCGCAACAAGGATCAGGTCAGCCTGAGCCCCGAGCACGTTGAAGTCGAAGGCGCGGACGGCACTACCCAGATTCATCCGCTGGACGAGCCGGAAGACCAGGCCGTCGCCGAGGGCGAGACTGAAAACGCAACTGCCCTGGCATTGCCGCAGGCCGAAACCTCGGCGCAGGCACCGGCTGAAGCGACAGCGCCAGCCGCACCTGCAACCGCAACCACTCCGGCTGCACCCGCTCACAGCACTGCTGCGGTACCAGCGACGCCTGCCACGCCAGCCCCGGCAGTGCCAGCCGTTCCGGCGCCCACCGTGACCGCTCCGGTTGCTTCGGCCACGCCAGCACCAACGGCGGTCGCTGCAACGCCGGCGACGCCTCCTGCTGCCGGGCAGGGTCAGGTTGCACTGCAATTCACCGCCGACTGCTGGACCCAAGTGACAGACGGCAGCGGCAAAGTGCTGTTCAGTGGTCTCAAGCGTAAAGGCGATAGCATTTCCGTCAACGGCAAGCCGCCGTTCGCCGTCCGCCTGGGTTATGCCCGCGGCGCGCAGGTCAGCTACAACGGCCAGCCGGTCGATGTGGCTCCGTTCACCAGTGGCGAGACTGCTCGCCTGAAGTTGGGTCAATAAGTCATGCACGGCGAATCTCCAATCAAACGTCGCGAGTCGCGCAAGATCTGGGTCGGTAATGTGCCGGTAGGTGGCGATGCCCCTATCGCGGTGCAGAGCATGACCAACAGCGATACCAATGATGTCGCAGCCACCGTGGCGCAGATCAATCGCCTGGAAGCGGCCGGCGTCGACATCGTCCGGGTTTCCGTACCGGACATGGACGCCGCCGAGGCTTTCGGCAAGATCAAGCAACTGGTCAAGGTGCCGCTGGTTGCCGATATCCATTTCGATTACCGCATTGCACTGCGCGTTGCGGAACTGGGTGTGGACTGCCTACGGATCAACCCGGGCAACATCGGCCGCGAAGACCGCGTACGCGCGGTGGTGGATGCTGCCCGTGATCGCGGCATTCCGATTCGCATCGGCGTCAACGCCGGTTCCCTGGAAAAAGACCTGCAGAAAAAATACGGCGAGCCGACGCCCGCCGCGCTGGTCGAGTCCGCGCTGCGTCACGTCGAGCACCTGGAGCGCCTGAACTTCCAGGACTTCAAGGTCAGCGTGAAGGCCTCCGACGTGTTCATGGCCGTGGAAGCCTACCGCCTGCTGGCCAAGGAAATCGTCCAGCCGCTGCACCTGGGGATCACCGAAGCCGGCGGTTTGCGTTCAGGCACAGTGAAATCCGCCGTGGGCCTCGGTATGCTGCTCGCCGAAGGGATTGGCGATACTATCCGCATCTCGTTGGCGGCCGACCCGGTCGAGGAAGTGAAAGTCGGTTACGACATTCTCAAATCCCTGCACCTGCGTTCCCGTGGCATCAACTTCATCGCCTGCCCGAGCTGCTCGCGGCAGAACTTTGATGTGGTCAAAACCATGAACGAGCTGGAAGGGCGCCTGGAAGACCTGCTGGTGCCGCTGGATGTTGCGGTCATCGGGTGCGTGGTCAACGGGCCGGGTGAAGCCAAGGAAGCCCATATCGGCTTGACCGGCGGCACGCCCAACCTGATTTACATCGATGGCAAGCCATCGCAGAAACTGACGAATGACAATCTGGTGGATGAGCTTGAACGCTTGATCCGCCAGAAAGCGGCCGAAAAGGTCGAAGCTGACGCTGCCGTTATCGCGCGTGGCTGATCGAACGAATTTAAGGATTTAACGTGAGCAAGTCTCTGCAAGCCATTCGTGGCATGAACGACATCCTGCCCGAACAGACCCCCCTGTGGCGTCATTTCGAAGGCACTGTTTCGCGTCTGCTGGATAACTACGGTTACAAGCAGATCCGCATGCCGATCGTCGAGTTCACCGAGCTGTTCAAGCGCTCCATCGGTGAAGTGACCGACATCGTCGAAAAAGAGATGTACACCTTCGACGATCGCAACGGCGATTCCCTGACCCTGCGCCCTGAAGGCACCGCCGCCTGCGTGCGGGCTGTGCTCGAACACGGCATTACCGGTGGTGGCCAGGTGCAGAAACTGTGGTACATCGGCCCGATGTTCCGCCATGAACGCCCGCAGAAAGGCCGTTATCGCCAGTTCCACCAGATCGGTGTCGAAGTGTTCAACCTCGACGGTCCGGACATCGACGCCGAACTGATCGTGCTGACCTGGCGCCTGTGGGGCGAGCTGGGTATCCGTGATGCGGTCAAGCTCGAACTCAACAGCCTGGGCACCAGCGAGTCTCGTGGGCGCTATCGTGAGGCGCTGGTCGAGTTTCTCTCCGGGCACCTGGACAAGCTCGACGAAGACAGCCAGCGTCGCCTGAAGACCAACCCGCTGCGTGTGCTCGATACCAAGAACGCCGATACCCAGGCGATCCTGGTCGATGCGCCGAAAATGGCCGACTACCTCGACGAAGAGTCTCGCCTGCACTTCGAAGGCCTCAAGGCCCGTCTGGATGCCGCCGGCATTCCTTACGTGATCAACCCCAAGCTGGTTCGCGGGTTGGACTACTACAGCAAAACCGTTTTCGAATGGGTCACCGACAAACTTGGCGCCCAGGGCACCGTGTGTGCCGGTGGTCGTTACGATGGCCTGGTCGAGCAGATGGGCGGCAAGCCGACGGCCGGCGTAGGTTTCGCCATGGGCATCGAGCGCCTGGTCCTGTTGCTGGAAACCCTGGAGCAGATCCCGCAGGAGATCGCCCGTCAGGTCGATGTCTACCTCTGCGCCTTCGGCGAAGAGGCCGAGTTGGCCGGTCTGGCACTGGCCGAGCGTGTGCGTGATCAGTTACCGAACCTGCGCCTGCAAGTGAATGCCGGCGCCGGCAGCTTCAAAAGCCAGTTCAAGAAAGCCGACAAGAGCGGTGCGCTGTATGCACTGATCCTCGGTGACGACGAGATGGCCCAGCAAGTGGTAGGTTTCAAACCCCTGCGTGGCCAGGGCGAACAACAAAGCATTGCCTGGGATGCGCTTGCCGCTCACCTGGCCACCTGCGTCGTGCAGGGTTGAAGCTGTCCAAACAGCCGATTTAGCGATTAAGGAGTATTGGGGTGTCGAGTACCGAAGACGAACAGCTGGCGGATTTGAAGGAATGGTGGTCACGCAACGGCAAGCCCCTGGTCACCGGCGGCCTGTTGGCGCTGGTCATCGTATTCGGCTGGCAGGCGTTCCAGAAGTATCAGAGCAACCAGTCGCAAGGCGCCTCGATGCTCTATCAGCAGTTGCTGGAAACCACGCTGACGCCTGACGGCAAGCCTGATGCGGCCCGCGTTTCGGACCTGGCCGGCAAGCTCAACAGTGAGTTCGCCGGTAGTGCCTACGCGCAGTACGGCAGCCTGTTCGTGGCGAAAGTCGCCGTCGACAGCGGTAAGCTGGACGACGCAGCCAGCGAGCTGAAAGCCATCGTTGCCAAACCGGCCAACCCGGCGCTGGGCGAAATCGCCCGTCAGCGCCTGGCGCAGGTGCTGGCCGCGCAGAACAAGGCCGATGAAGCCCTGAAGCTGCTCGAAGGCGAGGCCGACAAGGCATTCCTGGCCACTCGTGAAGAACTCAAGGGCGACCTGCTGGTGCAGTTGGGTCGTACCGATGAAGCGCACGCGGCGTATCAAAAAGCCAAGGCGGCACTGTCGGATGAAGCGGCGGTCGGTGGCCTACAAATCAAGCTGGACGACCTGGCCAAAGGGGATGCGTGACGTGATCCGTTGGAAACATGCAGCATTGCTGGCTCTGGCCATTCTGGCCGCGGGTTGCAGCAGCAACAGCAAGAAAGAACTGCCACCGGCCGAGTTGACCGATTTCAAGGAAGAAGTGGTTCTGCACAAACAGTGGAGTCGTTCTGTCGGTGACGGTCAGGGCGAAACCTACAACATGCTGGTTCCGGCCATCGATGGCGACACCATCTATGCCGCCGACGTGACCGGTGTGGTGATGGCGCTGGATCGCAGCAACGGCGACGTCAAGTGGAAGAAAGATCTCGAACTGCCTGTTTCCGGTGCCGTTGGCGTCGGTTACGGTCTGCTGACGATCGGTACGCTCAAGGGTGAAATCGTTGCCCTGGACGCCATCAACGGCGAAGAGAAATGGCGCGCTCGCGTGTCCAGCGAAGTCCTTGCGCCACCGGCCAACAACGGTGACGTGGTGGTGGTTCAGACCCAGGACGATCGTCTGATCGGTCTGGATGCCGCTACCGGTAACCAGCGCTGGTTGTACGACAGCACGCCTGCCGTGCTGACCTTGCGCGGCACCAGTGCACCGATCGTCACCAACCGTCTTGCGGTGGCTGGCTTTTCGACCGGTAAAGTGGTCGCGCTCGACATCAGCAACGGCGTACCGGTGTGGGAGCAGCGTGTAGCGATCCCGCAGGGTCGTTCGGAGCTCGAGCGTGTGGTCGACATCGATGGCGGCTTGCTGTTGTCCGGCGAGACCATCTACGTCGCGAGCTACCAGGGTCGCGTAGCGGCACTGGACCTGCAAAGCGGTCGTCAGCTGTGGCAGCGTGATGCTTCCAGCTACGCCGGTGTGGCCCAGGGTTTCGGCAGCGTTTACGTGAGCCTGTCTTCGGGTTCCGTTGAAGGTGTCGACGAGCGCTCCACCACCGCACTGTGGACCAACGATTCGCTGGCTCGCCGTCAGCTGTCGGCGCCGGAAGTGTTCTCCAGCTACGTTGCAGTCGGTGACCTGGAAGGTTACCTGCACCTGCTGAGTCAGGTGGACGGTCGTTTCGTCGGCCGCGAACGCATCGACAGCGATGGCCTGCGTGCCCGTCCGCTGGTGGTGGGTGACACGATTTATGTCTATGGCAACAGCGGCAAACTGGAAGCCCTGTCCATTAAGTAACGACTATGCTTGGGTTTTAACCCAAGCGGCTTCACCGTTTGTAGGACTGTAGGAGCGAGCTTGCTCGCGATGGACGTTAACGATGACGTTGGCGCCCTGAATAAACGCGGTGTCTTGGCGTTTTTCGCGAGCAAGCTCGCTCCTGCAAATGACAACGTGATTGCCCCGAGCACCAGCCGCTGCCTCGCAGCGGCTTTTGTATTTTCTGAAATAACGAAGTGGAGAGCCGCATGGTTCCCGTAATCGCCCTGGTGGGCCGACCGAACGTCGGCAAGTCCACCTTGTTCAACCGCCTGACCAGGACTCGTGATGCCATTGTCGGCGACTTGTCCGGTCTGACCCGTGATCGCCAATACGGTGAGGCCAAGTGGCAAGGGCGTTCCTACATTCTGGTCGACACCGGCGGTATCTCCGGTGACGAACATGGTATGGACGAAAAAATGGCCGAGCAGTCGCTGCTGGCCATTGAAGAAGCCGATGTCGTGCTGTTCCTGGTGGATGCCAAGGCCGGTTTCACCGCCGCCGACCAGATGATCGCCGAGCATTTGCGCAAACGTAACAAGCGTTCCTACGTGGTCGCCAACAAGGTCGACAACATCGACCCTGACATGGCCCGCGCTGAATTCGCCCCATTGGGCATGGGCCACGCGATCCCGATCGCCGGTGCCCATGGTCGTGGCATCACCCAGATGCTGGAAATCGCCCTGAGCGAATTCCCGAAAGACGAAGAAGAGCCGGAAGAAGGCGAAGAAGAGGACGTTGCCGAAGGCGAAGAAGCCAAGCGCATTCCTGGCCCGAGCGAAAAAGACGGGATCAAGATCGCCATCATCGGCCGTCCGAACGTCGGCAAGTCGACCCTGGTCAACCGCATGCTCGGCGAAGACCGGGTGATCGTCTATGACCAGCCCGGCACCACCCGCGACAGTATCTACATCCCGTTCGAGCGTAACGACGAGAAGTACACCCTGATCGACACCGCCGGTGTGCGCAAGCGCGGCAAGATCCACGAAGAAGTCGAAAAATTCTCCGTGGTCAAAACCCTGCAGGCGATCAAAGACGCCAACGTGGTGATCTTCGTCATGGACGCCCGCGAAGGCGTGGTGGACCACGACCTCAACCTGCTGGGCTTTGCCCTCGAAGCCGGTCGTGCGTTGGTGATCGCGATCAACAAGTGGGACGGCATGACCCCGAGCGAGCGCGACTTCGTGAAGGTCGAGCTGCAACGTCGGTTGTTCTTCGTCGACTTCGCTGACATCCACTTCATCTCGGCGCTGCACGGCACGGGCGTGGGCAACCTCTACGCCTCGGTGCAGAACTCGTTCAAGTCCGCGGTCACCCGCTGGCCGACCAACCGCCTGACCCAGATCCTGGAAGATGCGGTCGGTGAGCACGCGCCGCCGATGGTCAACAACCGCCGGATCAAGCTGCGTTATGCCCACTTGGGTGGCGCGAACCCGCCGATCATCGTGATTCACGGTAACCAGATCGAGAAGGTGCCGAAGTCGTACGTCCGTTATCTGGAAAACACTTACCGTCGTGTCCTGAAGCTGGTCGGTACGCCGATCCGCATCGAGTTCAAGGGCGGCGAAAACCCGTACGAAGGCAACAAGAACTCGCTCACCGACCGCCAGGTCAACAAGAAGCGTCGCTTGATGTCGCACCATAAGAAGGCCGACAAAAAGCGCCGCGACAAGCGCTGATTCACGGCATTCTCGGCACCGGTAGGAGCAAGGCGTGCCCGCGAGGAACGATAACGCGGAGTACCTGATACACCGCAGTGCGGCATTCGCGGGCAAGCCTCTCTCCTACGGGATCTGGGATATAGAAAGGGCGCCAGTTGGCGCCCTTTTTTTATGGGCGCCGGATGGGCTATCCTCGGGCTCTCCCGCGCCGCCGTTAGAGCCGGGTGTAGAGCAGGGAATCACCGATGATCACCAGTAAGCTGCCGAATGTCGGCATCACTATCTTTACTCAAATGTCTCAGCTCGCGGCGCAGACCGGGGCGATCAACCTGTCCCAGGGTTTCCCTGATTTCGATGCTCCGCAGGCCCTGTGCGACGCGGTCGGCCGACATGTTGCCAATGGGCATAACCAGTACTCGCCGATGACCGGCCTGCCGGCGCTGCGTCAGCAGGTGGCGGCGAAGATCGCGCGCAGCTATGGCGTAAAGGTCGATGCCGACAACGAGGTGACCATCACCCCCGGCGCTACCCAGGCGATCTTCTGCGCGATCCAGGCGGTTATCCACAGCGGCGACGAAGTGATCGTGTTCGACCCGTGCTACGACAGTTACGAGCCGTCGGTGGAGTTGGCGGGCGGCCGCTGCGTACACGTACAGCTTGGCCTGAATGATTTCTCCATCGACTTCCAGAAACTGGCCGAGGCCATCACACCGCGTACTCGGATGATCGTGCTGAACACGCCGCACAACCCCAGTGGCGCGTTGATCAGCCGTGCCGAACTGGATCAGTTGGCGGACCTGATTCGCGACCGAGATATCTATCTGGTCAGTGACGAAGTCTACGAACATCTGGTGTTCGACGGCGTTCCCCACGTCAGCGTGCTCAATCACGAAGAGCTGTATCAGCGCGCCTTTGTGATCAGCTCGTTCGGCAAGACCTACCACGTCACCGGCTGGAAAACCGGTTACGTAGTCGCGCCACCGGCCCTCACCGCCGAAATGCGCAAGGTCCACCAGTACGTGAGTTTCTGCGGGGTGACGCCGCTGCAATTCGCGCTGGCCGACTTCATGGCCGAACACCCGGAGCACGTGGAAGAGTTGCCGGCGTTCTATCAGGCCAAGCGCGACCTGTTCTGCGACCTGCTGGCGCCGTCGCGATTCAGCTTCACCCGGGTCGCCGGTACCTATTTCCAACTGGTCGATTACTCACAGATCCGTCCGGACCTCAACGATGTCGAGATGGCCCTGTGGATGACCCGCGAACACGGCGTGGCGAGCATTCCGATCTCGGTGTTCTACCAGACCCCGCCCGAAGGTCAGCGCCTGGTGCGCCTGTGTTTTGCCAAGCGCGAGGAAACCCTGCGTGAAGCGGCGGAAAAACTATGCGTGATTTGAGTGCGTTGCCCAACCTGACCGTAGCACTGGTCCAGACCACCCTGGCCTGGCATGACCGCCAGGCCAACCTGGCGCATTTCGAGCCGTTGCTGGAACAGGCGGCCGGGGCTGACCTGATCATCCTCCCGGAGATGTTCACCACCGGTTTTTCCATGGAGTCCGAAGCGCTGGCCGAGGCGGAAAACGGCCCCACCAGCAAATGGCTGAGAGCTCAGGCGGCGAAGCTGGGTGCGGTGATCACCGGTAGTGTCATCGTTCAGGCCGCTGATGGCAGCCACCGCAATCGCCTGTTGTGGGCGCGGCCGGACGGCGAAGTGCTGCACTACGACAAGCGTCATCTGTTTCGCATGGCCGGCGAGCACAATCATTACACCCCCGGCGAGCGTCAGGTGCAGTTCGAGCTCAAAGGTTGGCGGGTGCGCCCGCTGATCTGCTACGACCTGCGCTTCCCGGTCTGGAGCCGTGACGCCCAGGACACCGACCTGCTGTTGTACACCGCCAACTGGCCGGGTGCACGGCGCCAGCACTGGAACCGTTTGCTGCCGGCCCGGGCGATCGAGAACCTGTGCTACGTGGCAGCGGTCAACCGCGTCGGAACAGACGGCAAGGGCTTCGCCTACACCGGCGACAGTCAGGTGCTGGACTTCCAGGGTGAGACATTGCTCAGTGCCGGGGAGGCGGACGGGGTGTTTCAGGTGGTTCTGAGTGCGGCTGACCTGCAGGCGTATCGCACACGGTTTCCGGCGAATCTGGATGCCGACACTTTTGAGTTCACCTGACATGTTCCCTGCCTGACAGGGCCTCTTCGCGAGCAAGCCCGTTCCCACACTCACTGTGGGAGCGGGCTTGCTCGCGAAGAGGCCGGATCAGACAGCAGAAAAAACCAAGCCAACAAAAAGGCCCCAGGGTTCGCACCCAGGGGCCTTTTGCATGGCAGCGAACGCTTAAGCCGCTTTCGCTTCCGGCTGGCTCAACGAGCGGTTCAGCGCACTGAACAGGGCCTTGAAGCTGGCGGTGGTGATGTTTTCGTCGATGCCGACGCCGTGCACCGCACGTTCACCGTTCACACGCAGTTCAATGTAGGCCGCCGCCTTGGCATTGGTGCCCGCGCCGATGGCGTGTTCGTTGTAGTCCATGATTTCCACCGGTACCGGCAGGCCCGCCACCAGGGCTTCCAGGGCGCCATTGCCCTTGCCGCGCCAGTGCAGGTTGGTTTCGCCCTGGCCTTGGCTGGCGACTTCCACTTCCACGGCGCTGTGGCCGTTTTCTTCCTGCAGACGATGGCTGACCAGCGCGTATGGCGCGTTGGCCTGCAGGTACTCGCTGTGCAGCAGGGCGTGGATTTGCTGGGCAGTCATTTCCAGGCCCAGGCGATCGGTTTCACGCTGCACGACCTGGCTGAACTCGATCTGCATGCGGCGCGGCAGGCTGATGCCGTATTCCTGCTCGAGCAGGTAGGCGATACCACCCTTGCCCGACTGGCTGTTAACGCGGATCACCGCCTCGTAGCTGCGGCCGATGTCGGCCGGGTCGATCGGCAGGTACGGCACTTCCCACAACGCATCGGATTTCTGCTGGGCAAAGCCCTTGCGGATCGCATCCTGGTGCGAGCCGGAGAACGCGGTGTGCACCAGGTCGCCGACATAAGGGTGGCGCGGGTGAACCTGGATCTGGTTGCACTCTTCGACAACCTTGCGCACGCCATCGATATCGGAGAAGTCCAGTTGCGGGTCAAGACCCTGGGTGTACATGTTCAAAGCCACGGTCACCAGATCGACGTTACCGGTGCGCTCGCCGTTGCCGAACAGGCAGCCTTCGACACGGTCGGCGCCGGCCATCAGGCCCAGTTCAGTGGCAGCCACGCCAGTGCCACGGTCGTTGTGGGTGTGCAGGCTGATGATCACGCTGTCACGACGGTTGATGTGACGGCCGAACCATTCGATCTGGTCGGCATAGATGTTCGGGGTCGCGCATTCAACGGTGGCCGGCAGGTTGAGGATCATCTTGTGCTCGGGCGTCGGGTTCCAGACCTCGATCACCGCGTCGCAGACTTCCTTGGCGAACTCCAGTTCGGTGGCGCTGAAGGTTTCCGGCGAGTACTCGAACGTCCACTGGGTTTCAGGCTGCTGGGCGGCATATTTGACAAACAGCTTGGCCGCGCTCACGGCGATTTCCTTGATCCCGTCCTTGTCCTGATTGAAGACAATGCGGCGGAAGGAAGGGGAGGTGGCGTTGTACAGGTGAACGATGGCCTTCTTCGCCCCGCGCAGGGATTCGAAGGTGCGCGCGATCAGGTCTTCACGGCCCTGGGTCAGCACCTGGATGGTGGTGTCGTCCGGGATGTGGTTGCCTTCGATCAGGGTACGCACGAAGTCGAAGTCGGTTTGCGACGCGGCCGGGAACGAGGCCTCGATTTCTTTGACGCCGACCTGCACCAGGGTTTTCCAGAAACGCAGCTTCTTCAAGGCGTCCATCGGCTCGATCAGCGACTGGTTGCCGTCGCGCAGGTCAGAGCTGCACCAGATCGGCGCTTCGGTGATGGTTTTCGACGGCCAGGTGCGGTCCGGAATGTCGATGGTCGGGAACGCGCGGTATTTCGAAGACGGGTCTTTGAGCATGCTCATGGGGAATTCCTTGTTGTATGGGCCGAAAAAAGGCGGCCTGCCGGTGGATCAAACGTTCTGGGTACAGCGTAGGACGAGGCGCCGCGATTCAGCCCGGCAGTCGTGCACTGACAAGGCACAGGCTGCGATGCTGGCGGAGCTGAATGAGGGTGTGAGAGGTTTTCATGCCTTCAACCCTAACCGCGAGGGGGGAGGATGGCAAGCGGTGGGAAAAATTTGAGAGGAATACTCGAAATGCGGAATTTTGCGCGATTTTATTGTGCCTCACGCAGAATTGTGTGGCGAAGTTTGCGCAGGGTTTCGGGGATGCGCAATTGAGGGGTTTGGGCTGCGGGGGATTCAGCAGTGAGTCTTTTCTGGGGAATTCGGTGGTTTTGAGGCCGTCTTCGCGAGCAAGCCCGCTCCCACAATGGACGCGGGGCCACCGCGGAAACTGTGGGAGCGGGCTTGCTCGCGAAGGGGCCTGTCGACCCGCTACAAATTCAGGGCTGAAACGCCCCAATGAAAATCGCCGGATCCACCCGCGCATCATTCAGGCTGACATTCCAGTGCATATGCGGCCCGGTCGCCCGCCCCGTCGCCCCCACTTTACCCACCACACCACCGCGAGCCAGTTGCTGGCCAACCTTCACGTCAATCTTCGACATATGGCAAAACATGCTTATAAAACCCTGGCCATGGTCGACGAACACCGTGTTGCCGTTGAAAAAGTAATTGCCGATCAGGATCACTTTGCCCGCCGCCGGGGTCTTGATCGGGGTGCCGGCAGGCACGGCGAAATCCAGGCCCGAATGCGGATTGCGTTCTTCACCGTTGAAGAACCGGCGCACGCCGAACTTGCTCGACAGCGGGCCGTTGACCGGTTTGTCCAATAGCAGGTTGCTGGGGGTGTTCGGACTGAAGGTGCGGTAGGCGGCAATCTGCTCGGCCAGCTCACGCTCGATGCGCTTGAGGTTGTCCTGGTCGGGATTGACCTGCTGGGTGTTTTTCAGGGTGATGCGTTGCTCGGGGTATTTCTTGTTGCCGACGGTGAAATTCAGGTTTCGACCGCCGCTGCTGATGGACTGTGTGCCCGGTTTTACCGTCAGCGGTACACCGACGATGGCCAGCCAGTTGTTTTGTTCCTTGACCACCAGCACCGGTTTGCCCTGATAGCTGGCCTTCGGTGCCTGGGCCGCAACGCCCAGATCCACCACCGCCACACCGCCCGGCACCGGTTTGTTCAACAGGCGGGTGATGTAGCTGTCGGCATGGGCGTTGAAGGTCAGGCACAACAACAGAAGCGGAGCGAGAAAACGCGACATGGATCAATCCAGTAGAGAAAGGGTGACGGGCGTCAGGTGATTGTCCTCGACCCGCACTTGCAATTCGCCTTCACCCAGTTTGGCCTTCAGGCGTTGACCGGTGTGGGTTTGAGCGGCGCTGCGGATCGCGTGGCCACGCTCGTCCAGCAAGATGCTGTAGCCGCGGCCGAGGGTGGCCAGCGGGCTGACCACATGCAGCGTCTGCATCTGGCTGTGCAGTTGCAGGCGACGGTTTTTCAGGCCTTCGCGCATGGCCCGGGGCAGGCGTTCGGCCAGGCTGTCCAGGCGCTGGCGCAACATCGCCAGTTGCCGGCCCGGATGCTGCCCTGCCAGACGTGTTTCCAGGCGGATCAGCCGTTCGCGCCGGGTGTTGAGGCTGCGTTCAAAGGCGCGCCGCATGCGCATGTCCAGGTCATCCAGGCGCTGGGCTTGCTGGCGCAGGCGTTCGCCGGGGTGACGCAGGCGACGGGAAATGCCTTCCAGTCGCAGTCGATCACGCATCAGTCGATCACGCATGCGCATCACCAGCCGACGGTGCAGGCTTTCGACCCGGCGCACCAGATCACTGGAGTCCGGGGCCAATAGCTCGGCGGCGGCGGAGGGTGTGGGGGCGCGCACGTCGGCCACGAAATCACTGATCGACACATCGGTTTCATGGCCGACGGCGCTGACGATCGGCGTCACGCAGGCATCCACCGCGCGGGCAACGGCTTCTTCGTTGAAGCACCAGAGGTCTTCCAGCGAGCCGCCGCCCCGAGCCAGGATCAAGGCATCGAAGCCCCGGGCATCCGCCAGTTTCAGCGCGCGAACAATCTGCGCCGTGGCCTCGCGGCCCTGGACGGCGGTGGGAATCAACGTCAGTTGCACCTGCGGTGCACGGCGGCGGAAGACACTGATGATGTCGCGAATCACCGCACCGGTGGGGGAGCTGATGATGCCGATGCGTTGCGGATGCGCCGGCAGCGGTACCTTGCGTTCGGCACTGAACAGGCCTTCGGCGCTGAGCTTTTCCTTCAAGGCATCGAAGGCCAGGCGCAGCGCGCCATCGCCGGCGGGCTCGACGGTGTCGAGGATCAGCTGATAATCGCCGCGCCCCTCGAACAACGAGACCTTGCCGCGCACCTTGACCGCCAGGCCATCCTTGAGCGCTTGGCGCACCCGGGCGGCGTTCTGCCGGAACAACGCGCAACGCACCTGGGCGCCGCTGTCCTTGAGGGTGAAATACACATGGCCGGAGGCTGGGCGGGCGAGGTTGGAGATTTCGCCTTCGACCCAGATGTTGCTGAACACATCTTCGAGCAACACCCGCGCGCGGCCGTTGAGCTGGCTGACGGTGAGGACCTCGCGGTCCAGGCCGAGTCTTGCAAAGGGATCTTTAATCATGGGGCGCAGTTTAAAGGCATTCGGTGATCAATCTCCATGGCACAGCACGATTGCCCTGTGACAGCGCCCCGTCAGTCGTTGTACTGACTCAACAACCGCTCCAGCCGCGCACTCAGGCGTCGTTTGATTTCGGTTTCGATGTGCGGCGCGAAGTCGTCGATCACGTCTTGCATGATCAATTGCGCGGCGGCGCGCAGTTCGCTGTCGAGGTACAGCAGCGCGTCGGCGTTCTGGCTGGCGCTGGGCGCAGGTTCGGCG
>NZ_LYVP01000061.1 GCF_001984065.1 Pseudomonas sp. KK4
TACAAAGGCCTGCGCCGACCCTGTAGGAGCGAGCTTGCTCGCGATGAACCGGAGGCCGCCGCAGGGTGTCAGGCTTCCCGCGTTATCGTTGACGTCCATCGCGAGCAAGCTCGCTCCTACAAGGGTCTGTGCAAACCCGGGGAGCGAGCTTGCTCGCGATGAACCTGAGGCCGCCGCGGGGTGTCAGGCTTCCCGCGTTATCGTTGACGACCATCGCGAGCATGCTCGCTCCTACAAAGGCCTGCGCCGACCCTGTAGGAGCGAGCTTGCTCGCGATGAACCCGAGTACGCCGCGGGGTGCCAGGCTTCCCGCGTTATCGTTGACGACCATCGCGAGCATGCTCGCTCCTACAGGGGGCTGCGCGGAAAACACATGGCGATGCGGGCAGTCTGAGACCCCGGCGTTATCGTTGATGTGAGCGCGGCGCATCACTGCCAGCCAAACCGGCGGATGTAGAAGCCTTTCACCGCCTGGGTCAGGGCCATGTACGCCAGCAGGATCAGCGGCAGGAACACGAAGTACAGCGACGGCAGCGCCTGCAGTTTGAAGTAGTGCGCCAGCGGCCCCATCGGCAGGAAGATCCCCACGGCCATGATGACGCCGGTCATCACCATCAACGGCATCGCCGCCCGGCTCTGCAGGAAAGGTACCTTCGGCGTGCGGATCATGTGCACGATCAGCGTCTGGGTCAGCAGCCCGACCACGAACCAGCCTGACTGGAACAGGGTTTGATGGTCCGGGGTACTGGCGTCGAACACGTACCCCATCAGGGCAAAGGTACTGATGTCGAAGATCGAGCTGATCGGCCCGAAAAACAGCATGAACCGCCCTACATCCGCCGGCTGCCAGCGCTGTGGTTGCTTCAGCATTTCAGCGTCGACGTTATCGAACGGGATGGCGATCTGTGAAATGTCATAGAGCAGGTTCTGCACCAGCAAGTGCATCGGCAGCATCGGCAAAAACGGAATGAACGCACTGGCCACCAGCACCGAGAACACGTTGCCGAAGTTGGAACTGGCGGTCATCTTGATGTACTTGAGCATGTTGGCGAAGGTGCGCCGCCCTTCCAGCACGCCCTCCTCCAGCACCATCAGGCTTTTTTCCAGGAGGATGATGTCTGCCGCTTCTTTGGCGATGTCCACGGCGCTGTCCACCGAAATACCGATATCGGCCGTGCGCAACGCCGGCGCATCGTTGATGCCGTCACCCATGAACCCCACCACATGGCCGTTGCCCTTGAGCAGGCGCACGATGCGTTCCTTGTGCGACGGCGTCAGTTTGGCGAACACATTGGTGTGTTCCACCGCCACCGCCAGTTCGGCATCGCTCATGCGCTCCACGTCGTTGCCCAGCAGCAGGCCTTGCTGTTGCAGCCCGACTTCGCGGCAGATCTTCGCGGTGACCAATTCGTTGTCGCCGGTCAGCACTTTCACCGCCACGCCATGCTCGGCCAGGGCTTTGAGCGCCGGTGCGGTGCTGTCCTTGGGCGGGTCGAGGAAGGCGACGTAGCCAATCAGCGTCAGCTCCCGCTCATCCGCCAGGCTGTAGATCTCGCGCCCTTCGATCATCGGCCGCGCGGCCACCGCCACCACCCGCAGGCCTTCGGCGTTGAACGCAGCGGTGACCTGACGGATGCGCGCGAGCAAATGTTCGCTCAATACTTCGTCCACTGCGCCATGCCGCACCCGGGTGCACACCGCCAGCACCTCCTCCACCGCGCCCTTGCAGATCAGCAGAGGCGCATGCTCACGCTCGGCGACCACCACCGACATGCGCCGGCGGGTGAAGTCGAACGGGATCTCGTCGACCTTGCGAAACGCGGTGCCGACTTTCAATTCACGATGAATTTCCACGTGCTCGAGCACCGCCACATCCAGCAGGTTCTTCAGGCCGGTCTGGTAGTAGCTGTTCAGATACGCCATTTCCAGCACATCATCGCAATCGTTGCCCCAGACATCGACATTGCGTGCCAGGAAGATCTTGTCCTGGGTCAGGGTGCCGGTCTTGTCGGTGCACAGCACGTCCATGGCGCCGAAGTTCTGGATCGCGTCCAGGCGTTTGACGATGACCTTCTTGCGCGAAAGGAACACCGCGCCCTTGGCCAGGGTCGAGGTGACGATCATCGGCAGCATTTCCGGGGTCAGGCCCACGGCGATCGACAGGGCGAACAACAGCGCTTCGGTCCAGTCGCCCTTGGTGAAACCGTTGATGAACAGCACCAGCGGCGCCATGACGAACATGAAGCGGATCAACAGCCAGCTGACTTTGTTGACGCCGTTCTGAAACGAGGTCGGGGCGCGGTCCGTGGCGCCGACCCGTTGTGCCAGCGCGCCGAAATAGGTGCTGTTGCCGGTGGTGAGAATCAGCGCCATGGCCGAGCCGGACACCACGTTGGTGCCCATGAACAGGATGTTGTCCAGGTCCAGTGGGTTGAGGGTGTCACTGTCCTGCTGACGGGGGAATTTTTCCACCGGCATCGATTCACCGGTCATCGCCGCCTGGCTGACGAACAGGTCCTTGGCGCTGAGCACCCGACAATCGGCGGGAATCATGTCGCCGGCCGAGAGCACGATCAGGTCCCCCGGCACCAGTTGTTTGATCGGCAGTTCCAGGCGCCGGGCGCCGTCGTCTTCCCGACGCAGCACCGTCGCGGTGTTGCTGACCATGGCCTTGAGCGCATCGGCGGCCTGGTTGGACTTGGTCTCCTGCCAGAACCGCAGCAAGGTCGAGAGCACCACCATGGAAAAAATCACGATGGCCGCTTTCAGGTCCTCGGTCAGCCAGGAGATCACCGCCAGCAAGGTCAGCAGCAGGTTGAACGGGTTCTTGTAGCAGTGCCACAGGTGGGTCCACCAGGGCAGTGGTTGTTCGTGCTCGACTTAGTTGAGGCCGAACTGCGCGCGGAGTGCTTCGGCTTGCGTTTCGCTCAGGCCATCGGTGTGACTGCTCAAGGTGTTGAGCAACGGGCCGATGTCACTGCCGGCAGCACTGACCAGCGTTTGCGCCAGGGTCGGCGGCACTTCGCGGCTGACCGTGGTATCCGTAAAGTTTTCCAGCAGCGCCAGGCGACGAAAATGCCGGGCAATGTGGCGGGTGCGCAGGAATCCGGCGAAGAACTCCTTGAGCAGGGTCAGGTTCATGGCAGCTCCCCCAGGGTCAGCCGGGAAACCGTCAAGCAGGCGTGTCGGTGCGCCGCGATGACGACCATGAGTCGAACATCACGCACGGTTCAGCGTCGATGAGAGGGCGTCGGGAGTCCGGCCTGATTCAGCCAGAAATCGGGATGCCGCTGCTCGCTTTTACGGCGAGACAACGGCGTGCAGATCAGCGCGTTATCTTGCCGGGAAGGTGCCGGTTATCGAAACCGGCCGACTACTGTCACTCGAACAAGTACCCACTGTGGGTCTCCGTTATGGATGAAAACGCGCGGAGCTTACGCCCCGGTATTTGCAGAGTAAACGAGGGATCGGCGTGTGGTCGGGCAATTGCGGAGTTCTTCAGGATGGGTTCAGCTTCCCTGCGACGGCCAGTCCCACGCTCTGCGTCAAACGACAGCAAGGCGCCCTGGCTGTGGCCGAACAGTGCCACTGTAGTGGCGAGCATACTCGCTGCTACAGGTCATCATTTCAGGTGGCGATAGGTTTGTACCGCCGAGCCCAGGATGACAGCCCCGGCCGCAATCGCCACCCAAAATCCGCTGCGCGCGCCGAACGCATCCACCAGCCACCCGGAACTGGCCGCACCGATCGCCACGCCGATGCTCAATCCCGTGACCAGCCAGGTCAGGCCTTCGGTGAGTTTGGCCGGCGGAACGATCTGCTCGACCAGTGCCATGGCAACGATCAGGGTCGGGGCGAAGAATAGCCCGGCGACGAACACCGCCAGCGACAGGCCAAGAATGTTCACGGCCAGCAACAAGGGCAAGGTGGTCACCGCCGTCGCTACCCCGCCATACAGAAACAAGCGCGCCAGCGGCGCTTTCGAGCGCAGCGCGCCGAACGCCAGCCCGGCCAGGCACGATCCGATGGCGTACACCGACAATACGATACTCGCCGCCGCCGGTTGCCCCTGCTGTTGGGCGAAAGCCACGCTGACCACGTCGATCACCCCGACGATGGTGCCCATGGCGATCATCAACAGCAGCAACAACTGAATGTCCACGCTGCGGATGATCGAGCCGAACGGGTGTTCCTCATGGGCATGCACCGGCGGCTCAGTGCTGCGTTGCAGGACAAACGCAGTGACGCCGATGGCCAGCATCAGTGCCGCCACCAGCGGGCCGGCCTCGGGAAACGCCACCACGCACAGGCCCACCGACAAGGGCGGGCCGACGATGAAGCAGACTTCGTCCAGCACCGATTCAAGGGCGTAGGCGGTTTGCAACTGTGGCTGACCGCGATACAGCTCGGTCCAGCGCGCCCGCACCATGGCCGACATGCTCGGCATGCAACCGGCGATGGCGGCGAACACGAACAAGGTCCAGTTCGGTGCCTGCAACCGGGTGCAAAGCAACACCATCAACAGCGCCCCGCCACCCACCAGTGCCGCCACCGGCAGAATCCGCCGCTGGCCGAAACGGTCCACCAGTCGCGAGACCTGCGGTGCACAGAAAGCGGTGGCCAGGGCAAAGGTCGCTGCCACCGCACCGGCCAGGCCGTACCCGCCCTGCAACTGCGACAGCATGGTGATCAGGCCGATGCCGGTCATGGAAATCGGCATGCGCGCGATCATTGCGGCCAGGACGAAGGCACGGCTGCCGGGGGCTTTGAACAGTTCGCGGTAGGGGTTTGCCATGGCAGTCCGGCCTCAATCAGGGGGTCTGCAAGTTGCCATAACGGATGATTGACGGGGTAGCGGGAAATTGTTGGTTGAATGTGAAGGCCTCTTCGCGGGCAAGCCCGCTCCCACAGCGGTCGGGGGGGACTGCAAGTTTTGTGAATATCCGCTAGCCCTGTGGGAGCGGGCTTGCTCGCGAAGGGGCCGCAACAGACACCGCCAAATGAACTCCGGCCCGGCAAAACCAGTCAGCTACTTAAGTCCCTGCCTCCCGGAGTTTCGCGACAATGGCTGATCACCCCGAACGCCAAAGCCCCATCGACGCCCACGGTATCATCGGCGACATGCGCAGTGCCGCGCTGGTCAACGACAAGGGCAGCGTGGATTTTTTCTGCTGGCCGGAATTCGACAGCCCATCGATTTTCTGTTCGCTGCTGGACACCCCCGAGGCCGGTATTTTCCAGCTGTTCCCGGACCTGCCCGACGCCCGTCGCGAGCAGATCTATCTGCCCGATACCAACGTGCTGCAAACCCGCTGGCTGAGCGACCGCGCGGTGGTGGAGATCACCGATCTGCTGCCCATTGGTGACACCGAAGATTGCCTGCCGATGCTGATGCGCCGAGTACGCGTGGTCAGTGGCCGTGCGACGATCCATCTGCGCTGTGCCGTGCGCCATGACTACGCCCGCGCCAACACCCGTGCGCGGCTGGACAACCAGGATGCGCTCTTCGAAGCCGACGATCAGCCATCCCTTCGTTTGGCGGCGGACCAGCCCTTGAGCATCAATGGCAACGCTGCCGTGGCCCGATTCACCCTCGAACAAAACCAGACCGCCGAGTTCCTGCTCGGGGCCGTCGACGACCCGCGCTTCAAGGAAGGTGCCGCCGCGTTGTGCCTGGAACGCACCCTCAAGTTCTGGCGCGACTGGATCGGCCAATCCAACTACCGCGGGCGCTGGCGGGAAATGGTCAATCGCTCGGCGCTGGCCATGAAGTTGCTGACTTCACGCAAGCACGGCGCGATTCTCGCGGCGGCGACTTTTGGCCTGCCGGAAACCGCCGGCGGTGAACGCAACTGGGATTACCGCTACACCTGGATCCGCGACGCCTCGTTCACCGTCTACGCCTTCATGCGCCTGGGCTTCGTCGAAGAAGCCAACGCCTATATGCGCTGGCTGCGCGGGCGGGTCAGTGACTGCCAGGGCAAGCCGATGAAGCTCAATATCCTGTACGGCATCGACGGCCGTCAGGAGCTGCCGGAAATCGAGTTGACGCATCTGTCCGGCCACGGCGGCGCGAAACCGGTGCGCATCGGCAACCTGGCCTATGCGCAGGTTCAGCTCGATATCTTTGGTGAACTGATGGACGCGGTGTACCTGGTCAACAAGTACGGCGAGGCCATTTCCCATGAGGGCTGGAAACACACGGTCGAGGTCGTCGATCAGGTCTGCGAAACCTGGCAGCAGGAAGATGTGGGGATCTGGGAAATGCGTGGTGAACAGCATCACTTTCTGCACTCGCGACTGATGTGCTGGGTGGCGCTGGACCGGGCGATCCGCCTGGCCTCGAAGCGTTCGCTGCCGGCGCCCTTCGCCCGCTGGGACCAGACGCGTCAGGCGATCTACGCCGACATCTGGGACAACTTCTGGGACGAGCAACGCGGGCATTTCATCCAGCACATCGGCGGCACCGGCCTTGACGGTTCGATGTTGCTGATGCCGCTGGTGCGCTTCGTCAGCGCCAAGGACCCACGCTGGCTCGCGACGCTGGATGCCATCGAGAAAACCCTGGTGCGCGACGGCATGGTGTATCGCTACCACAACCAGGACACCCGGATCGACGGCCTGCCCGGCACCGAAGGCGCGTTTGCCGCGTGTTCGTTCTGGTACGTCGAATGCCTGGCCCGTGCCGGGCGGGTGGAACAGGCGCATCTGGAGTTCGAACAACTGCTGCGGTACGCCAATCCGCTGGGGTTGTATGCAGAGGAGTTCGACAGCCGCGCCCGGCACATGGGCAACACGCCGCAAGCGTTGACGCACTTGGCGTTGATCAGCGCGGCGAGTTTTCTGGATCGCAAACTGGGTGGGGAGAAGAGTTTTTGGCAGCCGTGATCAATCGTGCAAAGAGTGCTTTTGTGGCGAGGGAGCTTGCTCCCGTTCGACTGCGAAGCAGGCGCAAATCCTCACGAAGGTGGTATCGCTGACGGATCGCCGGGGCTGCTTCGCAACCCGGCGGGAGCAAGCTCCGTCGCCACAAAAAGCCTGGAGCGCGGAAAAGGCTGCGGATTCGACCTTCCATGCGTCACCCACCTGAAACCTGGCGAGGCTAATCTTTAACAGTCAATCATCAGGAGCCCACCGTGGCCGAACATCCCATAAAAACCCTCCGCACTTCGCAGCTCAGCGTCGCCTACGAAGAACACGGCCCCAGCGGTGGCGATCCGGTCATTCTGCTCCACGGCTTCCCCTACTCCCCGCGTGCCTTCGATGAAATCGCCCCGCCCCTGGCGGCCCTGGGCTATCGCGTCATCGTCCCCTACCTGCGCGGCTACGGCCCGACCCGCTTCCTAAGCCCCGACACCCTGCGCTCCGGCCAGCAAGCCGCCCTCGCCAAGGACTTGCTTGATCTGATGGACGCCCTGTCCATCCCGCAAGCAGCCCTGTGCGGATACGACTGGGGCGGTCGGGCGGCGTGTATCTTGGCGGCGTTGTGGCCAGAGCGGGTGCGTTGCCTGGTGACAGGTGATGGCTACAACTTGCAGGACATTCCCCGTTCGACACAGCCACGGGCGCCAGAGAAGGAGCATCGCCTCTGGTATCAGTACTATTTCCACACGCCACGGGGTGTGGCAGGGCTGACCGAGAAGCGCCGGGAGTTTTGCGAGTTGTTGTGGACGTTGTGGTCGCCGACTTGGGACCGGGGGCCTGAGTTGTACCCGCGTACAGCACCAGCGTTCGACAACCCGGATTTCGTCGACGTGGTGATTCACTCCTATCGGCACCGGTTCATGTATGTGCAGGGCGATCCGGCGCTGGAATGGATGGAGCAAGCGCTGACGCGACAGCCTGCGATCAGCGTGCCGACGATCTCCCTGTGCGGCGCCGACGACGGTGTTGGCCCGGCACCGGAAGTCGACGATGACATCGAGCATTTCACCGGCCCGTATGAACGCCGGGTGCTGGCAGGGATTGGGCACAACATTCCCGAAGAAGCCCCCGAGGCCACGCTCAAGGCGTTACTGGATCTGCTGCAGCGCTGACGCAAAAGCGTTCGCGGTAGGCTTGCGGCGTCACGCCCATGGCCCGCAGAAAGCTACGACGCAGGGTTTCTTCACTGCCGAAGCCGCATTGCATGGCCACCCGTTTGATGGGCACGCCGGTGTCACTGAGCAGGCGTCGCGCAGTTTCGACGCGGATCAATTCGATGGCTCGGGCCGGGGTCTGGCCAGTGTCTGCGCGATAGTGCCGGATGAAGCTGCGTTCGCTCATGCCGGCCTGCTCGGCCAGGGTGGGGACGCCCAGGTCCTTGGTAAGGTTTTCGCTGATCCAGGCGTGAAGTTCGTCGAAGCGCCCGCCTTCGTGCTGCAACGATAGGGTCACGCTGAATTGCGACTGGCCACCTGGTCGCTTGAGGAACACCACCAGTTGCCGGGCAACGTCCAGGGCCATGGCGCGGCCAAGGTCGGCTTCGACCATCGCCAATGCCAGGTCGATACCGGCGGTAACCCCGGCCGAGGTCCAGACCGGGCCGTCGTTGATGAAAATCGGATTGGGTTCGACCTGCAACCGTGGGTGTTGCTGCGCCAGTTGTTCGCAACGGGTCCAGTGAGTGACCACACGCCGGCCATCGAGCCAGCCGCTGGCCGCCAGCAAAAAGGCACCGGTGCATACCGAGGCCACCCGACGACACTGCGCCGCATGGCCCCGCACCCAGTTCACCAAAGGCTGATCTTCTGCCGCAGCGTAAACCCCCCAGCCACCGGCGATGATCAAGGTGTCACTGCCCTGCTCCGGCAACGGTTCGGCCAACATCGCCAACCCCGCCGACGACATCACCGCGCCACCGCCACTGGCAATGACCGAGGGCGCGTAGGGTGTAGGCGAGCCTTGCTGGCGGGCGATGTCGTTGGCCGAGGCGAACACTTGCAAGGGGCCTGTGACATCGAGCAGTTGCACATTGGCAAATGCCAGCACATGAACGGTTCTGGGCATTTTGGCGTAATCCGTGGGTTGATTGGCGTATGCGCCAAATCCTAGGCGTCTACAGTGAAGTCGTCCACCCACTTCAGGAGAACACCACCATGACCTTGCAGATCGGCTTTCTGTTGTTTCCCCAGGTCCAGCAACTCGACCTGACCGGTCCCTACGATGTGTTGGCCTCGTTGCCGGACGTGAAGGTGCATCTGATCTGGAAGGACTTGCTGCCCGTCACCTCCAGCACCGGGTTGATGCTCAAACCCACGACCACCTTCGAGGACTGCCCGGCGTTGGACGTGATCTGCGTGCCCGGCGGCAGCGGTGTCGGGGCGTTGATGGAGGATGAGCAGACGCTGGGATTCATCAAGGCCCAGGCGGCGACTGCGCGTTATGTCACATCGGTGTGCACGGGGGCGCTGGTGCTCGGCGCGGCGGGCCTGCTCAAAGGCAAGCGCGCCACCACCCATTGGGCCTATCACGAGTTGCTGGCGCCGCTGGGAGCCATTGCGGTAAAGGATCGAGTGGTGCGCGACGGCAACCTGCTGACCGGTGGCGGCATCACCGCCGGCATCGATTTCGCCCTGACCCTGGCCGCCGAACTGTTCGATCAGGACACCGCCGAGCTGGTGCAGCTGCAACTGGAATACGCGCCGGCACCGCCGTTTCAGGCCGGCAGTCCGGAATCGGCGCCTGCCAATGTTCTGCAGGAGGCACGCAAACGCGCGGCTGGATCGTTGAAACTGCGGGCGCAGATCACCGAGCGGGCTGCGGCGAAGCTTGATCGCACGTGATGAAGGGCGGAGGACGCGGGGATTCAGATAGCCAGTGTCATCGTTGACGACCCTCGCGAGCAGGCTCGCTCCCACAGTGTTGCGCGTTGTCCACAAAACCTGTGGGGCTGGCCTGTCAGCGATGGCGGCGTGTCAGGCAACATATTCTTTGGCTGATGCACCGCCTTCGCGAGCAAGCCCGCTCCCACAGGGTTCGATCCGCAAAAAAATGGCCACGAGCGCCAAGTAGCTCGCGGCCATACATTTCGTTCACCCATAAAAAAACCCGCCGAAGCGGGTTCTTCCAAGACCATTACGACTCCCTGTCGTCAGCATTCCATGCAATGGCCGATCATCCATGATCCTGAGCACTCCTGTGCGTCAGTGGATGGGGCCAGAATACGCATCGGATCCAATCTGTAACAGGAGATATCACTACCATCACGTGTAAGACATTCGCTATACCTGCTCGGCCCACCCTCTCGGGATTTGTCACTCACCTCCACGGGCCTTGGCGCTTTCAATCAGAAAATGCTCGAGGCGGCTCAATTGCTCTTCCCAACCACGGCTGTCCATGTAGTACGCCTCTTTCTGGCGTATGTCGGGAATGTGAGCGAAACCGGATTCGGAGACCTTGAGCAGCGTGCCGTCCTCGTAGTCCTGCAGTTCGAACTTGACCAGCGTGGTCGGCTCCTGGGAATAGTCGATTTTCGGGTTCACCGCATACGGGTGCCAGCGAAATGAAAACAGCTGTTGCGGCTCGACCCGTTCCACCAGCACGTTCCATAGCACGTGTTCATAACCGGGGTACGTGACCTGCCCCTGGGTCCACTCACCGGCAATGAAGCGCCTGCCTTCAAGCGCCACACCAAACCATTGACCGAACGCCTCGGCATCGACCAAGGCACGCCAGACGTGGGAGCGCGGCGATTTGAGTTTTATTTTGCGCTCAAAACTATTGGGTACTGGTTTCATAAGTCACCTCCTGTACTGAACAACAGTAGGCCTGTAAGACCACAAGTCCAGTATGAAAGTTGTATCAGCCAGGTCTCGCTTGTCGTTATCACAGCAGTGGCTTGGCTACACTGCCCTTCAACTTCACCTTTCACAGCGAGTTTTCCATGCACGCACGCGTTCTGCTGGCCCTGACGCCGCTCATCCTCACCCCGCTGGCCCATGCCGTGGACTGCGATAACGCTACCGACCAGGCGACGATGAATCAGTGTGCGGCGCAGCAGCATGCGGCGGCGGACAAGGAGTTGAATGCGCTGTATCAGCAGATCACTGCGCGGCTCAAGGGCAATCCCGACGGCAAGAAGTTGCTGGTGGGGGCGCAGCGGTCGTGGATTGCGTTCCGTGATGCCGAGTGCAAGTTTTCGGCGTCCGGGGTGGAGGGTGGGAGTGTTTATCCGTTGATCTACGGCAATTGCGTGATGGAGTTGACCAAGGCACGGGTGGAGACGTTCAAGACATACCTGAAGTGCCCGGAGGGGGATTTGGGGTGCCCGGTGCCGGGGGTTTGATTTTGCGGTTGGCTTGAGGGCCTCATCGCTGGCAGGCCAGCTCCCACAGTGGTGGGTGTTGCACAGGAATTTTGTGGTGGGTACAGAACTTGTGGGAGCGAGCCTGCTCGCGATGGCGGAACATCAGGCGACATTGATGTTGAATGTGCCGGCCTCATCGCTGGCAGGCCAGCTCCCACAGGGACCGAGTTGACACGCAGATCTGCATTCAACATCGAACCCTGTGGGAGCGGGCTTGCTCGCGAATGCGGTGTATCCGTCGAGATATTCATTGACTGACGCACCGCGTTCGCGAGCAAGCCCGCTCCCACATTGGATCTGCGGTGTTCACGGACCCGCTCGCGGTGGCGTCAGTCTTTATCGTACAAAGATCTGCGCCGTGGTGATGGCCATGTCCCCGCCCGGCAACTTGATGCTGCCGACCTGTTTCAGGCTCTCGGCATCGAAGATCGCCACGTCGTTGAAGGTCCCGGCCAGGTAGATCTTGCTGCCGTCCTTGTTGAAGGAAATGCAGTAGTAGGAGTGATCGAGGGTTGCGGCCTGGAGCATTTTCTTCTGTTTGATGTCGTACTTGGCCAGGCGGTTGAGCACGCCGAACATCAGGTTCGGATCTTTGGGCGAGCGCATGCCGCTGAAGTAGATTTCGGTCAGCGGGCCGAAGTCGGTGGTTTCGGTCTTGCCGGTCTTCAGGTCGACGCTGAACAGCCCGTACAGGTATTCGGCGGTGGCCGGGTCCTGCTTCTTGTCCTTGAACTTCGCGGTGGTGTACAGCAGCGAGAAGTCATGGCGATAGGTCTGCTGGTTCCACACGTAGAGCACGTCCGGCGCGCTGTAGTTGGCGCGCTTCCAGTGGCGGCTGGGGATCAGCACGTCGAACGTGCCGGTCTGCACGTTGACCTTGTAGACGTCCGCCCCCGCCACGTACAGCGTGCCGTCGTCGCCGCTCTGCATGATGGTCAGCTGCCGAGGTGCCGGGAAGCTGCGGACCGGTTTGGCGTCCATGCCGGCGTCGGTCTTGTACACGTCCAGTCTTGGCTGCTGCACTTCGTAGCGGTCGTTCATCATCAGCGTCGGGTTGGCGATGGTGAACAATTCCTTGCCGTCGTGGCTGAGCGTAAAGGCGAACATCGACTTGGCTTTTTCACCCGGCTTCTGGGTGATGCTGGCGTGGAATACCTGCTTGCAGCTGTCCAGTTCGACACCGTAGACATCCGCATAATGGTTGTTCAACACATAGGCGGTCTTGCGATCCGGCGACAGTTGCACGGTGCCGGGACCGAAGGCGTCCGGCAGCTTGCAGGTCTTGTAAAGCGTGTCGCTGGCCAGGTCGATCACGTGCAGGTTGTTCGGGTAATTGGTGGTCAACATGTACTCGTGACCGTCTTGCAACGCGGTGTTTTCATCGGCCAGAACCGTGAGCGAAGCGGCGCTCAGGACGGCGAAAGCGGCCAGGCCGCAGGCTGTGATGCTGTGCATGCTGGAATCCTTCTTTTTGTCAGATCACTTGTCTTTGGGAAAGACAGTGCCGAGGTTGCGCCAGTTGTCGTTGGACGCCTGGGCATCCTTGTTCCAGTCCGGGTAGGTGCTCATCATGTCCGGCACCTGGGCCGGCCACCAGCAAGGGTCGGAGCAGCCGTAGAGGTCGGCTTCCATCGGCTGGCACAGCGACGACACACCGCCAAACGCATCGATTTCCCAACCCGGGTCGGTGGTCGAGGCGCAGCCCGCCACGGAGCTCATCGCCACCACTTCTTCGATGCGGTTTTCATCCGCGGCCTGATCCAGCTTCAACGCTTTGTTATTGATTGCCTTGAGATGTTTCATATCAGTGAGCCTTGCGCGGAGTGATGTAACTGCTGATGAACGCAGGGTTGTGAGCCATGATCCGGGTGTAGACCTCGATGCCGAAGTCGACCCAGTCACGCATCAGTTCGCAGTAGTGATAGGTCGGGTGGGTCGGGTCGCCGTAACGGGCGTAGCTCTCGTGGTAGCAGCCGCCGGAGCACAGGTTGCGGATCTGGCAGTCTTCGCAGCCGGTGTTGGTGCGGTCCAGGCGCTGGGACAGGAAGTCGTTGAGCGCCACCTGTTTCACGCCGCTGTGGACGTTGCCGAAGGTCGGCAGGCTCGAGCCGGTGAAGCGGTGGCACAGGTTCAGCTCGCCCTTGTGATCCACCGCCAGCATCTTCAGGCCCGCACCGCACGGCAGGGCTTTTTTGTGGCCTTCGTGGATGTCGGTGATCAACTGGTGCAGGTTGGAGAAGCCGATGTTGCGGTGCTCCAAGGCGGCCTCCAGATAGCGCCGACCGAGTTTTTTCATGTTGGCAAAGACTTCGATCAACTCATCGCTGGTCAGGTTGAACGTGCTGATGTCGCCGGAGGTCACTGGGGCAAAACCGACTTCGGCGAAACCCAGTTCGTTGAACAGGTGATCCCAGATGGTTTCGACATCGGTGACGCCGGTGGTCAGGGTCACCCGCGCCCCCACCGGACGACTGTTATAGCGCGAGAGCAGCATCTGGGCCTTGCGCCGAACCACGTCATAGGTGCCCTGCCCGCCCACGGTGATGCGGTTGCGGTCGTGCACGGTTTTCGGCCCGTCGATGCTCACGGACAAGCCGAAGCGGTGGGCATTGAGATAGTCGACGGTTTCTTCAGTGAGCAGCGTCGCGTTGGTGGTCATGACGAACTCGACGAACTTTCCGGCCTCGCTGAAACGCTTCTCGCAGTAGTCGACCATGTACTCGATCAGTTTGCGATTGCTCAGGGGTTCGCCGCCGAAAAACACCACGGTGAAGCGCTCTTCGTCGGGGGATTCGCGCAGCAGCATTTCCACCGAGGCAATGGCGGTTTCCACGTCCATTTTCTTGCCCGCCGAGGGCTTGTCGAGGTCTTCCTTATAGCAGTAGGTGCAGCTCAAATTGCAGCCGGTGTTGACGTTGAGCACCACGGTGTTGATCGCGGTGCGTTCGACACGTTTGGTGGCGATGTCCGGGGTCAGCGGCGAGCCGTCGCTGACCAGTTCCAGGGCCATGAGCTCGCGCAGGGTTTCGGTGATTTCTTCGCCGTTGAAGCGCGCGGCCAGGCGTTGGATCAGGTCGTCCGACGAACAGCCGGGGCCGCGCAAGGTGTCGATGATGGTGCCCGTCAGCTCATCGCTGGCGAACAGCGAACTGCTGGGGATGTGAAACAGCATGCGGTCGGCGTCGACGTGCACTTCGTGCAGGTTGCGTTCGACCAGATTCAAGATAGCGCCCATTGCAAACCTCCTGTGCAGGCCCCGTTTTCGAGGCCTGCGGTCATTCCGAAAAAGTGTCTGAAGCCGTTGCTTTCAGCCCAACTCAAGGAATGGGTGGATTGTTCCAGCGTTGCACGGTGACGATCATGTGGCCTTCGCCGGTCAGGAACTTGCCGGCGTCGTCGACGGCGGCGATCACCTTGAGGTTGCCGGCATTGTTGGTGGACATCTTGCGTTGCGGGTTGGGACCGGCATCGCCCGGGGTGAACACGCCCGCGTCGGCCTGCATGGTGCCGGCGAACTTGACGTCCTCGTCTTCCTTGGCGCGATCGTCGAAGGGCTCGACTTTCCATTGCGCCGGGAACACGCCGATGCGATACGGCTTGCCATCGGCGCCCTTGCCCCAGGCTTCGGCGTCGAAACGGCCCTGGACTTTCGGCGTCGAACCGCCGCCCTCGCCGATCCGCGCCACCGAGAATTGCGGCACTACTTTCACCGAGGCGATTTTGCTGTAGACCGACAGGCTCGGGCCTTTCAACGTACCGACGCTGACCGTGCGCAGGCCCGGCTGGGCGCTGGCGGCGGCCTTGAGTCTGACTTTGATCTGCTGCGGGCTCTGCTCGATGACTTCGAGGACTTCAACGCCTTTGCCGAAGTTCGGCTTGCCAGTGAGACCACTGCCGATCAGGGTCACTTCGGTTTCGCTGCCGGCCTTAAGGTAACCCGGCTGCACCGCCAGCAAACGCTGGGTGCCCTGTTTGGCGGCAACGAAGTCCAGGCCACGCTCATCATGCTCGGCCTCGAACATCCGCCCCTGCATCGCATTGCCCTGGGCGGCGAACACCTGGCGCATGGTCACGCCGTCGATGGTCACGTTGCCGCGCCATTCGTAGCCGGTGTAGAGGATCGCGCTGCCATCGCCATTGAACGGGGTACCGTCGGCATACTGGCCTTTGACACTGACCTTGAAGGTGTCGCTGCCGTCGGCGCCTACGGTCATGACACCGGCCAGTTCACCCTTGCCCGGCACGTGACCGCTGAAGCTCCAGTCACCCACCAGGGCTTCGCTTTTGGGTGCCGTGCTCAGCCATTTCTTCCAGGCCGGATTGTCCAGCGGATAACGCTTGGCCAGCAGCGGCACCATCTCTTTGCGAGCGATATCGAACCAGTCGCGGTCGCGGGCCAGCGCCTGGTACTCCAGCGACGGCCACTGGCCGAGGTGGAAGTTCACCAGACGCTCCCACTCCTGGGCCGGCCGTCGTTGCAGCGCGACCCGCGCACCGGAATGGCAGCGGCCGCACATCTGGCTGGTCTGGTCATCGAATTGCTCGACGGTGTTGAGCCGGCGCTCCATGGCGTAGCGCACGCCATCGGTCTCGCTGGGCGCCAGGCCCTGGGTGTCGGCCAGGTACTTGACCAGCGTGCGGCGGTCTTCGTCGCTGATCTGCAAACCGTGCATGGTCTGCATGCGGGCGATGCTCATCAGCCAGCCTTCGGGCGTCTTGCGCTGGTGGCTGATGCGGCTCAGGGCGTTATCGGCTTCGGGGGTGTGACAGCCCTGGCAGGTTTCCTTGAGGATGGTCTGGGCGTCGCGGGCTGCCAGGCTGTAGGGCGAATGCAGCGCCACACAAGCGGCCACGGCCAGCAGACTGGCACTCAGGCCTGATCGGAGTCTTCTCTTCATCAACGTCGAACCTCGCACGGTGCTTTCTTATTTTTGTGGCTTATCGTTTTCTGGGTTTCTGCCGTCGGCGGTGGGCCGCTGACGGAGGCAAGAGAAACGTCTGCGATGAGCAATACACGGAGCGTGCCAGCTTATGAATATCTCGTTGAATCAATAAGTTGTGGTGAATCAAGAAGGTTTTGCCAATGACGTGGTCGTCGATCCACGTTTTATTTCGCGACAGTTGTTTCACTCTGAGACAAGCATAGACCCCTGTAGGAGCGAGCTCGCTCGCGATGGTCGTGAACGATGACGCGGGCTTACAGGCTAACCCCATCGCGAGCAAGCTCGCTCCTACAGGGATGGTGTGCGGTGTCTCATGGCGTCGCAATTTGCGACGGTTGTCGATGCCAAGGCGGACGCCAAAGTGGCTGCCGCGCCCAACAGATCGGGCCTTGCGGGTAAAAAACCACATCTGGCACAACCGTTGCGAAAGGCCTCGTCACACGAACAAGAACGAGGTTTCAACATGTCGCTCCCCACCCTGCTTCCCGCCGCTACGGCGTTTATCCAGCGCGCCCCGCGCATGCTCATTGGTGGCGAATGGGTCGAGGCCGCCGATGGCCAGACCATGCCCCTGCACAACCCGGCCACCGGTGAGGTGCTGTGCGTGGTGCCTCGCGCCACGCCGGAGGATGTCGACCGTGCGGTGCTCGCTGCCCGCCAGGCGTTCGACGATTCGGCCTGGACCCGCACCCGCCCACGGGAGCGGCAGAACCTGTTGTGGAAGCTTGCCGACCTGATGCAGCGCGACGCCGAGCTGCTGGCCCAACTGGAATGCCTGAACAACGGCAAGAGCGCTGCCGTGGCCCAGGTGATGGATGTGCAACTGTCCATCGACTTCCTGCGCTACATGGCCGGCTGGGCGACCAAGATCGAAGGCACCACGGTCGATGTGTCGGCGCCGCTGATGCCCCACGATCAGCTCCACAGTTTCATCCGTCGCGAAGCGGTGGGCGTGGTCGGGGCCATCGTTGCCTGGAACTTCCCGCTGCTGCTGGCCTGCTGGAAGCTCGGCCCGGCCCTGGCCACCGGCTGCACCGTGGTGCTCAAGCCCGCCGACGAAACCCCGCTGACCGCGCTCAAACTCGCCGAACTGGTGCAGGAAGCGGGCTACCCCGAGGGCGTGTTCAACGTGGTGACCGGCACGGGTATCACTGCCGGTTCGGCCCTGACCCACAACCCACTGGTGGACAAGCTGACCTTCACCGGCTCCACCGCCGTGGGCAAGCAGATCGGCAAGATCGCCATGGATTCCATGACCCGGGTCACCCTGGAGCTGGGAGGCAAATCGCCGACCATCGTCATGGCCGACGCCGACCTGCCGAGCGCCGCCGCCGGTGCCGCCAGTGCGATCTTCTTCAACCAGGGCCAGGTCTGCTGCGCCGGCTCGCGCCTGTATGTGCAGCGCAAGCATTTCGACAACGTGGTGGCGGACATCGCCGGCATCGCCAATGCGATGAAGCTCGGCAACGGCCTGGACCCGAGCGTCGAGATGGGGCCGTTGATTTCCGCGCGGCAGCAGGAACGGGTGTACGGGTATATCGAGAAAGGCCGGGAAAGCGGCGCGACCATCGCCTGCGGTGGCGAGCAGTTCGGGCCCGGGTTTTTCGTCAAGCCGACGGTGATCGTCGACGTCGATCAGAAGCACTCGCTGGTGCAGGAAGAGATCTTCGGCCCGGTGCTGGTGGCGATTCCGTTCGATGACGAGGCCGATGCGTTGCGTCTGGCCAACGACAGCCCGTATGGGTTGGGCGCGAGCATCTGGTCCAATGACCTGGCGGCGGTGCACCGGATGATTCCGCGGATCAAGTCCGGTTCGGTGTGGGTCAATTGCCATAGCGCACTCGACCCGGCGTTGCCGTTTGGCGGCTACAAGATGTCCGGGGTCGGGCGGGAGATGGGGTATGCGGCGATCGAGCATTACACCGAGTTGAAGTCGGTGTTGATCAAGCTTTGACCTGAGGGCGCCCTTACTGGCGCCTTCGCGAGCAAGCCCGCTCCCACAGGGGCTTGTTGTGCGGCATGGATTGCAGGCACACCCGCGGGCCCTGTGGGAGCGGGCTTGCTCGCGAATAGGCTGGATCGGTCACCTCAAAAATCAGGGTTTGAAACCCTGGGCCAACAACCACCCACGAACCATCCTCCCCTGCTGCGCCGTCAACCTCGCCAACACCTGCTCCGCAGGCTCGCTGCGCAACCGGCGCACCAACGGCGCCAATTCCACCCCCTGCACATGCCAGATCCCCAACGGCTGATCCACCGTGATCACCACCTCGGCCTCATCGACAAACCCATCCTTCAACACCGGCGCCCGTTCGATGCGCAGCGCATTGAAATCCGCCTCGGCATGGGCGATCTCGGCGTCCGGCCATTGCCGCCGTGCCTGCCAGAACGGCTCATCCTGCCAGCGCTGTTCATCGGCGTAGAAATCCCGGCCGATGCGGGCGAAGCGCAGGAACAGGTGTTCAACCCGTTGCTGATGAAAGCGCTGGGCCAGGGCTGCGCGCTCGGGTTTGCGCAGCAGGGTATTGATCACCGTCGGTGCCTGCAGCGCCGAGGACAGTGATTGGAAGATGCCGTTGCCCGACAACGGGTCCACCGCCATCGCTGCATCGCCGATGCGAATCCAGTGCTCGCCGCACACTTGGGGGCTGAGGATTGCTGTGCTGCTGCGGGCGTGCAGTTGCAGGTCGGTTTCAGGTTCGTCGCCGAAAAAGTCCTGCGCCACGACCGATGCCTGACGCCGCTGTCGGCAGTATTCGAGCAGAAGAGCCTTGGTGGGCAGTTCGGCACTGGCCACGTCCACCGTCCATTGCCAGTAACACTGACCGTCGGCACGACGTGCCATCCACGCCCAACCGTCCACCAGGCTCTCCACGGCGCTGGCAGCATCGCCCGGCGTGCCTTGCCAGCGATTGAGCAGGCTGACCGTTTCCGGCCCACGCAGGCCTTTGCCGAGGGTGGGTGCCTGTCGGCCGCGTGCCTCCACCAGAAAGTCCGCACTCAACGCCTGCTTCCCGTCGATCTCGATACGATGGCCGGTGGCCGACGTCTGAACCGACAACACCCGGCCCTCGATCAGTTCAACACCCGCCTCGCGCACATCGTCGCGCAGGCCGCGATCGAAAGTCGGGCGATCCAGCAGAAATTCGACGTTCTGCGCATGCTGCTGGCCATTCCAGCTGACCTGCCGTTGTGAAGGCAACGCGGCCTCCGTCAGGGCATGCCGCAACCCGGCCCCGCGCAACGCTTCCCGTACCCGCAGGGACACGCCTTCGAGCGCTGCAAACCGGCGCCACTCGCTGACCAGCGTCACCGCGTACCCAAGTCTGCGCAGCCCCAAAGCCACCGCCGCCCCCGCCGGCCCGGCGCCGAGAATGACAATCGTCGTCATGGTCGGTACCGCCGTTCCGGGCCACGATAGCGAGCGTGCTGGCGCAGATACTCGATGACCTGTTCGTTGTTTGCCTCGGGTTGTTCCACAAGGTAGGCCGCAATGTGCCCACTCAACGCCGCGCAGCCGAGACTGGCGCCCGACTGCCCGGGATAAGTGCCATGCACGCACGCGGCGAAATCCGCCTGGGCGCTGTTGAGCCACGACCACTCGAGTTCGGCGCAGCGCGCGTCGCCGGTCACCCGCAGCACCTGTGGATAGTTCGCCGGGTACACGCCCTCGCCTTGCGCCGGGCTCGATGCACACAACAACACACCGCGCTCCACCGCCGCGGCACAGGCGGCCCGCAACAGGCTGCGGTCCTGACGCAAACCGAGACTCAGATTGATCAGGCGCACTTTTTGCGCCACCAGCCAGTCAATCGCCGAGGCGATTTGCAGGGCGCTGGTGACCCCTCGCTGATCGAACACCTGGGCCACGCAAAACAAGGCCACTGGCGCACGCCGACCGATGGCTTCAATCACCGCGCTGCCGTGGCCCAGGGGATCGTCGCGCAAGTCGCTTTCGGCGAGACCATCCTCCACCAGGGAAAACCGTCGCCCGGCGATCACTTGCACCCGTTGCGCCGCCGAGTGCCCGCTGTCCACCACGCCAATGCGCAGCCCAGGTTTATAAAGCTCAGGCTTCATGCAGCACCGTTTTCGAAACCAGCACGCCGTCGAGCAATTCGAAACGCAGGTCGGCATCGGCCAGGGTCGAAGGACGGTGGCTGATCAGGATGCGTGTACGCCCGGCAAACAGGCGGTCGATGGCCTCGATCACTTCGCGCTCGGTGGCCTCGTCCACCGCTGAGGTGGCTTCGTCGAGCACCAGGATGAGCGGGTCCTGCAACAGCGCCCGGGCAATGGCGATGCGTTGTTTTTGCCCGCCGGACAACTGCTGGCCGCGCTCGCCCAGGGGGCTGTCGAGGCCTTCGGGCAAGGACGCGATCAGGCTGTCGAGTTGTGCCAGTTTCGCCACTTCGGCGATCGCTTCACGGCTGGCATCCGGCACGGCATAAGCGAGGTTGTCCGCCAGGCTGCCGCGGAACAGCACGATGTCCTGGCTGACCACGGCGATGCGCCGGCGCAGTTGAAACAGGTCCAGCTCGCGTAGATCCACTTCGCCCAGCAGCACCCGCCCGGATTGCGGATCGTGGTGGCGTTGCAGCAGGTCGATCAGGGTCGATTTGCCGACGCCGGAACCACCGCTCAGGGCGACTTTCAAGCCGTAGGGAATCCGCGCCTCGATGCCGCGCAGGGTGGTCGTGCGCCCGGGATGGCTGAAGTGCACATCATCGAAACGCAGCTCAACTGAGCTCGGCATCGGCTTGGGTGTTTCGGGACTGAGCACCGTGGGCTGTTCGCCGCGAAGCTCCATCACACGGCCAAGGCTGACGGTCATGCGCTGGATTGCCACGTACAACCCGAGCAGGCTCTGGACCGGTCCGACGGCCATGCCCAGATAAGTGGAAAAGGCGATCAGCGCACCCAGTTGCCAGGTGCCCTGGACTACCCAGTAACCGCCGATCAGAAACGCACAGGCGCGGGACAGTGAAGTCAGCGTACCGGGAACCGCCTGAGTGAAAAACTCGGTGACTTGCAGGCGCAGCAACTGGCTCATGTAACCCTGGCCGAGGCTCTCCAGGCGCCGCGCTTCACGCTGTTGCTGGCCGGCGGACTGGATGAACTTCATCACCGGCAGGGTCTCGACCATGAACGACGACATGTCCGCCGAACGCTCTCGCAGCTGCCGCACATCGCGCTCGACCTTGCGCCGCATCCAGCGCAGCCACAGCACGTCGAGGGGAATCAGCACCAGCGCCAGCAGCGAAAGTTTCCAAGACAACGTCAACAGCATCGCCACCGCCACCACCAGGCCGATCACGCTGGACACCGCCGAGAACAGCGAGTCCACGGCAAAGCGCTGGATCTCCGCCACATCGCCATCGAGACGCGACATCAGGTCGCCGATTCGCCGCTGGCCGTAGAAGCTCGGCGACAGCGTCTGCAAATGCCGATAAAGGTCGTCGCGCAGGGCGAACAGCATGCGCCCGGACAACCGCGTGTGCAGGTAACGGTTGATCCCCGACAACGCCGTGCCAAGCAATCCGGCAACGATCATCAGCCCGGCGATCAGCACCAGCATCGGAAAGTTGCGGGCCAGCAGGCCGTCGTCGATCAGCAGCTTGGTCAGCCACGGCTGCACCAGCACCAGGGCCGACGCGCAGACCGACAGCCCCAGCAGCCCGGCGATCGCCAGACGATGGGGCCGTACAAAGCTGTAGAGCCAACGCAGCGCCGCTTGCAGGGCTTCGGGGTTCTGGCTGTCGATCAGCCGCACGATCAACCGCTGCATCACGAGCGCAACTGTTTGAGCTTGCGATACAGGGTCGCGCGGCTGATGCCCAGGGCGTCGGCGGCGGCCGAAACGTTGCCCTGATGGCTGTCCAGGGACTGGCGAATCATCTCCAGTTCGTTTTCACGGATGCTGCCGGCCTGGGGCCGTTCGGTGGCAGTCAGTTCGTCGAGCATGCTGTCGGGCAGGTGATCGAGGGTCAGCACGGTGTCCCCCGGTTCGCGCATGGCCAGCGCGGTGCGCAGGACCATCTCCAGTTGGCGGATGTTGCCGGGCCAATGGTAGTGACCGAGCAGACGGCTCAAGTCGTCGTGCAGCACGACGGTGGGCGCATCGAGCCTGATCAGCAGACGACCGACCAGCGCCGTGAAGTCTTCGCGCTCGCGCAGGGCCGGGAGCATGACGCTGATGCCGTTGACCCGGTAGAACAGGTCTTCGCGAAAGTGCTTGTCCTCCACCAGACGCTTGAGGTCGCGGTGGGTGGCGCAGATCAGGGCAACGTCGATGTCCTGCTCTTCACCGGCGCCCAGCGGTGCGACCTTGCGATCCTGCAATACACGCAGCAACCGGGCTTGCAGGGCCAATGGCATGTCACCGATTTCATCGAGAAACAGGGTGCCGCCATGGGCCTGCTGCAAACGCCCGACCATGCCGCCGCGCCGCGAACCGGTAAACGCGCCTTCGCGGTAGCCGAACAGTTCCGACTCGATCAGGCCTTCGGGGATGGCCGCACAGTTCACCGCGACGAACGGCTTGTCGGCCCGGCTGCCGGCCATGTGCAGGGCACGAGCGATGACCTCTTTGCCGGTGCCGGTTTCCCCCAGCAGCAACACTGGCAACTGGTTGGCCAGGCCTTGTTTGGCCATGCGCAGGGCTCGGGCGTATCGGGCATTGCTGCCGGCCAGGGATTCGAGGTCTGGGTGTTGGGGCTTGGCGGGTTTGGCCGGGGTGCGCGGTGGAGTGCCGACGTTGAGGGTCCGTTGCGGCGCGCGCAGGGTCTTGTAGAAGAATTCGCCCTTGGCGGTCTGCAGGCTGCCGACCCCGCCCTGATGCAGGCGAGCCAGGAGCTGCAGGCCATCGACACCGAGAAATTCTTCGCAGCGTCGACCGACCAGCGCCGAGCGCTCGGCATGCAGCAACTGGCAGGCCTGGGCACTGAGCGCGAGGATCTGCCCGCCGAGGCTCACCGCCAGCAGGCCCTGCCAGGGGGATTCGAGGTATTGGCGACGGCTGTGGAAGGCCAGGACGATTTCGTCGGGGTAGCTGGCGTTGAAGACGCGGCTTTCAATCTGGCTGACCGCCATGGCCAGCAGTGCGGTGCTGTCGTGGGCACGACCCAGAGGGCCTTCACGGGTCAGGTCGAGCACGCCGAGGATGTCGCCCTGGGGGCAATGGATCGGCACCGAGGTGCAGGAAAAATCACTGAGGCGATCCAGATAATGTTCGCCGCAATCGATCAGGGTCGGCCGGGCTTCCACCAGTGCGGTGCCAAGGGCGTTGGTGCCACGCGCCGCTTCGCTCCAGCAGGCGCCGAGGGTGATGTCCTGCAGGCCGCTGCCCTTGAGACGGTCGGCGCGGCCTTCGACGGCGAGGATGGTGGCGTCGGAGTTGGCCAGAATGATCAACCCTTCCTTGCCCTGGCGTTCGGCCAGGTAATCGATGGCCGGCAGCGCGGCGTCGATCAACAGGCGATTGCTGGTCAGCAGCCCATCGAGGCTGGCGCCGGAGGCCAGGGCCAATTCGTGCTTGGCGTTGAAATGCACGCCATGGCTGAGGCTACGCCGCCACGAGGCGTCGATTTCCGCACGCAGCACGCCGTCCGGCACTTCGCCTTCCAGGTGCAGCTTTTCCCGGGCCAGCCGGGCTTCGCGGTGCAGTTTGGGGGAGTTTGTTTTTATCAGCGTCATCAAGCGCTCCGGGTCGTCCGCCCTGCGCCTTGAAACATCGGCGCCCTGGAGCAATCTTTACGTTAACGTAAGGGGTCTGGCAAGTGCCGTAGGGCGCTTGTGTTCCGGCAGGTGGGACCGCGTAATTGTTCTTCGCGGGCCGATGACTTGCTCCTGATCGGGCTGACCCTCTATTTCTGATTCAGCCCTGTGATGCCGCTGAGGGGCATGAGCGTTAGACGTGGGGATCGCCCGGGGCCTTGCTCGGCACGGCGTATTGCGGTTTCAGGTGCCCGTCCTGATCGAGCAGCCAGGCGTCCATGATTTGCCGCACCACCGGGCCTGCGACACGGCCACCTGCCTCGCCGTTTTCGATCATCACCGAGATCACGATCTTGGGGTGTTCGGCCGGGGCGAAACCGACGAACAAGGCATTGTCGCGATTACGTTCGCGGGTCTTTTCGCGGTTGTAACGTTCGCCCTGCTTGATCGCCACCACTTGCGCGGTGCCGCTCTTGCCGGCGATACGGTACTGCGCGCCCACTGCTGCCGCCCGGGCGATGCCGCGGGCATCGTGCATCACCATCTGCATGCCGTGGTTGACCTGCTCCCAGTCCCGAGGGTCCTTGAGGAGAATGTTCGGCATCGGGTGCTCGTCCACGGGTGCGACGCCATCTACGGTCTGTGCAAGATGCGGACGATTCCACACGCCCTTGTTGGCGATCAGTGCCGTGGCTTGAGCCAGCTGCAAGGGAGTGACCTGCATGTAGCCCTGGCCGATGCCAAGGATCACCGTCTCCCCCGGGAACCAGGCCTGACGGCGGGTAGCGCGTTTCCAGGCCTGGGATGGCATCAAGCCTGCCGACTCCTCGTACATGTCCAGGGACACTTTCTCACCGAGGCCGAACATCGCCATGTAGTCGTGCAGGCGGTCGATGCCCAGCTTATGGGCGAGGTCGTAGAAGTAGGTATCGTTGGAGCGCATGATCGCCGCGTCCATGTCCACCCAGCCATCGCCGCTGTGGTTCCAGTTTCGGTATTTGTGGTCGTAGTCCGGGAGTTGGTAGTAGCCCGGATCGAACACACGGGTTTGCGGTGTAACGACGCCGGCGTCGAGACCGGCAATCGCCACTTCCGGCTTGATGGTCGAACCCGGGGCGTAGAGACCGCGCAACACGCGATTGAACAGCGGCCGGTCGATGGAGTCCTTCAGTGCCGCATATTCCTTGAAGCCGATACCGGTGACGAACAGGTTGGGGTCGAAGCTCGGTTTGCTGACCATGGCCAGCACTTCACCGGTCGAAGGATCGAGGGCGACCACCGAGCCGCGACGATCACCCAAGGCTTGCTCGGCTGCTTCCTGAAGTTTGACGTCGAGGCTCAGGACGATGTTTTTGCCCGGGATCGGGTCAGTGTGCTTGAGCACTCGCAGAACACGGCCCTGGGCGTTGGTTTCGACTTCCTCGTAGCCCACATGGCCGTGCAGTTCCGATTCGTAGAATTTCTCGATCCCGGTCTTGCCGATCGATTGCGTGCCGCGGTACTCGACCGAGTCGAGGATTTTGGATTCTTTCTCGTTGATGCGTCCGACGTAGCCGATGGAATGGGCGAAGTGCTCAGCCAGTGGGTAGTGGCGCACGAACTGTGGCTCGACATCGAGGCCTGGCAGGCGGAATTCATTGACGGCGAGCACTGCGATCTGTTCTTCGGTCAATTCGTAGAACAACGTCACTGGAACGAAGGGGTGCCTTGCCTGTTTCATGGCCTTGTCGAACAAGGCGCGATCTTCAGCGGGCAGGTGCAGCAGGTTGACCACTTCGTCCAGCTCCTGCTTGACGTCCGTAGCCCGTTCGCGGGTGATGGTCAGGTTGTAGCTGGGTTGGTTATCCGCCAGTACCACACCGTTGCGGTCATAGATCAGGCCACGAGTAGGAGGGATGGGCAAGACATGGACGCGGTTGTTTTCAGAGATCGTGGAGTGATAATCGAACTCGACCACTTGCAGGAAATACATGCGCACGACCAGCGCGCAGGTAATGGCGACTACGAACAAGGCGCAGGCCATCAGCCTCTTGTTGACCAGGCGTGTTTCTTTTTCGTGGTCTTTGATCGGTATCGGTTCGGGCATATTTATGGCAACTCTTTGAACAACGGTACTGATTTTTTGGCCCTTGCGGCACCGAAATCAGCCCTCGAAAATCGAGCTGCACCATAACAAAAACCGTCCGGTCACTTTGTGCGTTTTCTCCTGACGGCATACTTGAAGGGATGAAGAGTTTTTCATATGGCCGGTGAATTCGTGCCTTTTACGCAAGATTGATATTCCGACTCATGCATTTTTCTTGCTGTTTGGGCTGTTGATACTGGGTGCATGTCATTCCCTCTGGAGTCTCTTCATGCATCCACGCTTTCAACGATTGCTCGGTTCGAATGGATTTTCCATCGGCCTGGAACTGCCGCTTGATAATGATTGGTCCAGCGATGGTCAGCGACGACGGGTTGCCGAGAACCGCCCTTTTGGGGTCCCCGATCTGAAACAGCATGCAGCCATGGCGCGATTGGCCGACCAGTCCGGCTTTCGCGCTTTGTGGGTTCGTGACGTGCCGGTGTATGACCCTCACTTCGGTGATGCAGCGCAGGTATTCGAGACTTTTTCATACCTGGGTTACCTGGCGGGGATCACGCAGAACATCATGCTCGGTACGGCGGCGGTTGTGCTTCCACTGCGTCAGCCCTGGCTGACCCTCAAGTCGGCCAATAGTGTCGATGAGTTGAGTGATGGGCGTCTGCTGCTTGGCGTTGCCAGCGGTGACCGTCCGATGGAGTACCCATTGTTTGGTGTGAACTACGATCGGCGCGGTGAAATGTTTCGCGAAACCGTTGAGTTGCTGCGTAGCCAGGGTGATGGTCGTTTGCCCGAAGGCGCTCGTCTGCTGCCTGAGCGCGATCAATCGGCGCCATTATTGGTCGCGGGCCTGGGCCAGCAGTCTCCAGCGTGGATAGGTCAGCACATGGACGGGTGGCTCGCCTACCCCGGCACGCCGGAAGAACATCGTCGTCGAGTAGGGTTGTGGCGGGAGGTGGGTGGCAGTAAGCCTTACATCAGCTTTGTGCATCTGGATCTGGCTGCAAATCACCATGCACCGATGCGTCGTATTCACTTCGGTGGCAGCTGTGGCCGGTTGGCCCTGATTGATGAACTCCAGGCCCTGCGGGAGGCAGGCGTGCAGCATGTTGGTTTGCATCTGCGTCGCAGTGAAAGGCCGGTCGAGGAGATTATCGAGGAGATTGCGGAGCACGTGCTGCCAAAGTTTCATTGAGGCATTGGGAGAAAAGAGGGCAGCCAACAGGCTGTCTTTTTTTCGTCGGTGGTTTTTTCTGCGGATAAACAAAACCCCAACTGCTTTCGCAATTGGGGTTTCGGAATTTAATCTCTTGACGATGACCTACTCTCACATGGGGAAACCCCACACTACCATCGGCGATGCATCGTTTCACTTCTGAGTTCGGGATGGGATCAGGTGGTTCCAATGCTCTATGGTCGTCAAGAAATTCTTGAGCCGGTGCGTCTTGCGACGTCCCAGCGAATCGGGTATGTGACAGCTTTGTGTGTTTGCGAACTTTCGGATCGTGCGTCTTCACACACCGCAATCTGGTGCTCTTTCGCTTTTCAGCTCGAAGCAAGCAAATTGCTTGGGTGTTATATGGTCAAGCCTCACGGGCAATTAGTATCGGTTAGCTCAACGCCTCACAGCGCTTACACACCCGACCTATCAACGTCGTAGTCTTCGACGGCCCTTCAGGGAACTCAAGGTTCCAGTGAGATCTCATCTTGAGGCTAGTTTCCCGCTTAGATGCTTTCAGCGGTTATCTATTCCGAACATAGCTACCCGGCAATGCCACTGGCGTGACAACCGGAACACCAGAGGTTCGTCCACTCCGGTCCTCTCGTACTAGGAGCAGCCCCTCTCAAATCTCAAACGTCCACGGCAGATAGGGACCGAACTGTCTCACGACGTTCTAAACCCAGCTCGCGTACCACTTTAAATGGCGAACAGCCATACCCTTGGGACCGGCTTCAGCCCCAGGATGTGATGAGCCGACATCGAGGTGCCAAACACCGCCGTCGATATGAACTCTTGGGCGGTATCAGCCTGTTATCCCCGGAGTACCTTTTATCCGTTGAGCGATGGCCCTTCCATACAGAACCACCGGATCACTAAGACCTACTTTCGTACCTGCTCGACGTGTCTGTCTCGCAGTCAAGCGCGCTTTTGCCTTTATACTCTACGACCGATTTCCGACCGGTCTGAGCGCACCTTCGTACTCCTCCGTTACTCTTTAGGAGGAGACCGCCCCAGTCAAACTACCCACCATACACTGTCCTCGATCCGGATAACGGACCTGAGTTAGAACCTCAAAGTTGCCAGGGTGGTATTTCAAGGATGGCTCCACGCGAACTGGCGTCCACGCTTCAAAGCCTCCCACCTATCCTACACAAGCAAATTCAAAGTCCAGTGCAAAGCTATAGTAAAGGTTCACGGGGTCTTTCCGTCTAGCCGCGGATACACTGCATCTTCACAGCGATTTCAATTTCACTGAGTCTCGGGTGGAGACAGCGCCGCCATCGTTACGCCATTCGTGCAGGTCGGAACTTACCCGACAAGGAATTTCGCTACCTTAGGACCGTTATAGTTACGGCCGCCGTTTACCGGGGCTTCGATCAAGAGCTTCGCGTTAGCTAACCCCATCAATTAACCTTCCGGCACCGGGCAGGCGTCACACCCTATACGTCCACTTTCGTGTTTGCAGAGTGCTGTGTTTTTAATAAACAGTCGCAGCGGCCTGGTATCTTCGACCGGCGTGGGCTTACGCAGCAAGTGCTTCACCCTCACCGGCGCACCTTCTCCCGAAGTTACGGTGCCATTTTGCCTAGTTCCTTCACCCGAGTTCTCTCAAGCGCCTTGGTATTCTCTACCCAACCACCTGTGTCGGTTTGGGGTACGGTTCCTGGTTACCTGAAGCTTAGAAGCTTTTCTTGGAAGCATGGCATCAACCACTTCGTCACCCAGAGGGTAACTCGTCATCAGCTCTCGGCCTTAAGATCCCGGATTTACCTAAGATCTCAGCCTACCACCTTAAACTTGGACAACCAACGCCAAGCTGGCCTAGCCTTCTCCGTCCCTCCATCGCAATAACCAGAAGTACAGGAATATTAACCTGTTTTCCATCGACTACGCTTTTCAGCCTCGCCTTAGGGACCGACTAACCCTGCGTCGATTAACGTTGCGCAGGAAACCTTGGTCTTTCGGCGTGGGTGTTTTTCACACCCATTGTCGTTACTCATGTCAGCATTCGCACTTCTGATACCTCCAGCAAGCTTCTCAACTCACCTTCACAGGCTTACAGAACGCTCCTCTACCGCATCACCTAAGTGATACCCGTAGCTTCGGTGTATGGTTTGAGCCCCGTTACATCTTCCGCGCAGGCCGACTCGACTAGTGAGCTATTACGCTTTCTTTAAAGGGTGGCTGCTTCTAAGCCAACCTCCTAGCTGTCTAAGCCTTCCCACATCGTTTCCCACTTAACCATAACTTTGGGACCTTAGCTGACGGTCTGGGTTGTTTCCCTTTTCACGACGGACGTTAGCACCCGCCGTGTGTCTCCCATGCTCGGCACTTGTAGGTATTCGGAGTTTGCATCGGTTTGGTAAGTCGGGATGACCCCCTAGCCGAAACAGTGCTCTACCCCCTACAGTGATACATGAGGCGCTACCTAAATAGCTTTCGAGGAGAACCAGCTATCTCCGAGCTTGATTAGCCTTTCACTCCGATCCACAGGTCATCCGCTAACTTTTCAACGGTAGTCGGTTCGGTCCTCCAGTCAGTGTTACCTAACCTTCAACCTGCCCATGGATAGATCGCCCGGTTTCGGGTCTATTCCCAGCGACTAGACGCCCTATTAAGACTCGCTTTCGCTACGCCTCCCCTATTCGGTTAAGCTCGCCACTGAAAATAAGTCGCTGACCCATTATACAAAAGGTACGCAGTCACCCAACAAAGTGGGCTCCCACTGCTTGTACGCATACGGTTTCAGGATCTATTTCACTCCCCTCTCCGGGGTTCTTTTCGCCTTTCCCTCACGGTACTAGTTCACTATCGGTCAGTCAGTAGTATTTAGCCTTGGAGGATGGTCCCCCCATATTCAGACAAAGTTTCTCGTGCTCCGTCCTACTCGATTTCATGACCAAGAGATTTTCGCGTACAGGGCTATCACCCACTATGGCCGCACTTTCCAGAGCGTTCCGCTAATCTCAAAGCCACTTAAGGGCTAGTCCCCGTTCGCTCGCCACTACTAAGGGAATCTCGGTTGATTTCTTTTCCTCAGGGTACTTAGATGTTTCAGTTCCCCTGGTTCGCCTCTTAAGCCTATGTATTCAGCTTAAGATAACCATCTTATGATGGCTGGGTTCCCCCATTCAGACATCTCCGGATCAAAGTCTGTTTGCCGACTCCCCGAAGCTTTTCGCAGGCTACCACGTCTTTCATCGCCTCTGACTGCCAAGGCATCCACCGTATGCGCTTCTTCACTTGACCATATAACCCCAAGCAATCTGGTTATACTGTGAAGACGACATTCGCCGAAAATTCGCATTGCTCTAAGAGCAACTCACAAATTTTACCTTAGCCTGATCCGTTACCAGTGAAAGTAACGTCCAGTCTATCTTTCTATCACATACCCAAATTTTTAAAGAACGA
>NZ_LYVP01000062.1 GCF_001984065.1 Pseudomonas sp. KK4
GAGGATGGCGCGGTCGGCACCCAGCGCCAGCGCGGTGCGCAGTTGCTCCTGAGCGGTGGACGGGCCGACGGAGACGACGACGATTTCAGTCGCAACGCCCTTCTCTTTCAGGCGTACGGCTTCTTCCACAGCGATCTCGCAGAACGGGTTCATCGACATCTTGACGTTGGCAAGATCGACGCCGGAATTGTCCGCCTTGACGCGAACTTTCACGTTGTAATCCACAACGCGTTTGACAGCTACAAGAACCTTCATGGATTCCTCGTTACTCTCCGGTGAAAAGAAAGTCGCCTAGGCGAACCTGGCGGTTGATGCTCATCGGGCGCAAGGGCACCTCTAAAAACGCCGGCACGGGTGCCAAGTGACCATCGCTCATCCCATTCATGACCGTTCGTCAGTGGTGACCGACGAGTCATTGAATCTGGCGACGTGTAAACTGCGCGCTGCGCATCACTCGTACTGCCATCGCCCTGTCTTTAGAGGTGCTCTTGAAACCATCAGTCAGCCTACGGCGAGCGCAAAACCGCCCGTATCTTGACCGGAACACCTATTCCGGTCAATACGGAAAAATAGCCGTTCATAAGCCTGCTGACTTTGATTTCTCTGGCTTTGAGCCAATTCAAACAAACGTTTGTATTGGACCCTGAGAGTGGTGTAGATATAATGCGCCACCCAAAAGTGAAAGGTGGTCGATCGATTGTCCTCTCCCGATGATGCACCGGGATTCATGGATGCGACACCAAACCTTAAAAATTAGAAAAAAACTGTTGAGCCTTGAGTAGGAGATAGCCTGTGGAACGCGAATACATGGAATTCGACGTGGTCATCGTCGGTGCCGGCCCCGCTGGCCTGTCCGCCGCCTGCCGCCTGAAGCAGAAGGCCGCCGAAGCCGGTAAGGAAATCAGCGTCTGCGTGGTTGAAAAAGGCTCCGAAGTTGGCGCTCACATCCTCTCCGGTGCGGTGTTCGAACCCCGCGCCCTGAACGAATTATTCCCGGACTGGAAAGCACTCGGCGCGCCGCTCAACACGCCGGTCACCCGCGACGACATCTTCGTATTGAAGAACGCTGAAAGCGCGCAGAAAATTCCAGACTTCTTTGTGCCCAAGACCATGCACAACGAAGGCAACTACATCATCTCCCTCGGCAACCTGTGCCGCTGGCTGGCCCAGCAGGCCGAGAACCTGGGCGTAGAGATCTACCCGGGCTTCGCCGCTCAGGAAGCGCTGTTCGACGAGAACGGCGTGGTTCGCGGGATCATCACCGGTGACCTGGGCGTCGATCGCGAAGGCCACCCGAAAGAAGGCCTGTACACCCCGGGCATGGAACTGCGCGGCAAATACACGCTGTTCGCCGAAGGCTGCCGTGGCCACATCGGCAAGCAGCTGATCAAGCGCTTCAATCTCGACAGCGAGGCCGACGCCCAGCACTACGGCATCGGCCTGAAAGAAATCTGGGAAGTCGACCCGGCCAAGCACCAGCCAGGCCTGGTGGTCCACACCGCCGGTTGGCCGATGGACATCATGGGCACCGAAAACACCGGTGGCTCGTTCCTCTACCACCTGGAAAACAACCAGGTCGTGGTGGGCCTGATCGTCGACCTGTCCTACAGCAACACCTTCCTGTCGCCGTTCGACGAGTTCCAGCGCCTCAAGCATCACCCGGTGCTCAAGCAGTACCTGGAAGGCGGCAAGCGCATCAGCTACGGCGCACGTGCCATCTGCAAGGGCGGCCTGAACTCGCTGCCGAAGATGGTCTTCAAGGGCGGCGCGCTGATCGGTTGCGACCTGGGCACCCTCAACTTCGCCAAGATCAAGGGCAGCCACACCGCGATGAAGTCCGGCATGCTGGCCGCAGAATCGGTGGCGGATGCGCTGTTCGCCGAGAAGGACGGCAGCGAAGAACTGACCACCTACGTCGACGCGTTCAAGAAGAGCTGGCTGCACGAAGAACTGTTCGCCAGCCGTAACTTCGGCCCGGCGATCCACAAGTTCGGCGCCATCGTCGGCGGCGGTTTCAACTGGTTGGACCAGAACATCTTCGGCGGTAAACTGCCGTTCACCCTGCACGACACCAAGCCCGATTACGCTTGCCTCAAGCTCGCGGCCGACTGCAAGAAGATCGACTACCCGAAACCGGACGGCAAGATCAGCTTCGACAAACTCAGCTCGGTGTTCATCTCCGGGACCAACCACGAAGAAGAGCAGCCGTGCCACCTCAAGCTGACCGATCCGAGCATCCCGATCAGCAAGAACCTGCCGCTGTACGACGAGCCTGCCCAGCGCTACTGCCCGGCCGGCGTGTATGAAGTGGTGACCAAGGAAGACGGCGAGAAGCGATTCCAGATCAACGCCCAGAACTGCGTGCACTGCAAGACCTGTGACATCAAGGACCCTTCGCAGAACATCACCTGGGTCACCCCGGAAGGTGCCGGCGGCCCGACTTACCCGAACATGTAAGCCGAACGCCTGACAAACAAATGCCCCGACTTGTCGGGGCATTTGCGTTTCTGGAGCCAAAAAAATGCCCGCATCTTTCGATACGGGCATTTACTTTACTGGCTATCCCTTTACGAGCGGACTGGCGAACCGACCACGGCAGCCTCACGACGTTTGTTCTTGATGCCGTAGCAAACCCACATGAACACCAGCCACACAGGAATCGCGTACACCGAGATCTGAATCCCCGGGATCAACAGCATCACGCCCAGGATGAACACCACGAACGCCAGGCAGACGTAGTTCCCGTACGGGTACCACAGCGCCTTGAACAGCGGCGTCTGGCCGGTCTTGTTCATGTGCTGGCGGAACTTGAAGTGCGAGTAGCTGATCATCGCCCAGTTGATCACCAGGGTGGCCACCACCAGCGACATCAGCAGTTCCAGCGCGCTTTGCGGGATCAGGTAGTTCAACAACACCGCGATCAACGTCACCGCGGCCGAGGCCAAAATCGAACGCACCGGCACGCCGCGCTTGTCGATCTTCGCCAGGGCTTTGGGTGCATCACCCTGCTCGGCCATGCCCAGCAACATGCGGCTGTTGCAGTAGGTGCCGCTGTTGTACACCGACAACGCCGCCGTCAGGACCACGAAGTTGAGGATGTGCGCGGCGGTGTTGCTGCCCAGCATCGAGAACACTTGCACGAAAGGGCTGCCGCTGTAGGAATCGCCCGAGGCGTTCAGGGTCTGCAACAGGCTGTCCCACGGGGTCAGGGACAGCAGGATCACCAGTGCGCCAATGTAGAAAATCAGGATCCGGTAGATCACCTGGTTGATGGCTTTGGGGATCACGGTTTTCGGCTTGTCGGCCTCGGCAGTAGTGAAACCGAGCATTTCCAGGCCGCCGAAGGAGAACATGATGATCGCCATGGCCATCACCAGACCGCTGACGCCATTGGGGAAGAACCCGCCATGGGACCAGAGGTTGCTCACCGCCGCCTGCGGGCCGCCATGGCCACTGACCAGCAGGTAGCTGCCCAGGCCGATCATGCCGACGATCGCCACGACCTTGATGATCGCAAACCAGAACTCGGCCTCGCCAAAGACTTTGACGTTGGCCAGGTTGATCGCGTTGATCAGCACGAAGAAGGCCGCCGCCGTTGCCCAGGTCGGGATTTCCGGCGCCCAGTAGTGAATGTACTTGCCGACCGCGGTCAGCTCGGACATGCCCACCAGGATGTACAGGATCCAGCAGTTCCAGCCCGACAGGAAGCCGGCGAAACCGCCCCAGTATTTGTGCGCGAAGTGGCTGAAAGAACCGGCTACAGGCTCTTCGACGATCATTTCGCCCAGTTGGCGCATGATCATGAAGGCGATGAAGCCGCAGATGGCGTAGCCGAGGATCATCGACGGACCGGCAGATTTCAGCACCCCGGCCGAGCCGAGGAACAGACCGGTACCGATGGCGCCGCCGAGGGCGATCAATTGGATGTGGCGATTTTTCAGGCCGCGTTTCAGCTCGCCTGAATGCGAGTTTTGTCCACTCATGAAAAGGGTCTCACGCAAGGTTTGATGAGGGTCGGAAGACTTGGCTGCTTGAAAGAAACGTTAAGCGGCACCGATCAAACCCCAGCGCAGGCACCAGGAGTTCAGCGTATTTACAACGGTCATGCGTCACCTGTTTGTTTTTATCTGTGACGAAATCGAACCCGACGCGCTCGTGACGCGGCGGAGTGAACAAGGCGGATAGCCTTGAGGTTTGCGCGGGTGCGCAGGAGGTCACAGGTAAAACGCGGCGCATTGTACACCGCCACCCCCCCGCTGCCAGACACCACCGAGCCAGTTGCACCCTGTACGACAGGCATGGCGCGCATGACACCCTGCATGGGGTGGGGAAACAAGCGGGTCAGAGCGCTCGGGATAATGATGGAAGATGGCGAAGCGGAAGAATTTTCTTACAGTATTGGGAAGGTGTCGAATCCATGAGGAGGAAAACCGGATTTTGTCAGGTTTACGTTACACCCCGTAAATATGGGTTTCCACGTTGGGTTCGGTGGTGACTTTACTGGCGCCTTCGCGAGCAAGCCCGCTCCCACAGAGGCACTCATTTCAACGGTGGCAGCCCGGTCCCACAGAGGCACGCGTTTCAAAGGTTGCAGCCCGCTCCCACAGGGGCACGCGTTTCAAAGGTGGCAGCCCGCTCCCACAGGGGCACGCGTTTCAAAGGTGGGAGCGGGCTTGCTCGCGAAGAGGCCCTCAGATGCCCCAAAGATCCAAAGTCGAGCCGAAAAAAAACGCCAACCCGAAGGTTGGCGCTCTTCACTTGCCGCTAGAAGCTTGTAGCTTGCGGCTGCTTCACTCCGGCTTCTTGCGACCAAACCCCGGACGCTGGCCGGTACCGGCCGGTGCGCCGCGACGCTTGCCCGACGGCTTGTCGCCGTCGACCAGCTTGATCCCAGGACGCTTCGGCGCAGGCTTGGCCGGGCGCTTGGTTTCCACAGGACGGTCAGCCACTGGCGTGCCACGACCCGCTGGCGCGCCACGGCCTTCACCACGCTCGGTGCGACCATTGGCCGGACGCGGCGTACGCGGGCCACGCTCGCCATCCGGACGGGCAGCCGGCTTGCGACGTTCACCTTCGATCTGCGGTTCGCGGCTGGTGCGCGGGCTGGTAGCCGGCGCATCAGCGGCTGGACGCAAGGTGCGCACGCGCTCGGTGCGAGCCATCGGACGCGAAGATTTACGCTGCATCCGATCGAGCTTGTCCTTGCTCTTGGCGTTCAGTTGCGGCATCGCCACCGGGGTCAGGCCGACTTCAGCGCTGAGGGTGTCGACTTCGTACTGACTCATTTCGCGCCAGCGGCCCATCGGCAGGTCGGAGTTGAGGAACACCGGGCCGAAACGCACGCGCTTCAGACGGCTGACCACCAGGCCCTGGGATTCCCACAGACGACGTACTTCTCGGTTGCGACCTTCCATCACCACGCAGTGGTACCAGTGGTTGAAGCCTTCGCCGCCCGGTGCCTGCTGGATATCGGTGAAACGCGCCGGACCGTCTTCGAGCACCACGCCCGCCTTGAGGCGCTCGATCATCTCGTCGTCGACTTCACCGCGTACACGCACGGCGTATTCACGGTCCATTTCGAAGGACGGGTGCATCAGGCGGTTGGCCAATTCACCGTCGGTGGTGAACATCAGCAAACCGGTGGTGTTGATGTCCAGGCGACCGACGTTGATCCAGCGGCCTTCTTTCGGACGCGGCAACTTGTCGAACACGGTCGGACGACCTTCCGGATCGACGCGGGTGCAGATTTCGCCGTCAGGCTTGTTGTACATGATCACGCGGCGAACCGACTCGGCGGCTTCCTCGCGCTTGATCACCTTGCCATCGATGGTGATGGCGTCGTGCATATCGACACGCTGACCAAGGGTCGCGTCCTTGCCGTTGACCTTGATCCGGCCATGGCTGATCCAGGCTTCCACGTCACGGCGCGAGCCAACGCCGATACGGGCGAGGACTTTCTGCAGTTTTTCGCCTGCTGGGCCGATGGGCTGGTCGTCTTTCTGGTCGTTGATACTCATTCTGGGCACCTCCCGGTGTGGTCTGAAGACTGGGTACTCGGGCGAAGGGATCGCCGAAGGGTCGCGAATCATACGCGCATGAGGGCGTTTGCGCATCACAGAGTAGTTGATCAGTGCTGGGTCGATGGCTTTTCCGCCGACCGGTGGCAAATCCACCCCCTGTGGGAGCGGGCTTGTTCGCGAATGCGGTGGGTCAAGCAAAAATGATGTCGGCTGACACGCCCTCTTCGCGAGCAAGCCCGCTCCCACAGTAATGCTGTTCACTTAAGGACGAATACTTTATCCGTGGCGAGGGAGCTTGCTCCCGCTGGGCTGCGCAGCGCCCTAAAAGACGGGTCTGCTGCGCAGACCAGCGGGAGCAAGCTCCCTCGCCACGGGGTGTGCTTCATCTTAACGCAGGGGTTTTTGGTGATCCTGGAACTTGGGATCAGTCCTCGAACTGGCGACGTTCGGCTTCGATGGCTTCGGCCAGGGCTAGCGCTTCGGCTTCTTCGTCGCTGAGTTCAGGTTTCGGTTGTTCGAGAGCGGCGACGGCGGCCAGGAGTTTTTCTCGTGCCTCGGCGACGCCAAGGACGTCGTCTTGCTGCTCCGGTTCCATTTCCGGCTCGGGCTCGATCTGCACGTCTTCGGTTTCCGGTGGCACCTCGGCAATTTCCGGATCAGGCTCGGACACCTCACCATCACGCAACAAATCATCGAAATCGGTCTTGATCCCCTCCTCCATACTGTCCAGTTCCAGCAACAGCGTGTGGAAACTGGTTTCCTCCTTGGGCTCTTCCGGCTCGGCGCTGGCATCGGCCAGTTCCTGCAAGGCGGCAGGCACCGGGGCGTCGTCGAAATCGAGCACCGGGTCGGGCTCCAGCTCACGCAGCTCGGCCAGCGGCGGCAGGTCGTCGAGGTTTTTCAGGTTGAAGTGATCGAGAAACGCCTTGGTGGTGGCGAACATCGCAGGTTTGCCCGGCACGTCGCGGTAACCGACGATACGGATCCACTCGCGCTCCATCAGGGTCTTGACGATCTGGCTGTTGACCGCCACGCCCCGCACATCCTCGATCTCCCCCCGGGTGATCGGTTGGCGATAGGCAATCAGCGCGATGGTTTCCAACATGGCGCGGGAATAGCGTTGCGGGCGCTCTTCCCACAAACGCCCGACCCAGGGCGAAAACTTCTCGCGGATCTGCAGGCGATAACCGGACGCCACCTCTTTCAATTCAAATGCGCGGCCATCACAGGACTTGCCCAGAATGGTCAGGGCTTTCTTGAAAACCGCCGGCTCCGGCCGCTCGCCCTCTTCGAAGAGTTCGAACAGGCGCTCCATCGATTGGGGTTTTCCCGAGGCCAACAGAAAGGCTTCGAGCAGGGGTGCGAGCTCGCGGGGTTCACTCAGGTTCATGATTCAACTCGTTATTCGGCTCGGGCTCGCACGTGGATCGCTGCGAACGGCTCATTCTGCACCAGCTCGACCAAGGATTCCTTGACCAGCTCGAGGATTGCCATAAAGGTCACTACCACGCCGAGACGCCCTTCCTCGGCGGTGAACAATTCGACAAAGGGCACGAAACCGCCGCCCTTGAGCCGCTCGAGCACGTCGCTCATACGCTCGCGGGTCGACAGGGCTTCGCGGCTGACCTGGTGGCTTTCGAACATGTCGCCCCGGCGCAGCACCTCGGCCATCGACAGCAGCAACTCTGACAGGCGCACATCCGGCAACAGCTTGCGCGCCCGGGCTTCGGGCGCATCGAGCTTGGGCACCACCACATCACGGCCGACACGGCTCAGGCCGTCGATACCTTCGGCGGCGGCCTTGAAACGTTCGTATTCCTGCAGGCGGCGGATCAGTTCGGCCCGCGGGTCTTCTTCCTCGTCCTCGACGGTTTCCGCCCGAGGCAGCAGCATCCGCGACTTGATCTCGGCCAGCATCGCGGCCATCACCAGGTACTCGGCGGCCAGCTCCAGGCGCACCGACTGCATCAATTCGACGTAGCCCATGTACTGGCGGGTGATCTCCGCCACCGGGATGTCGAGGATGTTGATGTTCTGCTTGCGAATCAGGTACAGCAGCAGGTCGAGCGGGCCTTCAAAGGCTTCGAGGAAGACTTCCAGCGCATCGGGCGGGATGTACAGGTCCAGCGGCATTTCCATGACCGCCTGGCCATAGACCATGGCGAAGGGCAGCTCTTGCTGGGCGCCGGCCTGACTGTCGACGGGTTCCACTGCGGACATCTAGGCCTCGGCCATGAACGGCGCAGGGTCGCCGCAACCGACGCGGATCACTTCCGGCTCGCCATCGGCCAGGCTGATCACGGTCGACGCCTTGATCCCGCCAAAACCGCCATCGATGATCAGGTCGACCTGATGTTCGAGCAACTGGCGCATTTCGTAGGGATCGGTGAGCGGGTCTTCTTCGCCGGGCATGATCAGGGTCACGCTCATCAAGGGCTCGCCCAACTCGGCCAACAGCGCCAATGCGATCGGATGGCTGGGCACCCGCAAGCCTATCGTGCGTTTTTTCGGGTGCAACAGCAGCCGCGGCACTTCGCGGGTGGCGTTGAGAATGAAGGTGTAGGGACCCGGCAAGTGCGCCTTGAGAATACGGAACGTGCCGGTGTCGATCTTGGCGAACAGCCCCAGTTGCGAAAGATCGCTGCAGATGAGCGCGAAGTTGTGCTTCTCATCCAGCTGACGCAGGCGCCGAACACGCTCCACGGCCACCTTGTCGCCGATCTGGCAACCGATTGCGTAGGAAGAGTCCGTGGGATAGATCACCACCCCGCCGTTGCGAATGATCTCGACGGCCTGTTTGATCAGGCGCGGTTGCGGGTTTTCCGGATGAATCTGGAAAAATTGACTCACATTCTCTACCTGTTCAGACGACGGCAATAATTGGGTCATGTTTGAACCGACACCACAGTGGTGGCAGATCCTCCGGGAGCGGGCGGTATTCGCCGATCTCGGACCAGCCTCCAGGGCCATGAAAATCACTGCCGGCGCTGACCAGCAGACCGAACTCGCGGGCCAGAATGGCCAGGCTGCCCACTTGCTCGGCGGGCTGATGACCATTGACCACCTCGATCGCGTGGCCCCCTGCTTGAATATAGTCGCTGATCAGGCGGCGACGCTTGCTACGGGTGAAATCATAATGCCATGGGTGGGCCAGACTGACCCAGGCCTTGGCCGCTCGCAGGGTCTCGACGGTTTCTTCCAGGGTCGGCCAGTGTTGCTTGACGTCACCCAGCTTGCCCGCGCCCAGCCATTTGCGGAACGCTTCGGCGCGATCCTTGACGAAACCTTCACGCACCATCCAGTCGGCGAAATGCGGGCGGGCCGGCGCGTTGCCGCTGTCGCCCAGGGCCTGCTGAATCTCCCGTGCACCGTCGAGCGCACCGGGCATGCCTTTGAGCGCAAGCTTGCGGCTTATCTCTTCGGACCGTAGCCAGCGGCCATCGTGCAACTTGGCGATGGCTTCGACCAACGGTGCGGCATCGACGTCGAAACCGTAGCCCAGCACATGAATGGTCGCACCGCCCCAGGTGCAGGACAGCTCGACGCCGTTGACCAGTTGCATCCCCAGCGCAGTCGCAGCGGTTCGCGCCTCTTCGAGGCCTTCAAGGGTGTCGTGATCGGTCAGGGCCAGGACTCGCACGCCGTGCTCGAACGCACGCGCTACCAGAACCGCAGGCGCCAGGGCGCCATCGGAGGCCGTGCTGTGGCAGTGCAAATCAACATTCACGGGGCTTTGTAACCTCAAATCAGCTGGCGCTATCGCGCGCCCATATGTTTGTTATTATGCCGCCACATCCTGCTTCTGGCTGCCACTGTGAAACAATTCATCGATTTCATCCCGCTCCTGCTGTTTTTCATCGTCTTCAAAATCGATCCGCGGGTCGTCGACGTCGCCGGCCACGAGGTCACTGTAGGCGGTATCTACAGCGCCACCGCGATGCTGATCATCAGTTCGCTGGTGGTCTACGGCACGCTGTTCATCAAACAGCGCAAGCTGGAAAAGAGCCAGTGGCTGACCCTCATCGCCTGCCTGGTCTTCGGCAGCCTGACCCTGGCGTTCCATAGCGAAACCTTCCTCAAATGGAAAGCCCCGGTGGTCAACTGGCTGTTCGCCCTGGGTTTCATCGGCAGCCACTTCATCGGTGACCGACTGCTGATCAAACGCATCATGGGCCACGCGCTGACCCTGCCGGATCCTGTCTGGACCCGCCTGAACATCGCCTGGATCGTTTTCTTCCTGTTTTGCGGTGCCGCCAACCTGTTCGTCGCGTTCACTTTCCAGAGCTACTGGGTCGACTTCAAGGTCTTCGGCAGCCTGGGCATGACGCTGCTGTTCCTGGTCGGCCAGGGGATCTACCTGTCCCGCCACCTGCATGACGCCGATACCACATCGCCCAAAACCGAGGACTGACATGCTTTACGCAATCATTGCCACAGACGTCGCCAACTCCCTGGAAGCCCGCCTGGCTGCACGGCCGGCGCACCTTGAGCGCCTGCAGGTACTCAAGGGCGAAGGTCGCATCGTACTGGCCGGACCGCACCCGGCGGTCGACAGCAACGATCCGGGCGCTGCGGGTTTCACCGGCAGCCTGATCGTCGCCGAGTTCGAATCCCTGAGCGCCGCCCAGGCCTGGGCCGATGCCGATCCGTACATCGCCGCCGGCGTCTACGCCAACGTTTCGGTCAAGCCGTTCAAGCAAGTCCTGCCTTAAAGTCCCCTCGCGGTGAACCTAATCGGTTCACCGTGCTCTCAATCGCTCATTATTCTCGTTTGCCGGCCGACAACTTCCCAATACCCGTATTGGAACCAGGAGTCGCGATGCGCAAAGGTCCGTTGTGTCTGATGTTGGTCACGTTGTCGATCGTGGCCCCCGCCCACGGTGAAGAACACGCCGAGGGCACGAGCTCGACGCCACTGTCACTGAGCGCCGGCAGCCAGATAAACGAGTTGCAGCAACGCTTGAAAGAAAGCGAGCGGCAACGGGAAGAACTGAACAAACAATTGCAGACTGCCGATGGCGAACGCGAGAGCGCGCAGTTGGCCCGGTTGCGCCAAGAGAACCAGCGACTGAAGCTGCAACTCAAGGAAGCTCAGGCCGGCAGCGTCATTCCACGCTTGCTGACCGATCAGCAACAGTGGTTCGTCGTTGGCGCCGGGGTTGCACTATTGGCCCTGCTCTGCGGTATCTTCGCCAGTGGTGCAAGTCGAAAACGTCGACAATGGCTAAATTGAGTGAGTCATGAGCGAGCTGTTACTGATTGATGATGACCAGGAGCTGTGTGAACTCCTGAGCAGTTGGCTGAGCCAGGAAGGCTTTCAGGTCCGTGCCTGCCACGATGGCCAGAGCGCCCGTCGCGCCTTGGCCGAAACCTCCCCGGCGGCGGTGGTGCTGGACGTGATGCTGCCAGACGGCAGCGGCCTGGAGTTGCTCAAGCAACTGCGCAGCGATCACCCGGACCTGCCGGTGCTGATGCTGTCGGCCCGGGGCGAACCGCTGGACCGTATTTTGGGCCTGGAGCTAGGCGCCGACGATTACCTGGCCAAACCCTGCGACCCACGGGAACTGACAGCCCGCCTGCGCGCCGTACTGCGCCGCAGCCACCCGCCAGCCGTCTCGAGCCAGGTCGAACTGGGCGACCTGTGTTTCAGCCCGGTGCGCGGCGTGGTCAGCATCGATGAACAGGAATTCACCCTCACGGTGTCCGAGAGCCGTCTGCTCGAAGCCCTGCTCAAGCAGCCCGGCGAGCCGCTGGACAAACAGGAACTGGCGCAAATCGCCCTCGGCCGCAAGCTGACGCTGTACGACCGCAGCCTGGACATGCACGTGAGCAACCTGCGCAAGAAAATCGGCCCCCACCCCGACGGCCGCCCGCGCATCGTGGCGCTGCGCAGCCGGGGCTACTACTACAGCCTTTGATCTCGCGTGGGAACTGGCTTGCCAGCGCCCACGGGTTATTCGTTTTGTCAGGAACGTAAGAAACCGTCTTTACCCAAGCTTTACGCTCCGCTGACCGCCGCTGACCTTGATCTCCGTAATCTGTACTCATCCGGAACGTACCGGGAATGAGACAAGGAGATACACCATGCGCAAGACTCTTATCGCTCTGATGTTCGCCGCCGCCCTGCCTACCGTGGCCATGGCCATGCCTGAAGGCGCAGGCCCAATGGGTGGCCCGCTGGACGGTGCACGCCACGGCGGTCAGATGCACGGCATGCACGGCAAGGGCCCCTACAGCCAGCTGGACCTGAGCGGCGAACAGCGCGAGCAGATCCGCAAGATCATGGGCGAGCAGATGCACGAACGTAAGCAAGTGGTCGACAAGTACCTGGAGAAACTCTCGCCAGCCGACCAGAAAGCCATGAAAGACGAAATGGCCGCCAACCACAAAAAAGCCGAAGCTGACGTCCGGGCGCTGCTGAAACCGGATCAACAGAAGAAATTCGACGAGATCCAGAAGAAACAGGCTGAGCGTCGCGCCGAATGGGCCGAGTTCAAGGCGTGGAAAGCGCAGCAACCGCAAAAAGCGCAATAATGCGATAACCAGAGACCCAACGGCCAACACCGTTGGGTCTTTTTGCTACCGTCTGAATGTGGGAGCGGGCTTGCTCGCGAAAGCGGTGTGTCAGGCAACAGATTCTTATCTGATAAACCGTTTTCGCGAGCAAGCCCGCTCCCACATGGATTGCATTCCAATCGGCAAATCAGGCCAATGCTTTCTTGCTCGAGGATTTTCTGTGCGTTCATTGTTCTGGCGTATCCTGGCCAGCTTCTGGCTGGCCATCGCTCTGGTTGCAGGGCTGTCGATTCTGCTCGGCCACATGCTCAACCAGGACGCGTGGATTCTCAGTCGCCATCCAGGCCTCAACACCCTGGCCGAACAGTGGACACAAACCTATGAATCCCAGGGCGAAGAAGCCGCCCAGGACATTCTGGAACAGCGCAAAAAGCAGTATCACATCGACGTCCAGGTGCTCAACGAGAGCGGCGACCCGGTGGTACGCGGCACCTTCCCCAAGCGCGCAGCGGCCTTCGAAGCACGCCAGAACAACGATGACCGCCGTCTGCCATGGCGCCGCCTGACCGATGAATACACCAGCGAAAAAACCGGCGATACCTACCTGCTGATCTATCGTATCCCCCACCCCGAACTCGATGCCTGGCACCGTGAAAGCCTGCTCTGGCCGCTCAGTGCGCTGGGCATAGCCCTGGTGGTGCTGACCCTGTTCAGCCTGTTTGTGACGCTGTCCATCACCCGCCCGCTCAGCCGCTTGCGCGGCGCGGTGCATGATCTGGGGCAAACTACCTATCAGCAGAACAGTCTGGTGAAGCTGGCCAACCGTCGTGACGAATTCGGCGTGCTGGCCAATGACTTCAACCGCATGGGGGCACGTCTGCAAAGCCTGATCGGCAGCCAGCGCCAATTGCTGCGCGATGTCTCTCACGAATTGCGTTCACCCCTGGCGCGCCTGCGCATTGCCCTGGCCCTGGCGGAACGGGCGTCCCCCGAAGAACGGGAAAAGCTCTGGCCGCGCCTGACCCGCGAGTGCGATCGGCTCGAAGCCTTGATCAGTGAAATTCTGGTGCTGGCCCGGGTCGATGCCGACAACGCCAGCGCCGAAGACGTCGACCTCAACGCGTTGCTCAACACCCTGCAAAAGGACGCGCAACTGGGCTCGCCAGATCAACTGGTTCATCTCGAAGCCGAGGCACAACTGAATCTGAAAGGTTGGCCGACCATGATCGAGCGCGCCGTGGACAATCTGCTGCGCAATGCCCAGCGCTTCAACCCGGTGGGCGGCCTGCCGATCGAAATGCAGGCGCTGCGCCATGGCGAACGGATCGTGGTCACCGTGCGCGATCACGGCCCGGGCGTCGACGCCGAACATCTGGGGCAGTTGGGTGAGCCGTTTTACCGGGCACCGGGGCAAACGGCGGCCGGTCACGGCCTGGGTCTGGCCATCGCCCGCCGCGCGGCGGAGCGACACGGCGGCAACCTGATACTGGCCAATCACCCGGAGGGCGGGTTCATTGCCAGCCTGGAATTGCCCCTGGTGCCGGGAGCTGTCGTCCAGCCCTGATCCCTGTGGGAGCGGGCTTGCTCGCGAAAGCGGTCATTCAGTCGATATCAACGTTGACTGGCACACCGCCTTTGCGAGCAAGCCCGCTCCCACACTTGATCGGTGGCGTCAGAGCTTTCCTGGCCAGGCACTGACGAACTCTGCCAGCTCCACCTTTTCCGCCACACGCGGTTCCTTCTGCGGCGTGCCCAGGTACAGGAACGCAATCACCTCTTCGCCTTCCGCCAGGCCCAGGCCTTTGGCCACATGGGGCGAATAGGCCAGCTCACCGGTACGCCACACCGCACCAATGCCCTGCGCGTAAGCCGCCAGCAAAATGCCATGGGCCGCACAGCCAGCGGCCAGCAGTTGCTCGGATTTCGGATACTTGATGTGATCCTGTACCCGGGCAATCACGACCACCACCAAGGGTGCCCGCAGCGGGCCGTTGCGTGCCTTGTCGATGGCCGCTTCAGTGACTTCGCCATCCTGCAACTTCGCCGCCTCGGCCAGCAACTCGCCCATTTGCTCACGTGCCGCGCCTTCGACCGTCAGGAACCGCCAGGGCTGCAAATGGCCGTGATCCGGCGCCCGCATGGCTGCGCCGAACAGCACTTCGCGCTGCGCCTGGGTCGGTGCCGGTTCGATCAGTCGCGGAACGGAAACACGGTTGAGCAAAACGTCGAGAGCCTGCATCGGCCACCTCCAGAGAAAAATGTGCGGCTATTCTAGCTGCAAGTAGCCCCGCAGTGCCGGTTTACATGCCCTGCCCCACAGGTAGAATGGCGCCCTTGCCCACCACAGCCGAGCGGATTTCATGGCGTTGCCGACCTTGCGTCTCATTGGTTTCATCATCGGCATCTTCCTGATTACCCTGGCCATCGCCATGGTCGTGCCCATGGCCACGCTGGTGATCTTCGATCGCACCGGCGACCTGCCGTCGTTTCTCTGGGCCAGCATGATCACCTTTGTCGGCGGCCTCGCCCTGGTCATTCCCGGGCGCCCCGAGCATGTTCATCTGCGGCCGCGGGACATGTACCTGCTGACCGTCAGCAGTTGGCTGGTGGTGTGCATCTTCGCCGCGCTGCCGTTTTTGCTGACCCAGCACATCAGCTACACCGATTCGTTCTTCGAAAGCATGTCCGGGATCACCGCCACCGGCTCCACGGTGCTCACGGGGCTGGACAGCATGTCCCCAGGCATCCTGATGTGGCGCTCGTTGCTGCACTGGATTGGCGGCATCGGCTTCATCGGCATGGCCGTGGCGATCCTGCCGCTGTTGCGCATCGGCGGCATGCGGCTGTTCCAGACCGAATCGTCCGACCGCTCGGAAAAAGTCATGCCCCGCTCGCACATGGTGGCGCGCCTGATCGTGGCGGCGTATGTCGGCATCACCATTCTCGGCAGCCTGGCCTTCTGGTGGGCCGGGATGAGCCTGTTCGATGCAATCAACCATGCCATGTCGGCGATTTCCACCGGTGGGTTCTCCACCTCGGACCAATCCCTGGCCAAGTGGACGCAACCGGCGGTGCACTGGGTGGCGATCGTCATCATGATTCTGGGCAGCCTGCCGTTCACCCTGTACGTGGCGACGTTGCGCGGCAATCGCCGGGCGCTGATCAAGGATCAGCAGGTTCAGGGTTTGCTGGGCATGTTGCTGGTGACCTGGCTGGTGCTCGGCACCTGGTACTGGTGGACCACCCAGTTGCATTGGCTGGACGCGCTGCGGCATGTGGCGCTGAACGTGACCTCGGTGGTGACCACCACCGGTTTCGCCTTGGGGGACTACAGCCTGTGGGGCAATTTCTCGTTGATGCTGTTCTTCTATCTGGGCTTCGTGGGCGGCTGCTCGGGTTCGACCGCCGGCGGGATCAAGATTTTCCGCTTCCAGGTGGCCTACATCCTGCTCAAGGCCAACCTTAACCAGTTGATTCACCCGCGGGCGGTGATCAAGCAGAAGTACAACGGCCACCGTCTTGACGAAGAGATCGTGCGGTCGATCCTGACCTTTTCCTTCTTCTTCGCCATCACCATCTGCGTGATTGCGCTGCTGCTATCGCTGCTGGGCGTGGACTGGATGACCGCCCTCACCGGTGCGGCCAGCACCGTGTCCGGCGTCGGCCCAGGCCTGGGCGAGACCATCGGCCCGGCGGGCAATTTCGCGTCCCTGCCGGACGCCGCCAAGTGGATTCTGTCGTTCGGCATGCTGCTGGGCCGACTGGAGATCATTACTGTGTTTGTGCTGTGTATTCCGGCGTTCTGGCGTCATTGACCGCTGCCGGCATCTGCAGCAGCCGCGCCCGGTACTCGCCGGGCGTGGTGTCGAACCAGCGGCGGAAGGCGCGGAAAAAGTTGCTCGGATCGGCGAAGCCCAGCAGGTAGGCAATTTCCAGCAGGGTCATGGTCGGCTGCGCCAGGTACTGCTCGGCCAGTTCGCGCCGGGTGTCATCCAGCAGGGTCTGGAAACTGGTGCCCTCCTCCTGCAAGCGGCGCTGCAAGGTGCGTTGTGACAGGTGCAGCGTCTGCGCCACGGCATCGCGCTTGGGTTCGCCCTGGGGCAACAGGCGGCACAGCACCTGACGCGCCTTGTGGGTCACGCGGCTTTCGGAAAACCGCGCCAGGTATTCACCGGCAAAGCGATCGTGCAACAGCGCCATGGCCTCGTTGGCCGTCGGCAGCGGCGCTTCCATGTCCGCCCGCTCGAAAATCAGCGCGTCGTACGGCGCGTTGAACACCAGCGGTGCATGGAAGGCTTGTTTATAGGGTTCGAGATTGGCCGGCTGGTCGCCCTGCACCAGCACCTTGCGCGGGTGCAGCGTGCGCCCGGTCAGCCAGCCGCACAATGCAAGGGCGCAGGCCAGTGAGGCTTCGGCGCTTTGCCGGGTGGGTGGCAGATGGTCACCGTGCACCGTCAGGATCAGCGCGTAGCCTTCATCCAGCAGGCGGAAGCTCAGGTCGGCGCTTTCAGCGATGATCCGCTGATAACGCACCAGGCGCTTGAAGCCCTCGGCCAGGGTCTGGCTGGACATCAGGGCGTAGCCGGTCACATGGAACTGCGCCGGTCGCACCACCTTGCCCATGTTCAGGCCGATCGCCGGGTTGCCGGAGAGCTCGACGGCGCGTTGCCACAGTCGTGTCATGGAATCCTGCGGGAAGCGGGCGTCCGGATCGTCCAGTGCCGCAAAGTCGAGCCCCAGCTGATTGAACAGAACCCGGCAATCCAGGCCGTCCATTTCCAGTGCTTTGACAATCCCCATCGCCCAGCTTGCAGAAGTCGTTCGTTCGCTCATGTCGGGTTCTTGCATGATGAGCCGCAATCACGGCCAATTTCCCAAGGATACTAAAGTGGCGCCGATTGTCACTGGCTGACGCCATTGTTCACTCTAGACTCAAATAAGCTACCCGCAGAACAACTTGCAGTCAGAACAATAACCACAGAGATCGCAGTCGTGGAAAACATCAGACGATTCAACAGCTTCGCCGAGTTCTACCCCTATTACCTCAGCGAACACAGCAACAGTACCTGCCGGCGCCTGCATTTCATCGGTACCACCCTGGTGATTTTCATCCTGGCGCTGACCATTGGCCGGGGTGCGTGGATGATGCTCTGGCTCCTGCCGCTGGCTGGCTACGCCTTCGCCTGGGGCGGGCACTTCTTCTTTGAAAAAAATCGTCCGGCGACCTTCCAGCATCCTTTCTACAGCCTGCTCGGTGATTTCGTCATGTATCGGGACATGATCCTGGGACGCGTGCCGTTCTAGACCACAGGAGAATCGCCGATGAATGCCAATGCTCGCTTTACCCACATGAAGGATGGCACCCAGGAAGACTGGGCGATCATCGCCGCTGACTTCAGCGCCTATGCCCGCCAGTTGCCGTCACGGATCGTGGCGCATTTGAAGCTGTTGGAAGGTGATTTCGGCGGGTTCCCCGTGGATCGCCTGACCCACTCCCTGCAAACCGCCACCCGCGCCTGGCGTGATGGCCGCGACGAAGAATACGTGGTTTGCGCATTGCTCCATGACATCGGCGACACCTTGGGCTCCTACAACCATCCCGACATCGCCGCGGCGATTCTCAAGCCGTTCGTCAGCGCCGACAATCTGTGGATGGTGGAGAAGCACGGGATTTTCCAGGGGTATTATTTCTTCCATCACCTGGGCATGGACCGGCATCTGCGCGAGCAATTCAGCGACCACCCGCAGTATCAGGCGACCATCGAGTTCTGCGCCAAGTACGATGCTGCGGCGTTCGATCCGGGGTATGACACGCTGCCGCTGAGCTTTTTCGAGCCGATGATGGAGCGGTTGTTCGCGCAGCCGAAGCATTCGATCTACAAGGCGGCGATGCAAGAGCACGCGCCGGCCTGACGAGCCCAGCGGGACGCCTTCCGGCCCTTGTGGCGAGGGAGCTTGCTCCCGCTGGGCTGCGTAGCGGCCCCAAAGCCGACTGCTGCGCAGCCGACCGGGAGCAAGCTCCCTCCCCACAAACCGAATCAGGCAGGCTCCGCCACTTTCACAGCCTTCAACTGTGCTTCCCGCGCCTGGGCATCGGCCAACCGGTACAACTCGATCGTGCCATCCCAATGCTCGATCAGCGCCGTGCACGACTCCACCCAATCGCCGCAATTGAGGTAATCCACCTCACCGACCTTGCGGATCTCGGCATGGTGAATGTGCCCGCAAACCACGCCGTGCAGTTCGCGCTTGACGCACTCATGGGCGATGGCTTCTTCGAAGTCGCTGATGAAGCTGACCGCGGTCTTGACCTTGTGCTTGAGGTACGCCGACAGCGACCAGTAGCCGTAGCCATACCGGGCGCGCCAATGGTTGAGCCAGCGGTTGAGAGTCAGGGTGAATTCGTAGGCCGAATCGCCCAGAAACGCCAGCCAACGGTGGTAGCGGGTAATCACGTCGAACTGATCGCCGTGGATCACCAGCAGATGCCGGCCGTCGGCAGTCACGTGGACCGCTTCGTCCACCAACTGGATATTGCCCAGGATCAGCTTGGAATAACGACGCAGGAACTCGTCGTGGTTGCCGGTGACGTAGATCACCTCCGTGCCGCGCTTGCTCATGGTCAACAGGCGGCGGATCACGTTGGTGTGTGCCTGCGGCCAGTACATGCCGCCGCGCAGTTTCCAGCCATCGATGATGTCGCCGACCAGGTAGATTTTGTCCGCGTGATAGCCCTTGAGGAACTGGGACAAGTGCTCGGCCTGGCAATCACGCGTGCCCAGGTGCACGTCGGAGATCCACAGGGTCCGCACACGTTGCTTACGGCTGGGTTTGGCGAGCTCGGCGCTGGTCATGGGCAACCCTCAGGACAAGTTTTGGCAAGCTTGCGCCGCTCGGGTTAATCGCCCATGACAACGGCAAGTCAGTCCTGTGACAGCGCGCCCCGGCCCCGTCGGTGTAGACTGTTTTTCTGAATCTTCAGAGCCGCCGCGAGACCCGCGATGAGAACGATCCTCACCCTGCGCCAATACACCGAAGACCTGATCGTCCACAGCCATGAGCACGCCCAATTGGTGTTCGGCTTGTCGGGTGCGCTGGATTTCGAGGTCGACGGGCGTGGCAGTCAGGTGGTCCGGCAGAGTTTCGTGGTGGTGCCCTCGGGTTTTCATCATGCCTGCGGTAGCGCCAATGGCAGCCGCTGCCTGGTGCTGGATGTGCCCGGCGAGCAATGGCTTGAGCAATCGCTGGGCGAGCATGCGCAGGCCAGTCGACGGTTGCTCGACAACGCCGGCCGGTTGTCGCTGGATGCCGGGCAAAGTCAGTTGGTCAATTGGCTGGCCAACAGCCCGGTCGCTGACCCGGTGATTGCGCAACAGGGGGCGGTGCTGTTGCTGGCCAGCCTCAACAATGCCACGCCCGACAGCGTGGGCGGTCGACGCCTGCCCTATGCCGCGCTCAATGCGCACATCGACCAGTACGCGGCCTACCCTTTGCAAGTCGCCGATCTGGCTCGCGTGGCCGGCCTTTCCAGCGCCCGCCTGCATGCGCGGTTCGTGGCCGAATGCGGGCAGACGCCGATGGATTACATCCGCAGCCGACGCCTGCACAAGGCCGTGGCATTGTTGCGCGATTCGGCCTTGCCCATTGGCGAGATTGCCGCTCGAGTCGGCTACAACTCCCAGAGTGCTTTTTGCGCCGCGGTGCTGCGCGAGTTCGGCGCCTCCCCCGGTGCGTTGCGGCGCGAGGCTGGCGACAAAAGACGATAGTCTGGCGACAGACAGGGACAGGCGTTGCGCGATTAAATGCAACGTGTGTTCATACATTTCTCAAGGATCGCCATGACTCCCCGTACCGCCCTTGGCGCTTTGCATATCGGCGCATTGATGTTCGGCCTGACCGGTGTGTTCGGCAAACTCGCCGCCGCGTCCCCGGCCGTCATCGTCTTTGGCCGGGCGGTGTTCGCGGTGCTGGCCTTGGCATTTTTCGTCCGTTTCGCCAGCAGTGGCCGCTGGCAAACACTCGAAGCGCTGGATTGGCGCCGACTGCTGCTCAGCGGTCTGTTACTGGCCGGCCACTGGGTGAGTTTCTTCATTGCCGTGAAGGTCGCCGGGGTGGCCATTGCGACGTTGGGATTTGCCAGTTTCCCGGCCTTTACCGTGATCCTCGAGGGGCTGATTTTCCGCGAGCGGATCCGTGCCAACGAAATCCTGCTGGTGGCGCTGGTGAGCATCGGACTGGTACTGGTGACACCTGACTTCGATCTGTCCAGCGGCGCCACCACCGGCCTGCTCTGGGCCGTGGCTTCCGGCTTGCTGTTCGCCCTGCTGTCATTGACCAACCGCGCCAGCTCCGCACGCATCCCCCCGGTGCAGGCGGCATTGTGTCAAAACGTGGTGGTCGCGTTGTGCCTGTTGCCGGTGGCGGCACCGCAATTGAGCGACGTGCGGGCCATGGACTGGCTGTGGATCGCACTGCTGGGCATCTTCTGCACCGGCGTTGCCCACAGCCTGTTCGTGGCCAGCCTGGCGGTGATCAAGGCGAGGACCGCCGCCGTGGTGTTTGCCCTGGAGCCGGTGTACGGCATCACCGTGGCCTGGCTGTTGTTCGATGAAAACCCGACCCTGCGGATGCTGGGAGGCGGTGCCTTGATCATCGTGGCGATTGTGGTGTCCAGCCGGCTGTCCGGCAGCTCAAGCAAGAAAACCGTGGCGGCCGAAGCCGCGTCTCACTGAGTCCGGTCGTTGTGGCCCAGGTCGCGGTCCGGGTCTATTTGATCGCGAACCCGCTGCTTGAGCACCTTGGCCTCGGGGAAGCCGCCGTCGGCCTTGCGCTCCCAGATCTGGACGTCGTCGCAGAAAATGAGGAACACCCCGCCCGTGCCGGGCACCAGGGATACTTTGCCGAGGTCGTCGCCAAAGGTACTGAGCAGTTCCTGGGCCAGCCAGGCGGCTCGCAGCAGCCACTGGCACTGGGTGCAATAGGTGATGACGATTTCCGGTTTCTGAGAGGGCATGCTGGGCGACGTTCCTGAAAACTTGTAGGAGCGAAGCTTGATCGCGATGCGGGTCATGCGCAATGTCTGTCAGACCGCGTTATCGTTCATCGCGAGAAAGCGTGGCTCCTACAGGCGTCATCGGATGCCGGCCAGCAGGCTGCGGGCCGTTTGTTTGAGCGGTTCGTCTGCTTCCTTGAGCAACTCGTTGAGCAGTGCGATGGCGCTGTCCAGATCGCCATCATCGATGCAGGTCTGGGCCTGTTCCAGTTTGCCGGCGTTGTCGGAGTCGAACGGCTCGACGTTCAGTGGCTCAAGCTCCAGCGATGCACCGGGTTCGCTGAACTCATCGAGAAAGCGGTCGTCGAGGGAATGCGAAGCCGGCTGGATATCCCAATCGATCTCTGGCTCGGGCAACAACGGCTCGTTGAGGAACGGATCCGAATGCGCGGTCTCCTCCATCGGTCCCAAGTCCCAGTTGGTGTCCATCGACAACTCATCCAGGTTCAACTGAAACTCGTCCGCCGGTGCGGGCTTTTCAGGTGCAACGATGGGGACAAAGACGGGGGCCGCGACAGCCGGCGGGGCAACGGGTCCCAGTTTTGGATGGCGGGCACGGATGTCTTCAAGTGTCTGCGCATCGAACCCGGCGTTGCGCAGACTGGCCTCCTGCCCGTCATAGGCCGCCACATCGCCCTGCTTGCCAAGCACTTCCAGCAATTGCACGGCAAGATCGGTGCGCTGGGGCTCCTTGTCGATGGCCTCACGCAACAGGCCGATGGCTTCGGCATGGCGGCCATAGGTCAGGTAGACCGCAACCGCTTCCAGCACATCGCTGGCAGGTGTCTCGTCATGGTGTGCGCGAGGCAACACCACCGCTTGCGATTCTGCGGGGTTGAGCAGCGGCTCCTGACGAGGTGACTGACTGTTTGTGGCGTGGATCGCAGGATCAGTCTGGCGACGCCGACGAAGCCAGACGATCAGCAAACCAAGCACGATCAGCAGCAACAATCCGCCAACCAGAAGCCAGTTTGTCCCAGGCTCCTCGTTGGTGACGGGCGCCGGTGCCGGTGCCGGTGCCGGTGACACCGCAGCAGGCGCCACGGGCTCTGGTGGAGCCTGCTTTGCCTCGGTCAATTGCGCCTGCAGTTCGCTCACCTGTTTCTTTTGCTCAGCGATCTGCTCGTTCTGTGCCTGAATTTTCGCGTTGAGCTCATCGAGGGTGGCTTGCAACTGCTGGTTCTGCAGAACGCTGGCAGCCAGTTGCTCGGCAAGGGGATCCGGCGGGGGTGGGTTGGCAGGTTTGGGCGATGTTTGTTTGGACGCAGGCTTGGGCGCAACGGCGGGTTGGACACTTGGAAACGCCGATGGCGGCTGACTGGCGACCGGTTCGTCGGTGGCGGGCTCAATGCCTGGCGTTCCGGGCGGATCGATCAGCACCGTGTACTCGCGCAGCAAGCGGCCGTTGGGCTGATTGAGTTGCACCAGAAAATTCAGGAAGGGTTCAGTGACCGGTTTGCCGGACGTCACCTGAATCAGCTTGCGATTACCCCGCAGCACAGGGGTGAACTTCAAGTCGTTGAGGAAGAACACCCGCTCGACACCCGCGCGACTGAACTCGTCCGGCGTGGCTAGGCTGACCGAGAGCTCGCCCTCCTCCAGACCGACGGCATCCACCAGGCTGATATCGGCACGCAACGGCTGATTCAGCGCCGAATGCAGGGTGATATCCCCCAGCCCCAATGCCGGCGCCAATGCCGACCAACAGACAGCGGTGCCGGCCAGCAACCCGCTGGCGCAACACCTTACCACGACCCGCAGACTTCCAAGCATGAGCATCCCTTAGGTAACCAGAACCAACTTGCACGCGTTCGCACTTGCGGTACGAACACGATATTGCCCAGTAGTTCTTATAGTCGGCTCATTGCGGTAACTCAAAAACCTGATGCGATTGACTGCCTCAAGATTTTTCCAGGTTGGCCAGAATGTGACCGTGAACCCGCATGCAGATCTTCAAATCCGCCTCATCGACGCCCTCGAACAGCTCCAGGCGCAATTGGTTGGCAATGGTTTCGATTTGGTCGATCAGCGGACGCGCAGGCGTACAGAGGACGATTTTCTTTGCGCGACGGTCTTCCAGCACGGACTGGCGTTGCACCAGGCCCTGGCTCTCCAGGCTGTCGAGCAGCCGGGCCAGGGTCGGGCCTTCGACGCCGACGCTTTGCGCCAGCTCACGTTGGGTTGGGGCTTGATCGAAGCGTGCCAGGTGCAGAAGTACCAGCCAGCGAGCCTGGGACAACCCCAGGCCTGCCAGGCGGCGGTCCAGTTCGGCGCGCCAGCCGCGAGACATCTGGGCCAATTGCATGCCAAAGCGGTGTTGATCGGTTAACGGCATAAAACACTCATGGTCAGGCTGAAATAGAGAAATACTAATTATTAGTCAGCTAAGCATGAGCCTCGACTGGAGGCAAGAGGTGTTCTGTAGTGAATCGTTAAATCAATGAATCTGTTTGTAAAAACTCGATTACATCTCGAATTCCGACTGCAAGGCGGCTCGAACACAGTACAGAACCCCCTCGGGCACCCGCCCTGCAAACAATGCGGAAATCTCCGACACCGGCGGCAACTCGCCTTCACCGTCCAGGAACGCATCCTGAACTTCGCCCATCAACTCTTCGGGCAGATCCAGTGCCTGTTCCAGCGACAGTTGCTGCTTGCCGATGGCCTCGGCGAGCATGGTGTAGACGTTTTTTTCCGAGCACTGCAACTGACCGGCGATCTGCATCGGGGTCATACCGGCCCGCGCCAGGGTGATCAATTCGTGACGTACGTCGGCCACAGGCTTGGGCGCTTCGACCTGACCGCCGAGGACTTCGAGGAAGGCCTCGCCGTAGCGCTCCAGCTTGCGCGCGCCGACACCGCTGACCCGCGCCATTTCCGCCAGGGAGGTCGGCTGGCTGCGCAACATTTCCAGCAGGGTCGAGTCGGGGAAGATGACGTAGGGCGGCACACCGTGTTCTTCGGCGAGCTTGCGACGCAGGGCGCGCAAGGCTTCCCACTGTTCGCGCTCTTCGCCGCGGACCAGTTGGCTGGCCTGGCTCTTGCTGGTTTTCGCCGTGGTTTGCGCCTTGAGGTCGCGGCGCAGCTCCAGGGTCACTTCACCCTTGAGCAGCGGACGGCAGCTGTCGCTCAGGCGCAGACCGCCATAGCCTTCGTGATCGACGTCCGCCAGGCCACGGGCCACCAGTTGGCGGAACAGCGAGCGCCATTCGCTCTCGCCCAAGGCCTTGCCGACGCCGAACACCGACAGGTGCTGGTGACCGAAACTGCGGACTTTTTCGTTGTCCTTGCCCAGCAGCACATCCACCAGATGACCGACACCATAACGCTGGCCAGTGCGGAAGATCGCCGACAACGCCTGTCGCGCAGGTTCGGTGGCGTCCCAGGTCTGCACGCCATCGGTGCAGTTGTCGCAGTGACCGCAGGGTTCGGGCATTTCCTCGTCGAAATAGGCCAGCAGCGCCTGACGGCGGCAGCGGGTTTCTTCGCATAGCGAAAGCATGGCGTCGAGCTTGTGATGCTCCAGGCGCTTGTGGCGCTCATCGCCTTCGGAGTTCTGCAGCATTTGCTTGAGCATCACCACGTCTTGCAGGCCGTAGGCCATCCAGGCATCCGCCGGCAGACCGTCACGGCCGCCGCGTCCGGTTTCCTGGTAGTAGGCTTCCAGGGATTTTGGCAGGTCGAGGTGCGCGACGAAGCGCACATTGGGCTTGTCGATGCCCATGCCGAAGGCCACGGTGGCCACCATGATCAGGCCTTCCTCATTGAGGAAGCGTTTCTGGTGGTAGGCACGCAGGTCATTGGGCAGGCCGGCGTGATACGGCAGCGCCGGGAACCCTTGTTCGGTGAGAAAGGCCGCGACCTCCTCGACTTTTTTGCGCGACAGGCAATAGACGATGCCGGCATCGCTGCGCCGCTCGGCGAGGAAGGCCAGCAATTGCTTGCGCGGCTGCTCCTTGGGCACGATGCGGTAGAAAATGTTTGGCCGGTCGAAGCTCGACAGGAAGCGCTCGGCGTTCTGCAGGTGCAGGCGGGTGACGATTTCTTCCCGGGTACGCTTGTCGGCGGTGGCGGTCAGGGCGATGCGTGGCACATCGGGGAACATTTCCGCCAATTGGCCCAGTTGCAGGTATTCCGGACGGAAGTCGTGGCCCCACTGCGACACACAGTGCGCTTCGTCGATGGCAAACAGGGCGATATCCAAACCTTGCAGGAAGGACAGCATGCGCGGCTGGACCAGGCGTTCCGGCGCCAGGTAGAGCATTTTCACTTCGCCGCGCTTGATCCGGGCGGCCAGATCCCTTTGTTGCTCGGCGCTCAGGGTGGAGTTCAATGCAGCGGCGGCCACGCCCAGTTCTTCGAGGGTGGCGACCTGATCGTCCATCAACGCAATCAACGGCGACACCACCACCGCCAGGCCTTCGCGCAACAGTGCCGGCACCTGGAAGCACAGGGATTTGCCGCCACCGGTAGGCATCAGGACCAGGGCATCGCCGCCACTGGCCACGCGCTCAATGATTGCACCCTGACGGCCACGGAAACTGTCGTAGCCGAAGATGTCCTTGAGGACGCGTTGAGCCTGTTCGAGCATAAAAACTCCAAAAATCACCGAAACATCCCTGCAAGGCTGGTCCAGAATCGGTAACGCTGCACCGACAAATCGTAAGTGCGCATTGCATGACACTGCATATTCCGGCCGCGACGCCAGCAGGGCATCACAAAACGCGCGAGTATACCCGAGCACTCCCCGGCAAGGGGTGCCGCTGAGAAGACATGCGCAAGTCTCTGCCAGTTGCCTCACAAGGATCAGGGGCAATTGGGCAAATATGCCGTTCGGCTGGCCCAAGCGCTCAAGAAGGCCTAGAATTCCCGCATCGAATATTCCCCAAGGTAGTCTTTTAATGTCCTTCGCTGAGCAACTAACCCGCCTGCAAGTTTTCCTCGACGCCGATGAACTGCATGACGAGGCGCTGGACTACGTGGCCGCCCACGGCTACCTCACCGCGTTGTCGATCTGTGCGGAAAGCGTGCCGGACCGTGAGTGGATCGACGCCCTCTTCGCCGAAGAGCCGCATTACGCCGACGACACCGAGCGTGAAGCGATCGAATCCACCCTGCTGGCGCTCAAGGCCCACATCGCCCGCCAACTGGCCTCCGATGAAGAATTCGAGTTGCCCTGCGACCTGGACCTGGGCGAAGACCCGGACGATTCCGACCTGCGCGGCTGGTGCATCGGTTTCATGGAAGGCGTGTTCCTGCGCGAAGAAGCCTGGTTCGAAACCGCCGAAGACGAAGTCAGCGAAATGCTGTTGCCGATCATGGTCGGTTCGGGCCTGTTCGACGAGCAACCGGAGTTCTCCGATATTGCCGCCGACGCCAACCTGATGGACGACATGATCGTTCAAATCCCGGAAGCCCTGACCGCGCTGTACCTGCTGTGCAACGCACCGGACGAAAAACCGGCGATCCTCAAGCCTCGTCACCACTAAGGTCCTGCCTATGGACAACCCCATAGGCAACCGCCCCCTGATGTTGCGCTACGTGCTGCTGGCCATCGGCTGGCTGAGCGTAGCGCTGGGGGTCATCGGTATCTTCCTGCCGGTATTGCCCACCACCCCCTTCCTGTTGCTGGCAGCCGCCTGCTTCGCCCGCAGCTCGCCGCGTTTCTACCATTGGCTGGTCGATCACCCCCGCTTGGGCCCGTGGATTCGCGACTACCTCGACGGCAACGGTATCCCGCTCAAGGGCAAGGTCTACGCCATTGGCCTGATGTGGGTCAGCATCCTGTTTTCCTGCTACCTGGTGCCGATGCCCTGGGCACGCGGGTTCATGCTGACCAGTGCGGTGCTGGTGACCATTTACATCCTCAGGCAGAAAACGCTGCACAAGCCCTGACCCTTTTTGCAAAACACCCGCCCCTGTAGGAGCGAGCATGCTCGCGATGAACCTGAGGCCAGCGCGGGGTGTCAGGTTGCCCGCGTCATCGTTGACGTCCATCGCGAGCAAGCTCGCTCCTACACAACCGCAGAATTCTGGCTCGCCCGACGACCTACCCTACCCCCGCGAAAACACCACCTAGACTTGACCCATCTGCCCCCCGAGCAGCCAGACATGCTCCGCAGTCCGCGTAGTCCAGGATGGCCAGCGCCCCGACTTGGGTTCGGCGGATGGCTGTTGCTCGGTGGATTGCTGTTGACCGGGCTGGGCAGTGTCTGGGCCGACTGGGATTTCGCGCAGATCTTGCAAACCGCCGAAAAACGCTATGGCAACCTCGGCCCGGCGCGTGGACGGATCGAGGCCTGGGGCCAGATGCTGCAAGGTGAGCGCAACGCCCCCGAGCGCGAGCAGTTGACCGTGGTCAACCGCTTCTTCAATCAGCAGCTCAGTTTTCAGGACGACACGCGCATCTGGCGTCAGACCGATTACTGGGCCACGCCCGTCGAAGCCCTGGTCAAAGGCGCCGCCGACTGCGAGGACTACGCCCTGGCGAAATACTTCAGCCTGCGCGAACTCGGCATTCCCAGCGAAAAACTGCGCATCACCTACGTCAAGGCACTGACCCAGAACCAGGCGCACATGGTGTTGACCTTCTACGCCAGCCCCACCGCCGACCCGCTGGTGCTGGACAACCTGATCGGCGACATCCGCCCCGCCTCGCAACGCAAGGATCTGCTGCCGGTGTATGCCTTCAATGCCGAAGGCCTTTACCTGCCGGGGGCCAATGGCGGCAAACGCAGCAGCGACTCGAAAAAGCTGTCGCGCTGGCAAGACGTACTGCAAAAAATGCAGACCGAGGGCTTCGCCGTCGGCGATGGCTGAAGGTCGTAGCAAGGAGCGTTCGATGAAACTGCGCAACCAGTTGTTCGTCGCCATCTGCCTGTTTTTGGCGGTGGCGTTCAGCGGCAGTTTTTTTGTCAGCCTGGAAAGCTCGCGCGAACAGATGCTCAGCCAGTTGCGCGCCCACGCCCAGGACGCCGCCACCGCACTGGGCCTGTCGCTGACCGCGCAGCTCGATGACCCGGCCATGATGGAACTGATGGTCAGTTCGATTTTCGACAGTGGCTACTTCAGCAGCATCCGCATCGTCGACATCAAGGATCGACAGGTGTTGGTGGAGCGCAATGCATCGACGCGGATCGAGGGCGTGCCCGGCTGGTTCGTGCGCCTGGTGGACCTGCGTCACGAGGGCGGCGATGCGCTGATCATGCGTGGCTGGGAACAGGCGGCCCGGGTCGAAGTACTGAGCAACCCACAGTTTGCCCTGGCCAAACTCTGGGACAGCACCCTCGGCAGCCTGATCTGGCTGCTGCTGTGCGGCCTGCTCAGCGCCGTGTTCGGGGGCTGGCTGCTGCGCCGGCAACTGCGTCCTCTCGACACCTTGGTCAAACAGGCCGAAGCCATCAGCAAACGCGAATTCCTGAGCCTGCCGAAACTGCCCCGCACCCCGGAACTCAAGCGCGTGGTACTGGCGATGAATCAGATGGTGGAAAAGCTCAAGGCGCTGTTCAGCGAGGAAGCGGCGCGCAGTGAGCTACTGCGCGACGAATCTTACCGGGACCACCTCACTGGACTGGCCAATCGGCGATTGCTCGATGAACAACTGGCTGATCATCTGCTGGTGGCCGAGCACCATTGTGAGGGCCACCTGCTGACGCTGCGGCTCAACGACCTCGCCGGGCTCAACCAGCGTCTAGGCGGCCAGCGCACCGATGCGCTGATCAGCGCGGTCGGTGAGTTCCTCAAGCGCTTGACCGGGCTGCCGGAGCGCCGCACCTGGCTGGCGGCGCGCAACCGCGGTGGCGAGTTCAGCCTGCTGACACCGGGCCTGAACACCGAGGACGCCAAACGCCTGGCCTCCGAAATCAGCACCACCCTGGAAAACCTGCGCCTGACCGGCGCCAGCGACTGCTTGCCGGTGGCTCACGTGGGCATCGTCGCTTACCGTCCCGGCGAGCCGGCCAGCGAGGTGTTGATGCGCCTCGATCAAGCCCTGACTCTGGCTCGGCAACGAGGTGAGCGACCCTGGGCGATGCTGAGCCACGGCCAGACCCCACAGAATCACACCGGGCAAGACTGGCACAGCTGGATCGACGACGCGCTGAACCACGGCAAATTGCAGCTGTATTTTCAGCCGGTGGTGCAATGCGCTGACACCAGCCAAGTGCTGCATCACAAAGTGCTCGCCCGCCTGCTCGACCCCCAGGGCCAGGCGATTGCCGCCGGGCAGTTCCTGCCGTGGATCGAACGTCTGGGCTGGTCCGCCCGCTTCGACCTGGCCATGCTTGATGCCACCCTCGATTACCTGGCGGTCAATCGCTGGCCACTGGCGCTGAGCCTGTCCGGCAGCACCCTGCGCGATCAGCCACAACTGCGCCTGATCCTCGAGCTGCTCGAATCACTGCCGGAACTGGCGCCGTTGCTGATCCTGGAAATCGACGAACGCCAACTGCCCCCGCCCGACGAACTGCAGCGCCTGTGCCACAGCCTGCTCAACACCGGCTATCGCATCGGCCTGCAGCATTTTGGCGGCAGTTTCAGCCAGATCGGCAACCTCACCCAGCTTGGCCTGGCCTACCTGAAAATCGACGGTGTCTACATCCGGCACATCGATGAACAACGGGATAAACGACTGTTCATCGAAGCGATCTACCGGGCCACCCACAGCATCGATCTGCCGTTGATTGCAGAGATGGTCGAAACCCAAGGGGAGTTGGAAGCCATCAGAGAATTGGGCATCTACGGGGTCATGGGCCGGCTGATCGGCCCACCCGAGCCCATGTAAACACCACCGCCCCTTGTGGAAGCGGGCTTGCTCGCGAATGCGGTGTCTCAGCCGCCATCAATGTTGCCTGACCCACCGCTTTCGCGAGCAAGCCCGCTC
>NZ_LYVP01000063.1 GCF_001984065.1 Pseudomonas sp. KK4
CGTCGCCTTCCTGAAAGACCACGAGTGCGACTCGGTGATCGGCGTCGGCGGCGGCAGCAGCATCGACACCGCCAAGGGCGTGGCAGCCATGGCCACCAACCCCGGCAACATTCTCGACTACGAGGGTTACGACAAACTCGTGAACCCGCCGCTGCCGATCTTCGCCATCCCGACCACCTCCGGCACCGGCAGCGAATGCACCGCCTCCACGGTGTTCACCAACACCCGGACACTGTTCAAGACCGTGATCATCAGCCCGGCGCTGTTCCCGAAACTGGCGATCCTCGACGCCGAACTGACCCTCAAGCTGCCACCGTCGATCACCGCCGCCACCGGCATGGACGCCCTGACCCACGCCATCGAATCCTACGTGTCCAAGCAGGCCAACCCGGTCAGCCAGGCCCTGGCGCTGCAGGCGATCAAGATGATCTGCACGCACCTGCCCAAAGCCTTCTTCACCGGCTCCGACCTGCACGCCCGGGAACAGATGCTGCTGGGCTCGTTCCTCGCCGGCGTGGCCTTTGCCCAATCAAAACTGGGGAATGTGCATGCGATCTCCCACACCTTCGGCGGCGTGTTCAACATTCCCCATGGCATCGCCAACGCCACGCTGCTGCCCTACGTCATCGAGTTCAACCTGCCGGCCTGCCCTGAGCTGTTCCGCGAGATCGCCATCGCCATGGGCGAGGACGTCGACGGCCTGAGCGCTGCCCATGCCGGGCAAAAAGTGGTGGCGCACGTGCAGGCCCTGAACAAGGCCATCGGCATCCCCGACAACATCAAGGACCTGGGCGTAGACCTGGCGTACATGCCGCAGATGGTCAGCGACTCGATGCGCAGCGGCAACGTGCTGGTCAACCCGCGCCTGACCACCGCCACCGACGTCGAACGAATCATCAGCAACGCCTTCCACGGCCTTCATTCCTGAGAGACCCACCCATGTTTTATGAAATGCGCACCTACACCCTGCGGATCGGCACGATGCAGACCTACCTCAAGCACTTCGAGGAAAACGGCCTGCCGGTGATCTCGCGCTACGCCACCCTGGTGGGCTGGTGGTACACCGAAATCGGCGAGCTCAACCAGGTGATCCACATCTGGGCCTACGAGAGCCTGGACGAACGCATCAAAAAACGCGCCGCCCTGTACCAGGACCCGGACTGGCTCGAAGGCTTCGTCCCGATCGCCTTCCCGATGCTCGAGAAAATGGAATCAAAACTGCTGATGCCAGCGCAGTTTTCGCCGATCAGGTAACCCCGTTAACGACTCGCCACCCTCCCTGTGGTGAGGGGATTTATCCCCTCCCCACAACGGCTTGAGTTCACAGTCATTACAGTGATCAAGTAGTCAGGTCCCGCTGCAGTTCATTGATCAGCAGGGTCGCCGCCGGGGACAGGTCGGCGCCGGCCCGGCTGATCACGCCGTAGGGCTCGATCAAGGCGCGCATCGACACCGGCAGCTTCGCCAGCAGGTTGTGCTGTTCGCAGAATTCGGCCACTTCCACGGGGATCACCGCCAGCAGCGTCGGGTCCTGTTGCACCAGCAAAATGGTGGCGAAGGTCGAGGAGGTTTCCAGCGGATAGCGCGGTATCTCCAGACCGGCCTCGTTCAATTCCCGCTCCAGCGCCTGACGCATCGGCATGTCCTTGGGGTAGACCACCCAGCGGTAGTCGCTCAGTTGCGACAGTTGCAGCGATTCGGCACCGGCCAACGGATGATCCTTGCTGGCGACCACGGCCAAGGGCTCTTCACTGAGCTCGATGCAGTCATAGGCGTCCGAACGCTGACCGACGCTGGTGCGACAGATCGCCAGGTCCAGTCGACCTTGATCGAGCAAGCCGAGCAACGTCGCACTGGTGTTTTCCACCAGTTCCACCGACAGCTCCGGCTGCTTGAGGCGCAGTTCGGTCAGCGCCCGGGTCAGTAGCGGCACCGCGCCCATGATCACCCCCACCGACAGCCGCCCGCCCTTTCCGCGCATGATGCTGAGCATTTCCTCGCGCAGGTGCTCCACATCGCTGTAGATCAGCCGCGCATAGCGAATCATGCAGCGCCCCATTTCATTGGCTACCAGGCCTTTGGGCTGACGCTCGAACAGCGGCATGCCGAGCAGCGACTCGACCTCGTGCAGGGCCTTGGTGGCGCCGGACTGGGAAATCGATATCTGCTCGGCGGCCTTGTGCAGCGAGCCGCGATCATCCAGGGCGATCAGCAATCTCAGTTGTTTGAGGCGCAGGCGTGCAGCAATGCTGCCAAGTGATGGAACCATGTCATGGGGTACTCTGTTCAAGGGGGGCTCTATTGAAGGGGCGCTCTGTTCATGGGGCTTTGCCGTCAAGGCCCACGCCGGCAGGTCGCCGACGTGGGCGGCACATCAGCTCAGGGCCGCACGGCTCCACTGACCGTCGACCAGTCGATCGAGCCCCAGCGGATTACTGTCTTGCAGGGCCGGCGGCAGGTATTGATCAGGATAGTTCTGGTAGCAGACCGGCCGCAGGAAACGATCGATGGCCAGGGTGCCGACCGAGGTGCCACGGGCATCTGAGGTGGCCGGGTAAGGCCCGCCGTGGACCATCGCGTCATTGACTTCGACACTGGTGGGGTAGCCGTTGAGCAGCAAACGCCCGACCTTGTCTTCCAGCAGTGGCAACAACGCGTGGAAACGCCGCAGATCCGCCGGCTCGGCAATCAGCGTGGCGGTCAGTTGGCCGTGCAAGCTGTGCAGCGCCGCGTGCAATTGAACGTCATCGGCCACCTCCACCACCACGGTGGCCGGGCCGAAGATTTCTTCCTGCAACAGCGGGTCGCCGTCGAGCAACAGCTGCACGTCGGCCCGGAACAGTTGCGGTTGCGCACTGGACTCGCCCTGGGCCTGACCGGCCAGATGAGCGACAAGGCCATGCCCGGCGATGTGCTCCAGGCCCCGACGATAACTGCTCAGCGCGCCGGCATTGAGCATGGTCTGGGCCGGTTGCTGGCCCATGTTCTTTGCGAAGGCGTCGAGGAACTCGGTGAACTGCGGCGAGCGCACACCGATGATCAGGCCGGGGCTGGTGCAGAACTGGCCACAACCCAAGTTGACCGAGGCAGTCAGTTCTTCGGCGATTTGCCGGCCGCGGTTTTGCAAGGCTTCGGGCAGCAGGATCACCGGGTTGATGCTCGACATCTCGGCGAACACAGGAATCGGTTGGGGCCGCGCGGCAGCCAGGTCGGCCAAGGCACGACCGCCCTTGAGCGAACCGGTAAAGCCCACCGCCTTGATACCCTCGGCCTTGACCAGTGCCTGGCCGACACCGCCGCCATAGATCATGTTGAACACGCCGTTGGGCATGGCGGTGCGTTGCGCGGCGCGAACGATGGCGCTGGCCACTCGATCCGCCGTCGCCATGTGCCCGCTGTGGGCCTTGAACACCACTGGACAACCGGCCGCCAGTGCCGAGGCGGTGTCGCCGCCAGCGGTGGAAAACGCCAGGGGGAAATTGCTCGCCCCGAACACCGCCACCGGACCGACGCCGATCCGATACTGGCGCAGGTCCGGCCGTGGCAGCGGCGTGCGCTGTGGCAATGCCCGGTCGATCCGCGCGCCAAGAAAATCTCCCCGGCGCAGCACTTGGGCGAACAGGCGCAACTGGCCGGTGGTGCGCCCGCGTTCAGCGCGAATACGGCCTTCGGGCAGCGCGGTTTCCTGGCAGACCAGGGCAATGAAATCGTCGCCCAGGTCGTCCATTTCCTCGGCGATGGCCTCCAGAAACTCGGCGCGACGCTGCGGCGACAAATGACGAAAAGGCGCAAAGGCACGGGTGGCGGCGGCGACCGCCAACTCGACTTCCTGCTCGGTGGCCTGATGGAAAACATACGGCAACGGGCGCCCGGTGCTGGCGTCAAGGCTCTGCAGGGTTTCGTCGCCCAAGGCACTGCGCTGCCCGTCGATGAACTGCTGGCCGAGGATATCGGACATCAAAAAACTCCCTCGCCTGCATTTGAGCAGGCGATCACTCCAATTAAAGGGATGCGCAACCGCGCACGCTTCACTCTATTGGGCGCAGTCAGGGGCAAACAAATGACAACAATGGTTCGGGGGATGAGTGTTGGTCATCCCCCCGTGGGGTCTGGACCGAATCTCTACGACCCACCGCGGCAGTTGAGGCTACACTTCGAGTGGCCGACTGACATAAAACCCTGAATTCCGGCCAGCCGATCAGTTGCCAGCCTCTTTATTACGTTTGCGAATTATCATTATTCCATCTCGCTGAAACAGAACACCATGAACGACATCGCAAACTCCGCCGTATGCTCTACGCCGCAATCCCACCTTCAATCCGACCAACCGCGTCTGATCGTCTTCCTCGCTTATCCCGAAATGGGCCTGCTGGACCTCACCGGTGCGCAAACCGTGTTCTGGGCCGCATCCCGCTACATGGAGGCGCGCGATCTGCCCGGCTACGCCCTGCACACCGCCAGCCTGAGCGGCGGGTTGATGCACACCGCCGAGGGGCTGGCGGTGCATACCCTGCCGCTGAGCGATTTCGATGTGAGTGCCATCGACACACTGATCGCGCCGGGGGCACCCAAGATTCTCCAGGCCATGAGCTTCTCCCTGGATCTGGTGGCCTGGCTGGCCGAGTCGTCGGGCAAGGTCCGGCGCACCGCCTCGGTGTGCAGCGGCACCTTCCTGCTGGCCGAGGCCGGTTTGCTGCAAGGCCGGCGTGCCGCCACCCATTGGCTGATGTGCGACCTGCTCAAGGAGCGCTACCCCTCGATCGACGTCGACAGCGATGCGATTTTCGTCCAGCAGGGTGCCATCTGGACCTCTGCCGGGGTCAGCGCCGGTATCGACCTGGCCCTGGCGCTGGTCGAAGAGGATTGCGGGCGTGAAGTGGCGCTGCAGGTGGCGCGGGAAATGGTGGTGTTCCTCAAGCGCCCCGGCGGCCAGGCTCAATACAGCCAGTTGCTCAAGTCGCAAACCAGCGAAGGCGCCGCTTTTGACGAGCTGCACGTTTGGATCTCGCAAAACCTGTCCAGCGCCAACCTCACGGTGGAAACCCTCGCCCAGCAGGTGCAGATGAGCCCGCGCAACTTTGCCAGGGTCTACAAACACAAGACCGGTCGTACCCCGGCCAAAGCCGTCGAAGTGATGCGCGTCGAAGCCGCCCGCCGCCTGCTCGAAGACTCCGAGCGCAACATCGACCAGATCTCCCGCCAGTGCGGCTTCGGCGATGAGGAACGCATGCGCCTGACCTTCCAGCGCAACCTGGGCGTTTCGCCCCGGGATTATCGCAGCCGGTTTTCGCGGTAACCTGATCACGGCAGCAGCGAAATGAGGCGGCGATCGCAAAGCAGTCGAGAATGACAGCATCGGATTGATGGCACCGCGGGCAGGGAACTCTCGGCGACCACCGTGCATCCTAATGAGTGAGGTACTTCCTTTTTGCTTCACGTGTTCAGAGGACACCATCATGCGCCGTCTGATTATCGTTTCTTCCCTGCTGCTGTGTTTACCCTTCGGTTCTGCCATGGCCAAAGTGGATGCCGGCGACGTTGCCACCTCGGCAGGCGTTTCCGCTTCGCTGTATTCGACCTTCAAGGATCACAAACTGATGATTCCCGCCCGGGATGACGCCTCCAGCTTCGTGGCCAGTGGCGGTACGATTCGCGGCGCTTATCTGGAGTCGGTGTTCAAACAACTCCGGCAGGATCATCCTGAGTTGAACAATGCCAGCGACGAAGATCTGGCCCGTGCCATTCTTGTCCAGGACGGTGTCGCGGCCGGTCAATAGACACCTTCAGGCTCAGCGGTGGGGCTTTTGACAGCCGGAGCGCGTCTTCAGCCCTGCCTTGCCTGAGCTTCAATCAGCCCAGCCCGCCACCCGTTGCGCGCTGATGCTGACCCCGCCACACACCACTATCACCACCTCTTGGGCATTGGCGATCGCCGGGTGATCGAGGTAGGCGACGGCCAGTGAAACACCGCAGGCGGGTTCGACCAATTGTCGCAAATCACTGGCGAACCGCACCACGCCCATGATGGCCTGCTCATCGCTGAGCACCACGTATTGATGGGGAAAATCATTGATGTGCTGCACCGGCCATGCCGCTACCATCGCCGCCCCGAGCGAGCTGGCGACTGTATCGATGCGGGGCAATTTGACCGGGTGTCCAGCCTGTACAGCCGCAGCGAAAGACGCCGAGCCTTCTGTCTCGCAGGTGATGATGCGGCAGTCCATACGCTGGTGTCGAATCAGTCCGGTCAAAAGTCCCGCCAACAAACCACCACCGCCTACCGACGTCACCAGCGTGTCGACCTGCGGACAATCCTCAAGAATCTCATCGATCAAGCTACTGTGCCCCTGCCACAGCACCGGATGATCGAAAGCCGGCACGTACTCGGTGTCCGCGCCGTGCGCCAGTTCCCTGGCCCGCTGATTGGACTCGTCCCAAACCTTGCCATGGACGATCACCTCGGCACCGGCCTTGCGGATCCTGGACCGAGTGGATTCCGGGGTCGTATGGGGCACCACGATGCAGGCTTTCAAGCCCAGGCGGGCGGCCGCCACGGCGGTGGCAAACCCGGCGTTCCCCCCGGAAGGACAGATGACCTTGCGTTTACCCTGCTGCGCCGCCTGGGAGCACAGCAAGCCGATGCCGCGCAGTTTGAAGGAGCCGCAAGGCTGCAGGTTTTCCAGTTTGAGCCAGATTCGGCGGGACGCCGTCGAGAGATCTGGATGCAGGATCAACGGCGTTCTGATGTGAAGCATGACGGGCTCCGTGGTGAGCGGTCCTGCTTCAAGTTTAGTTCAAGCGAGGTGGCTGAACAGGCCATCGCGGGCCGCTCCCACAGAGTCAGTGAAATCCTGTGGGAACGGCCCGCGATGACGCGCTCAAATAACCGGTTTACCGATAACGCGGCGCCGCCGTGGAACTGCCGAACAGCCCGGACAACACCTGACGCTGGGTTTCGTGACGCTCCCACTGGCTGCCGTCATGCAGCCCCGGAATGGTCACCACTTCGCCGCTGGCCAGCCCCGCCAACGCAGCGTCGACCATGTCTTGAGCGGACATGACGATTTCCTGAGGCAGGTTTTCCACCGGGTTGCCGGCCTCGCTCCAGAAGTCCGTGGCGGTGGCGCCCGGCAGCACGGCCTGGATGCGCACGCCTTGGTCGGCCAGTTCGTGGTGCATCGACTGGCTCAGGGCCAGAACGAACGCCTTGCTGGCGCCGTACACCCCGTTGAGAATTTCCGGGGCGATGGCCACGATCGAGGAGATGTTGATCACCGTGCCGCTGCCGCGGGCGACAAAGCCCGGCGCCGCAGCGTAGGCCAGGCGGGTCAGCGCGGTGATATTGAGGGTGATCATCGCTTCCATGTCGTCGACCGGGCTGACCAGCAGCGGCATCACCGCGCCAACCCCGGCGTTGTTGACCAGCAGGGTGATGCTGGCATCGCTGCGCAGGATCTGCTCGACCCGCAGCAGGTCCGCCTTGTCATTCAGATCGGCGACCACCGCTTCGACGTTGCGACCGGTTTCGTCGCTCAAATGGCTGGCCAGGGCATTGAGCCTGGCCTGGTTGCGAGCGACCAGAATCAGGTCGTAGCCCTGACGGGCGAGACGGTCGGCATATACCGCACCGATGCCCGCTGAAGCGCCGGTGATCAGTGCAGTGCCTTTGCTTGAAAGCGTCATGTTCGATGTCCTCACGATGGGCGAGATGTTCGCCGGGTGTGAGCATTTATAAAGGCGCTCGTACGCGTCGCAAATGACGTTTAGAGTACGTTTTTCGGACATGAGTAGGTTGAGGAGTCGCAATGATCAGCGTGGCATTCGTGGTTTTCGACGGTTTCCAGTCGATGTCGCTGGCGGCGATGCCGGTGTTCGAGTACGCCAATGTCAGCGCCGGCGAACCCCTGTATGACGTGCGCGTGCTGTCCGCAGATGGCCGCACCCTGCGGGCCTCCGGCGGTTTGTCGGTGGGCACCGAGGCGTTCGATCAGCGGGTGTTCGATACGGTGATCGTGGTCGGCGGCGATGCGATCCTCGAACAGGCGCCCGAGGCAGTACTCGATTATGTGCGTGCCAGCGCCCACACCTCGCGGCGTACGGCATCGATCTGTTCGGGCGCCTTTGTCATGGCCCAGGCCGGGCTGCTCGACGGACGGCGGGCCACGACCCATTGGGCCTATGCCCGACAACTGCAGGAACGTTTTGCCTCGATCAAGGTGGAAGTCGACCGTATCTACGTGATCGACGGTGCAATCTGGACCTCGGCCGGGATGACCGCAGGCATCGACCTGGCCCTGGCGATGGTGGAAAAGGACTACGGCGCCGAACTGGCGCGTTCGGTGGCGCAGAAACTGGTGATGTACCACCGTCGCGGCGGCGGGCAGTCGCAACACTCGGCACTGCTTGAGCTGGAACCGAAATCCGACCGCATTCAAACGGTGCTTGGCTACGCTCGGGAACACCTGGCCGAGGCATTGACAGTGGAACAACTGGCCGAAGTGGCAAGCCTGAGCCCGCGGCAATTCAGCCGCGCCTTTCGCGCCGAGACCGGGCAATCGCCAGCCAAAGCCATCGAAAACCTGCGCCTGGAAGCGGCCCGGCAGATGCTCGAACGCGGCCGCCTGACCCTCGAACAGATCGCCCTGGAAACCGGCTTCAGCGACCGACGCCGCATGCGCGAAGCCTTCCTGCGGGCGTTCGGACAACCGCCGCAGGTGATTCGGCGTAGCGCCCGCTCGGTAGCCTGATCGCTTGGCGAATGACTGGTTCCCGCAATCCCCTGTGGGAGCGGGCTTGCTCGCGAAGGCGGTGTGACCGTCAATCCATGTGGCGCCTGATACACCGCTTTCGCGAGCAAGCCCGCTCCCACAGTCTCAGATTGCGTTCAGGCGAATGAGGCCGTCTGCATCCACATTCGCGGTGACCAGGTCATAACGGGCCAGCGTGGCATGCAGCGTCTCGACCGGCTGATCATGCGCCGCCGTGACAATCAACAAATCCGCCCCCGCCGCCTCGGCCGCGAGAATGCCCACGGTGGCGTCTTCGAACACCAGGCAGTCGCCGATCGCCACACCCAACCGCTGCGCCGCCAACCGATAGCCCGACGGGTCAGGCTTGCCGGCGCTGACGTCCTCGGCGGTGACCATCACCTCAGGTTCAGGAACCCCGGCGGCGGCCATGCGCCGCAATGCCAGGGCCCGTGGCGCCGAGGTGACGATGGCCCACTGGCTGGCCGGCAATGACTTGAGAAATCGGGCCGCGCCGGCCACTTCTTCAATGCCTGCAACATCCTCGAGTTCTGCCTGGGTAATCCACGCCGCCTCCGCCTCGGCATCCACGCCGGGCAGGTTCTGCCGCCGGATGGTATCGATAGCGCGGGCGCCGTGGATGGTGGGCAGGAAGCGCTCGACATCGATGCCATGGCGCAACGCCCAGGTGGTCCACACACGCTCGGCGGCGGCAATGGAGGTCAGGATGGTGCCGTCCATGTCGAACAGGAAGGCACGGTATGGGGTGTTGAAAACGGTATGGGCAGGCAAAGGGGCCTTCCTGTTTCAAGGACAGATGTGCACGGCAATCTACACCAAAGATAATGCCCACGCAGCGCGTGGGAACGATCACAACACCTGCCGGGATTTGAAGGCCCCTTCCACGCAATCGAGCAATTGCCCCAGCGCCCAGGGCTTCTTGATGAACGCCACCTCGTGCCGCACCCCGGAGCTTTCCGGGGTTTCATAGCCGGACATGATCATGATCGGCTTGTCCGGCCAGCGATCGCCGAACAGGTTCGCCAGGTCCGCACCATTCAGCGTGCCGGGCATGGTGATGTCCGTCAGCAGCAAACCCACTTCCTGCGCGTGCTCCTGCAGGTACACCGATGCGGCGTCCGCACTTGCGTGGGAATGCACCACATAGCCTTCCTCCTGAAGAATTTCACAGAGAAATTCCAGAATCAGCGGATCGTCCTCAACCACCAGAATCAACCCGCCGGGAAGGTGTTCACCTGCAGTCGGTACTCGACTCATGACGTTGCCGCTCCCTGTATGCCTCAATGATTTTCGCGGGCTCTCATCCGCTACCTACAGGTATGAGCAGCGGCGTGCGCGGAAATTCATTTTTGATACAGGCAGATAATCGGCTCACGCATCCTGCAGGATCAGATCGGCTCCCTTCTCCGCCACCATCAGCACGGCGGCGTGGGTATTGCCCGAGGTCACGTTGGGGAAAATCGACGCATCGACGATGCGCAAACCGTCCAGGCCATGAACCTTCAGACGCTTGTCCACCACCGACGTTTGCTGATCCGCGCCCATGGCGCAAGAACCGCACAGGTGATAGATCGAGCCGCTGTTGTCACGGAAGTACTGCAGCATCTGCTCGTCGGTTTCGATGGCCGGCCCCGGCAGCACTTCTTCGACCGTGATGCCCTTGAGCGCCGGCGCGTTCATGATCTTGCGCATCAGCCGGCTGCCCTGGATCACCTCGTCGATGTCCTTCTGGGTGCTCAGGTAGTTCGGGTCGATCAACGCCGCGTCCCGCGGGTTTTTCGAGGCAATCTCGATGTGCCCGCGGCTGGTCGGCCGGCAGGGGTTGAAACACAGCAGGAAGCCGGAATAGGGTTCGGGCTTGAGGCTGGCCTTGTTGTTTTTCGGGATCTGGTACGACAGCGGATTGAAGTACAGCTGCAGGTTCGGGTTGGCCTGTTGCTCGTCGCCACGGAAGAAACCGCCCGCCTGATTGACGCTCATGGCCAGCGCGCCCTTGCGGGTGAACAGGTATTTGAGGCCAAGCTTGAACTGGCCGAACAGCGAGCTCAGTTCATCGTTGAGCGTCGGGATATTGGCCTTGTAGTAGTAGCTGACGCACAGATGGTCCTGCAGGTTGCGCCCCACCGCCGGCAGGTGCTTGACCAGCGGGATGTTGTGTTTGGCCAGCAACGCCTGGTCTGCGACACCAGACAGTTGCAACAGCTTCGGCGTGTCCACGGCGCCGGCACAGAGGATCACTTCCTTGTTCGCGGTGAAAGTGCGCGTCACGCCGTGTTGGGTGATCGAGATGCCGGTCGCACGGCCGCTGTCGAACAGCACCCGATCCACCAGCGCGTAATGCTCGACCGTCAGGTTGGGCCGGCTCAAGGCCGGGTGCAGGTGAGCGAAGCTGCTGGAGCAGCGCTGACCGTCGCGGGTGTTGACGTCGTAGATCCCCGCGCCTTCGAAGGTCGGGCCGTTGAAGTCATCGCTCAGCGGATAGCCCAGTTCGTCGCAGCCTTTGAGGAACACGTCGCAGATCGGGTGGGTCTGGCCCTTCATCGGGGTGATGCTGATCGGGCCGCTGCCACCGTGGTATTCGCTGTCGCCCAGGCGGTGGTTTTCCAGCTTGCGGAAGTACGGCAGGACGTCCTTGAAACCCCAGCCGTCGTTGCCGTTGGCCGCCCAGTCGTCGAAATCATGGGCCTGGCCGCGCACGTAGATCATCGCGTTGATCGACCCCGAGCCACCCTGCACCTTGCCGCGCGGGGCGTAGATTTCACGGTTGCCCAATTGCTTCTGTGGCTGGCTGTAATACATCCAGTTGAAGGTCGGGTTGTAATACATTTTGGCGAAGCCGACCGGGATCTTGAACCACAGGGAACTGTCTTTCCCGCCCGCTTCCAGCAGCAGCACCGTGTGTTTTCCGGAGGCCGAAAGGCGATTGGCCAGAACGCAGCCTGCGGCGCCAGCGCCAGCGATGATGTAGTCGTATGTCATGCACGGTTACCGCGTAAGTCGTTGTACAAAAAAACCGGGGCAATCACTCACCCTGTGGGAGCGGGCTTGCTCGCGAAAGCGCTGTGTCAGGCACCATGAATGTCGAATGTGCCTGCCTCTTCGCGAGCAAGCCCGCTCCCACAAGGGGCATTCGCCGTGTGGGTCAGCCCTTGGCCGGCGACGTGTCTTTGACGTCCGCCGGGGTGGGTGCCATTTGCAGGTGCAGGCGCTCGCCGGTGTACGGCGAATGCTTGCGCACCACGTCCATGTTCAGCTCCACGCCCAGGCCCGGCTCGGTGGACGGGATGATGTAGCCGTCCTCCCACTGCAGCGGTTTGGTCAGGACTTCGGCATGGAACCCGCCCCAGGTCATGATGCTTTCCTGGATCAGGAAGTTCGGCGTGCAGGTGGCCAGTTGGAAACTCGCCGCCGCGCCGATCGGCCCGTTGTAGAGATGCGGCGCGATCTGCGCGTAATAGGCCTCGGCCATGCTGGCAATCTTCTTGGCCTCCAGCAGCCCACCGCAGCGGGCGACGTTCATCTGCAGGATCGACGCACCGCCGGCCTGCAGCAGCTTGAAGAATTCATACTTGGTGGTCAGGCGCTCACCCGTGGCAATCGGGATGCTGGTCTTGGCCGCCACTTGCGCCATGGCCTCCTCCTGGCCCGGCGGTACCGGCTCTTCGAACCACAGCGGGTCGTATTTTTCCAGGCGCTTGGCCAGGCGGATCGCCGAGGACGGCACCATTTGCCCGTGGGTGCCGAACAGCAAATCGCACTTGTCGCCCACCGCTTCGCGGATCTTGCGGCAGAAGGTTTCGCAGCGCTCCAGCACTTGCAGCGAGATCTGATGCCCGGAGTACGCGGTGTACGGCCCCGCCGGGTCGAACTTCAGGGCGGTGAAGCCCTTGTTCATGCTCTCGATGGCGCACTCGGCGGCCAGGTCCGGGTCGTCGTAGTCGTACTCGCCCTGGCTGTTGACCGGGTAGAGGTAGGTGTAGGAGCGCAGTTTTTCGTGAACCTTGCCGCCGAGCAATTCGTACACCGGCTTGTTCGCCGCCTTGCCGATGATGTCCCAGCAGGCCATCTCCAGGCCGCTGACCACACCCATCATGGTCAGGTCCGGACGCTGGGTGAAACCGCTGGAATAGGCCTGCCGGAAGAAGCGCTCGATGTGGTGCGGGTCGTGGTTGAGCAGGTAGCGTTCGAACACGTCTTCGATGATCGGCAGCATGGCCTTGGGGCCGAAGGTCGCGGCGTAGATCTCGCCCACGCCTTCAATGCCGCAATCGGTCTTGATCTTGACGAACAGCCAGTACATGCCGCCGACGTGCGGTGGTGGTACGGCAACGATATGGGTTTCAAGGGCGACGATTTTCATCTCAGGCACCAGTGTTGTTCAGAGTCTTGCGGTTGATACGGGCACGCAGGGTCAGGGCCGCCAGGGTCCCGAGCAGGCCGACGAACGCGATGTAGCCGAAATACAGCTTGTAACCAAAGGCACCGGGGAAATGTTCGGTGAGGTAGCCGTTGATCAAGGGAATGAAGGCGTCCGGCAGGTAGCCGACCACCGAGACAATGCCGATGGCCAGGCCGGTGATGCGCAGCGGAATGTTGCAGGTGTCGAGGATCGCCCAGTACAGGCCGCGAATGGCGTAGGTCATCAGGCCAATGAAAATCACCGTGCCGATCAGCAGGCCCATGCTGTTGAGCGCCGGGAACACGATCAGGCCGACCATCGCCAGGCTCGCCAGGAACAGCGCGACCACCAGCACCGAAATGTTGGAGAACTTGTCGCCCAGCCAGCCGCCGCCGATGCCGCCGATGGGGCGCATCCACAATTTGATCGTGGTGATGGTGCCGGCCATGACCGCGGTCATGCCGCCGCCCTGCAAGTAGTCGGAGAAACTGTAGGTGGCCCAGAAGATGTGATAACCGCAGAACACGATGGCTGTGACCAGCCACAGTTCAGGGATTTTCACCAGGGTGGCCAGGTCGCTGAGCAGGTTGTACTTGCCCTTCTCCACCGCCGCCGTTTCTTCCAGCGACTTCGGGTCCTTGATCAGCACCAGCACACAGCCGATGGCGATGCAGGTGAAGGCGTACAGGTAGACCACGTGCTTGAAGCCTTCGGCCGCCGACTCGCCACGGGTTTCGGTGGCGAAGGCGAACAGTGCCAGCGCAACCGTGGCCAGCAAGGCTTCCACCAGACCGCGGCCACCATCGAGGATGCCAAAGAAGCGGCCCTGTTCGGAATGGTTGGCGATCATTTTCACGCGCTTGAGCACCGAGGCCCAGAAGGTCAGGCCGGTGGTCAGGCCCCAGCAACCGAAGATGATCATCAGGCTGGTCATCGAAGGTGCGGTGGAGTACCACAGGCCGAGGGCGCCCGTGGCCACCAGGGAAAAGAAAATCAGGAACCGCGGGGCAATCCGGTCGGCCAGCCAGCCGCTCGGCAAATAGGACAACAGGAAAATCGTCCCCAGCATCGAGTACAGGTAACCCAGCTCGCTGTGGTTGATCTGAAACACTTCGAGCATGGTGGTCTGGTAGACCTGGCGCAGGTACAGGATCGGATAGATCGCACCGGCGGCCAGCACCAACAACATCAGTTGGAAATAGCGACTGCCCTTGTCACTGTGGCTTTTGATACCCGCGTTCGAACCCTGAACAGCGGCAGCAGTGGATGCATGCTTGGACATCGAGTAGACCTCTGGCGCCCGGTGGTCCGGGCGCTCGATTAATTGTTTTTATATGACTCGGGTGTACTCAGGCCTGTGTGGAAGCGGGCTTGCTCGCGAAAGCAGTGGATCAGTCGGCATTGATGGAGCTGACACTGCGCATTCGCGAGCACGCCCGCTCCCACAAAAGCGAGAGGGGTGCTCCGGGTGAATCAGTACTTCATGACCACCAATCGGGTCTGGGTGAATTCGAGCATGCCGTGCTTGCCGTCATCGCCGCCCAGGCCCGAGCGTTTCCAGCCGGCGTGGAAGCCCTGGTACGGGTCGGCCGGGGTGCGGTTGATGTACAGCTCGCCGGCCTCGATGGCATTGGCGACTTTCTGCACGGTGCGGTAATTCTCGGTGTAGAGCACCGACGACAGGCCGAACTGGTGGTCGTTGGCCATGGCCAGCGCCTCATCGATGTCGCGGTACTTGAGCACCGGCAGCACCGGGCCGAAGATTTCTTCCTGGATGATTTCCATGTCCTGGCGGCAGCCGCTGAGCAGGGTTGGCGGGTAGAAATGGCCGCTGCCTGGCGGGATAAAACCGCCGGTTTCCAGCACCGCACCGTCGGCGATGGCACGCTCGACCATGGCGTGGATGTTCTGCCGGGAACTGGCGTTGACCAACGGCCCCATCAGGCTGGCATCGGTGGCGCGGTCGCCGAATTTCACAGCACTGATTTTGGCTTTCAGCAGGCCGAGGATTTTCTCGTAGACGCTTTCCTGCACGTAGACCCGCTCCACCGCCGTGCACAACTGGCCGCAATGGGTGGTCTTGGAGGCGATGATCGCGCTGGCGGCGGCGTCGAGGTCGGCATCGGCTTCAATGATCGCCGGGGTCTTGCCCCCCAGTTCCAGGGATGGCTTGGCGATGTTGGCCTTGCAGTAATCGAGCACGATGCGCCCGGCGTTGACGCTGCCGGTCAGGGTGATCAGGCCGACGGCCTTGTGGGTGCACACCGCAGCGGCGGTGCCGTGGTCCATGGTCAGGATGTTGACCACGCCAGCGGGCAGACCGGATTGCTGCACGGCCTTGGCGATCTCGAAGGCCGAGGTCGGTGTGTTGTTGCTCGGACGCACCACCACGGTGTTGCCAGCAATCAGCGCCGGGGCGATTTTGCGCAGCAGGGTGTAGACCGGGTAGTTGAACGGGATCAGGCAGGCGACCACACCGATGGCTTCGCGGTGCAGGAACAGGTTTTCGTTCGGCGAGTCGCTGGGGATGATCTCGCCTTCGATGCGCCGCGCCCATTCAGCGTGATAGCGGGTGATCTGCGCCGCGTAACGGGCTTCGTTGCCGGCATCGCTGACGCTCTTGCCAGACTCGGCAGCCAGGGCGGCGCCGATGCTTTCAGCGCGGGCGTCCAAGGCATCGGCAAACGCCCGCAGGTAGTTGGCGCGTTCGATACTGGTGAGTTTGCCCCAGGTTTTCTGGGCCGTGGCCGCTGCGTCGACCGCTGCGGTGGCCTCATCGACTGTAGCAGCCGAAACATGGGCCACCAGCGCTTCGGTCGCAGGGTTGTACACCGCGATCAGCGCGTCGCTGGCAGGATCAATGAAGTGGCCGTTAACAAAATTTCGCTCGAGTCGCATGTGCATCGCCCATCGTTGTTTTTATCCAGTACGAGCAGTCTTGGCATTCGGCCCGTGCCGGACAAACGATTTATTGAGCGAAGTAACATTCGAAAATTGCATGTTACTGACAAACGATCAAATTCCCCTCTGTAGGAGCGAGCATGCTCGCGATGGACGAAAGAGCACCGCGGGGTGTCAGGCTTGCAGCGTTATCGTTGACCACCATCGCGAGCATGCTCGCTCCTACAGGGGGAGGTTGCTCAGGACAGAGGGCTCCAACTGCCGTTGCGCCAGCCAGATCTCTTCCTGCAACCACTGGCTGAACACTTGCAATTGCGGCAGCGACTGTTCGGGCCGGGTGACCAGCCAGTACGACTGGTGGCCCTCGACATGCACATTGAGCACTTGGGTCAACTGCCCGCTGGCCAGCTCCGGGGCGACCATGTGCCAGTCGGCGATGGTGATGCCCAGGCCATCGGTGGCGGCGCGAATCGCCAGGTCCAGCAGGTCGAATTCATAGCCGCCCTGGGTGTCGACCCCACTGATGCGCGCCGCGTCCAGCCAGTGTTTCCAGGTCAGGTAGCGCTGGTCTTCCCGGGCCAGCACATGCAACAGCGTCAGGCGATTGAGGTCGATGCCCTGCTCGTTCCACTCACGCGCATAAAGGCTCGGTGCGCACACCGCGATGTGCCGTTCCTGGAACAACAGCGAACTGTCCAGGCCATCCCACTCACCGTTGCCGAAACGTATAGCGCAATCGAGGGTGCTGGTTTCGGCCAGGCTGTCCTGGCGACGGGTGGTGATGCTCAGTTCCAGCTCCGGATGTTTCTCGCGCAAGCGCCCCAGGCGCGGCATCAGCCAGCGGTTGGTGAAGGTCGGCGGCGCGTTGACGTGCAGACGGTTGGCGTGGGACTTCTGCTGGATGGAGCGCACCGTCAGTTCGATCTTGTCGAACGATTGGTGCAAGGCCCGCAGCAGCACCTTGCCAGCACTGGTCAGCTCAAGATGATGGTGACGACGTTCCAGCAGGGTTTCGTCCAGCTGCTCTTCCAGCTGACGCACCTGGCGGCTGACCGCGCTCTGGGTCACGTTGAGCAGTTCGGCGGCGCGGGTAAAGCTGCCTGTGCTCCCGGCCACCTCGAATGCTTTGAGCGCATTCAGGCCGGGCATTTTGCGTTTCATGTGAGGTTCTCGATCACCACGGACAGGCTGCCAAGCATCCCACGCCAGGCACCGATTGTTCTACAGGATTTTCTCAGTAACATGCATTCAATGAAGGTTTGCATCGATTTTTAATCGTTTGTTCAACCCAACGCAGGTCGCAAGACTAACGGGCATCTCAAATAAAAAAATAACGAGAGCTGCCCGATGCCCCTCCCTGCTTCCCTGCGCCTGTTCCCTTCCTGTATCGCTCTGGCCTGCACCTTTGCCGGCCCGGCAATGGCGGTGCAAGTCACCGATAACCTTGACCTTGGCGGCGCCGTTCGTGCCCGCTGGGACTACGATCCGGACCGCGATATCCAGAAATTCGGCCTGGACACGGTGTTCCTCAGCGCCAAGTACAATTCCGACACCTGGATCGGCGAGGCCCAGTACCGCTTCTACGGCCGCTCCTATCCGTACCAGTACACCAAGGACTACGGCGACATCCAGTTCGCCAAGTTCGCCTGGGTCGGTTACAGGTTCAACGCCGACCAGCAGGTGCAAGTGGGGTTGAACACCGTACCCTTCGGCTTGCAGCCGTACTTCGGCAGCACCTTCTATGAAACCCTGGGCAACGTGATCGGCCTGGAAGACGTGCAACAGGTCGGTGCCAAATACATCCAGCAAAGCGGCGACTGGAACGTCCAGGCCGGTTACTACCTGCGCCCAGCGTGGCAAGGCAAGGGCACCAGCAACGGCGTCAGCTACTCCAGCATCGTCTCCGAAGCCGACAGTTATGTGGCCGATGGCAGTGACAACCAGGAACGCAACACCGTGGTCCTGCGGGTGGCCAAGGCGCTGGAGCTGGGGCCGTGGAAGTCCGAAGTCGGTGTCTCCGGCCTGACCTCGACCCTGGAGAACCGCGACACCGACAACGACGGCCGGCGCAACGCCGTAGCCGTGCACTACCTGGGCAAGAACGGCCCATGGACCGTGCAACTGCAAGCGGCTCGCCAGCAGATGTCACCACGCAACCCCGGCTCCGATGAGCTGGTGACCCTCGGCGGTTACGACGGCACCTACAACATTGCCAGCCGCGGCAATCTGTACGTGGCGGACCTCAGCTACGACGTCAGCGGCAAGTACCTGTTCGACCAGATCAGCGGGGTCAAGCTGTACGCCAACTACAGCGGCTTCGACAAATCCGCCAGCGGCTTCAAGACCTCGGAGCGAGCGATCTTCGGCACCTCCTTTTCTTTGAGCAAACTGTGGATCGCCACCGAATGGATCTATGGCAAGAATGATCCCTACATCGGAGGCAGCAGCTATACCCAGAGCCTGGGGGCTGGCGGGACGGATCATTGGGAGAATCAGTTGTACATGAACATTGGGTATTACTTCTGATCCAGAGCTTTTGGCGCCCGTGCGGGCGTCTTCGCGAGCAAGCCCGCTCCCACAATGGATTTGTGAACGCCACAGGTCCAATGTGGGAGATCATTGGGACAATCAGTTGTACATGAACATGGGTATTACTTCTGAGCCAGAGTTTTTGGCGCCCGTGAGGGCGTCTTCGCGAGCAAGCCCGCTCCCACAAGGGATTTGTGAACGCCACAGGTCCAATGTGGGAGCGGGCTTGCTCGCGAAAGCGCCCGCCCAAACAACACTTGCATCAGCCCATTGCCAATAGTCAGATAGGCCCCAATACCCCAAAAACAATAAATGAGCCCGCCATGCGTCAACTGCCCTCGCTCAACATGCTGCGCGTCTTCGAAGAGGTCGCGCGGCATCGCAGTTTCAGTCAGGCCGCCCTCGGGCTGAACGTCACCCAGGGCGCGGTCAGCCGGCAGATCAAGCAGCTGGAAGATTACCTCGGCGTGGCGCTGTTCATTCGCACGCCCCAGGGCCTGTCGCTGACCGAAGCCGGCACCGCCCTTTCCCCGCACCTGAGCGACGCCTTCGACCACATCGAACGGGCCCTGCAAGCCGTGCGCGTACCCAACCTGCGCCAACGCCTGCGCATCGTCGCACCGCCGACCTGGGCCACGCGCTGGCTGTCGGCGCACCTGCGCGCGTTCTGCCAGCGCTACCCGGACATCAGCCTGAGCGTGACCAACCAGGCCAGCCACGACAACCTCGCCGACAGCGACTGCCACATCCGCTTCGGCCTGGAAGCGGCGACTCATTGCCACAGCCAGTTGCTGGTGATGGAACGGCACATCGCCGTGGCCAGCCCGGAGTTGTTCGTCAACGGTCAGCCGCCCGATCTGCAGCAGTTGCCGTTGCTGCACATCCTGCACAACGGCAAGCGCCTGAAGGTCTGGGAAAACTGGCTGTCGGCCATGGGCCGGGAGGATGTCGATGCCGGCCAGGGCCTGGAATTCAGCACCCTGGACCAAGTGATTCACACCGCACTCGCGGGCGGCGGCCTGGCGGTGATCGACCGGCAGATGATCGAGAAGGAACTGGCCAACGGCAGCCTGTTGCCGATCACCCCCGTTGAGGTGATCGGGCCCTACGGCTATTGGCTGGATGTCGCGAACGACAAGTGGGGGCTGTCGAAGGTCAAGCTGTTTACCGACTGGTTGGGACTGGTCAGCAATCCCTGAACCACCAACATCCCCTGTGGGAGCGGGCTTGCTCGCGAAGGCGGTGTATCCGTCAACATCAATGGCGACTGACACTGCGCGTTCGCGAGCAAGCCCGCTCCCACATTGGGCGCTGTGGCAATTTTCAGATCGGGGTCGCGGCCTTTACCGCGATAGCCACACTCCCCTCCACCGGACTCTGCGCCTTGCAGGCCTGGCTCAACGTCAGGGACTTGGTCTCCGGTGCCCAGGCCCAGGACAGCAAGGCGCCAATCGCCAGGATCGCCGCGAGGATGCCCATGGTCGGGCTCAGGCCGATCCCGGCCACGCTCACGGGCAACAGGAAGGTGCTGATCGCCGAGCCCAAGCGGCTCACCGCCGTCGCCAGGCCGATGCCGCTGGCACGTACTTCGGTGGGGAAGCTCTCGGCCGGGAACACGCCCACCAGGTTACTCACCGCCGACAACACCAGGGTGAACAGGCCGAACACCAGCACCATCAGCCACGCCGCGCTGCCTGGCAGTACTGCCAACAGAAACAGGGCCACGGCAAGAATGATGAACGAGTTGATCAGGAAGCCGCGACGGGTGAACTTGATGGTGCACCAGATGCCGATCAGCGCGCCGAGAATCAACAGCATGTTCAGCATCAGTTCGGTGCCGAAGCCTTCGGCCAGGCCCATCTTCTGCAGGATCGACGGCAGGAAGGTGTAGATGGCGAAGTACGGCATGACGATGCAGACGAAGAACAGGCAGTTGAACGCGGTGCGCTTGCGGTATTCGCGGCTGAACAGTACCGAATAGCCGGAACGGGTTTCGGTGGAGCGGGTTTCGTCGAGCTCGACGTGCGCGCCCAGGTGCTTCTTGACGATGGCGCGCGCCTCGGCGATGCGACCCTGGTTGACCAGCCAGCGCGGCGACTCGGGCGTGCCGATACGGGCAATCAGGATCAACGCCGCCGGGATCGCCGACGAGGCCAGCATCCAGCGCCAGGCATCGTCGCCCAGGCTGAGCATGGCGGTGCCGACGAAGGTGGCGGCGACGTAGCCGAAGGTCCAGATCACGCTGAACGAACCGAGCAACACACCGCGATGTTTGCGCGGTGCGAACTCGGCGAGCATGGCGTGGCCGACACTGAAGTCACCGCCCAGGCCGATGCCGATCAGCACCCGGCACAGGAACAAGGCCATGGCCGATTCGACGTAGAATTGCATGACCGATGCGAGGGTGATCAGCACGAAGCTGACCAGGAAGATTTTCTGCCGGCCGACCTTGTCGGAGATCCAGCCAAAAAACAGACTGCCCAGGAACAGCCCGATCAATGCCGAAGCGCCGATCAGCCCCTGCCAGAAGGCATCGAGCTGCATCTGTGGGCTCAGCAGGGTGAAGGCGATACCGATCAGGCCGAGGATGTAGCCGTCGGTGAAATGCGCGCCGAAGGTCAGGCCGGCGATCTTGAGGTGAAAGCGCCCGATGGGCAGGTCGTCGATTTTTACCGGTTGTACGGACATGTAAGTCTCCCATTGTTGTTATTGACGGAGAAATGAAACCGATAGCGCATGCTTCCAACTGTGGGAGCGGGCTTGCTCGCGAAGGCGATTCAACATTCAACTTTGATGTTGACTGACACACCGCTTTCGCGAGCAAGCCCGCTCCCACATTGAGGGCTCTATGGGGGGAGTCAGAGGCCTCCCATCAGCAGGTACTTGAGCTCCAGGTAGTCATCCAGGCCGTACTTCGAGCCTTCGCGGCCCAGGCCCGATTCCTTGATGCCGCCGAACGGCGCAACCTCGGTGGAGATGAGGCCTTCGTTGATGCCGACCATGCCCGCCTCCAGGCCCTCGGCCATGCGCCACACGCGGCCGATGTCGCGGCTGTAGAAGTAGGCCGACAAACCGTAGGGGGTGTCGTTGGCCCGTTGCAGCACCTCGGCCTCGTCCTTGAAGCGGAAGCACGCGGCCACCGGGCCGAAGGTTTCGTCCTGGGCGATCAGCATGTCAGCGGTCGCTTCGGTGAGAATCGTCGGCTCGAAGAAGGTGCCGCCCAGGGCATGACGACGACCGCCGCAGAGCAACTTGGCGCCTTTCTCCAAGGCATCACCGACATGCAGCTCGACCTTGGCCAACGCCGCGGCGTTGATCAACGGACCTTGCTCCGTGTCGCCTTCCAGCGCATTACCCACGCGCATCGCCGCCACGGCTTCGGCGAGCTTGCCGGTGAAGGCCTCGTAGACGCCGTCCTGGATGAAGAAGCGGTTCACGCACACGCAGGTCTGCCCGGTGTTGCGGAATTTCGAGGCCATGGCGCCTTTGACGGCGGCGTCGATGTCGGCATCGTCGAACACAATGAACGGCGCGTTGCCACCCAGTTCCAGCGAGACCTTTTTCAAGGTGTCCGCCGCCTGACGCATCAGCAATTTGCCGGTGCGGGTGGAGCCGGTGAACGACAGCTTGCGCACGATGCCGGAGGCCTGCAGCGCACCGCCAATCGCCACCGCATCACCGGAGACGACGTTGAACACGCCCGCCGGAATGCCAGCCTGTTCGGCCAGTACCGCCAGGGCAAAGGCCGACAACGGCGTTTCTTCCGACGGTTTGAGGATCATCGTGCACCCTGCCGCCAGGGCCGGGCCGACCTTGCGGGTGACCATGGCCAGCGGGAAGTTCCACGGGGTAATCGCCGCAACCACACCGATGGCTTCCTTGACCACCACGATGCGGGCGTCGGCCTTGTGGCTGGGGATCACATCGCCGTAGGCGCGCTTGGCTTCTTCGGCGAACCACTCCAGGAAACTGGCGGCGTACACCACTTCGCCCATGGCCTCGGCCAGTGGCTTGCCCTGTTCGCGACTGAGCAAGGTGGCCAGGTCCTTCTGGTTGCTCAGCATCAACTCGCCCCAGCGCTTGAGGCGCTGGCTGCGCTCCTTGGCGGTCAGCTTGCGCCAGGCCGGCAAGGCGCGGTGGGCGGCGTCGATGGCCAGGTGGGTTTCTTCGGCGCCGGCCTTTTGCACATCGGCGATCAACTCGCCGGTGGCCGGGTTCAGTACCGGGTAGGTGGCACCGCCGCTGGACCACTGCCCATCGATGAAATTGCCGTGACGGATCAACGCGCTCATGCCACGGCCTCGGTCAGGGTGAAGCGCTCCAGGCCCGGACGGGCCGAACGCAGGATTCGCTTGCCGGCGGTGTAATCGTTGATCACGTCGCACGGGGTGTAGTTGCGCTCCAGTTCGTGCAATTCCTCGGCATCGAGCTGGGTCTCAAGGGCCGCCAGGGCGCTGTCGAATTGCTCGGTGGTGTCGGCACCGACCAGCATGCAATCCACCCCCGGGTGATTGGCCACCCAGGCCTGGGCGATCTGCGCGTTGGACACGCCACGGGCACGGGCCACGCGCTGCACCGAACGGGCGATTTCGAACGAGGCTTCGTCGCTGTACATCTGCTGGGTGAAGAAGTCGGTCTGGTTGCGGGTCGACTGCACGTCGCCGGTCAGCAGGCCACGGGCCAACGGGCTGAACACCGAGACCCCCAGGCCCTGGTCGCGGCAGAACGGGATCATTTCGCGTTCTTCTTCGCGGTAGGCGCAGTTCAGTTGCAGCTGCATGTTGATCGGCTTGACCCATCCATTGCGCTCGCAAGCCATGAGGATTTTCGCCAGTTGCCCGGTGAGCATGGTCGACACGCCGATGTAGCGGGCCTTGCCGGAACGCACGATGTCGTTCATGGCGCTCATGGTCTCTTCGACCGGGGTGTTGACGTCGAAGTAATGCAGCATGAAGACGTCGACGTAATCCATGTCCAGGCGTTTGAGCGAGGCATCGATGCTGTCCATGATGTGCTTGCGCGAATGGCCGCTGGCGTTGATCCCGGCGCGGGTGCCGTAACCGACCTTGGTGGTGATCACCAGGTCTTCGCGACGGGCCAGGCGCTTGACGATGCGCCCTACCACTTCTTCACCGACGCCTGCGGAATAGAAGTCCGCCAGGTCGATGAAATTCACGCCGTTGTCCAGCGCGTGCCTGACGATCGGCTCGCTTTTCTTCTCATCGAAGATCCACGGTTTCCAGTCCGGGGTGCCCATGTTCATGGTGCCCAGGCACAGGCGGGAGACTTGCAGGCCGGAGTTGCCCAAACGGATGTATTGCATGGCGCGGACCTCAGGCTTTTGGCGTGTAGAAAGGGTTGCTGATGTGGTTGACCACATCCTTGAGCTGTGCGGTTTCCGGCTGGCCGGTCAGGGCGGCGCGGATCGCGGTGCGGCAGGCGTTGTAGTTGTTCAGGTACACCGCATCCAGGTCATCACAGGCCGGGTTGACCCAGTTGGCGGTGACGATGGCCCACTCGTCTTCGGCTTCCGGCGGCAAGGTGCCGTCGAGCAGGGCTTCGAGCACAGCCTTGGCGATACCGGCCTGGGACGCACCCCAGGTGGCGTTGCCGTGCAGGTCGCTGCTGATTTCTGCTTTGTTGACGTAAAGGGTCATTGGCTTGACCGGGATATTCGGCTGGGCGATCACCATGAACGGACAATGGCCCTGGCTTGGCGATGCCAGGCTGTTGGCGAACGCCTGGCCGGCCGGGCCGTTGCGCGGGCCGATCAGGATGTTGATGTGCGCGGCGTTCACGCCGGGGCCTTCGAAACCTTCACCGATGTACAGGTCGAGTTCTTTCATCAGTCGTTACTCTTGTCAGGACGCAGAGGGATTTTTGGGTGTCAGCAGCACACGCATGCACGGGGCACGCGATGGCAGGTGTCGGGGTTCGAAGAGCGCAGCAGGACGCTGGCGAGGACGCGGCAGTGATGAATGATCATGGTTGCAAACGCTCTTTTTTGTTGTTGATGAGCTGGTTTGCGATTTTTTAACACTGGCGGTTGGCGGGGCTGTAACCATAAAAAATCATGGGGGTATGACTTCAGGTCATAGCCTGAAAAACGGTAGGCGCCGAGCCTGCTCGGGATGGCGGTGTGTCAGTCAATAAAAGGTCGACTGATACGGCGCCATCGCGAGCAAGCTCGGCTCCTACAGGGGATCGCGGGATGTTCGAGTCATTGGGACATGTTGTCTTTCTTCATCGCGTCTTTGGACATGTTGTCTTTTTTCATGGCGTCCTTGGACATGCCGTCATGCTTCATCGCGTCCTTGGACATCGAATCCTTTTTCATCATCGTGTCTTTTTTCATGCTGTCCTTGGACATGGCGTCCTTGGACATCGAGTCCTTGCTCATGCTGTCGTTACTCATGGTGTCAGCCGCAAAAACACTGGCGGCGCCAACGGCCAGGCACAGGGACAGCGCAACGGTGGTCAACTTTTTCATGATGAATCTCCTTGAAGCACAGGTTGCTGTGGGTGATGTTGCAAGGCGTCGCGTCAGCTGCCACCGAACCAGTTGTAGCCCTGGTCTTCCCAGTAGCCGCCGCTGAAGGTATTGCTGACGAAAATCGCCTGGATGTGTTTGGGGTTCTTGTAGCCAAGCTTGGTGGGCATGCGCAGCTTCATTGGGAAGCCGTATTCGCGCGGCAGTACAGCGCCGTCCCAGGTCAGCGCCAACAGGGTCTGCGCATGCAGCGCGGTGGCCATGTCGATGCTGGTGTAGTAGTCATCAGCGCATTTGAAGCCAACGTATTTGGCATCGGTGTCGGCGCCGACGCGCTTGAGGAAGTCACTGAAGCGCACCCCGCCCCAGCGGCCGATGGCGCTCCAGCCTTCGACGCAGATGTGCCGGGTGATCTGCTCGGTCTGGGCCATGGCGCGCAATTCCTCCAGGCGCCAGCTGCGTTTGTCCGCGACCAGGCCGGTGACTTCCAGGCGATAACTGTCCTCGGCCACCGTGGGCGCTTCGTCGATACCGTAGAAGGCATTGAACGGAAATGGCCGGGTGATCATCGACTCGGGATAGGTCGGCGCCATGGCATTGGGATTGAACAGCCAGCCCTGTACCCGATCGTTGAAGCGCGACATGGATGACAGTGCGGTTTCGACGCTTTCATCGTCGGTCAGGTTGCACCCGGACAACATGGCCACGCCACCGAGGGTCAGGCCGCGCAGCAAGAATGAACGGCGCGAGCGATCTTCGATTTGCGGGGCGAGGATTTTGCGGGCGTCGGTGAGGATTGACGATTCATCCAAGCCTTCGATGCGCTTTTTCATGCGTGCTCCTTGCGACCGACGATCATGGCCAGCAGTGTTTTAGGGACCAGCGCCACCATCAACAGGTGCACTGCCACAAACCCGACCAGCAGCGCCATTGCGATGAAGTGCACATGCCGCGCCGTGTCGTAGCCACCTAGCAATTGGCGCAACAGCGGGAACTGCACCGACTTCCACAACACCAGCCCGGAGACCACCAGCAGCGTGATGTCGAGCATCACGAACAAGTAGGCGAAGCGCTGCACCTGGTTGTAATGGGTGAGGTCGGCGTGACCCAGCCTGCCGCGCAAGGCGGCCCACAGGTCATGCAGCACGCCTTTGGGCGAGACCGGGAAGAAGCGGCGTTTGAGCCGACCGCTGAAGAGGTTGAAGGCGAGATAGACCACGCCGTTGATCGCCAGGAACCACATCGCTGCGAAGTGCCACTGCAAGGCCCCGCCGAGCCAGCCGCCGAGGGTGATCGATGTGGGAAAACTGAATTCGTAGAGAGGTGAAGCGTTGTAGATCCGCCAGCCGCTGGTCACCATCACCAGCACCGCCAGGGCATTGAGCCAGTGGGTGAGCCGCAGCCAGCGGGGGTGGCTGGCCTTGGGTAAAGCCGTTGACTGCGACATGACCGGGCTCCTGAGTTGTTGTTCGTTGGGGCCGAGTATGGGAGCGGCAAGGTCGCCAAATCCTCACGTAAAGTTAAATTAATCGTGATAACTCAGCCGCCCGTCTTCTGTAGGAGCGAGCTCGCTCGCGATGAGCTGGAGCGCGCCGCGGGGCGTCAGGTATCCAGCGTCATCGTTGACGACCATCGCGAGCGAGCTCGCTCCTACAGGGTTTTGTGCTGGTCCGTCGAAGTCACAACTATGGTTAAATGCCGCCCCCGCAAATTGCCGACCCCGACTCGATGAACACTCAAGCCCTCTCGACCCTTCACGACCACTTGCTCACGGCCCTGGCAACGCCCCCGGCCGAAACCCGGCGCCTGTTCCACGGCCGCGGCCGTTGCTGGCCGGGGCTGGAGCAAGTGACCGTGGACTGGTTGCAGGGCGTGGTGCTGGTGGCGCTGTTCAAGGAGCCGCAAGCTTCGCAACTGGAGGACTTGAAGCAGTTGCTGATAACGCTCACGGGGTCAACCCAGTGGGCACAATCCGGCGCCCATACGCTGTTGCTGCAACATCGCTATCTGCTGCAAAGCACCACCGAATGGCTGCTGGGGGACGTCATCGAGGAAATGACCATCACCGAGGGTGGCCTGAATTATCGCGTGGACCTGGGCCGCAAGCAGAACACCGGACTGTTCCTCGACATGCGTTACGGCCGTGACTGGGTGCGGGCCAATGCCGAGGGCAAACGGGTGCTGAACCTGTTCGCCTACACCTGCGGTTTCTCGGTGGCGGCCATCGAAGGTGGCGCGGCTCATGTGGTCAACCTGGACATGTCCAGCCCGGCGCTGAGCCGTGGTCGCGACAACCATCGCCTGAACGACCATGACCTGGGCAAGGTCACGTTCCTGGGCCACGACCTGTTCAAGTCCTGGGGCAAGGTGATCGGCAAGGGCCCGTATGACCTGGTGATCATCGACCCGCCATCGTTTCAGAAAGGCAGTTTCCTGCTGACCAAGGACTACCAGCGCGTCCTGCGCCGCCTGCCGGAACTGCTCAGCCCACAGGGCACGGTGCTGGCGTGCATGAATGACCCGGCATTCGGCGCCGATTTCCTGATCGACGGTGTCACCCGTGAGGCGCCGAGCCTGCGGTTCGAGCAGCGACTGGATAACCCGCCGGAGTTTCCCGATGCCGATCCGGAGTGTGGGTTGAAGGCGTTGGTGTTCAGGCAGTGAGACCGAGGTGCGGCCTTCGCGAGCAAGCCCGCTCCCACCGTTGATCGCATTCATCCTGATGGAACGCGGTCAACGGTGGGAACGGGCCTGCTCGCGAAGGGGCCATCACAGCCGATCAATCAACTTCAGACACACCGACTCATCGCGGCTGCAGCACCAACGCAAACAACTCCCCATGCCCGTTCACATTGAGCTTGTGATAGAGATTGCGCCGATGCACCTTCACCGTCTCCGGTGAAATGCCCATTTGCTGGGCAATCGCCTTGCTGGAAAAGCCTTGCAAAATCAGCCGCGCGGTCTCGATTTCCCGGGCAGTCAGGCGTGCGTCGAAGCGGTCGAGCAGGGTCGCCAGGTCGCCCACCGCCGGTTCCGGGGTCGGACCTTGCGGGGGCAGCAATTGCACATGCCGGCGCATGGCGGCCAGTACCCAGTCGCGCACGCACAGCAGCCGGCCCTGCTCTTGGAGGCTGAAGTGCGTCGAGCGCCCCAGGGACAGACCGACCACCGCGCCGTCGAGGTTGACCATGAACTGCAACTCGTCAGCGCCGACCACCTTGCGGAAGTAGCTGAGGTAGTACTCGCTCTGCTGGAACTGGTCGGACGCCAGGGATTGGAGGCTGTGCAGGCCGTCGGCGATGCCGCTGCACACGGCCAGGTAGAACGGATCGAGCAGGTACATGCCGGCGCTGTAATCGGCCAGTTCATCCTGTTCGTCACCGCTGCCCTTGGAATCGAAGTCGATCAGCAGGCGCGGCACGCGACCAGGCTCCAGCACCGCCACCAGGGCGTTGTCCAGCGGCACCAGCAGGCGCAGGGTATCGACCAGCGCGCGCCAGAAACCGTCCTCACCCACCCTGCCGAACATCCGCGCCAACCCCTGGTGTATCGGCAACTCTTTCAACAACGCGTCCACGCCCTACCCCTTTCGAGTAACCCATGACGGGAATGGGTTATGACCACCCCGATCGATACGCTGCAGGCACCTGAATACCGGTGGCCGCGCCGCATCATGCGGGGTCATTGCGGGTATTTCAATCCGGGGATGACGCCTCCCCTTGTGGGAGCGGGCTTGCTCGCGAAAGCGGTGCGTCAGGCAACACCTATGCCGACAGTCAAAGCGCATTCGCGAGCAAGCCCGCTCCCACAGGGGACGGTGTTTAACCAACGATTTCTGTGTGACGAACTGACGATGAGAACAACAATGAAACCACGTGCCCGCGACCTGAACATCCAATTCGGCCAACTGCAACCCGGCCCGCTCAATGCCATCACCGACGTGCCCGGGGTGCGTGTGGGCCATAGCAATGTGCGGGGCCGCACCGCGCAGGGCCGCGATATCCTGACCGGCGTGACCGTGATCGAACCCCGTGCCGGTTCCGCCAGCGAGCAGCCGTGCTTCGCCGGTGTGCATGTGCTCAACGGCAACGGTGATGCCACGGGGCTGGAGTGGATTCGCGAGGCCGGCCTGTTGACCAGCCCGGTGGCCTTCACCAACACCCACAGCCTGGGTGTGGTGCGCGATGCCTTGATCGTGCTGGACCGCGAGCAGCAACCGGACGACGGGCGGCTGTACTGGAACATGCCGGTGGTACTGGAGACTTTCGATGGCTTGCTCAACGACATCAACGGTTTCCATGTGAAGCTCGAGCACGTGGCCCAGGCCGTCAATTCGGCGGTGGACGGGCCGGTGGCCGAAGGCAATGTCGGCGGCGGCAGCGGTATGATCTGCCACGAATTCAAGGGCGGCATCGGCACGGCCTCGCGCAGGCTCAGCAGTGCCCAGGGCGGCTGGACGGTCGGCGCCATCGTCCAGGCCAACCACGGCATTCGCAACGAGTTGCGCGTCGATGGCTACCCGGTGGGGCGCTACATGGAGCAGGTCGACTCACCGTTTCTCAAGGCCGCCCTGCCCCATCCGGGCATGGGTTCGATCGTGGTCTGCCTGGCCACCGATGCGCCCTTGCTGCCGCACCAGTGCACGCGCCTAGCGCAACGGGCCAGCCTTGGCCTGGCCCGCACCGGAGGGGGTAACGAAGACCACAGCGGCGATATTTTCATTGCCTTCGCCACCGGCAATGCCCAGGTCCCGGCCGCGGCCTATGAGCGCAAACGCGCGCCGACCACCGACCACCTGAGCATGGTCAATAACGATCACATCAGCGAATTGTTCCTGGCGGCCACCGAAGCCGTGGAAGAAGCGATCATCAACGCCCTGCTCGCCGCCGAAACGACCGAAGGTAATGGGCATGGCGTGACGGGGCTGGATGCCCAAGCACTGCTCAAGGCCCTGGGTCAGGCCGGCTGGCCCGGTGGCAGAAGCTGACAATTGTGGGGGGATTAGACTAGCGGTACTTGAGGCCCGCCCCCCTTGTTCCTACGATGAAGATGCGCAGTCGCCTGCTTGTCCAGGCCGTTGCGCAGGTGGTGAGTGCATTGAACCCCTATCAAGCTCACCGCCTGCTTCACGCGCATCTTGAGCCTCAGGGCTCCACTTCTCCCCATCAAAGAGCGTTGAGGCTCTTTTTTAACCCGCATACAAAAAGCCCGGCATTGTCGCCGGGCTTTGTGCATCTGCAGGCGCATCCTGAACCTTGGCCGGGCACGGATAATGGTGGGAGCGGGCTTGCTCGCGAATGCGGTGGGTCAGTCAACATTTG
>NZ_LYVP01000064.1 GCF_001984065.1 Pseudomonas sp. KK4
CACAGATGTTGGCCGACCCACCACGTTCGCGAGCAAGCCCGCTCCCACCATTATCCGGTGGTGATCCTTTGCGATAAATGGGAGCATCCTGACAACACTTTTGCGCAAACCGCACAACAGGACTCGCCATGCACGGCCTCAATGAACTGGGATTCAAGGCACTTCGGCTCTTCGTCGCGGTACTCGACCACGGCAGCTTTTCCGAAGTCGCCCGTCGCGAAGGCCTGGCGCCCTCCTCCATCTCACGGCAGATCCAGTTGATGGAACAGGCCCTGAGCCAGCAACTGCTCTACCGCCACACCCGTGCCGTCACGCCCACCGAAGCCGGGCGCATGCTCGGGCACCATGCGCGGCTGGTGCTGGTGCAACTGGAGGAAGCCGAGCAGGCCCTGCAGGAACAACAAAGCGAACCCAGCGGCCTGGTGCGGATCAACGCGCCGGTGGTGTTCGGCCAGCGCCACCTGACGCCCTGGCTGGGCAAGCTGTGCGAGCGCTACCCGAAACTGCAACTGGATATTCAGCAGACCGACAGCTACGTCGACCCGCTGCAGGAAGGCGCGGACCTGCTGTTTCGCATCGGCGCGCTGCACGATTCGAGCATGCAGGCCCGGATCTTGGCGCCCCATCGCTTTCAGGTGGCGGCAAGCCCGGCCTATCTCGAACGGCGCGGCACGCCGCAGCATCCGGACGACCTGGCAGACCATGATTGCCTGGCCTACAAGGGCGTCACCGGCCTGCAGCGCTGGTTCTTTCGCAAGGGCCGGCAGCCGTGGACGCCCTATTCGGTGCGAGGCCCGATCACTGGCAACCACGCCGACACCCTGACCCAGGCCGCCGAACAGGGGCTGGGGCTGGTGATGTTTCCGTCGTGGCTGATTGGTGAAGCGGTGCGCCACGGCACGCTGGTGCCGGTGCTGGGCAGCTATCAGGTGTCCAACAGTTTCGAACCGCAGCAGATCGCCGTGCTCTGGCCGGGCAGCCGACGGTTGTCGGTGAAGGTGCGCACGGTGATCGATTTTTTTGTCGAGTGTTTTGGCGAAGTGCCCTACTGGGACCGGCCCTGAACCGCCAGATCAAACACCTCCTGTGGCGAGCGAGCTTGCTCGCGCGGGGCTGCGCAGTGCCCCAAAAATGTGGCAACAGCTGCCGATTTTGTGAGTGCTGCGCACTCAGGCGGCAACAAGCGCCCTCGCCACAATGGCCCAATCCGTCAGATACGGAACTGGCCGACCAGACTGCCCAGACGCTGCCCGAGATCCGCCAGACTGCGCGAAGTCTGCGCCCCAAGCTGGGTTTCACCCGCGACGTTATCCACCGCCACCGCAATCTGGTGCACGCTGCGATTGATCTCTTCGGCCACGGCGGTCTGCTCTTCGGCAGCGCTGGCGATCTGGGCGTTCATCGAGTTGATGGTGGCGATCAACTGGGCCATGGTGTCCAGTGAAGCCCCCGCTTCATTGGCCTGGGCCGAGGTACCGTCGCCGGCCTCGCTGGAGCGGCGCATGGCTTCCACCGCCGACTGGGTACCGGCCTGCAAACGGTCGATCATGCCCTGGATTTCCTGGGTGCTGATCTGCGTACGGCTGGCCAGCGCCCGGACCTCATCGGCCACCACCGCAAACCCGCGCCCGGCCTCCCCGGCGCGAGCCGCTTCGATGGCCGCGTTGAGCGCCAGCAGGTTGGTCTGTTCGGCAATCGAGCGAATCACCCCGAGCACGCTGACGATCGACGACACGTCCTTTTGCAGGCTGTCGAGGGACACGCCGCTGCTGCGGATGTCATCGACCAATGCATGGATCTTGACGATGCTGCCGGCCACCACACGCTTGGCGGCCTGGCCTTCTTCGTCGGTCTGCTGGGCGGCGACCGCGGCGTTTTGCGCGCTCTTGGCCACTTCCTGGGCGGCGGCGGACATCTCGTTGATCGCCGTGGCCACCTGGTCGGTTTCGTGACGCTGACGCTCCATGGCCTGGTCCGAACGCTGGGCCTGATCGGACACCTGGTTGACCAGCCCGGTCAGTTGCGAAGTCATTTCGGTGATCTGCCGCACCAGGCCGTGGATCTTGTCGACAAAACGGTTGAAGGAACCGGCCAGCGCGCCCAGTTCATCCTGGCTGGTGATGGTCAGGCGACGGGTCAGGTCGCCCTCCCCCGCGGCGATGTCGTCGAGGTTGGCTTTCATCAGGTTCAGCGGACGCAAGATGGTATTGGCCAACAGCATCCCCGCCGCCGCGATCAACAGCAGCACCACCACCGCCACGCCGACGATGCTCAGCACCACGCCCTGCACGCGCTCCTGGACCTTGGCCTCGACCACAGCCACTTGCGCCTCGATGCCGTCGAGGTTCACCGAGGTACCCACCGCCATGTCCCACTTGGCCAGGTATTCGGTGTAGCCGAGTTTGGGCACCAGCACTTTGTTGTTGCTCGGCAGCGGTGAGCTGTATTGCAGGTAATGGGTGCCGTCCTTGGCCACTTTCACCAGGTCGCGGTTGACGTAGACGCCGTTGGGGTCGCGGTTGTCCTTGAAGCTCTGGCCCACGCCTTCGGGGCTGTTGGCCTTGAACAGGCGCACGGTGTTGGAGTCGTAGCCGAAGAAGTAGCCTTCCTTGCCGTAGGCGATGTTCGACAGCAACTTGATCGCCTGCGCCCGCGCCGTGTCATCGCCTGGGGCGGCGGCGTCGTACAGCGGCTTGATGGTGGTCATGGCCACGGCCACGTAGCTTTGCAGCGTGGCCTTGGCATCGCTGAGCAGCCGCTCGCGGGTCTGCTCGACTTCGTTGCGGGCCTGGCCCTGCAGGATGAACAGGGTGGTCAGGCTGATGACCAGCGCAAAGAGCAACACCGGGAGGACGGCAAGGGACAGGACTTTGGCCTTCAGGCTCATGCGCATGACGTTCACTCTTTTGATTTTATTGGCGTGGATAAAGCCTTTAACGGCACGCCGGCACAAAAGTTGAACACGTTCATCTGCACCATGAAGATCCCTTGTGGGAGCGGCGGTGCGACGATTCGACTTGCTCGCGATGACGTAGGTTCGCTCAACACCAACGTGTCTGACTCACCGCTATCGCGAGCAGGCTCGCTCCCACAGGGAGTACGGTGTTACAGGACCATCGCGGCGATCCAGCCAAACGCCAGCAACGGCAGGTTGTAGTGCAGGAAGGTCGGGACCACGGTGTCCCAGATGTGGTGATGCTGGCCGTCGATGTTCAGGCCGGAGGTCGGGCCGAGGGTGGAGTCCGAGGCCGGCGAGCCGGCGTCACCCAGGGCGCCGGCGGTGCCGACGATGCACACGATGGCGATCGGGCTGAAGCCCAGTTGCACGCACAACGGCACGAAAATCACCGCCAGGATCGGCACCGTGGAAAACGACGAGCCGATGCCCATGGTCACCAGCAGCCCCACCAGCAACATCAGCAAGGCGCCGATGCCTTTGCTGTGGCCGATCCACGAGGCCGAGGCTTCCACCAGGGTTTGCACATCGCCCGTGGCCTTGATCACTTCGCCGAACCCGGACGAGGCGATCATGATGAAACCGATCATCGCCATCATCTTCATGCCTTCGGTGAACAGGTCGTCGGTGTCCCGCCATTTGACGATGCCAGAGACCGAGAAAATCAGGAAACCCACCAGCGCGCCGATGATCATCGAATCCAACAGCAACTGAACGATGAACGCCGCCGCGATGGCCAGCAGCGCCACCATCAGGCTCAGCGGGTTGTACTGCACGGCGACCTGCTCGACTTGCTCGATCTTCGCCAGGTCATAGATACGCTTCTTGCGATAGCTGATGAACGCCACACCGAGCCCGACCAGCATGCCCAGCGCCGGAATGCCCATGGCGTGGGTGACGTTGATGCCGCTGATGTCGACGCCGCTGCGGGCGACGTTGGCCAGCAGGATTTCATTGAGGAAGATATTGCCGAACCCCACCGGCAGGAACATGTAGGGGGTGATCAGGCCGAAGGTGATCACACAGGCGATCAGCCGGCGGTCCAGTTGCAGCTTGGTCAGCACGTACAGCAGCGGCGGGACCAGCAACGGAATAAAGGCGATATGTATCGGCAAGATGTTCTGCGAGGCGATGGCCACCACCCACAGCAGGCCGATCAGCAGCCACTTGACGTTGCCGCCGCCATTGGCGTGCTGGCGATCGACCATCGCCAGGGCCTTGTCGGCCAGGGCGTGGGCCAGGCCGGACTTGGCGATGGCCACGGCGAACGCACCGAGCAACGCGTAGGACAACGCCACCGTCGCCCCGCCACCCAGGCCGCTGTTGAACGCCTTGAGCGTCGCATCGATGCCCAACCCGCCAGTCAACCCGCCCACCAGCGCGCCGACGATCAACGCGATGACCACGTGCACGCGGGACAGACTGAGTATCAGCATGATGCCGACCGCGGCAATCACTGCATTCATTTCACTAACTCCAGACAAACGAAAAGACTCCGTCCGGCAGTCTGCGAGAGCCGCCAGCGGATTGAAGGAATATGGGTTTTATTAGAGGGCGCGCACTGTGCCGCAGAGTCGTGCCGGTGTCAAAGCGTGTGGCCAGAGAGTCTGCTTGTAGCCAGAGAGTCTGCCTGTAGCCAGAGAGTCTGCCTGTGGCCAGAGAGCCTGCCTGAGGCCAGAGAGCCTGCCTGAGGCCAGAGAGCTTGCCTGTGGCGAGGGAGCTTGCTCCCGTCCGACTGCGCAGCAGTCAACTGGATCTCTCCATCACTTTGAATAAATACAGGGGGGGCGCTTCGCACCCCAGCGGGAGCAAGCTCCCTCGCCACAGAAGCGCTCCGGGCGGCATAAAGAAATGAATGTCCCGGCCGTTACAGTGCAAAGTCTCAGATATTTATCGAATAAGGACATTGCCATGTCACTCAGACAACTTTCCATCCAATGGAAGATCACCCTGCTGTCCGGGTTGTGCCTGGCGGGCATCGTGACGCTGTTGGTGGGGCTTTCGTTGTATCGCATGGAGCACAGTTCGCAGTTGGTGAAAGCTTCGAGCATGGCGATGTTGACCGAAGCCGCCCAGGCACGGATCGAGTCCCAGGGCGAGAACCAGGCGCTGGGCATTCGTCAGCAGTTCATGGACGCCTATCAATATGGCCATGGCTTTTCCCGGCAGGTGCTGTTCCTGCGCGATCAGGCCGAGAAACGCTTTCTCGATGCCTTCGACCTGCGCGAAGACCTGACCCGCCAGGTCAAGTCGGCACTGCAAGCCAACCCAGACCTGCTGGGCCTGTCCCTGGTGTTCGAGCCCAACGGCCTGGACGGCAAGGACGAACTGTTCGCCGGCCAGAGCGAAGTGGGCAGCAACGAAAAGGGCCGCTTTGCCCTGTACTGGTCGCAACCGACGCCCGGCAGGCTGACCGCCATGCCGCTGCCGGAAAGCGACATCGCCGACACCCGCACCGGCCCCAGCGGCGAAGCGGCCAATGCCTGGTTCACCTGCCCCCGCGCCAGCCTCAAGCCCTGCGTGATCGAACCGTACTTCTATGTGATCGACGGCCAGAACGTGCTGATGACCAGCATCGTTTTCCCACTGATGCTCAACGGCAAGCTCATCGCCTCGCTGTCGGTGGACATCAACCTCAACAGCCTGCAAACGGTCAGCCAGAGCGCGAGCAAAAAGCTCTATGACGGCCAGACCACCGTCAGCATCGTCAGCCCCGCTGGCCTGCTCGCCGGTTACAGCGCAGACGCGAGCAAACTCAGCCAGCGCCTGGAAGCGGTGGACAAGACCTCCGGTGCAGAACTGATGCGCATGCTCGCCTCCATCAGCAAGACCACCAGCCTGCACAGCGACCAACAGCTCAAGGTAATGGCGCCGTTCCAGCCGATTCCGGGGGGCAAGACCTGGGGCGTGTTGCTCGACGTGCCGGAGCAAGTGCTGGTGGGGCCTGCCGAAGCGCTGAAAAAACAACTGGACGACAGCAACACCGCCGGCACCCTCACCGAACTGAGTCTGGGCGTGCTGGCTGCGCTGATCGGCCTGCTGCTGGTGTGGCTGATGGCCCGCAGCGTCACCAGACCGATCCTCGGCGTGGCGCACATGCTCGAAGACATCGCCAGCGGCGAAGGCGACCTGACCCGCCGCCTGGCGTACGACAAACAGGATGAGCTGGGGCAACTGGCCGGCTGGTTCAACCGCTTTCTGGACAAGCTGCAGCCGATCATTGCCGAGGTTAAACGCTCGGTGCAGGACGCCCGCAGCACCGCCGACCAGTCTTCGGCCATCGCCACCCAGACCAGCGCCGGCATGGAGCAGCAATACCGCCAGGTGGATCAGGTCGCCACCGCGTCCCACGAAATGAGCGCCACCGCCCAGGATGTGGCGCGCAGTGCGGCGCAGGCGGCCCAGGCCGCGCGGGATGCCGACCTGGCCACGCGTCAGGGCCTGACCGTGATCGACCGCACCACCGCCAGCATCGACAACCTGGCGGCCGACATGAGCGCGGCGATGGTCCAGGTCGAAGGCCTGGCCGCCAACAGCGAGAAGATCGGTTCGGTGCTGGAAGTGATCCGCGCCATCGCCGAGCAGACCAACCTGCTGGCCCTCAACGCCGCGATCGAAGCGGCCCGTGCCGGTGAGGCCGGTCGTGGGTTCGCCGTGGTGGCCGATGAAGTGCGCAACCTGGCGCGGCGCACCCAGGAGTCCGTCGAGGAAACCCGTGTGGTGATCGAGCAGTTGCAGAGCGGCACTCAGGACGTGGTGGGGTCGATGGGCAACAGCCATCGCCAGGCCCAGGGCAGTGTCGAACAGGTCGGCCACGCGGTGACCGCCCTTCGGCAGATTGGCGAAGCGGTGACGGTGATCAGCGACATGAACCTGCAGATCGCCAGCGCCGCCGAAGAGCAAAGCGCGGTGGCCGAGGAGATCAACAGCAACGTGGCGAACATCCGCGACGTGACCGAATCGCTGTCGGGGCAAGCCAATGAATCGGCGCGGGTGAGCCAGTCGCTCAACAGCCTGGCGAACCAGCAGCAAAGTCTGATGGACCAGTTCCGCGTCTAACCCCACAACCACCCCCCAAACCCTGTAGGAGCGAGCTTGCTCGCGATGAACGATCAGACAACGCGGCCACTCAGGCTACCCGCGTTATCGTTGACCACCATCGCCAGCAAGCTCGCTCCTCCAGTTTTTGTCGGCTGCCGTGATGGCGAGTGGATATCTGTGCAAAGCCGATTATGCTTTTAATGACCTTGCAGCAATGCGAGGCCGTCAGTTCGTGTCCGATGACATCAGCCCCAGGGCCAGGGTGCGGCAACACTTGAGAGGTACTCCGGCCTTAAAACAAGAACAACGGAGAACACTCATGGCGGTAATCGACAGCACAACCATGGGCAGCGCGCCCAACCACGGGGTCAGCAAGGAGGAGCGAAAAGTCATTTTCGCCTCGTCACTGGGCACTGTGTTCGAGTGGTACGACTTCTATCTGTACGGGTCCCTCGCCGCGATCATCGCCAAGCACTTCTTCGCCGGCGTCAACGAGACCACCGCCTTCATCTTCGCCCTGCTCGCCTTTGCCGCGGGCTTTGCCGTGCGGCCTTTCGGCGCGATCGTGTTCGGCCGGCTGGGTGACATGATCGGGCGCAAGCACACCTTCCTGATCACCATCGTGATCATGGGCGTGTCCACCGCGATCGTGGGCTTCTTGCCCGGCTACGCCACCATTGGCGTGGCGGCACCGATCATCCTCATCACCCTGCGCCTGCTGCAAGGCCTGGCCCTGGGCGGGGAATACGGCGGTGCGGCGACCTACGTGGCCGAACATGCGCCGAAGGGCAGGCGCGGCTATTTCACCTCGTGGATTCAGACCACCGCCACCCTCGGGCTGTTTCTGTCGTTGCTGGTGATCCTCGCCTGCCGCACCGCGCTGGGCACCGAGGCGTTCGAGGCCTGGGGCTGGCGAATTCCGTTCCTGCTGTCGATCCTGCTGCTGGCCGTCTCGGTGTACATCCGCCTGCAACTGAGCGAGTCGCCGGTGTTCATGAAAATGAAGGCCGAAGGCAAGGCGTCCAAGGCGCCGCTGACCGAATCCTTTGCCCGCTGGGACAACCTGAAAATCGTGATCATGGCCCTGCTAGGCGGCACCGCCGGCCAGGCCGTTGTCTGGTACACGGGGCAGTTCTATGCGCTGTTCTTCCTGCTTCAGACCCTGAAGATCGACCCGCAAACCGCGAACCTGCTGATCGCCGGCTCGCTGCTGATCGGCACGCCGTTCTTCGTGATTTTCGGCAGCCTGTCCGACCGCATCGGGCGCAAGGGCATCATCATGGCCGGCTGCATTCTCGCGGCAATCACTTACTTCCCGATCTTCCATGCGCTGACCCAGTACGGTAACCCCGACGTGTTCATCGCCCAGGAGAAGAACCCGGTCAAGGTGATTGCCGATCCCGACCAGTGCTCGTTCCAGTTCGACCCGGTGGGCAAGGCCAAATTCACCAGTTCCTGCGACCTGGCCAAGACCATTTTGGCCAAGCGGGCCATCCCTTATGAGAACGTGAAAGCCGAGCCGGGCACCGTGGCGCAGGTGCGGATCGGCGACAGGGTGGTCGAGAGTTTCGAGGGCACCGCGATGCCGGCGGCCGACTTCAAGACCCGCAACGACGCCTTCACCGCGAACCTCGCCAGCGGGCTCAAGGAGGCCGGCTACCCCGAGAAGGCTGACCCGGCCAAGACCAACTACCCGATGGTGTTGCTGCTGCTGACGATCCTGGTGATCTACGTGACCATGGTCTACGGACCAATCGCCGCCTGGCTGGTGGAACTGTTCCCGGCGCGCATCCGCTACACCTCGATGTCCCTGCCCTACCACATCGGCAACGGCTGGTTCGGCGGCTTCCTGCCGACCGTGGCCTTCGCCATGGTCGCGGCCACGGGGGATATCTACTACGGGCTGTGGTACCCGATCGTCATTGCGGTGATGACGGCGATCCTGGGGATATTCTTCATGCCGGAAACCAAGGATCGGGAGATTCATCACACCTGAGCGGGTCTCGACCATTCAGCCAACACCGACCTGTGGCAAGGGAGCTTGTTTTGTGGCGAGGAAGCTTGCTCCCGTCGGACTGCGCAGCAGTCCCCTGTCATCAAAGAACGGGGCTGCTGCGCAGCCCGGCGGGAGCAAGCTCCCTCGCCACAGGTACTTCATTTTTGAGTTCAGCGTTTGGGGAGTTCGATCGCCACCTTGAGCCCGCCCCACTCGCTTTCCTCCAGGCGCAACACCCCACCCCAGTTATCAACGATGTCACGCACGATCCCCAGCCCCAGGCCATGGCCGTCGGTCTGTTCATCCAGCCGGGTGCCACGGCTGACCACCTGATCGCGGCGCTCTTCGGGGATGCCCGGGCCGTCGTCTTCCACACTCAGTTCAAAGCCCTGCGCGGTTTCGCTCACGCTCAGGCGCACTTCGGCATCCGCCCACTTGCAGGCGTTGTCCAGCAGGTTGCCGAGCAGTTCCAGCACATCTTCGCGATCCCGGGGCAGTTGCAGGCCGGGCGGGCAGCGATAGCTCAGGTCCAGGTGTTCGCCGTGAATCATGTTCAGGGTCGCCAGCAACCCCGGCAGTTCCGCGTCGCAGTCGAACAGTGCGCCGGGCAACGCATCACCGGACAACCGCGCACGGTTGAGTTCACGGTTGAGCCGCTGCTGCACCTGCTCCAGTTGCGCCTTGAGCACCTTGCGCAGTTGCGGGTGCGCGTCGAGTTGCTCGCTGGAGGCCAGGCTCAGCAACACCGCCAACGGCGTCTTCAAGGCATGACCGAGATTGCCCAGGGCATTGCGCGAGCGCTTGAGGCTGTCTTCGGTGTGGGCCAGCAGATGGTTGATTTGCGCCACCAGCGGCTCCAGTTCCACCGGCACCTGATCGTCAAGTTGCGAGCGCTGGCCCTGCTGCAGTTGCGCGATCTGTTCCCGGGCCTTTTCCAGCGGGCGCAAGGCACGACGCACGGTAACGCGTTGCAGCAGCAGGATCAGCAGCAACCCCGCCAGCCCCAGTCCGAGGCCGACCTGCTGCATGCGCAAAAAGCTCTCGCGCACGGGGGTGTAATCCTGGGCCACGCTGATGGAGATCGACTGGCCCAGGCGTCGATAGTCGGTGCGCAATACCAGTAACTGCTGACCCTCCGGGCCCAGTTGCAGGTTGCTCAGCCCCGGGTGCTCCAGCTGCGGCAATTGCTGATCCCATAACGAGCGGGATCGCCAATGGCTGTCGGCAAAATCGATGCGGAAGTAATGACCGGAAAACGGCCGTTGATAAGCCGGCGACAGGTGTCGCTCATCCAGTTGCAAACCCTGCGGGCCACGGACCAGCGCCACCAGCAGGTTCTCGCTGTCATTGCGCAGCCCCGCCTCGAGGTAGCGTTGCAGCCCCATTTCGAACAGCCACAGGCTGGTTTGCGCCAGGACCAGGCCGACCACCACCATCACGCTGATCAGGCCCAGGCTCAAGCGGCGCTGGATCGACCTCACTGCGCTTGCCCGCCGAACAGATAACCCTGGCCGCGACGGGTCTCGATCACGCTTTTGCCCAGCTTGCGCCGCAGGTGATTGACGTGGACTTCCAGCACGTTGGAGTCGCGCTCGGTCTCACCGTCATAGAGATGTTCGGCCAGGTGGCTTTTGGACAGGATCTGTTGCGGGTGCAGCATGAAGTAGCGCAACAGGCGGAATTCGGCGGCGGTCAGCTGGATGTCGGCGCCGTCGCGAATCACGCATTGCCGGCCTTCGTCCAGGTGCAGGCCGGCGGCCTTGAGGGTGGGTTGATTGACCTGGCCATGGGAGCGGCGCAATAACGCCTGAATGCGCAGGTGCAGTTCTTCGGGGTGAAAGGGCTTGGTCAGGTAATCGTCGGCACCGGCCTTGAGCCCTTCGATGCGCTCGGCCCAGGAATCGCGAGCGGTGAGGATCAGCACCGGCGTCCCCAGCCCACCCGCACGCCACTGGGCCAGCACCTCGAGCCCCGGCAAACCCGGCAGCCCGAGGTCGAGGATGATCAGGTCGTAGGGTTCGCTGCTGCCCTGGTACACCGCATCGCGACCGTCGGCCAGCCAGTCCACGGCATAGCCCTGGCGATTGAGGCCGGCCAGCAGTTCGTCGGCCAGGGGCACATGGTCTTCCACCAGGAGCAAACGCATCGGTCAATCTTCCTTGTCTTTCAGTAAACGGCCGGTGGCGGCTTCCAGGTCGAGCTCGCGGACCACGCCTTCGGTGGTCAGCAATTCGACTTCATAAATGTAGACGTCGTGTTTCTCTTCGAGCTCGACCTCAAGCAGTTTGGCGCCAGGGTAGCGGTCCAATGCTTTTTGCAGCACTTGCTCCAGGGGCAAAATCACCCCCTGCTGGCGCAGGCGCAGGGCTTCGTCCTGGTCGAGGTCGCGGGGCATGGCCACCGGGCACACTGCCACCGAGCAAACCGCCAGCAGCACCAGCGCCAGTCGGCTGCCGGCGCGGCGCTGTGTCAAAGAAAGCAGCGTCATTACGAATCCTGATGATCCTTGAGAACCTGGCCACTGACGGCGTCTAATTCCATGTCCCAGTCGACGCCCTGCGGGTCGCGCAATTCGATCTGGTAGATGTATTTGCCATACTCTTCTTCCAGCTCCGTTTCGGTGACGGTGGAGCCGGGATGTTTGGCCAACGCGGTGGCATTGAGTTTCTCGAAAGACACAATGGTACCAGCGTCGCGCAGCCTCAGGGCTTCATCGGGCCCCAGATCCCGGGCGTGGGCGAAGTTGGCGGTCAGAACGATGAGGGAGGCGGTGGACAGGGCAGTCAGGGTTTTCATGGGTGACTCCGAATTTTTTATGTGTTGCCTACGGGGCGCACCTTAGCGGGATGAACTTAATTGAAGCTGAATTGCCATCATTGATCACTGCAACACTGAACCCGTGTGGGAACGGGCTTGCTCGCGAAGGCGGTGTGCCAGTCGATGCCCATGTCGACTGAAACACTGCCTTGGCGAGCAAGTGGAATCGTCGCACCGCCGCTCCCACCCAGGAACGCGTTTATAATCCGCCCGCTTGCCAACCTTCGAGACCGCAATGACCGCCATCCACATCAAATTCCCTTCCCTGACGCTCAAGGCCGGTCCACGTGCCTTCGCGCGCATCCGCGAAAACGGCCTGCACGCCGCCGATGTTGGCACCTTGCCAGGCGCCGCCGGTGGCCCCAAGGCGTTGGGGATTCAGGGGCTGGACCTGGCGTTGTTCGGTGACTGGCTGCCCTCGGCGCCCCGGGAGCGCTCACTGATCGGCGCCTCGGTCGGTTCCTGGCGCTTCGCCAGTGCCTGCCTGCCGGACGCGGCCGAAGGCATCCGCCGGCTCGGCCACCTGTACACCGAGCAGAACTTCGACAAGGGCGTGACCATGGCGCAGATCAGCCAGAGCTCGCGGCGCATGCTCGAGGACCTGCTCGACGGCCGCGATGCCACGCTCCTGGCCAACGCCCATTACCGCTTGAACATCATGGTGGTCAAAAGCCACGGCCTGCTCGCCGACGATCATCGCGGTCGCCTGGGCCTGGGCCTGTCGTCGGTGATCGCCGACAACCTGTGCGGTCGTGCACGGCTGTCGCGGCACTTCGAGCGGCTGATCATCCACGACCCGCGCCTGGCGCCACCGGTGGATGCGTTGAACGACTTTCCGTCACGCTTCGTCGCCCTGAACGCCGGCAACCTGCGCCAGGCGCTGCTGGCTTCGGGTTCGATCCCGATGGTCATGGAAGGCGTGCGCGACCTGCCGGGGGCCGGTGCCGGTACCTTCCGCGACGGCGGCCTGCTGGACTATCACCTCGACCTGCCCTACAGCGGCAACGACATCGTGCTCTATCCGCACTTCACCGACCGGGTGATCCCGGGCTGGTTCGACAAGGGCCTGCCGTGGCGCCGCGCCTGCCCGGCACGCCTGCAGAATGTGCTTCTGCTGGCCCCATCGAAGGAATACCTGGCCCGTCTGCCCTACGGCAAACTGCCGGACCGTAACGACTTCAAGCGCTTCATGGGCGATGCGCCGAGCCGGCAGACATACTGGCGGGCGGCAATAGATGAAAGCCGCCGGCTGGGGGACGAGTTTCTCGAACTGGCCGCCAACGGTCGCCTCGGCGAGCGCTTGCTGACCCTTTAGTCAGGACAAGCTGGTAAACTCGCCGCCTGTCAAATTGCCCCAGCATCGCCGCGGCGATCGCCACCTCAACAGAGCTCAAGATACTGTGGAAATCTTCAAGGAATTTACATTCGAATCCGCCCACCGCCTGCCCCACGTGCCGGACGGCCACAAGTGCGGACGCCTGCACGGTCATTCGTTCAAGGTGGCGATTCACCTGAGCGGCGATCTGGACCCACACACCGGCTGGATTCGCGATTTCTCCGAGATCAAGGCGATTTTCAAGCCGCTGTACGAGCGCCTGGACCACAACTACCTGAACGATATTCCGGGCCTTGAAAACCCGACCAGTGAAGTGCTGGCCAAGTGGATCTGGGGTGAACTGAAGCCGTTGCTGCCGGAACTCAGCGCGATCCGCATCCACGAGACCTGCACCAGCGGTTGCATCTATCGCGGCGAGTAAAGTAACAGCCCCCTGTAGGAGCGAGCTCGCTCGCGATGGTCGTCAACGATGACGCGAGCTGTCTGAATGCCCGTGGCGCTCTGGCGACCATCGCGAGCGAGCTCGCTCCTACAGAAAGCGGAAAAAACCACCTTCATGGGTGGTTTTTTTCGGCCTATGCTTTTTGGCTTTCCCCTATCAGGAGGACACGCCCATGGCTGACTGGCCGCTGCCTCAGACGTATCGCTTCAATGGCCACTGCGTTCGCTACGCCGTGCGCGGCGATGGCCCGCCGTTGGTGTTCGTGCACGGCACGCCCTTTTCTTCGTACGTCTGGCACCGTATCGCCCCGCATTTCATCACCACCCATCGGGTGCATTACTTCGATCTGCTGGGCTATGGCCAATCGGAGAAGATCGACGGCGACGTCTCCCTCGGCGTGCAGAACGAGTTGCTGGCGCAGTTGCTGGATCATTGGGGGCTGGATTGCCCGGATGTGGTCGCCCATGATTTTGGCGGTGCCACGGCCCTGCGCGCGCACCTGCTCAATGGTCGCGATTACCGCAGCCTGACCCTGATCGACCCGGTGGCGCTGACGCCCTGGGGCTCGCCGTTCGTGCAGCATGTGCGTCAGCATGAAGCGGCGTTCAGCGGGCTGCCCGACTACATCCAGCAGGCGATCGTGCCCGCCTACATTCGCGGGGCGATCCAGCGGCAGATCCCGGACGACGAACTGGCGCCCTACGTACAACCATGGCTCGGTGATCCGGGGCAAGCGGCGTTCTATCGGCAGATCGCGCAGATGGACCAGCGCTATACCCGAGAGGTCGAGGGTGCGTATCCCAGCATTCGCTGCCCGGTGCAGATTCTCTGGGGCGAAGACGATCAGTGGATCCCCATCGAACGCGGGCGCGCCCTGCAGGCCCTCATCCCCGGCGCACAATTCCAGGCCATCCCCAATGCCGGTCATCTGGTGCAGGAAGATGCACCGGAAGCCATAGTCGCTGCGTTGCTGCGGTTTCTGCCATTGCAGCAGTCTTCCTGAAGAAATGCGGTCCCTGTGGGAGCGGGCTTGCTCGCGAAAGAGGTGTGTCAGCCAGCATCTTCAAAACTGACCCAACGCTTTCGCGAGCAAGCCCGCTCCCACAGTTGAACTTCGCAGATCAATGCCACTGGCGGTAGTCGCCAACACCAAGCTAACTTAGGTAGATCCACCCAATGTCAAAAGGACCCTCCCGATGCACATCATCAACGCCCGGTTGCGCAATCAGGAAGGCCTGCATGAGTTGCACCTGGAAAACGGCCTGATCAGTCACATCGCCCGGCAGACCGAAGCGCCGACCCTGGGCCCCGAGGACCTGGACGCCGGCGGCAACCTGGTGGTGCCACCCTTCGTCGAACCGCACATTCACCTGGACGCCACCCTGACCGCCGGCGAGCCGCGCTGGAACATGAGCGGCACGCTGTTCGAGGGCATCGAATGCTGGGGTGAGCGCAAGGCGACCATCACCCTGGAAGACACCAAGACCCGATCGAAAAAAACCATCGAAAGCCTCGCCGCCCATGGCATCCAGCATGTGCGCACCCACGTCGACGTCACCGACCCGCAGTTGACCGCCCTCAGGGCCATGCTCGAAGTGCGCGAGGAAAGCCGACATCTGGTGGACATGCAGATCGTTGCGTTCCCCCAGGAGGGCATCGAGTCCTATCGCAACGGCCGGGACCTGATGGAAGAAGCGATCCACATGGGCGCGGACGTGGTCGGCGGCATTCCGCATTTCGAATACACCCGGGATCAAGGGGTGAGTTCGGTGAAGTTCCTCATGGACTTGGCCGAACGCACCGGTTGCCTGGTGGATGTGCATTGCGATGAAACCGACGACCCGCATTCGCGCTTTCTCGAAGTGCTGGCCGAAGAAGCCCGCAGCCGCGACATGGGTTCGCGGGTCACCGCCAGCCACACCACGGCCATGGGCTCCTACGACAATGCCTACTGCGCCAAGCTGTTTCGCCTGCTGGGGCATTCCGGGATCAGTTTTGTCTCGTGCCCCACCGAAAGCATTCACCTGCAGGGGCGCTTCGACAACTTCCCCAAACGCCGTGGCGTGACCCGGGTCAACGAGCTGCTCGAGGCCGGCATGAACGTGTGTTTCGGCCAGGATTCGATCGTCGACCCGTGGTACCCGTTGGGTAACGGCAACATCCTGCGGGTCCTGGAAGCGGGCCTGCACATCTGTCACATGCTCGGTTACCGCAACCTGCAGAGCGCGCTGGACCTGGTGACCGACAACAGCGCCAAAGCGCTGGCATTGGGGGATCGCTATGGCCTGGAACCGGGGCGGCCGGCGAACTTGCTGATTCTGTCGGCGCCCAGCGACTACGAGGTGATCCGCAGCCAGGGCTTGCCACTGTATTCGGTGCGCGGCGGCAAGGTGTTGATGAAGCGGACGATGCCGGTGGTGGAGTTCTCGGGCTCAATTGATCTTCCGGATTGAATCAAATACACCTTGGTCAGATCGCTAGTTGATTCGTCAACAGCTAGATGCTGCGGCGAAAAGCTAGCGACGACCAAATGTAAAAATCAAACAAAAAAAAACCGAAAAACGAGCATTGCAAAAAAAGACACCCCTCCCATGACATAGGGGATTATCAGCATTCGCTTAAGTTGTGGCGGCAAACTCAACAACTCATCCTTTTCTATAAGACCCCGTTTTTCGCATAGCCGAGGGATCAAAAACATTGATGCAATCGATCCGCTCCTGAGAACTTTCCCAATCAGCCCCAAATCAGAGAACGCTTCACGATTATTCGCCACAAATCTACTTTTACTTAAATGCCCTTCAATTAAATCCGTGTACTTATAAGAAAATATCAGCATCAAAAAAATCGACAAAAATGCTATAAAAAATATGAATAGCATTATAAACAGAATCACTAAATCACTCATTTAAGTGAGTACTCGTACAACATCTCCCCACTCAATTTACCAAAAGATTCACCAGATTCGCCTCCAATCAAACCGCCAACCCCACCCCCGATCACGCCACACGCCAGAGCGCCAGGACCGCCAGTAGCAATCCCGAATACGAGGGAACATGTTAGCGCAGCTCCAAAACCACCAGCCGCCCCTCCCAAAGCTCCGAAGAAAAGGTTTCCTGTCAACTTCCCTCCTTCTACATATTTAGCTTTCCTGCATTGTTCTTCGCGCCCAGTGGTGCACGCATTATAGATTGAGGTAACCGTCGCAGTTACACTCAGACCGACACCAAGATATGTACCTTTTTAATAAGGCTCGAAGCTTTCGCCACGCCATTAATAGTTTCAGCGTAGCCGGCTATGGTTCCTGTATGCAGGTAGCTTTTGGTGGAGATGCCCAGCATGTCCTTGATCGAGCCTTGGTTACGTAAACCGGATCCAAATCGGGCAAAGCTATTCAACTGATCTTCAAGCTTCTCAAACAGAGCCTTGCGCTCCGCATAAAAAACGTCTCGATTCCCAGCGCCGCCCTTTTTGAGAAGATCACCATGGGCGGTTTCAATATTTTCGAGGGTTTTCTTGATGCCATCAAGGTGCTTGCTCCACGCTCCACCCACCGCGCCAATCCCAATGGATGAATAACCGAGAATCTTTGTCAACAGCTCGTGATTTTCAACTAGAAAACCATCACTCTGCATTCCATTAGTCATAATCGCCAAATGGACTTCCAACGCTTTGCGCATATAAAACGCTTCTTCGCCCGTACAAGACGGTACTAACTCATCGCCAACAATTATTATTTCACCGGGCAATACCACTGTATTGACAACGTGAGAATTCAACACATCAAACTTGACACTGGATTTCTGCCAAGATTCAAGTTCGATTTTAAATATGAATATGGCTGTACACGCTCATTGATAAAAATGTAGGCCTTTGACATCAGCTAAACCTTACGAGGATTTTTTATTTGCATACGATCCCACCCACCAGCGAAGTTTCCGCCGACTCCGCCGTCCGTAAGCTTTTGCTGGGTGTAGGTGTTTTTATACTGGCTTCCAGGCGCTTGGTGCTGGATTTATCCAGGGTATTTGCAGACGTAAAATCTAAAATCGTACGCCCCGGAGAGGCTCCCCCCGCAGAACTGGCCGTCATCGAGGTTCCATGATGGACGCCAAGTAATAGCCGGTCACTTCGATCCAGTCCCTGTGTGTTACGCATCGGCGTTTCACCCGGGAAAACATTGATTTTCAATAAAACATCAAATGCCATGCCACCGTTCCTTGGCAGTGGAGTTGGCAGTCAACTCCGTCATGGGCAAATCTACAACTCTTTCTATACATGATGGTTTGAATAAAACCGCCTGAGTACAGCGAAAAAGATCTTTCTTATGTCTCCCTGCCAAATTTCTGTAGGACATGTACACAGATGCCGGGTTTACTCTGGGCGGCAATCCAATAACGGCGACATCAGATTTAAATAACCAACCGCGCCGTACCAAACAGACTGACCCGCCTCAACTCCCCCTGCTCTTGCTCCAGCAAAATCGGTGCAGTCCCCCCAGGCATCGTCACCTTCACCTCCCCCGCGCTCACCCAGCCCACCCGCCAGGCCGCGCAAGCCACCGCCGTGGCGCTGGTCCCCGACGACGCGGTCGGCCCTTCGCCTCGCTCGAACACCCGGGCCAACACCCGCTGTCCGACGTCGTGCATCGCCCATTGCAGATTGATCCCCGCCGGACAGGGCCGCCCGGCGCCCGCGGGCATGGCATAGGCGATACGCAGCAAGCCTTCGCCCAATGCCGGCTCGCGCATCTGCTCATTGCTCGGCAAATCATCGGCGCTGTCCACCAAGGTCACGCAGTGAGGATTGCCGACCCGGGCAAACTGGCTGCGGGACCAGGCGCCGTTGAGTGCCGACAAGGGTTGAACGTGACTGAGCTCGCGACCGTTCAAGGTCGCTGTTTCATAATCGACGGCGCTGACCGCCTCCGGCCCGAACCCCGGCTCGCCCAGGTCCAGCCAGAAGCCCTGTACGCCTTCAACCTGCGCCGCCTTCACCGAAATCTGCCCCGGTGACGACACATCGGCCTTGTCGTGATGAACCCTCAGCACACAGGCCTCATCCTCCGGAAACAGCCCCTGATCACTCAGCGCCTGGGAAAAAATCGTCAGCCCATTGCCGCTGCGCTCCGCCAGGGTGCCGTCGGTGTTGACGATCAACAGGTCAAACGGATGGGCAGCCTGAAACGGCCCCACCAGCAGGCCGTCGCTGCAATGCTCCTTGCTGCCCGGTGGTTGCGTGCCCGGGGCCCAGGAACAGCACGCCTCGATCGCCGCCAATGCCCATGTCTGGAGGGTTTGCGCGGCGTCACTGGCCTGATCGGGCAGTGCGATGCCCCTGTGGCGCAATTCGTCAGGCGCCGCCACCATATAGATATTGCCCCTTGCGTCGTACCTGCGCGCCATGGCGCTCTCCCTGTTGGAATGATGAACAGGGTCCAACATATCGCGAAACACACTCTGGCTGTGCAACGATGTCAGCCTGCCGGAGCGCGAATGCCCGTAGACGCTGATCGAACCCTCGCCGGTCGGTGGCTGTCCCTTGCTGACGCGACGTTTTTTGCCAAGGATCGATATGACCAACCTCAACACCCAGACCTCATTCGTGCCGGGGCGCCTGGAGCAGATGTCCACGCGCGTGGCCTTTTTCATCGCCGGGTTCGGCATTGCCGCGTGGGCGCCGCTGGTGCCGTATGCCAAGGCGCGGGCCGGGCTGGACGAAGGCACGCTAGGTCTGTTGCTGCTGTGCCTGGGGGTGGGCTCGATCCTGGCGATGCCCATGGCCGGCCTGCTGGCCACGCGCTTCGGGTGTCGCAAAGTGGCCACCGGCGGCACCTTGTTGATCTGTGTGGCGCTGCCATTGCTGGCGACGGTGTCGTCGATTCCGGCGCTGATGGCCGCGTTGTTCCTGTTCGGTGCCGGGTTGGGCACGGTGGATTCGACGGTGAACCTGCAAGCGGTGATCGTCGAGCGGGCCAGCGGCAGGAACATGATGTCGGGCTTTCATGGCTTGTTCAGCCTGGGCGGAATCGTCGGCGCGGCGGGCGTCAGCGGATTGCTGGGCCTGGGGCTTTCGCCGTTGGGTGCGACGCTGGTGGTGATCGTGCTGCTACTGATCGCGCTGGCGAAGGCCGCGCCGCACCTGTTGCCTTATGGCAGCGAGAGCTCAGGCCCGGCATTCGCGGTGCCCCATGGCATCGTGCTGTTCATCGGCGGGATGTGTTTCATCGTGTTCCTCGCCGAGGGCGCAGCACTGGACTGGAGCGCGGTATTCCTGGCCCAGGAACGCGGGATCGACACCGCCTATGCCGGGTTGGGATACGCGGCGTTTGCCCTGACCATGACGGTGGGACGCTTGACCGGAGACGCCATCGTGCGCCGGCTGGGCGCGACCCGGGTGATTGTGTTCGGCGGAGTGACCGCTGCGTTCGGACTATGCCTGGCCACCTTCGTCCCGAGCTGGGAAGCGGCGCTGGTGGGTTATGCCCTGTTGGGTGCCGGCTGCTCGAACATCGTGCCGGTGCTGTATACCGCGGTGGGCAAGCAGACGGTCATGCCCGAGAGCATCGCCGTGCCGGCCATTACCACCCTGGGCTATGCCGGGATTCTGGCCGGGCCGGCGGTGATCGGCTTCATCGCCCATGCCGCGAGCTTGAGTTTCGCCTTTGCGCTGATGGCGTTGCTGCTGGTCGCGGTGGCGATCGGCGGGAAGGTGTTGAAGGTTTGAGGGATCTTCGGTGAACAAAAAAACCATGCCCAACGCAGATCAATTGTGGGAGCGGCGGTGCGACGATTTGACTTGCTCGCGAAAGCGGTGTGTCAGCCGACATCAATCTGACTGACCCACCGCTTTCGCGAGCAAGCCCGCTCCCACATTTGATCGCCGCAGATCCCTGTAGGAGCGAGGCTTGCCCGCGATGAAGGCGCCTCGGTCTATCAGAACCCGACGCTGGCCTGCACAAAGAACGTGCGCGGCGCCCCCACGTACATCCCCGAGTTGTTGTCGCTGGAACGGGTGAAGTATTGCTTGTCGAAGATGTTTTTCACCCCGGCGCCGACTTTCAGGTTCGACACCGACGGCCCGAAGTCATAGCCGCTGCGCACGTTCCAGGTCACGTACCCCGGAATGTCGCCGTATTGGCCGTCAGCGGTGCCTTCGGTGATGTAGTTGTTGCTGAAGCTGCCGTCGGCGTTCACCGCAACGCCCGGCGAGCGCTGCTTGGACTGGGCGAAGGCATCGACGTTCCAGGTCCAGCGGTCGATGTCGTAGCGCAGGCCGACGGTGGCCACCTGCCGCGAGTAGAACGGCAGGTCGCGGCCCTTGAAGTCCGGAATCTCCCCTTCGTACACGGCGCGGGTGTAGGTGAAGCCGGCATTGGCAGTCAGGCCGTCCAGGCGCGGGTCCAGGGCTACCATGTCGTAGTGCACCGACGCCTCGATACCCCGGTGGGTGGTCGCGCCGAGGTTGGTCCAGCCGGCGTCGTTGCTGATGTACTGCAACTCTTTGTCGAAGTCGATGTAGAACAGCGTCACTTCGCCGCCCCACACGTCATCGTTGTAGCGGGTACCGATCTCGTAGGTCTTGGCCTTTTCCGGCTCCAGGCCATTGGCGGTGTCGTTACCCGAGCCCCCCTGGCCCAGCTGGAAATACTGCAGCGAGCCGAACGAGGTCTCGTAGTTGGCGAACAGTTTCCAGGCGTCGGACAGGTGATACATCACGCTCAGAGCCGGCAACGGTTCGTTGCTTTCGATGTTGCGGCGCTTTTCCGGGACTGGCTTGCCAGCGGTGTCGAGCACCGGGCGATCGTGCCATTCGGTCTGGATATGTTCGAAACGCACACCCGGGGTGACGGTCCAGTTGCCGACATCGATTTTGTTGTCGATGTACACCGCGTGGGCTTCAGTCCCACCGGTACGGTCCTGATAGACGTGCCCATCGGAACCCGGACGCACCACCGGCTCGTTGCTGCTGTTGAGCGCCAGACGGCTGGCCTCTTCGTGCATGCCTTCCTTCAGGTAGCGATAGCCGACGCTGACTTCCTGGGTGGTCGGGCCGACGTCGAACACATGGGACACCCGCGGCTCGATGCCGTAGGTGTAGTAGGTGCGCGGGAACGAGCCGAGGGTCTTCTGGTCGCGGGCGGCGATGTTGCTGCCCCGGAAGCTGTCGGAGTAGTAGGTCAGTACTTCGGCCTGGGTGCGGTCGTCGATCTGCCGCGCCCACTTGAACGACACGTCCTTGCGACGGCCGCTGAAGTTGTCGTTGTTGCGGTCGGACTGGAACGGGTCGGCGTCGTACTGCGCCTGGGTCAGGCCACCGGGCATATCGGCGCTGGCGTCGTAGTAGTGAAAATTCAGGCTGAAATCGTCGACGTCGGTGGGCGCCCAATGGGTCTTGAGAATCACGTCGTCGATGTCGTTGCCGTTGTTGCGCTCACGGTAACCGTTGCCGTTGACGCCGGAATACAACAGCGCCACGCCGATGCCGTTGTCGGCTGTACCGCCCATGAACGCCGTGTCGATGTGCTTCCAGCCACCGTGCTGGGAAGTTTCCAGGGTGGTGCCGATTTCCGCCGAGGCTTTTTCCGGGATCGCGCGGGTCACGAAGTTGATCACGCCGCCCACGTTCTGTGGTCCGTAGCGCACCGAGCCGGCGCCGCGCACCACGTCGATGCTGTCGAGGTTGCCAGAAGAAATCGGCGCCATCGACAGTTGCGGCTGGCCGTACGGGGCGAACGCCGCCGGCACGCCGTCGATCAGAATGGTGGAGCGTGGCGACAGGCGCGAAGTCAGGCCGCGCACGCCGACGTTGAGGGAAATGTCGCTGCCGCCGGTGCCGTTGGCGTCCTGCACCTGCACACCGGGAACGCGCTTGAGCACGTCACCGACGTTCATCGCGCCCTGCTCGACCATGGCTTCGCGGCGGATCACCGTCCGGGCGCCCGGGTGGTTCTGCACCACGGCGGCGTCGGCGTCGCCGAGCCAGTCACCCACCACCTTGATGTCAGTCGCGCCCAGTTCCAGCGCACCGCCGGTCGCAGCCGTCGGCGCAGCCATGAGGGTTGCCGAACCTTCATCGATCGAATACTGCAGGCCGCTGCCTTGCAGCAACTGACGCAGTGCGTCTTCCGGCGAAAGATTGCCGTCCACCGCCGGGGCTTGCTTGCCCGCTACCAGGTCAGGGCTGAAGAACACCTGCAACGAGGTTTGCTGACCCAGTTGAGTCAGGGCCTGGCCCAAGGGTTGCGCCTGGATATGGATGGCGTCGGCGGCGAATGCCTGGGGCATTGCCACGTTGACCGCCAGCGCGAGGGCCAGCGGCAACCAAGGGAAGGTCGTGGGTTTAGCGGTGGATGTATTCACGTCGAACGTATTCCTGTGGATCGCAAGAGTGTGCGCTTGTTAATGCAAACCAGTTGCAGTTGCACAGGAAGACGATGAACTCGAAAAAAACCTGAATTTTATTTTGAAATTATTTCCTGGCTGCCGTCATCGAGGGTACGAACGGCCACCGGAAGGATGCTCGGCAAGGCCTTGAGCAAGGCATCGGTGTTGTCGGATTTGAACACGCTGGTCAGGCGCAGATTGCCCACCGCCGGGTTGCCGACCTTGAGCGGCTTGTCCCGATAACGCGACACCTGCTCGGCCACGTCGCTCAGGCTGGCGTTGTTGAACACCAGTTTGCCGTTGCGCCAGGCCGTCAGTTCCGCCGGGTTGACCGCATACGCCGCCGCGACCTTGCCTTGGGCATCGACCTGGGTGCCGAGGCCTGCCGTCAAACTGATGAAGTCATCATCGGCCGCCGACCGCCCCTGAACCTTCACCGTGCCTTGCTCGACCACCACCCGGGTATCAGACGCGCCCCGGCGCACATCGAAACGGGTGCCGGTGACTGTGACCTTGCCGCGGCCGGCCTCGACCACGAACGGTCGGCTGGCGTCGTGCTCGACGCTGAACAGGGCCTCGCCCTCGATCAGCTCGATGCCGCGACGATGCTTTTCAAAATGCACTTGAATCCGACTGCGACTGTCCAGGTCCACCACCGAACCGTCCGGCAAGGCCACGTGGCGACGCTCGCCCAGGGCTGTGGAAAACTCTGCGGTGTAGGTCGACGATTGATTCAAACCGCTGAACAGGCCCAAGCCCAGTGCCACCGCCAGCACACTGGCGGCCACCGCATAACGCATCACCGGCCGGCGTCTGCTGCGCGCCGGCGGCGCTTCACAGAGCGCCAGCAGACGCGCCGAGGGCACCAGATCAGCGGCTTTCCACACGCCCTGCAGGCATTCGAATTCGGTTCGGTGCTGGGGGTGTTCGTCCAGCCAGGACTGGAACTGGCGATGCATCTCGACATCCACGGCCGGTTCCTGCAAACGCACAAACCAGCGCGCCGCTTCATCGCGAACTGTTGTTTGCCCGCACGCGCAATCACGAGTATCCATCATGGAAGTTCCTGTTTGGCTCGGGATAAAAGGGTCAGCAAGCGCCTGCGGAAAAAACTGCGAATCATGGTTGCAGTCCTTCCAGCCGGTCGCGCAGATGCCGCAGGGTGCGGATCATGTACTTTTCCACCATGTTCCTGGACAGCCCCAGGCGTTCGGCGATTTCCGCCTGGGTCAGGCCCTCGATTTTCTGCCAGACAAACACCTTGCGGCAGTTGACCGGCAGCTCAGTGAGCGCCCGCTCGATGGAATCAGCCAATTGGATCGCATGCATGTAATGCTCCGGGTCGCCGGCTGACGACACACTGAGATCGATCGCCTCTGACTCCATGGCGCCCCGCCGATCCTCACGCCGGTAACCATCGACCGCGATATTGCGCGCGGTCTGGTGCAGATACGCCCGCGGTTGCTGCACCGCCGCCGAATCGGATTCGAGCACGCGCACAAAGGTATCGTGGGCCAGATCCTCGGCCTGCTGACGGTTTCTCAGGCGGCGGGTCCAGGTGCCAACCAACTCTTCGTAATGCTCGAAAAAGCCGTGTCTGCGGGGCAACTTGAGGGTCATTGCGGCATGCTGTTCAAACGGGGCGTGAATAGTAATGCTTCGTATTATCCAGAAGCAATAACTACCCGTCCGGCGCTGCCCGCATGCCAAACATCACGCTTCCCCTGTAGGAGCGAGCACGCTCGCGATGAACCCGAGACCACCACGGGGCATCAGGTTTCCCGCGTTATCGTTGACGCCCATCGCGAGCGAGCTCGCTCCTGCAGGCGCTGGCAGTTAAAAAGAGTGATGGACCGGCCAATCATCCGCTCGGCGCAAAGGTTGATTCAGGCACAGATCCGAAGGATTCTGGCAGCCATTCCAATGCAGTCCTGCACTGGCTGTAGCAAAGTACTGGTATGCACCCACCGGTTTTTCGAAGGTACCCAGAATGTTCACCTCCCTTGCATCACGACACAAACAGCCGCTGGCCCGGCTCGCACTGGCCATCACCCTGGGCACCTTCGGCCTGCCGTTCTGGGCCGGCAACGCCCAGGCCCACGGCGGTCACGCCGAGATGGTGCCGTTGCAGGCGGGCCTGGAAGAATTCGGTGCGACGGTGAAGTGGGATGACTATGCCAACGTCTTCACCATCGCCAAGGACGGGGTCTACCTCAAGGTCAAGCCCAACAGCAAAGTGGCCATGCTCAACGGCAAGCGCATGGAGCTGACGGTGCCTGTGGTGTTCAAGGGCAAGACCGCGTTCATGTCCAAGGACTTCATCAACCAGGTGTTCCAGTCCGGGCTGGACAGCACTTTCGTTGTGGAAACCCGCCCCAACCCGCTCAACCCGTTGAGTGCGGAGGAAATCACCACGGCGGTGGACATCGTCAAGAAATCCGACAACTACAAACCCGGCTTCCGCTTCACCGAAGTGTCGGTCAAGGAGCCGCCCAAGGATCAGGTGTGGAACTTCGTCTACACCGGGCAAAACGTCACCCAGCCGCGCCAGGCCTCGATCGTGGTGCTGGACGGCAAGCATGTGATCGAAGCGCTGGTGGACTTGAACAGCAAGGAACTGAAGTCGTGGAAACCGATTGAGGGCGCCCACGGCATGGTGCTGCTGGATGACTTCGCCACCGTGCAGAACGCCGTCGAAACCAGTCCCGAATACGCGCAAGCCCTGGCCAAGCGCGGCATCAACGATGTGAAGAAAGTGGTGGCGACACCGTTGACCGTCGGCTACTTCGACGGCAAGGACGGCCTGGCCCAGGACAAGCGCCTGCTCAAGATCGTCAGCTACCTCGATGTGGGTGACGGCGACTACTGGGCGCACCCGATCGAAGGCCTGGTGGCGATTGTCGATCTGGAGCAGAAAAAGCTGATCAAGATCGAAGACGAAGCGCTGATCCCGGTGCCGATGAAACCCACGCCGTATGACGGTCGCGGGCGCAAGGGGGTGTCGGTCAAGCCGCTGGAAATCACCGAGCCCGAGGGCAAGAACTACACCATCAGCGGCAACAGCATTCACTGGCAGAACTGGGATTTCCACGTGCGCCTCGACTCGCGGGTCGGGCCGATCCTGTCCACCGTCACCTATGACGACCAGGGCAAGAAGCGCAAGATCATGTACGAAGGCTCCCTGGGCGGCATGATCGTGCCGTACGGCGACCCGGACGTTGGCTGGTACTTCAAGGCGTACCTGGATTCCGGCGACTACGGCATGGGCACCCTGACCTCGCCGATCGCCCGTGGCAAGGACGCACCGCAAAACGCCGTGCTGCTGGATGCGACCATCGCCGACTACACCGGCGCCCCGACCGCGATTCCCCGTGCCATCGCGGTGTTCGAGCGCTACGCCGGCCCCGAATACAAACACCAGGAAATGGGCCAGCCCAACCTCAGCGTCGAGCGTCGTGAACTGGTGGTGCGCTGGATCAGCACCGTGGGCAACTACGACTACATCTTCGACTGGGTCTTCCAGCAGAACGGTACGATCGGCATCGACGCCGGCGCCACCGGCATCGAAGCGGTCAAGGGCGTGAAATCGAACACCATGCACGATGACACCGCCAAGGAAGACACCCGCTACGGCACCCTGCTCGACCACAACATCGTCGGCACCACCCACCAGCACATCTACAACTTCCGCTTGGACCTGGACGTGGACGGCGAAAGCAACTCGCTGGTGGAAGTGAACCCGGTGGTGCTGCCCAACGATCGCGGTGGCCCGCGCACCAGCACCATGCAGACCGAAACCCGCGTGGTCAGCACCGAACAGCAGGCCGCGCAGAAATTCGACCCGTCGACCGTGCGCCTGCTGACCAACTTCAGCAAGGAAAACAAGGTCGGCAACCCGGTGTCCTACCAGTTGATTCCCTATGCCGGCGGCACGCACCCGGTGGCCAAGGGCGCCAACTTCGGCCAGGACGAGTGGCTCTACCACCGCCTGAGCTTCATGGACAAACAGCTGTGGGTGACGCAGTACAACCCGGAAGAGAAATACCCGGAAGGCAAATACCCGAACCGCTCGGACAAGGACTCGGGCCTGGGGCAGTTCACCCAGGACAACCATTCCATCGAAAACACCGACGACGTGGTCTGGCTCACCACCGGCACCACCCACATCGCCCGGGCCGAGGAATGGCCGATCATGCCGACCGAGTGGGTGCATGTGCTGCTCAAGCCATGGAATTTCTTCGATGAAACCCCGACCTTGAACCTCAATTCCCCTAAGTAATACGGCACAACACAAAACCCTGTGGGAGCGGGCTTGCTCGCGAAAGCGGCGTGTCAGTCGGCATCAATGCTTCTGACACTCCGCCTTCGCGAGCAAGCCCGCTCCCACATGGAGACTCGTGTTCTATCGGTATTCCCTGCGCAGTCAGCTCACTGACTCACCACAATCTTGCCAATCATCTGCGGATGCAGCGCGCAGAAATACTCGTACTCCCCCGGCGTGTTGAACACCCAGGAATAACTGTCCCCGGTATCCAGCGCCCCGGAGCGAAACACTTTGTGGGTCTCGGCCACCGTGTGGGGGATCTCGTCGTCGTTCACCCAGGTCACCTTGGTGCCCACGGGCACCGTCATATCCTTGGGCCCGTACATGAATGCCTTGATGTCGACTTTTACTTCCTGGGCCCACACCGGCATCGACAGCATCAAACAGATCACAGCCATCAGTCGCGTTTTCATCAGTGCCCCTCCCCTAAACCAACGTCGAATCGATCAGCGCCAGCGGATGGTCACCCTGGGTGGCCCGCACATCGGTGATCCCCAAATAGTTGCGCAGTTGATCCGCCGCCACCGTCATCGGCCCCGGTGTCGGTGCCGCACCCGGTGCGGGTTGTGGATAAGCGGTGCCACGGGCGGTGTGGAAGGTGATGTTGCCTTCGACCTTCTGGATGACCTGGTGGATATGCCCGTTCAACACCGTCACCGAACCGTACTTGCGCAACATGGCGATCGCCTGGTCGCCATCCTCGGTGCCCCAGCCCCAAGGCTGATAAATCGTCCACAACGGAATGTGGGTAAACACCACGATCGGCGTACTGCTCGACACCCCACGCAGGTCATCGGCCAGCCACGCCAGTTGATCGGCGCCCAGGGTTGCCTCGCGCCCGGCCTGGAAGTTGAAGACATTGACCAGGGCAATGAAATGCACGCCGTGGTCATCGAAGCTGTACCAGCCATTGCCCTTGGTGCCCTTGCCGTAACGCTCCAGATAGAGCTTGCCGCCGCCCTCGTCCAGGGTGTCGTGCTCGCCCGGCACGTAGTGCACGGTGGCCGGCAGCCCCTTGAGCAGTTGCGCGGCGGTGTCGAACTCTTCGGCCTTGGACAGGTGGGTGATATCGCCGGTATGCAGGATCAACGACGGCCGTTTCGGCAGGGCGATCACCTTGTCGATGGCGCCCTGCAAGGTCTTGACCGGCTCCGGGTTGGCTTCTTTGTTGAAACCGATGTGCGAGTCGCTGATCTGCACGAAGTGGAAGGTGCTGGCCAATGCCTTGGGGTCGGAGACATTGCCCGCGCTGTCCAGGGCGAAGGCCCGCGGGATGCCGCCGGACAGGGCCCAGATCACCCCGGCCCCCGCCCACGCCGAACATTTGAGCAGCGTGCGGCGGTCCGGGTTCAGCGGGCCGTCGACGCGTCGTTGTTGTGGTTGTTTTGAATGCATGTCCATCGGTATTTCCTCGCAGGCGAACTACAGTGATGCAGCTGACACGAGGTAAAACCTTGTAGGGCAGGTCTTTATTCCCGGTGGAAAAAACATTTTTTTTCGGGAATAAAACCCGAATGGGCGCAGTTATGAAGGTGGGAACGTGCGGAAACCACTATGAAGCGATTTGAGGAACTGTTTGCGCCCCATCTGGACGCCGCCTACAACCTCGCGCGCTGGCTCACGGGCAACGACAGCGCCGCGCACGATGTCGTGCAGGAAAGCGCCCTGCGCGCCTTCCGGTTTGCCCAACGCTTCGCGGGCGGCAACGCCAAGGCCTGGTTCCTGACCATCGTGCGCAACGAAAGCTATACCTGGCTCAAGGCGTCGGCCGGGCGGCATTGGGTCGCGCTGGGCGATGAGTTTTCCGAAGACCCGCCCATGCCCAGCCACGACCAGACCCCGGAACTGCTGGCCATCCACACCGAAAACGCGGCGCTGATCCAACAGGCCCTGTGCGCCCTGCCGCCGGGGTTTCGCGAGGTGATCGTGCTCAAGGAGCTCGAAGACATGCCTTACAAGGACATCGCCCTGGTGGTCGACATCCCCATCGGTACCGTCATGTCGAGGCTGGCCAGGGCCCGCGCCATGCTCAAGCTCGAACTACTGAAGTTGCACGATCATGAATGAACTCGACTGCACCCTTTGCCAGACGCAGATGCATGGCTACCTGGACCAGGAACTCGACCCGGCCACAGCGGCGAAGGTGGCCGGGCATTTGGCCGAGTGCGCCGACTGCGCACGCTTGCATGACCAGGCAAAGCGACTGAAGGCCAGCGTGAAGCAGAGCGCGGCGTACTACCCCGCGCCGGCGTCGCTGGCGGCCCTTGTCTTCCCCGCGCAGCCGCCGAAGCCGGGTTTTGCCGAGCGCTGGCGAGCCTGGTTCGCACCGGCATTTTCCGCCGCCGCGCTGGCCTTGGCGATGGTGCTGTATGTGGCAACGCCGGGGGCTCAGGCGCCCTTGATGGACGAGGCGGTCTCCAGCCATGTGCGCTCGTTGATGGGCGAGCATTTGAACGATGTGGTGTCGTCCGATCGCCACACCGTGAAACCCTGGTTCTCCGGCAAACTCGACTTTTCGCCGCCGGTGTTCGATTACGCGGCGCAGGGTTTCCCGCTGTTGGGCGGGCGACTGGATTATCTGCAACACCAGACAACCGCCGCCCTGAGTTACGGGCGGAACAAGCACATCATCAACGTGTTCATCCTGCCCACGCCGGAGGCTGACCAGGCGCGGCAGAGCCAGACGATTCGCGGGTTTAACGTGGTGTCGTGGCAGGCCAGTCACATGCGCTTCGTGCTGGTGTCCGATGTGGAGAAGGGTGAATTGGAGGCCTTCAGTCAGTTGCTCCAGCCGTAGCTTTTTGCATGACACAACACATAACCCTGTGGGAGCGGGCTTGCTCGCGAAGGCGGT
>NZ_LYVP01000065.1 GCF_001984065.1 Pseudomonas sp. KK4
GGTCAGTCGACACTATTGCTGGATGACCCACCGCATTCGCGAGCAAGCCCGCTCCCACATTTTGCTTGGCTTTTAGCCAGGTAGACGCGTTCCAAGGTTTTCTGCCTTGAGCACATCAAACAACGCCTGCGCCGCCGCCGACAGCTCGCCGCCGGGCAAGGTCAGCACGCCGATCGCTCGTTCCACCACCGGATCGCGCAAGGTAATACACCGCGCCCCCAGTTCGCGCATTTGCCCGGCGCACAGGGCCGGTACCGCGCTCACGCCCAGTCCGCTGGCGACCATGCGCCCGACCGTCGCCAGTTGATGGCTTTCAAATTCCACCGGGAGTTTCATACCCCGGGCGTGCAGGTGTTCTTCGAGCATCACCCGCACCGTCGACGGCCGTTGCAGAGTGATGAACGGTTCCTTGAGCAAGGTCTGCCAGTCGATCTCCTGCAGCTCCGCCAGCGCCGAGTCATGGGGCACCACCGCGACGAAGCGGTCGATATATAGAGGCGTGAATTGCAGCGACGAATTCATGGTCGGCTCGAACGCCACCCCCAGTTCCACCTGGCGGTCACGGACCATTTCCAGCACCTGCTCGTTGATCACGTCGTTGACGGTGACATTGACCTTTGGATAACGCGCGCGAAAAGTCTTGAGCATCGGCGGCAGCAGGTTGCCGGCGAACGACGGCATCGCCGCCAGCGTCACGCGCCCGCGTTGCAGGGTGAAGCGCTGGCGCAGTTCATCTTCGGCGTTGTCCCAGTCGGCGATCAGGCGGCGGGCCAACGGCACCAGGGCTTCACCCTCGGCGGTCAGCGCCACATTGCGTGTATTGCGGGTGAACAGCCGCCCGCCCAGGCCGTCCTCCAGCGCCTTGATGGTCAGGCTCAAGGCCGACTGCGACAGGTGCAGGCGCTCGCAGGCCACGGCGAAACTCAGGCTCTGGGCCACGGCCAGGAAGGCGCGGATCTGTTTGATGGTCATCGTCGCTTCGCTCCCGGCTGCAAGCTACAAGGGTTAAGCTGCAAGAGTAGAAGCAGCGGTTTGTTGAGCTTTATCAATCAATCAAGCCAAAAAAACAACTTAACAAATTAATTCAGCGACGAGACACTCATCCCATACGGCTAGCCAGCCGCCCACAAAGAATAAAAGAGGTGCATATGGCAGGTTTCGACAAGCGCGTGAGTTCCTACGAGGAAGCACTGGCAGGTCTTGAAGACGGCATGACCGTGATCGCCGGCGGCTTTGGCCTGTGCGGGATCCCGGAAAATCTGATCGCCGAGATCAAGCGCAAGGGCACTCGTGATCTGACCGTGGTTTCCAACAACTGCGGCGTCGACGGTTTTGGCCTGGGCGTACTGCTCACCGATCGCCAGATCAGCAAGGTCGTAGCCTCCTACGTCGGTGAAAACAAGCTGTTCGAAGAGCAACTGCTCAAAGGCGAAATCGAAGTCATCCTGACCCCCCAAGGCACCCTCGCTGAAAAAATGCGCGCGGGCGGCGCCGGCATCCCGGCCTTCTTTACCGCCACCGGCGTCGGCACCCCGGTCGCCGAAGGCAAGGAAGTGCGTGAATTCAAGGGCCGCAAGTACCTGATGGAAGAGTCCATCACCGGCGACTTCGCCATCGTCAAAGGCTGGAAAGCCGACCATTTCGGTAACGTCATCTACCGCCACACCGCCCAGAACTTCAACCCGCTGGCCGCCACCGCCGGCAAGATCACCGTGGTCGAAGTCGAAGAAATCGTCGAACCCGGCGAACTGGACCCGGCGCAGATCCACACCCCTGGCATCTACGTCGACCGGATCATCTGCGGCACGTTCGAAAAGCGCATCGAACAGCGCACCGTGCGTAAGTGATCCCCTGCCCCCGGACCGAATGAAGGAATAACAACAATGGCACTTTCCCGCGAACAAATGGCTCAACGCGTCGCCCGCGAAATGCAGGACGGCTACTACGTGAACCTGGGCATCGGCATTCCGACCCTGGTGGCCAACTACATCCCCGAAGGCATGGAAGTCATGCTGCAGTCGGAAAACGGCTTGCTGGGCATGGGCCCGTTTCCGACCGAAGAAACCATCGATGCCGACATGATCAACGCCGGCAAGCAAACCGTGACCGCACGCATCGGCGCGTCGATTTTCTCGTCCGCCGAATCCTTTGCGATGATCCGCGGCGGCCATGTCGACCTGACCGTGCTGGGCGCCTTTGAGGTTGATGTGCAGGGCAACATCGCCTCGTGGATGATCCCCGGCAAACTGGTCAAAGGCATGGGCGGCGCCATGGACCTGGTGGCCGGCGCCGACAACATCATTGTCATCATGACCCACGCGTCCAAGGACGGTGAGTCCAAGTTGCTGGCGCAATGCAGCCTGCCGCTGACCGGCGCCGGTTGCATCAAGCGCGTACTGACCGACCTGGCCTACCTGGAAATCGAAAACGGCGCGTTCATTCTCAAGGAACGTGCACCGGGCGTCAGCGTTGAAGAGATCGTCGCCAAAACCGCCGGCAAACTGATCGTTCCGGACCACGTGCCGGAAATGCAGTTCGCTGCCCAGTGAGGAATCATTCCATGCAAGAAGTCGTCATTGTTGCCGCCACGCGTACCGCGATCGGCAGTTTCCAGGGATCGCTGGCCAGTGTGTCCGCGGTGGACCTGGGCGCGGCGGTCATCCGTCAGTTGCTCGCACAAACCGGCCTGGACCCGGCTGAAGTCGATGAAGTGATCATGGGCCAGGTGCTGACCGCCGGCGCCGGGCAGAACCCTGCGCGCCAGGCCTCGATCAAGGCCGGCCTGCCGTTTGCCGTGCCTGCCATGACCTTGAACAAGGTCTGCGGTTCGGGCCTCAAGGCCCTGCACCTGGCCACCCAGGCCATCCGTTGCGGCGATGCCGAGGTGATCATCGCCGGTGGCCAGGAAAGCATGAGCCTGGCCAATTACGTGCTGCCCGGCGCCCGCACCGGCCTGCGCATGGGCCACGCGCAGATCGTCGACACCATGATCACCGATGGCCTGTGGGATGCGTTCAACGATTACCACATGGGCATCACCGCCGAGAACCTGGTGGAGAAGTACGGCATCAGCCGCGAGCAGCAGGACGCCTTCGCCGCGGCCTCGCAGCAGAAAGCCGTGGCCGCCATCGAAGCCGGGCGTTTCGTCGATGAGATCACGCCGATCCTGATTCCGCAGCGCAAGGGCGACCCGTTGTCGTTCGCCACCGACGAGCAGCCACGGGCCGGCACCACCGCCGAATCCCTGGCCAAGCTCAAGCCGGCCTTCAAGAAGGACGGTTCGGTGACCGCCGGCAACGCCTCGTCGCTCAACGACGGCGCTGCCGCGGTGATCCTGATGAGCGCGGAAAAAGCCAAGGCCCTGGGCCTGCCGGTGCTGGCGAAAATCGCCGGTTACGCCAATGCTGGCGTGGACCCGGCGATCATGGGTATCGGCCCGGTATCGGCCACCCGCCGCTGCCTGGACAAGGCCGGATGGACCCTGGATCAACTGGACCTGATCGAAGCCAACGAAGCCTTCGCCGCGCAATCGCTGGCCGTGGCCAAGGACCTGGAATGGGACCTGGACAAGGTCAACGTCAACGGCGGCGCCATCGCCCTCGGCCACCCGATCGGAGCCTCGGGCTGCCGCGTGCTGGTGACCTTGCTGCATGAAATGATCAAGCGCGACGCCAAAAAAGGCCTCGCCACCCTGTGCATCGGTGGCGGTCAAGGCGTGGCCCTGGCGCTCGAGCGGGCGTAAAGCGTTCTACAGACTGCGCGGTGGCCCACGAAGATCCGCGCGGTCTGGCAACATCCCTGCGGCTGAGAGTCCACGTAGTGAGGGGATTGATCCCCGCTGGAGTGCGTAGCGCTCCCGGAAAATCTTCGACTATTGCCGAGATTTTGGGGGTTGCTGCGCAACCCAGCGGGGATAAATCCCCTCACCACGAAAGGCTCTCTCGCCGCAGGCCCATCTGTCTGGACTTCCCTCAGCCAAATTTCACCAGATTCAACGCCGGCAACGGACCGCCCGGGAACTGCACCAATCGCCCGCCGACACTCAACGCTCCCAAATCGACGCCGAAGAACCCCAGGCGCTCGATCAGCGCCGCCACTTCAACCTTGGCCTGTGCTGAATCCCCCGAGAAGAACAACACCCGCCGACCGCCTTCCGCCGCCGGATCACCGTCGACCAGGTGCGCCTGAAGGTGATTGAACGCCTTCACCACCCGCGCCCCCGGCACCCATTCGGCGAACACCTCGCTGGATACCCTGCCCTGCAAATCCACGGCTTTGAACGACGGCGCTTCAATCGGATTGTTGGCGTCGATCACGATTCGCCCGGCGAAATCCGGTAAGCCAGCCAAGGCAATCGGCAACTTCGACCAGTTCACCGCCACCAGCACGATCGGCTGTGCGGCGGCTTCTTCGCGGGTACCGGCGCGGGCGGTCGGGCCGAGTTCGGCCACCAGGGACGCCAGCGTTTCAGGTCCGCGACTGTTGGCGATGACCACTTCGATACCTTTCTGGGACAGCGCCCGGGCGAAGGCTGCACCAATGGCGCCGGCGCCGATGATTCCAATTGCACTCATGGTTTTTCACTCCGTAGGTTGTGGATGGAGTGAATACTGCGCTTGCCATTGATCCTTGATTAGCGGGTAATGGCTTGAATTATTTTCAAGCATTGCTTGCAGGTACCTGCCATGGAAACCCTCGCCAACCTCGAATCCTTTGTACGCAGCGCCGAGACTGGGAGCTTTTCGGCAGCCGCCCGCCTGCTCGCACTGACCCCGGCCGCCGTCAGTCGCAACGTGGCGATCCTCGAGCGGAACATCGGCGTGCGCCTATTCCAGCGCTCGACCCGCAAACTGTCCCTGACCGAGGCGGGCGAAAGCTTCCTGGCCAACATCGGCGGTAATCTGCACGCCTTGCAGGCGGCAATCGACGCCGTCACTACCGATCGCGGTGAGCCGGCGGGCGTGCTCAAGGTCAGCCTGGCGCCAACTTTCGGCATCGGCCATATCCTGCCGTTGCTGCCGGGGTTCCTGGCGCGCTATCCGTTGATTCGCCCGGAATGGCACTTCGAGAATCGGGCGGTGGATTTGATCGCCGAGGGCTACGACGCGGCGATTGGGGGTGGATTCGAACTCGCGCCTGGCGTCGTGTCGCGAACGCTGGCGGCGGCCCATGTGGTGGCCGTGGCGTCCCCGGCGTATCTGGCTGAACGCACGCTGCCCGAGAGCCCGGTGGACTTGCAGTGGCTTACAGGCATCGTGATGCGCGGCAGCCGCACCGGGCGCATTCGCCAGTGGGTCATGCAGGACGGATCAGGACATGAGGCGCTGGCGAACCTGAACGAAAACGTCGTCCTGAATGATCCGGCAGCCATGCGGGAAGCGGCGATACTCGGCCTGGGGGTGACGCTACTGGTGCTGCCGGATGTGGCGGCGAATATCGAACGCGGGGAACTGGTGCGGGTGTTGCCGGACTGGCACGCGGATGCGGGGCCGATTTCGCTGTACTACCCGAGCCGCACGCTGATGCCGGCCAAGACCCGGGTGTTCATTGATTTTGTGGTGCAGGCGTTTGAGCGATAGACCGCGTTATCGTTCTTCGCGAGCAAGCCCGCTCCCACATTGGGCCGCGCTCGTCAGAACCACTCGGTCAACTGTGGGAGCGGGCTTGCTCGCGAAGAGGTCGGGCCATTCACCCCAAAAGCTGCAGGATCAACCAACTGTTCGCCCCGCTGATCACCACGAACAACCCCCAGGCCAACACCCGCGTCGGCAAACGATTCACAAACGGTCCCATCAACCTGTGATCGTTGGTCATGCGAATCAGCGGGTACAGCGCAAACGGCAGCTGCAGACTCAACACCACCTGACTCAACACCAGTAACTTGCCTACCGCGTCGTCGCCCATCAGCCACACGCCTATGAACGCCGGGATCAGCGCCAGGCCGCGAGTGATCAGGCGTCGCTGCCAGCAGGGTATGCGCAGGTTGAGAAAGCCCTCCATGATCACTTGGCCGGCGATGGTGCCGGTAAAGGTCGAGCTTTGCCCCGACGCCAGCAACGCGACACCGAACAGCACACTGGCCAATGCCCCGCCCACCAGTGGATCGAGCAGATGATAGGCGTCCTGAATGTCGACCACGTCGGTGTGCCCGGTCTTGTGGAAAGCCGCGGCCGCGAGAATCAGGATCGCTGCGTTGACCAGCAACGCCAGGGCCAGGGAGCCGATGGTGTCGATGCGCGCCAGTTTCACTGCGTCCTCCTTGCTGGCCTGGTCCCTGCCGATCAGCCGCGTCTGCACGATCGAGGTGTGCAGGTAAAGGTTATGCGGCATCACCGTCGCCCCGAGAATGCCGATGGCCAGGTACAGCGGCGCGGCATCGCTGAGGGCTGACAACGATGGTTTGAAGCCCTGGGCAACTTCCGGCCAGTAAGGTTTGATCAGCATCAGCTCGACAAAGAAACACACGCCGATGGTGGCCACCAGCACCAGCATGATCGCTTCCAGACGACGGAAGCCGCGGTTTTGCAGGGCCAGCACCAGCAAGGTGTCGAAGGCTGTGAGGGCAATGCCGAAGGTCAGGGAACAACCCAGCAATAGATGAAAAGCCAGGGCACAGCCGAGCACTTCGGCAAGATCGGTGGCGATAATCGAGATTTCCGCCAGCACCCACTGCGTGCGTGCGGTGCGTTGGCTGTAGCGCTCTCGGCACAGTTGCGCCAGGTCGCGCCCGGTCGCAATCCCCAGCCGTGAGCACAGACACTGCACCACCATCCCCGCCATACTTGCCAGCAGCACCACGAACAACAGGCTATAGCCAAACCGCGACCCTGCCTCGATGGCCGTCGCCCAGTTGCCCGGGTCCATGTAGCCGATGGACACCAGCAAACCCGGTCCGGCGAAACGCAGGACGCGCTTGAAGAATGAGGCACGCGGATCAACAGAGACGCTGCCTGCCACTTCGGGTGGGCAAAAAGGTGCTGTGGCTAGTTTGGGCAAACTGAATTTCACGCAGGCATTCCAAAAAACGGGCGGGAGGAGCCAGCTTAGACGGTTCGAGCAAAAATCTGTAGGAGCGCTTCAGGGTTTGGCGGTGCCCAGCAATTGTTCGCGCAACTCGGGATTGTTCGTGCGCGGATCAAGCCAGATCCCGAAGAAGGCCTGGGCAAATTGCGGATCGTTCACTTCATACCGCAACTGCTGACCGACATAGAAACGCGCACCCTGCCCCGGCAAATACACGCCGGTGAGCCGCGTCCCGGCTTCGACGTCCACAAAAGACTGCTGCATCTGGGCCTGCCATGCGGCCAGTTGCCCAGCACTGATCGACCCATCCGACAGCCGTTTTATTTCATCGACGCTCGCCCGAACCAGATCGTCCCGGGAAATCCTGCGTTGATAGATCAATTCCAATGCAAACGGCTGATCGCTCGCCAACGGTCGCGCGGCGCTCCAGAGCCGAGCGTTATAGATGTCAAAACCGAACATGCGAAATTCACCGGTGCCAATGATTCGGGCGCCGGGCAGGGTTTCTTGCCAACTGGCCAGGGCCTGGCTGCCAATCAATGCCAGCAGCCACAGAAAATGACGCAGGGGGGAGCGTGGTGGGGTCATCATCGGCTCGATTCATCCCAGGGTGTTGCTGATACTTATACCCGTAATGCGTTACCGTACAACCCTCAAAAACTGTATACAAAAAGCTTAATTATTTGCAGCAATCACTCGACAGCGATGCTAACGTTGACACTTCGCCCAGGTCGGAGGTGCGCGTGCTACTGCTCAAACTGCTGGTCATTCCCGGATTTCTGCTGCTGATATCCCTTGCCGGTAAACGCTGGGGACCGAGTGTTGCCGGCTGGCTGTCGGGGTTGCCGGTGGTGGTCGGGCCCATCCTGTTCTTTCTGGCCATCGAACAAGGCGAGGCCTTTGCCGCGCAATCGGCGACCGCGGCGCTATCCGCGATGTTCGCCATGATTGCATTCTGCGTCAGCTATGCCCAAGTGGCCCAACGGGCAAGTTGGCCATGGGCGCTGGCCGTTTCGCTGCTGGTCTGGGCAACCATTGCGGTTGTGCTGTCGGCAATCCCGCCGTCGCTGAGCTTCTCGGTGATCGCCGCCGCAACTGCGCTGCTGGCGGCACCGTACCTGTTCCCAAGCGTGCAGCCTGTCGTGCCAGGCCCGGCACCGAAGTCCGATAAGTTGCTGCTGCGCATGATCGCCGGCGCCCTGCTCACCCTCGCCGTCACCCTGCTGGCGAGCACCGTCGGCGAACGCTGGAGCGGCCTGCTCGCGGTGTTCCCGGTGCTGGGCAGCGTGATGGCAGTGTTTTCCCAACAAACCCGCGGGCCGGCGTTCACCGCGGCATTGTTGCGGGCCACGGCCACCGGCATGTACTCGTTCGCCGCGTTTTGCCTGGTCCTGGCATTGGCGCTGCCTGCCTTGGGCCTGGGCGGGTTCGCGCTTGGCGTCGCCGTGTCCGTGGCAATGCTGGGCGTCACCAAGCGTCTGCTGGCTAAACCGGCGATAACGCCTGCAACTCATTCAACTCATTCAACTCTTTCGAACGACTAGCGCAATAACCTCGTACGTCAATCGAATGGGTTTAGCTCAACATCAGCCTCAGTTCACAACCCAACCCGACTGAGGCCTTTACCATGAAATTCTTTTTCCACCCTTCGCCCAACCCGATGAAAGTTGCTCTGCTGCTCGAAGAACTGCAAACACCGTATGAATTGATTGGTGTCGATACCTTCAAGGGTGAACAACACCAGCCGGCCTTCCTGGCGATCAACCCCAACGCCAAGGTGCCAGCGCTGGTCGATGGCGACGCCACGGTCTTCGACTCCCAGGCCATCCTGCTGCACCTGGCGCAAAAGCATCAGCGCTTCCTGCCGACCAGCGCTGCCGGCAGCGCCGACATGCTGTCGTGGCTGATGTTTATCGCCACCGGTCTGTCGCCATTTTCCGGCCAGGCTGTGCACTTCCTGCACCACGCGCCGGAAGATCTGCCCTACGCAAAAAACCGCTATTTCAAGGAAGTCGAACGCCACTATCGCGTGCTCGACCAACGCCTGGCCGATCATCCCTACCTGGCCGGCGACACTTACAGCATCGCCGACATGGCGCTCTGGGGCTGGGCCAACTACGCGCCGTACATCCTCGGTGAATCCGGCCTGGCCGCGTACCCGAACGTCAAGCGCCTGTTCGACGAAATCAGCGCCCGTCCTGCCGCGCAACGTGCCCTGGGCCTGAAAGAGAAACTGGTGCTGAAGGCCGAATTCGACGAGGAAACCCGTCGCAACCTGTTTCCGCAGAACCAGGCGTAACCCGCCAACTTCCGCATCCAGAGGTGATGAAATGAGTGATCACGTCGCGTTTATCGTTTACCTGCCCTCCAGGCCGGAACGTTTCGCCGAAACCAAAGAGCGCCTGCTGCACGTCGTGCACCAGATGTCGGCCGAACCGGATTTCGTCAACACCTGGGTGCACCAACGCCAGGGCGAACCGAACACCCTGGTGCTGTACGAAACCTGGAACTGCAGCAAGGAAGACTTCATCACGCGTCACCTGAGCAAGCCTTACCGCCAGGAATACGAGCGGTTGCTGCCGGAGTTGCTGGCCAGCGAGCGTCGGATCGAGTTTCTGGATGTGATCGAGAGCTATCCAGTGCGGCGGCAGGGGTAATTGCAGCGGCCCTCTTGTGGCGAGGGGGCCGTTCCTACAACAGAGGGTAAAAAACTGAAATTTCGAGGATTTCTCCCACAGGTTTTTCGGGTTGGCCGTCGGAAGCGTGGCGAGTACCGTGGCAGCTCCAAGTTAGGCGAATGAGAGCAGCCGGATGACAACCGGTGAGCCCCTTCATGCTTTAAGGACGGATCCATTGCAGAAGTAACGCCGACGGACTCAGTTGCCCATGACGCGACACTTGACCTGTCAAGCGTCGCAGGAGGTTGTCGGTATGCCCCCAAGGACCGAAACAAAAAGCATCGCCAAAACGCCAACCCAGATGCTGCTACGTGGCCGCAAAGGTGATATGCGCATGTTGATCATCCGATACACACAGGAAGGCTTTTACCTCAGCGATGTCAAAGAAATGCTTTCCACATCAATGCTGTACATGGAGCAGGGCCTTGTAGAGCGCATCACGGGCAAATCCGCCAGGACAGTCCAGCGTATGACCAAAGAGACAGAAGGCGTACGGCTTAACCAGCAGCAAAGTATGATCGCGTTCCAGTATGCGCACGCTCTGGAGCGCGCCATCACTGTGTTCGGTGATCAGCAACTGGCCGAAGACTGGCTCAAGAAACCCTGCAAATACCTGGACGGCAACGTACCTCTCGAGCTGGTCGACAATTCATTGGGCTTCCAGGTCGTCCAGGACTATTTGACCCGGCTCGAACACGGGGTCTATCAATGAATCCGTTGCCCTGGGACGGGAAATGGCACGCTTGGCGCCTTGACCGCGAGGCCTTCAGGAAAACATGGAACAGTGGACTGGGCGCGCAATTATCTGGCGGCCGCTGGAATCCTCCGGGCCGCCGGGTGATCTACGCTTCGGCCGATCCCTCTACCGCGATTCTGGAAGTCGCGGCCCACGCCGGATTCGACACACTCGACAGAGTGCCCCACGTACTGACGCGCTTTGAAGTTCTGAACTCGGAGCTCATCAAAATTGTTCAACCCGAAGACGTACCAAACCCCAACTGGCTCAGCCCGTCTCAACCCTCGCCCAATCAACAGAAATTTGCTGACGAATTGCTGGCCGAGCATCCCTTCGTGCTTATCCCCTCTGCGGTGACCGGTCACTCGTGGAACCTGCTGGTGAACTGCGACTTGGCAACGGATAAGTTCAGGGTTGTTTCTCAGGAACGTTTTGGACTGGATACACGGTTGATCACCAATCAACCCTCATGACCGTCCGTTAGCCCGCACTGGAACGCTCCACGACCTCCATGGGATGATCGCCCACCACTGCGCGCCCATCCCTGGAGATTCCGAATGTCACTGTTGAGTAAAAAAGCCGTTGTCCTGCTGCTGGCCGCGGCTGCCACCGTCGGGGTTCTGAATGTGCAGGCGGCCACGGTCAAGGAGGCGCCGCCGCAGAAAGTGTCGATGCTCGATGGCAAGTTCACCTTCACCCTGCCCAAGGGCTTCGTTGCCAGCCAGTTGCCGAGCAATAACAGTGCAAGCGGCACGATGTACGCCAACGAGGCCACCAAGACCGTGGTCATCGCCGCGCAGAACAGTCTGCCGGAAGGCACCACGGTCAAGGACAACGACGGTGCATTTCTCGACGGCACCGTGGCCGACTTCGACGCGGCGCAACGCAAGGCATTGAAGGATTACAACAAGCTCAGCGAGAAAAGCCTGACGCTGAAAAGTACCGGACTGGGCGTGCGTCAGGTCGACAGCACCGCCACCCAAGGTGGCGGGCTGACGCTCAACACCACCCTGATGGCGGCTTCGGGCAGCCGCATGACGGTGATTCAGGTCATTTCCCGCCCCGGCGATATGGCAGCCCATGAAACGCTGATCAAGCAGATCGTCAGCGGCAAGTAAGCCTCAGGGGTTGAGGCGCTGCAGCCAAGCGTTCAAGTCCTGCAGTTCTTCGGCGCTGATGTTATGGCCGACACCCTGGTAAGCGTGAAACTCGGGTTCCAGTGACACGCTTTGCAACAGGCTGTTGGCTTCGGTGCCGTCGCTATACGGCAGGCGTTTGTCTGCCGTGCCATGACCGATGAAGATCGCCAGCGACTGGCGTTTTTCATCCGGTTTCAACTCGGACTTGAGCACCGGTAGAATCCGCCCGCTCAATGCGGCAATCCCGCCCAGCACCTCGGGATGGCGCAAGCCCACTTCGTAGGACATGATCGCGCCCTGGCTGAATCCCACCAGAAACACCTTGCCGGGCTCGGTGTGATATTTGCGGGTCGCCTTCGCGATGAAATCGATCAGCACCTGGCCGCTTGACTTCAGATCATCGGTCTCGCCGTTGTAGGCACCTTCGCCCTTCTTGCGAAACCATTGATAACTGCCCTCTTCCAATACCACCGGCGCCCGCACCGACAGGTAGGTGTACTGCTTGGGCAATTCGTCCTTCATGCCGAACAGGTCCTGCTCGTTACTGCCGTAACCGTGGAGGAAAATCACCAGGGGTTGGTCGCGGGAATCGGGGTTGGATTGCTCGAGGTACTTGAGCGGCAGGTCGGTTTGCAGCGGGGTTTGAGCGTGGACAGCGGCGGATGCCAGCAGCGTGAGCAGAGCGAGAAACTTCAACATGAGCCTTCCTTCACAGTGCGCAGGATTCGGGGCAGAGCCTAACACTGTGAGCCATGGCAGGATATTTCTGGTGCGGCCATCGACGCTTTCGCGAGCAAGCCCGCTCCCACACCCGACGGCGATCTACCTGAATAGGCTCGGTCGAAGGTGGGAGCGGGCTTGCTCGCGAAGAGGCCTGTAAGGGCATCGAAACTTCACAATTCAGTCGTTGACCAGTTTGCCGACCCGAATCGGCTCACGCCCTGCCACCTTCGCCTGCCAGGTCCCCGGCTGGGTATAGCGCCCACGATCCAGGGCGAACAATACGCCGCTGGTTCCCGCGCGCACGGTGGTGACCTTGTCGTTCAGCGGGTCGACCACTTCAAACAATGCATCGCCCTTCTCCACCCACTCACCGGCCTCGCGCAGGAAACTGACCACGCCGTGATGGGGTGCGAACAGATATTGAGTGCCTTCGAACGGCATGCCTTCGCAGCATTCGCCAGGCGCCGCCGGCCAGTTGCCCGCGATGAATCCCTGCTCGGCAAGAAACCCCAGAATTGCCTCGCAATTGGCTTGCGCCTGATCGACCCGGGTATCGCCCATGCTGCCCAGTTCCAGCGTGGTCGCCAGATTGGCCGGTGGAATGGCCGCCTCGGGGAATGCCCGCGCCAGACGCAACCAAGGTGAAGAACAGGATTCGTCAAACGAACTGCCGCCGGAGTCTTCACACAGCAACGCCACGCCCGCCTTCAGTCGCGCCGCCAGGGATTGCCACTGCGGCCAGTGCTGCGGCAAGGCGTACAGATGAATCGCCGCTTCGAAATCGCAATGCAGATCGAGGGTGATATCGGCATCGCACGCGTGACGCAGCAACAGGCGATGCATGGCTTGCAGTTGTGAAGCCGGCGCCGGCAAGCCGTCGAGCACCTGGCCCATGGCCTGGCGGATCAGCGCGATGTTGGCTTCGGCATCGCTGCCCAGGCGATCGCCGACCAAGTGCGCCACCGGCGCGCTGAGTTCGACGAACGAACGGTTGAAATTCTTGCCACTGCCCAGTTCGAAACGGCCCATGTGGGCGCTTTGCAGATGCTGGTCCAGCCCGATGGGGTTGGCCACCGGCACCAGCTCGATCACGCCCTGCAACTGGCCCAGGCTTTCCAGCTCGGCCAGGCGCTTTTTCAGCTCCCAGGCGGTGCGCATGCCTGGCAGCTCATCGGCGTGCAGGCTGGCCTGGATGTAAACCTTGCGTGTGCCGGCGCCGTAACGAAACACACTGAGGGTGCGCTCGGTGCCCAGATGGCTCCAGGGCAGTGGGTGGTCGATGCGTTGCATGGGCATGACTCCTGAAAAACGGGTAACCAGAAAATATTCATGAGCATAAAAAAAGTGGCCACCGCGTCAACGGGGCCACTTCTTTCTACAGCCTGTTACTGACCATACACGTCAAAAGCGAAGTACTTGTCCTGCACTTGCTTGTACTTGCCGTTGGCGCGGATTTCGGTGATGGCGGTGTTGAATTTGTCCGCCAGCTCCTTGTCACCCTTGCGCACCGCGATGCCAGCGCCGCCGCCGAAGTACTTGGCGTCTTCATACACCGGGCCGACGAACGCGAAACCCTTGCCGGCGTCGGTCTTCAGGAAACCGTCGTCCAGGTTGACCGAGTCGGCCAGCAGCGCGTCGACGCGACCGGACACCATGTCCAGGTTGGCTTCCTGCTGGGAGCCGTAACGCACCAGTTCGATACCTGCCGGCACCAGCACTTCGGTGGCGAAACGGTCGTGGGTACTGGCGCGCAGCACACCGACTTTCTTGCCCTTGAGTTCGGTCAGCGGGTCCTTGATGTCGGTGCCGGCCTTCATCACGAAGCGCGCCGGAGTGTGGTAGTACTTGATGGTGAAATCGACGTTCTTCTTGCGATCGTCGGTGATGGTCATGGACGACAGGATGGCGTCGATTTTCTTGACCTTCAGCGCCGGGATCAGGCCGTCGAACTCTTGCTCCACCCAGACGCACTTCATTTTCGCCTGCTCGCACAGCGCGTCGCCGATATCCACGTCGAAACCGGTGAGCTTGCCGTCAGGGGTTTTCATCGAGAACGGCGGGTAACCGGCTTCGATACCGATACGGACCGGTTTGGCATCGTCGGCCACGGCCGTGAGGGACAACATCGACAGTGCCAGGGCACCGAACATCACTAGCTTCTTCATTTATGACTCCTGTGTGCGGAGGTTTTTATTGGCAGCTTTCGGTCGTGTGCTCATGGCGGGTAAAGACCGAAGAGGCCGGCAGTCTAGAGTGGCTGGTGCGGGGCAAATTGTTTCGACGCGACAAATACTTATAGAAATTGGCCGAATGCACGAACGCTGGTGACGGGCGCTTTTTTGCGGCACATTGATCGTCAGTCTGCACCACCGAGAGAAGCCCGATGCCTGCGTTGAACCTGATCCAGCACCACCCCGCCGAAGGGCCGGGCGCCATTGCCCTGTGGGCCGCCTCCCGTGGGCTGACGCTGAATGTCTTTCGCGCCGACCTCGGGCAGTTGCCTCCGGTGGGCGCGGCACCAGTGATTGTGCTGGGCGGGCCCTATGAATCCAACGCCGGGCCGATCTGGCTGGAAGCCGAACGGCAATGGATGGCAGGTTGCCTGGCTCAGGACGCGGCGGTATTCGCCATTTGCCTGGGCGCTCAATTGCTGGCTCTGAGCCTGGGCGGCCATGTGCGGCGTATGGAGCAGCCTGAAACCGGTTGGACCGCGGTGACGTTCACCGATGGCCAGACATTGAAGGTATTGGAATGGCATGAAGACGCCATCGACCTGCCGCCGGATGCGCTGTTATTGGCCAGCAGCGAGCAGTGCAGGCAGCAGATGTACCGCGTGGGGCCGAGGCGGATTGGATTGCAGTTTCATCCGGAGTGGAACGCGGACTCGGTGGCGGTGCTGAACCAGCATTTCGCCGATGAGTCACCCTTGCCACGGGGGACGCAGGACAGCGTCGCCCATGCCGCCGTTTTTGAATGGCTGCTGGGGACGCTGGATGCGTGGTGGGCGGCGGTTTGAATGTTGGATGCAGGCTCGCGATGCGCTCGGAAATGCTGCGGGGTGTCCGGTTCCCCGCGTCATCGTTATCGACCATCGCGAGCATGCTCGCGCCTACCGGGGGTGGGTCAGCATTCGCAGCTGAGCGCTGTGTTGATCGGGCGTAGCGCCGGGACGCTCAATTCAAACCCTTCATCGAGCCAACCGGTTACGCCGCCGATCATCTCCTTGACCGGGTAACCCAGCGCTGCCAGTTTCACTGCGGCCTTGTTCGCGCCGTTGCAGTGCGGCCCCGCACAATAGACCACGAACAGACTGTTTTTCGGGTAACCCGCCACTCCCTCGGCGGTCAGCAACCGTCCCGGAATATTGATCGCCCCTGGCACATGCCCGCGTTCGAACGCCAGAGGCCCGCGTACGTCGACCAGGACAAAGTCGATCTCGCCAGCCTGTTGGCTGCCATAAACGTCGGAGCAGTCGGTTTCAAAGGTCAGGCGGTTGCTGAAGTGCATCAGGGCGATGGCCGAGGGTGCGGCAGGGATTTGGCGGACCAGGCTGGTCATGGGCAGTGCTCCAGGCGTCAGGGGGTGTGAACAGACTTTATCCCCCCGCCACTTGCCGCTACAGTGGCGCACAAGACACTCACCGGGAACTTTCCGCCAAATGCAACCTAACCCTGGACTGGTCGCGATCCTGGCCTACGACGGCCTCTGCACCTTTGAATTCGGCATTGCCGTGGAGATCTTCGGGCTGGCACGGCCTGAGTTCGATTTCCCCTGGTATGAGCACCAGATCGTCGCCGTGGACCAAGGCCCGATGCGTGCCATGGGCGGTATCCAGGTATTGGCCGATGGTGGCCTGGAACTGCTGGAACAGGCCCGCACCATCGTCATTCCCGGCTGGCGCGACCGCAACGCGGCGGTGCCCGAGCCCTTGCTGACCGCCCTGCGTCAGGCCCATGCCCGTGGCGCACGGTTACTGTCGATCTGCTCGGGGGTCTTCGTGCTGGCCGCCACCGGCCTGCTCGATGGCCACAGCGCCACGACCCACTGGCGCTACACCACGGAACTGGCCGAGCGTTTTACGAATATCCTCGTGGACCCCGACGTGCTGTATGTCGATTCAGGCCAACTGATCACCTCGGCCGGCAGCGCGGCCGGCATTGACGCCTGCCTGCATCTGGTGGCCCGGGATTTCGGCACCCAGGTGGCCAACTCGGTGGCGCGGCGACTGGTGATGTCGCCGCAACGCACCGGTGGCCAGGCGCAATTCATTCCCACACCGGTCAGTCCTACGCCACGCAGCGATCTTTCCCGCGTCATGCAGTGGGCTCGCGAACGCTTGCATCAGCCGCTGGAAGTGCGTGATCTGGCCAGTGAAGCGGCGATGAGCGAGCGCACTTTCCTGCGCCGCTTCACCGAGGCCAGCGGCCAGTCGCCCAAGACGTGGTTGCAACACGAACGCCTGGGCCGCGCACGGGAACTGCTCGAAAGCACGAATCACAACACCGAGCAGATTGCCGAGCGCTGCGGTTACCGGTCGGTGGAGAGTTTTCGGGTGGCGTTTCGCAGCGTCGTCGGGGTGCCACCGTCGGTGTATCGGGAGCGATTCGGGCGTGGGGTCAGGGCCATGTCCTGAGGTGGATTCAAGGGCCTCTTCGCGAGCAAGCCCGCTCCCACAGTTGAAATGCGGTCAAAATGTGGGAGCGGGCTTGCTCGCGAAGGCGTCACCCCGGGCAACGATTAATTCAAGGCTTACGCAAAAGGTAGGTATCCATAATCCACCCATTGGTCTCCCGAGCCGCCTTGCGCACCCGCTCGATCTCATCCGCCACATCCCCGAGCCTGCCGCTGATCAGGATCTCATCCGGCGTGCCCAGGTACGCGCCCCAGTAAATCTCGGTGTCCTGATCCGCCACCTGATGGTAGGCATCCTGGGCATCGAGCATCACCACCAGGCAGTCGGCATCGCTCACCTGCCCCGCCGCCAATCGCCGGCCGGTGGTGATTTCCACCGAACGGCCGATCTGGTTGAGCGGCACCTTGTGCTGGGCCGCCAAGGCCTGGACGCTGGTGATGCCGGGGATCACCTCGAATTCAAAGGCACAGGTGCCGGCGGCGAGAATCGCCTGCAGGATGCGGATGGTGCTGTCGTACAACGCCGGGTCGCCCCACACCAGGAACCCGCCGCACTGATCGTCCGCCAGCTCATTGATCAGGCGCTCGAAGGTGCGCTGCTTGGCCAGGTTCAGGTCATCGACGCTGGACGTGTAGTCCACATCGCCGCGCTCGCGCTCCGGGCTCTGAGCCTCGACAAAGCGGTAGTCGCGATCGGTGATGTAGCGCTCGCAGATTTCCCGGCGCAGGTCGATCAGCTTGTCCTTGCTCTGGCCCTTGTCCATCAGGAAGAACACATCGGCCTGATTGAGCGCCTTCACCGCCTGCATCGTGATGTAGTCGGGGTTGCCGGCACCAATGCCAATGACCAGGATTTTTTTCATCAACGTGTTCCTTCGAGGTTGTCGCCAAGGTGCAGCCGCCAATGACCACTGAACCTCAGTTCGATGGTCGACAGCGGCTGCACATCTATCTGATTGAATGCCGGGCTCTGCAGCACATGGGCCAGCGCGGCGCGGATGATAAACGGATGGGTCACGGCAATGACATGCCCGGGTGTCGACTCCAGGGTCGAAAGCCAGGCGGCTACCCGCTCGATGACCTGTGTGACGGACTCGCCACCGTGAGGCGCAGCATCCGGGTCGACGATCCAGTGTTGAAGTCGTCCAGGATCGGTCTTTTGCAGGTCCTTGATGCGAGCGCCGCGCCAACGGCCGAAATCGCAATCCCTGAGGGCCTCGACGATTTCAACACGGTCGCCAAACAGTTCGGCGGTTTGCCGGGTTCGCAATTCCGGCGCGCAGATCAGACGGGACACCCCGCCCAATAAAGCACTGCGCGCCCCCCTGGCCGACTGCCAATCCATCTCCAATGGCTCGTTTGTAGGAAAACGCGCCAATTTTTGTGCGACGGTTCGAGCGTGACAGATCAGGGTCAAACGGGTCGCGTGCACAGGAAATCTCGCGGTCGATGGAACGGATAAACGGCGTTTGGCCGCGCAATAATAGGCAATTGTGCCGCAACAGGCGGGATCGGGGGACGTTTTGTTTGATCCGCTGCCGCGCGAACCCTCAGGCATTTCATCGCACAACAACAGCCATATCCGACAACTGTTTAGGCAATGGACTACAAGCTCAATCGACCTCTGTGTAGCCCTGCGCCCCTATGCCTTCGCGGACAGGATCGGCACCGGGAACGACGCCAAAATTAACTAGACACGCAACACCCCTTAACTAAATACTGATTTCAACGGATTACCGAAACCTCATCCAGCCAGGAGCCCGGATGCCTTCATTCAAAGACCCGATCATCGATCCCGGTCTGGACCAGGACAGGTCCGAACGCAAAGCCAAACGCGCCTCGATGAGCCCGCCCCGAGTACAGGGGTCGAATCCGTCATCGCCTGTGGCCATGAATCCATAACCAACACAAAAAAGAGCGGCGCCTGCCAGGGCGACCGCCGTTTCATTGCGTGGAAACCGACAGTGATAGTCAGGCCCGGTGCCCGTCACCGAGCCCTTTGATACAGGAGTACATCCATGCTGGTCTTGCGCCCAGTGCAGTTAAGCGACCTGCCCCATTTACAGCGACTTGCCCGGGAAAGCCTGGTGGGCGTCACCTCCCTGCCTGACGACGGCGAACGCCTGCGCGATAAGATTCTCGATTCCTGCACTTCGTTCGAGCATCAGGTGCAGAACCCGGGGCCGGAAAGCTATTGCTTCGTGCTGGAAGACCAGGCGACGCGAAACGTGGTGGGCTGCTCTGAAATCCTCGCCACCGCGGGTCTCGGCGAGCCGTTCTACAGCTTGCGCAACCGGCATTTCAACAGTGCCTCGCGGGAGCTGAACATCGAACATGAGGTGCCCGCGCTTTCGGTGTGCCAGGACCTCAGCAGCCATACCCTGCTGCGTGGCTTTCATATCGATACTGCCCTGCAGCGCACGGCCTGCGCCGAACTGCTGTCGAGGGCGCGACTGCTGTTCATCGCGGCCCATCCCCGGCGCTTTGCCGAGGCGGTGATCACCGAAATCGTCGGCTACAGCACCGAAAACGGTGACTCACCTTTCTGGGATGCGGTGGGCAAGCATTTCTTCGACCTGCCTTACGCCGAGGCCGAACGGTTGTGCGGCCTGGAAAGCCGAGGGTTTCTGGCTGAATTGATGCCGCAATACCCGATCTACGTGCCGATGCTGCCCCAGGCCGCGCAGGACTGCATCGGCCGCATCCACCCCGAGGGCCAGGAAGCCTTCGATATCCTGACCCGCGAGGGTTTCGAAACCAACAACTACATCGACCTGTTCGATGGCGGCCCGACCCTGTTCGCCCGAACCGCCGGCATTCGCTCCATTGTCCATAGCCACATCGCCGTGGCCCGTCCCGGCTCGGCGATCGACGCCCGTGGCCGCTATCTGGTGAGCAATGATTCGCTGGAAAATTATCGGGCCATCGTCGCCGAACTCGATTACATCCCCGGACAACCGGTGACCCTGGACGAGCGCATGTGCGCAGCGCTGAAGGTCCGCGAAGGCAGTCTCATCCGGCTTATCGCCCTGTGAGCCCGTGCCAGGAAGGAGCAACAGGATGATTTTGCGCCCCGTTCAGGTCACCGACCTGCCCGCCCTGCGCGCGCTGGTCCGCCAGGCGGGCCGGGGTTTGAACAGCCTGCCGGCCAACGAAGAGCGCCTTAACCATCGTCTGCGCTGGGCGATGCGCACCTTCGCCGAACAGGTCGAGCGCGCCGATGCCGACTACCTGTTCGTGCTCGAGGACGACGATCAGCAAGTGATCGGCGTCAGTGCCATGACGGGCGCCGTCGGTCTGCGCGAACCCTGGTACAACTATCGGGTGGGGCTGACGGTCAGCGCTTCGAAGGAGTTGGGGATCAGCCGGCACATCCCGACCCTGTTCCTGAATAATGAAATGACCGGCCAATCGGAACTTTGCTCGTTGTTCCTGCGCCCCGATCAACGCCTGGAGGGGCACGGTCGACTGTTGTCCGTGGGGCGCCTGTTGTTCGTCGCGGAGTTCCCGCACCTGTTCGGTGACAAGCTGATCGCCGAATTGCGCGGCAGCGCCGACGAACGCGGTTGCTCGCCGTTCTGGGACAGCGTCGGCCGGCACTTCTTCAAGATGGACTTCAGCCATGCCGATCATATGTCGTGGCTGGGCAACAAGGCGTTCATCGCCGAATTGATGCCGCGCCAGCCGCTCTACACCTGCCTGCTGACCGAGCAGGCCCGGGCCGTGATCGGCAAACCCCACGGCAACAGCGAACCGGCCCTGAAAATTCTCAGCGCCGAGGGTTTCGCCCATCAGGGCTACATCGACATCTTCGACGCCGGCCCGGTGATCGAGGCCCCGGTGTCGAATATCCGTACCGTGCGCGAGAGCCTGTTGCTGGATTTGTCCATCGGCACCCCGGACGATCAGGCACCGCTGTGGCTGATCCACAACCGGCGCCTGGAAAACTGCCGCATCACCATGGCCCCCGGGCGACGAGTGGGTGATTGCCTGACTATCGACCGTCTGACCGCCAAACGTTTGCAACTGCAGCCCGGTGATTCCGTGCGTTGCGTGCTGTCGCGCGATCAACAGCGCCAGGCGGTGGCGGCCTGATCCACGCCGCCACCGCCCCTGATCCCGAACAAAATGGCTGCAAACACGTTAAATTCGTCATCATTCTCCGCTCGTACCCGTGATAGCCTTTAACACTTTCGGCGTTGACACTTTTGCTCAAGCCCTTCCATTTCCATTGGTGGAACCCATATGTCCAGGCTGTCTCATCAAGATTTACGCCGTAACTTCCGTCAACTGTTCGCGTCCAACACCTGCTATCACACCGCTTCGGTGTTCGATCCGATGTCGGCGCGCATCGCGTCTGACCTGGGCTTCGAAGTAGGGATTCTCGGTGGATCCGTCGCGTCGTTGCAGGTCCTGGCGGCGCCTGACTTTGCCCTGATCACCCTCAGCGAGTTCGCCGAGCAGGCCACCCGCATTGGTCGTGTCGCCCAGTTGCCGGTGATTGCCGACGCCGACCATGGCTACGGCAACGCCCTCAACGTCATGCGCACCATCGTCGAACTGGAACGCGCCGGCATCGCCGCCCTGACCATCGAAGACACCCTGCTGCCCGCGCAATTCGGCCGCAAATCCACCGACCTGATCACCGTCGCTGAAGGTGTCGGCAAAATCCGCGCAGCCCTGGAAGCCCGCTGCGATTCGGAAATGGCCATCATCGCCCGCACCCACGCCGGGATCCTGCCGGTCCAGGAAATCATCAGCCGCACCAAGCAATACCAGGCCGCCGGCGCCGATGGCATCTGCATGGTCGGCGTCAAAGATTTCGACCATCTGGAACAGATCGCCGAACACCTGAGCGTGCCGCTGATGCTGGTGACCTACGGCAACCCGCTGCTGCGCGACGACAAACGCCTGGCCGAACTGGGCGTGCGCGTGGTCATCGACGGCCACGGCGCCTACTTCGCCGCCATCAAGGCCACCTACGACAGCCTGCGCGAACAACGTCAGATCTTCACCCAGGCTTCGGACCTGAACGCGACTGAACTGACGCATACCTACACCCAGCCGGAGGAATACATCCGTTGGGCGGAGGAGTTCATGAGCGTCAAGGAATAAGCCTCCCACGGGTTTTGTGGTGTGCCCAGATTGCATGGACAACACCACCCCCTGTAGGAGCGAACTTGCTCGCGAAGAAGCTGAAAACACCGCGTGGCATCAGATGCCCAGCGTTATCGTTGACGACCATCGCGAGCAAGCTCGCTCCTACAGGGGAAATTCGTTCACTCAATAGGGCGAGCCTTTTTTTGCTTACTATTTTTTGGCGTTTGAAAAAAAAGTGAGTCGCCGTCAGGCGAAACCCTAAGCGGCCGTTACCGAAGAAATGGATATGTACCCGGTCAGCCAGAGCAAGGTCGGCTATCAGGCCGCCTTCGCGAGCAAGCCAGCTCCCACAGGTATTGCGGACACTCACCGACGTCAAACCGAATCAAGCAATTCATGCCGCGACCGCCCATCCCCACAGCAGATCACCCGATTACGCCCGGAAGACTTGGCCTCATACAACGCCTGATCCGCATCATTGAGCCATAGCGTGGCCTCGGTGTGGCCTGGGTTGAAGGCGGCCAGGCCGATGCTCAGGCTGACTTTCAGCGCAGGACTCTGCTCGTAACCCAAAGTCGAAAAACGCTCACGCAACGCCTCCATGGCCGCTGCGGCGCTGCTCAGGGGCATGTCCGGCAAAATCACGCAAAACTCATCTCCGCCATACCGTCCCGTGACATCGGTGGCCCGCAGATTCTGCTTGAGCATCTTACTCAGTTGCCGCAAGACAATGTCCCCGGCGACATGACCGTAGGTGTCATTGATGCTTTTGAAATGATCGATATCAATCAGGGCGATGGCGCCGCCCTGGGGCTGTTGATGCAGGCAGCGCTGGAACTCGACTTCCAGCCGATCCTTCCAGGCCCCATGATTGAGCAGACCCGTCAGGCTGTCGGTACGGCTCAGGGCCAGCAGCTCGCGCTTTTGCTGGCCGAGGGTATGGGCCTGGCGAAAGCAGATCAGCCCTAGCGCCAGCGGATAGAAACACATCAGCGGCAAGCAGGCGTACAGCTGCAACTGACTGGTGTCGGGGATGAACAGCGGACGGAAGATCAGCCAGCCAACACCCAGCCCGAGTACCTGCGCCACCGTCCCCACCAGCAGAAAGCGCAGGCCACCGATGGCCACATTGTTCATGGCCATCATGGAAACAGTGGTGGCGCTGGGCAGCGGATTGAAATGCATGGCGGCCACCCAGAAACCGCCCATGAAGGCGTCCACCATCAGGTTGCGATGTTCGGCGTGATAAGGCGTCGGGGAGCGTCGGGCCCATTGGTAGGCCAGGTGCGGCCAGAGCAGGCCGTTGAACAGCATCAATCCCCAGACCCAGGGCGCCGGACGCAACGGGTACATCGCCGCGCCCACGCACAACAACCCCAGTATCAGACCCAGGGCGCGTGATGTGTAGAGCCGCCTGGCCAGTGAAAGTCCTTTTACCTCCATCTTTGCCATTGGGACCTCTGCACCGCTGAACGGGACCTGATGACACAGGGTGGGCGGGTTGCTCGGAGTCTAACAGGGCAACGTCAAATAGCCATCACCGGCCGGCGGCCTGACATCAGCCCTGTAGGAGCGAGGCTTGCCCGCGATGAACCATGACGCGGTCTGCCTGGTTTACCGAGCTCCCCCTCTTCGCGGGCAAGCCTCGCGCCTACAGGAACAGGCGCAATGCGCCGCAGTTTGGCTATACATGAAGGTAAGAGCCAGGCCCATCACGCACAGGACACCCATGCACACCTTCGAAGTATTGATCATCGGCAGCGGTTTCGGCGGCCAGTGCGCTGCGGTAAACCTGCTCAAGGCTGGCATCACCGACTTTCGGCTGCTGGAGCGCCGGGATTTTTTCGGCGGCACCTGGTGCCAGAACACCTATCCGGGTGCAGCGGTCGACGTGCCCTCGCCGCTGTATTCGCTGTCCTTCGCCCCGTACCGCTGGACGCAGATGTTCGCCGAACAGGCTGAACTGCACCGCTACACCCGCCATGTGGTGGAGCATTTCGGCCTGCGTGAGCGGGTCGAACTGCAAGCCAATGTCGAACGGGTGCAATGGGACAATGTCGGCAAGCGCTGGGCCGTGCACAGCACAAAAGGCACCTTTCATGCGCAGTTCCTGATCAATGCCACCGGCCCCCTGAGCCAACCGGTGGTGCCGCACTTCCCTGGCCAGGAACGCTTCCTGGGCAAGACCTTTCACACCAATAACTGGGACCATTCCTACGATTACCGGCAAAAACGCGTGGCCATCGTCGGCAGCGGCGCCAGTGCGGCCCAGGTGATTCCGGCCATCGCCCCAGAGGTGGAACACCTGCATGTGTTCCAGCGCACCCCGCACTGGGTATTGCCCCGGGCCGATCGCACCTTCGGCCGTTTCCAGCGTTGGCTGTTGGGGTTGACCCCCGCCTATAAACTGCTGCGCTGGATGATCTACTGGCAGTTCGAAACCCGGGTGATTGCCTTCAAATACTCGAAGCCGGCGGTGCGCATGGTCCAGCATCAGGCTCTGCGCTTCATCAAACGTCAGGTAGCCGACGCCGAACTGCGGCGAAAACTGACACCGGACTACACCATCGGCTGCAAACGGATCATTCTGTCCAGCACGCTGTACCCGGCCCTGGCACGACAGAATGTGAGCCTGCACAGCCGGGAACAAGGCATCAGGGAAATCGACGAAACCGGCATCGTCATGCAGGACGGGCAACATATCGATCTGGACCTGATCGTCTGGTCCACCGGTTACGACGCCACCGACGGGGTGATTTCCTACCCGGTCAGCGGCAAAAACGGCACGCAACTGCGCGATGTCTGGGCCCACTACCCCCGCGCCTACCTCGGCACCAGCCTGCCGGACTTTCCCAACCTGTTCATCGTTACCGGCCCCAACACCGGAATCGGCCACACTTCGGCGCTGTTCATCATCGAATCGCAGATGAACTACATCCTCGATTGCATCGGCACCCTAAAAGCACAGGGTCTGCGCAGTATCGAAGTTCGCCCCGAGGCAGAACGTACCTACACTGAAATGATCCATAGAGAAATGGAACGCACGGTGTGGAAGTCCGGAGGCTGCCACAGTTGGTATCAAAGCAAGAGCGGTCATGTGGTTGCCATGTTTCCGGGGTTCAGTTTCAGCTTTTATCGGCTGACCCGAGCCCTCAAACCCGCCGATCACATTTTGTCCTGATCCGTCAGAAGGAAGGCGCCTGATGCTTTTACTGGTTGTCGCTATCGCGGTTTTTGCGGCCTGGTGCTGGTTGAGCTACCCGGCCGTCGGCTATTGGCTGTATGACCTGAGCGTGGCTGCCGAGGCCAGGTTGTACAAACTGCACAAGCTCATCGTGCCGATCAACGAGATGACCGTCTCGACCTGGCAAGGCGGCCCGTACGAGGCCTCCAGCAATGTGCTGATGCTTCACGGCTTCAGTGCCGACAAGAATATCTGGCTGCGGTTTGCCCGACATTTCGTCGGCAATTACCGGGTGATCATCCCCGACATCGCCGGCCACGGTGAAACCGGCTTCAAGGCCGGCGGCGGCTATGACATCCCGTTGCAGGCCAAACGCATGATTCAGATGCTGGATGTGTGCGGGGTCGAGAAAGTCCATGTGATCGGCAACTCGATGGGCGGCTGGATCGCGGCCTGGATGGCGGCCCACTACCCGGAGCGCATCGTCTCGGTCGCCCTGTTCGACCCGGCGGGCGTCACCGCTCCCGAGCCCAGCGACCTGGAACGCCATTTGGCCAAGGGCCACAACCCCTTCCTGATCGACTCGCGGGAAGCATTCAAACACTTCTATGCCATGACCATGGCCGATCCACCCTGGGTACCACGGGTGGTGCTGGACGCTATCGCCCATCGCTACGAGCAGTCGCGGGATGAACTGGAAGAAATCTTCCGCGATTTTCGCGCCAGCCCGCCGATGGAACCGCAATTGCCGACCATCACCGCACCGGCGCTGTTGTTGTGGGGGCGCAAGGATCGGCTGATCGACGTCAGCAGCGTGGCCGTGTGGAGCAAGGGCATTGCCGATCTGCGGGTGGAGATCTGGGAAGGCATCGGCCACATGCCGATGGTCGAAGCACCGGCCGGTTCGGCGCGGTTGTATCGGGAGTTTTTGGCATCGCTACGCTCGGAGAGCCCGCAGGATCAACGGCTGCATTGAGCTTGCAGTCCTTTGCAGAATGAAGTCCGTCAGAAACTTCGTTTGTCGGCGCTGCCGAAGGCTGCGATCTTTTCTCCCATCCTTCACGTCACCGCGCCAGGAACCTGTTCATGACTCATCCGAACGTCGTCAGCCCCGACCTGATCCGTCAACGCTTTTCCAAAGCGATGTCCGACATGTACCGCGAAGAGGTGCCGCTGTACGGCGCGCTGATGGAGTTGGTGGAGCAGACCAATCGCCAGGTGCTGGCCAGCGATCCGCGCATTGCCCGTCAGTTGAACAGCACCGGGGAGATCGAACGCCTGGACCTGGAGCGCCATGGTGCGATCCGCGTCGGTACCGCCGCCGAACTGGCCACCCTCGCCCGCCTGTTCGCGGTGATGGGCATGCAGCCGGTGGGCTACTACGACCTGACCCCGGCCGGCGTGCCGGTGCATTCCACGGCGTTTCGCGCGGTGCATGAAACCTCACTGCAAATCAGCCCGTTCCGCGTCTTCACCTCACTGCTGCGCCTGGAACTGATCGAAGACCCGCAACTGCGAGCGTTTGCCCAGTCGGTGCTGGACAAGCGTTCGATCTTCACCCCGGCCGCGCTGACCCTGATCGCGCGTGCCGAAACCCAGGGCGGCCTCAGCGAACCGGAGGCCGACGAGTTCGTCAAGCAGGCGCTGGAAACCTTCCGCTGGCACCACCGCGCCACCGTCACTGCCGAGCAGTACCAGACCCTGAGCGCCCAACATCGCCTGATCGCCGATGTAGTGGCCTTCAAGGGCCCGCACATCAATCACCTGACGCCGCGCACCCTGGACATCGACATCGTCCAGGCACAGATGCCGGTGCATGGCATCACCCCTAAAGCCGTGATCGAAGGCCCGCCGCGCCGTCAGTGTCCGATCCTGCTGCGCCAGACCAGTTTCAAGGCGCTCGACGAACCCGTGGCGTTCACCGATCAGGCGGATACGGCCGGCAGCCACAGCGCCCGTTTCGGCGAGATCGAACAACGCGGCGCCGCCCTTACCCCTAAAGGCCGGGCGCTATACGACCGCCTGCTCAATGCCGCCCGCGACGAACTGAAGGACTTCCCCAACGAAGCCAATGCCGCTCGCTATAACGATTTGATGGCGCAGCATTTCAGCGAATTTCCCGACACCTATGAAGCCATGCGCCAACAGGAACTGGCGTACTTTCGCTATTTCGTGACGGAAAAAGGCCTGGCGGCGCCCGAGCTGAAAACCCTGCCGCTGGAGGAACTGGTCAGCGGTGGCTACCTGCGGGTCGAGCCGTTGGTGTACGAGGATTTCCTGCCGGTCAGTGCGGCGGGGATTTTTCAGTCAAACCTGGGAGACGCCGCGCAAACCCATTACGGCGTGCACTCCAATCAGCAAGCGTTTGAAAAGGCGCTGGGGCGCCCGGCCATTGACGAGTTGGGGCTGTATGCCGAGACGCAGCGGCGGTCGATCGAGCAATGTTTTAACTCGCTCGCTGATTAGCAAAGACCTGTAATGGGACGGGATGCGCAAAAAATTGCACGCTGAACGCGGGAGTCGACCCTCGTTGGAGAGCAAACTGTGCCCTGCAAGGTTACTTGGATGGGGGTGCGCAAAAAGCTGCCCTTTATCGCGCAGCCTTCCACGCAGAACTCGGGGATTTTTGCGATGCGAACTTGCCGCAATTGACTCGACACGCTGGTTTTTCAGGCGTTGACGTTCGTGGCACGGACCTTGTTAGGCGTCAGGCCCCCAGCAGGGGAACCTCACTTGACGTTAACAAGGACAGTATCCATGTCTACACCCGTGTATATGAAGGTCACCGGCAAGAAATCGGGCGTGATGACCAAAGGCGCTTCCACTGCCCCCTCCCTCGGCAACGGCTATCAGGATGAGCACAAAGACGAAGTCAAGGTTCAGGCATTCAGCCATGAAGTGACCCGTCCATATGACCCTCAATCCGGTGCGCCAACAGGGATGCGCATCCACCACCCAGTAGTGATCACCAAAGTGTTCGACAAATCCTCACCCATACTGCTCGAGGCTCTGTGCTCGGGTGAGGAGCTTACCGAGGTCGAGATCAGGTGGTACCGCAATGACGCCTATACCGAAGAGGAGCACTACTACACCACCACCCTCGAAGACGCGAGAGTCGTGAAGATTAAGGATTACATGCAGCATTCCCAGGGTTCGGCGACCGCGCCTATGGCCCAGTTGCAAGATGTGCATTTCAGCTACAGTAAAATCAGCTGGGACCATGTGGTTGCACAGACTTCCGGGGCAGATGACTGGCGCAAACCAAAAACTGATTAAAGCCCTTGTCGGGCAGCACCGACACAATTAACGGGCACTAAAAAGGGTGATCGAATGATCACCCTTTTTTGTCCGTGAAGCGGCTGAAAATACTCACCTATTGCGCAATGGTGTTCGCCCAGTGCAGTGGCCTCGGCAATCCATGCACTGGTAAAGAGCCGTAACACTGGGCGAACGGGACGTATTTTAGTTGAAGTCGCTGTTGTTGTCCGCGCCTGAAATATGAAATTTGCCGATACAATATTATCCATTGCATCGGCTGAAACTTACCGAGCAGCAAACAACAAACTTCATTCCTATACAAAAAATTGTACAGAATTAATCACTCGGTAAAACCCCATTCAACTTCCGTGTTTGCTGGTCACCGTCAGAATGTCGGTATAGGTGACATAAACGCTTTGTCCCACTTTTAAATCCTTGAGTTTGGCTTGTACTTCCGGCCTTTCAATGTCGACGGTTTTCGACTGGCCTTTAGGGTTCTCAAAGGTCACCCGATTGTTCTTCACATCAATGGCGGTGATCTTCAACTGCACCTGAACCTGGCGGTACGCCTCGCCACCGGGGTTGGCACTGCCCGGCGCCGCGCGGACTTCACCGGTGCGCTCGGTAGTGCCCGGCAAGCCCTTGTCGACATCGGTATCCAGATAGGCCGCCACGGAACGGGTGACCTTGATATCCACCCGATCGCCGGCCTTGAGATTGTCGAGGTTCTTGGCCTTTTCGGTCAGTTGTACATGCACCTGCCGACCTTCCGGCCCTTCCAGAACCACCTGATGATTGGCCGCATCCACGGAAATCACTTTGGTGGTGACCTGGTCGGCTTCCACCACGGCAGACAGCGGAATATCGGCAGCGACAGCGCTGAGGCTGGCGGCGGACAGCAAGGTAACGAGGGTAACGGCCTTGGCGAGTGCGTGACGTTTCATAGACAGACTTTCCCTGTGATCAATGGCGACAAACGGCGTTGAAAACCGCTTCAACGCCGAGCGTGCCGTTGAGCATAGACGCTGATCAGGAACGCTTCGCAGTTTCTTGCGCGGTCGATTCGCCGCTGGCCGTGCCCTTGCCGCTGTCCTTGCGCCGGGTCGGATCGGTGGGGCGCAACGCGTCATTATCGCGTTCGACTTCGCCTGGCGGCCGTGGCTCGTCGGGGTGACGGGTGTCCGGTGTGCGTTTCATGTTCAGTCTCCTCAGGCCTCGGGATCATCGACTTCCCGGGCAACATTGATCGCCGGGGAATCCTTGTGGGAGAGCTCTGCCCTGGCCTTCAGGTCCTGCCACTGATCGAGATCAATGGCGCCCTGCCCCAGCAAATCATCGGCCAGCCGCAGCAGCTCCATGTAATGAGCGTCGGGGGATTGTTGCCAGTACGCCTCGTCATCGAACACGCGCTGCCACGCATCGAGGTCGGGCGGTGTGAGGTCTTCGCGCATGGCAGGCTCCGGTAGGGGGGATTCGTACGGTAGAGGGCTGGAGGGCTGCGGGAGTTCCAGTGAACTCCAGTTCTCAACGCCCCCCTGCAGGAGCGAGGCTTGCCCGCGATGGCGGCGTGTCAGCCAACACA
>NZ_LYVP01000066.1 GCF_001984065.1 Pseudomonas sp. KK4
GTATGTGCCCAACAGCGAGGACAACTGGGCCGACCAGCCGGACTTCCGTGAACCGCCGCTGAAGATTTCCGGCGCTGCCGGCCATTGGGATCATCGCGTGGATGAAGATCATTTCGAGCAGCCGGGCAACCTGTTCCGCCTGATGAACGAGGCGCAGAAGCAGGCCTTGTTCGAAAACACTGCGCGCTCGCTCAGTGGTGTCACCCAGCAAGTGCAACAGCGGCACATCGCCCACTGCACCCAGGCTGATCCGTTTTACGGGGCCGGGGTTGCCCGGGCACTGGCCGCGATCGAGCAGTAAACACACCTCCCCTGTGGGAGCGGGCTTGCTCGCGAAAGCGGTGTGTCAGGTTGCATTTGCATCGCCTGACACTGTGCCTTCGCGAGCAAGCCCGCTCCCACAGGCGGCTACCAAGACTGCGCTATGGCGTGCGCAAGCAGGGCGTCGATGGCATCATCAGCCGTTGCGACGGCTTCGATTCCCCATGTAAAGGGATCGTGCGTCGTTCGGCTTGTCTGATCGATCAAGGACGTTTCCCCGATGCGCATCACATCACTCCCGACCTGTTTCGTTGAGGCCCGCTGCCGTTTGGCGATCGAGCCTGGCCAATGACAGCCATCGTCCGACCACGACCGATGCTGATCACCCTCGGGTTGCTATTGCTGCTGGTGTTCTGGCTGTCCCTGGCCCTGGGGCCGGTCAGCCTGCCCTTGAGCGACACCCTGCTGGCCGGGCTGCGTCTGCTGGGGCTGCCGGTGAACGGCGGTGACACCCAACAGGCTGAACTGATCCTCGGCCAGATCCGCCTGCCGCGCAGTCTGCTCGGGATCGCGGTCGGTTCGGTGCTGGCGTTGTCCGGCGTGGCCATGCAAGGGTTGTTTCGCAACCCGTTGGCCGACCCAGGGCTGGTCGGGGTGGCGGGTGGTGCGGCGCTGGGTGCAGCTTTCGCTATCGTGGGCGGCAGCCTGCTCGGCGGTCTGTCGCCGGCCATCGAACCCTATCTTTTATCGGTGTGCGCCTTCGTCGGTGGCTTGATCGTCACCGCCGTGGTGTATCGCTTCGGCCGCAGCAACGGCCAGACCAACGTCGCCACGATGCTTCTGGCGGGCGTGGCGATGACGGCCATGGCCGGGGCCGGGGTCGGACTGTTCACCTACCTGGCCGACGACGCCACCTTGCGCACCCTGACCTTCTGGAACCTGGGCAGCCTCAACGGCGCCAGCTACCCACGGCTGTGGCCGCTGCTGATCGTGGCGATCGGCATGGCGCTGTGGTTGCCGCGGCGGGCGGCGGCGCTCAATGCAATGCTGCTGGGTGAATCCGAAGCCCGGCACCTGGGCTTCAATGTCGAGCGGATCAAGCTTGAGCTGGTGCTGTGCACGGCGCTGGGCGTCGGTGCCGCCGTGGCGGCGGCGGGCCTGATCGGCTTCATCGGTCTGGTGGTGCCGCACCTGATGCGGCTGCTGGTCGGTCCCGATCATCGGGTGTTGTTGCCGGCATCGTTGCTGGCCGGGGCCAGCCTGCTGCTACTGGCCGACCTGGTTGCGCGCTTGCCGCTGGCACCAGCCGAGCTGCCGATCGGTATCGTCACCGCACTGATCGGCGCCCCCTTCTTTCTATATCTGCTGGTACGGGGGCGCACCTGATGCTGCGGGCTGAGAATTTGCGGGTCCAGCGCGGCAGTCGCACCGTGCTGGCGGGCATCGATATCGAGCTGCATCCGGGGCAGGTCCTCGGTGTTCTGGGCCCTAACGGCGCCGGTAAAAGCACACTGCTCGCCGCCCTGTGTGATGAGCTTCCGGCCAGCGAAGGCAGGGTCAGCCTCGACCAACGTGCACTTGCCGACTGGCCCGGTCAGGAGCGGGCCAAACGTCTGGCGGTGTTGCCGCAGAGCTCGAGCCTGAACTTTGCATTCTCGGTCAATGAAGTCGTGAGCATGGGCCGTTTACCCCACGCCAGCGGTCGTGTGCGCGATGCCGAAATCGTCGCCCAGGCCCTCACTGCCGCCGACGCCCTGCACCTGGCCGAGCGCAGTTATCTGGCGCTGTCCGGTGGCGAACGCCAGCGCGTGCACCTGGCGCGGGTACTCGCGCAACTGTGGCCCGGCGCGGAGGGCCAGACTTTGTTGCTGGACGAGCCAACCTCGATGCTCGACCCGCTGCACCAACACACTATTCTGCAAGCGGTGCGCGATTTCGCCGGGCGTGGCGCAGCGGTGCTGGTGATCCTGCACGACCTGAATCTGGCGGCTCGCTACTGCGATCACCTGCTGCTGTTACAGAACGGCCGACCCCATGCCTACGGCACGCCGGACCAGGTCCTGACCGCTGATGCCCTGGAAGCGGTGTATGGGCTGCAAGTGCTGATTCAGCGACACCCGGAACGCGGCCACCCGTTGATCATTGCGCGCTGATACTCACCCCCGTTCAAGCGCGGGGCGATCGTTTAAGGAGGAGAACCGATGCGCATTCTGCTGCTATGCCTGGTCAGCCTGCTGGCGGCCTGTGCGTCCCATGACGTAACCCCTCCTCCGGTGGCCATTGCTCCGCAAGGTCGCGATCATGCCGATCTGGGCGTGATCCGCGAGCTGGCCACCGGACGCACCCTGACACCACAACAACTGGTCGAACGCCTGGCGTCCGCACCACGGGTCCTGGTCGGCGAACAACACGACAACCCCGACCACCACGCCCTGCAACTGTGGCTGCTGCGCGAACTGGCCAGGCAACGCCCGCAAGGCAGCCTGCTGATGGAAATGCTCAACCCCGACCAACAGACCAAAGTCGATGCGGCTCAAACCGCCACCCACGCCGGCCAACCGCCGGCCGATCCCTACCAGGCGCTGTCCTGGCAAGACAGCTGGGATTGGAGCGTCTACGGCGCCCTGGTCACCTACGCCCTGCGCCAACCCTACCCGCTGCTGTCGGCCAACCTGGACCGAACGCAGATCATGCAGATCTACAAACAGCGCCCACCCCTCACCGGCCAAGCCTCGACGACCAAGCAGGTACAAGCGACCTTGCTCGAAGACATCCGTCAATCCCACTGCGGCCTGCTGCCCGAAACACAAATGCCGGCGATGCTCGCCGTACAGCAACAACGCGACCGCCACATGGCCGAACGCCTGCTGGCGGCGCCAACGCCTGCGCTGTTATTGGCCGGGGCGTTTCATGTACGCAAGGACCTGGGGGTACCGTTGCACCTTGAGGACCTGGGTGCAGATCAGGGTAATGCGGTGCTGATTCTGGCCGAGGTGGGCAAGACCGTGATGGCAGAAAGCGCGGATTATGTGTGGTACACGGCGGGGTTGCCGGAGCAGGATTACTGTGCGGGGTTTGGTCGTTGAAACGCCCCAGGGGGAGCTAACGCAGTTCACTTAAGGTGAAGCACGACCTGTGGCGAGGGAGCTTGCTCCCGCTGGGTCGCACAGCGGCCCTTAGGACGGGTCTGCTGCGCAGCCCAACGGGAGCAAGCTCCCTCGCCACGGATAAAATATTCGTCCTTAAGTGAACAGCTCTACCCTGTGGGAGCGGGCTTGCTCGCGAAAGCGGTGGGTGAGCCAACAACGTTTTACCGGCCCCCCTGACGTAGCCGGCACAGAAACCTTGCCCTTACCAAGAGCGATCTGCGTCGGCAATTTGAAATCTTCAAATTGAGCAACGCCAACGGCCCAGTCCCCAGTCACGTGCGCAGGCTCCACGTCAGGTCGAGGCCATCGGGCGCCCGAAGTTGCAGGCGGTATTGGCTGTTGCTGTCAAAAGGCACCCTTGGGCGCGACGGTTTATTGCGCAGATCATCATGCTGGGAGAGTTGGCCGTGAATCGTACGTTGGATCGGATCGATCCGCCCGAATAACCACTGCAAGATCGTTCCCCCACTTTGCGTGTGAACGGTCAATTCACGGCGCAGAAAAGGTCTCGATATAAGCCAGCAAATCATCGATCTTTTCCTGATCACTCACCCCCCAGAAAATCATGCGCGTGCCGGACACCACCGCTTTCGGGTCTTCGATGTAGGCCGCGAGTTTTTCTCGGGTCCAGACGATGCCGGAGGATTTCATGGCGTCGGAGTACTGATAGTCCGTGGTGCTGCCGGCGGTGCGCCCGATGATGCCGTTGAGCTGCGGGCCGAAGAACGGGCGCGCGCCTTCGCCGATCTGATGGCAGCCGCCGCACAATCGCTTGAACAGTTTGCCGCCCGCCTCGGCATCACCCTGGGCGCTCGCCTGCTCGGCAAAAAAGCCGGCACCGAGGCCCAGCATCAACGTCATCACCACTGCTTTGTTCATTGACCGCTCCACATCAGGCCTTGCCCACCGCAAAAATGGCCGTCATTTGAGCATGACTTGACCACAAGTCCGAAGCATTTGTGCTGCGTGGCCTGCCAGCCCTGCCGTCCATCCCGTCGCTGCATCTTGCCGTTATCGCCCTCCTAGACTTTCTATAAAAGCCGGATCGAGTCGCCCAGACTGACCGGCGCATGGCAGGCTCCGCGCCACTGCCCATCCACAAACGGAGGCTCCTCATGAAAATTGTAGTCATTGGCGGTACAGGTCTGATCGGCACCCAGGTCTGCAAACGCTTGCGCGAAGGCGGCCACGACGTGTTGTCGGCCTCGCCGCGGTCCGGCGTCAACGCTGTCACCGGCGAAGGTTTGCAAACCGCGCTGAAAGGCGCCGACGTGGTGGTCGACGTTGCCAACGCCCCTTCGTTCGAAGATGCCGCCGTGCTGGAATTCTTCGAAAAATCCGCGCGCAACCTGGCTGCCGCCGAGAAAACTGCCGGGGTCAAACACCATGTCGCCCTTTCGGTCGTGGGCACGGACCGGATGCTGGAGAGCGGTTACTTCCGCGCGAAAATGGCTCAGGAAGAGATCATCAGGAAGGCCGGCGTGCCCTGGTCGATCCTGCGTGCCACGCAGTTCTTCGAGTTCATCGGCGCCATTGCCCAGTCCGGTGCGCGAGGCGACACCATTCGCCTGACATCAGCCGCACTGCAGCCGATTGCCTCGGTCGATGTTGCAGCGGCGATGGCGAATATTGCCGTCGCGCCGCCCACCGGCAAGATCGAGGAAGTGGCCGGCCCCGACAAACAGCCCCTGGTCTCCTTCGCCACGACCTACCTGCAGCACACCAAGGATCAGCGACAAGTGATCACCGACGACCAGGCCGGGTACTACGGCGCGATTATCGACGACCAGTCGCTGACCCCGGGTGCCAATCCCATCCTCGGCAAAATCCACTTCGACCAATGGCTCAAGAGCAGCAGCGCCTAACGCTCGACTGACCCATTCATAATCAGGAGCACTGTCATGCGAACCCGTTCCGTTCTCGCCCTGCTTCCTCTGATGTTCAGCTGCGCGATGTCTGCGCAGGTCCAGGCTGCCACGCCGCCCGAGCCGAAGGTCACGCCCGTGAGTGTCCAGGCTCTGCCCGACTACCCGGGCAAGGAAGTGATGATCCTGACCGTCGAGTACCCGCCAGGGGGCGCCGATCCGGTGCATCGCCACGATGCCCATGGCTTTGTCTATGTGCTGGAGGGCAGCATCGTGATGGGGGTCAAGGGTGGCAAGGAAATCACGCTCACGCCGGGGCAAAGTTTTCACGAAGGCCCCGAGGACATCCACACGGTCGGCCGCAACGCCAGCCAGGACAAACCCGCCAAGTTCGTGGTGTTTCTGTTGAAGGATCAGAACAAGCCACCGGTCCTGCCGGCGCAATGACCATCGCCGGCCATACTCGCGTATGAATGGCTAACACCTAAATGTCCATCGCAAACACCTATGCACAAGTGACGCGATTGCTCAGCCAATTAACATACAGGCATCGAATGTCAGGGCTGCAATAGCCGGCATTCATGCCTGCCCGATTGTTTCTTGAACGATCCCGTTACCCATTAGGTGAACATGATGAACACCCGCAATCTCGCATTAGGAATTGCCTTCTCTTCCGCGTTCGGTTTTATCGCGACGAACGCCCTGGCCGCCGAAGCGGGCGCCGCAACCGCTGGCGCCAGTACCGCCGTTCATAACGCGGCCGAGGGTGGAGCTGATCGCACCAAGGAACCGCAACTGGCGGCCGACGGTGCAGAACGCCTGAAGCAAAATCAGGTCGCCGAAGGTGGGGCGGATCGCCTCAAAGAGCGCCAATTGAAGCAGAACCAAGTCGCCGAGGGTGGCGCTGATCGTCTGAGAGAGCGCCAGCTCAAGCAGAATCAGGTCGCCGAAGGCGGTGCTGATCGTTTGAGGGAGCGTCAGCTCAAGCAGAATCAGGTGGCTGAAGGCGGTGCCGATCGCCTGAAAGAACGCCAATTGGCATCCGACGGTTCCGAGCGCCTGAAGCAAAACAACGTGGCGGCGGGCGGCTACAACTCGATGCGCGGTACACGCGTGGCCGAAGGCGGATCTGATCGGCTGCAGGAACTCCATTACGCCGACGGCAGCAACGGCTATGACGCCAGCTCCGACGTCATGCCCTACTTCTGCATGCAGTGCCGTTGATCTGCTGTAGACGCAATGTTTGCTCGCGATGGGCGTGAGCGATGACGCGTGAAACCTGATGCCCCTTGGTGTCCTGATGTCCATCGCGAGCAAGCTTCGCTCCTACAGGGGGATGGGCGTCAGGATTTAAAATGCTCCAGGGTCTGCGCCGTGGTCCACAGGCCGTTGGCGATGTAGCGGTAGTTGATCAGCGCCGCCAGGTAGCCGTCGCCCTCCGGGGTGCTTGGCCCTGCGGTGGCGTCGCGGACCACGGCCACTTCGAAGCCTTGTTCCAGCAGTTCCCGCAGGTGTGACTCGACGCACAGGTTCGCCGCCATGCCCGCCAGAATCACCTGCGACACGCCGTGCTTGCGCAGTTGCAGCGCCAGGTCGTTGGTTTCCGGACCGTAGACCTTGTGCGGCGAGGCGATGAGGGTTTTGCCGTCGAGGATGTATGGCTTGAACTCGGGCATGAAATCGGCGCCGGAGTTTTCAAACCCATCGAGGGTCAGCGGGCCCTTGCGATCGAACATGCAGATGCTGTGCATGACTTTTTCCAGCGGCCCGCTGAACTGCCATTCGTGATCGCACGGGTAGTAATAGTGCGGGGACACCGCGACAGTGATACCTGCCTCCTTGGCAGCGGCGAACAAATGCCCCAGGTGTTTGACCACATCGTGCTCGACCACGCTCTTGCCGAACACGCCCCAGGCCACGCCTTCAGGGCTGAGGAAGTCGATCTGCGGGTCGATGACCACCAGGGCTGCGCGGGACAGGTCGAGCTGCATGTCGGCAAACGGCAGGCCAGGCTCGGCCGGGTCGGCGTATTCGGGGGCGGTGCGGGTCGAATCGTTGCTCATGACAGTGGACTCCGGTGGTGGATGACTGAAATCGCCATGGCGCCCTCAAGAGGCGTTGCTTACCATCGGCGAGAACTGCATCCTACGGCCGCGCCCTGCTCCACTTTTGCCAGGACGTACAGAGTCTTTACCCGGGCGTCTCCAACATGGATATCCTTTCCGAATTCTTTGAACGCACGCACCTGCAGGGCCGGCTGTTCTTCGCCGGCCCCGTGGACGGTACGCTGCTGCTCGACAAGCCCCCCGGCATGGCGTTCATCCATGTCGTCAGTCGTGGCGGCATCGACATGGTGCAGCCGGGACTGCCGAAAATCGCCATCAGCGAACCCAGCCTGCTGTTTTGCCCCAGCAGTTGCCGCTATCAATTGCGCTCAAGCACACCTGGCGGAGCGGAGCTGATCTGCGCCTCCTTCCAGTTCGGCCGCAACGCGCTGCAGCCCTTCCCCCTCGGGCTCAAGGAAACCCTGGTGTTCCCGTTCCGCGAACTGGAGCACCTCACGCCTTTGCTCGACACCTTGATGGGCGAGTTCCAGGGCCAGGCACCGGGCCGCACCAAAGCCCTGAACCTGTTGTTCGAATACCTGTTCGTGCGGCTGGTGCGGCGGTCGGTGCTGGAAGGCAGGATCTCCAGCGGCCTGCTTTATGCGCTTCAGGACGGGCGCCTGGGCTCGGTGTTCAACGCTATTCATCAGCAACCCGAAGCGCTGTGGACGGTGGAGAAACTGGCGCAATTGGCGAACATGTCGCGGTCGAAATTTTCGGCCTGTTTCACCCGGGTCATGGACATTTCACCCATGGGCTACGTCACCGCGTGGCGCATGAAACTGGCCCAGGATCTGTTGCGTGAAGGGGTGCAGATCAAGGTGATCGCCACGACGGTGGGCTACAGCTCGCAAGCCTCGTTTTCGCGAACCTTCCTCAATGTCGTGGGTTGCCCGCCAGCCGAATGGCTCAAGCGTGACGCCAGCGGCGAGGAGCCAGCGCCGATCACCGCCCGCGTGCAGCGTGATGATTCAATCAATCGTTAATCCCAAGAGAGAAAACAGATGGTGACCTGCTACCTGAAATATGTGCTCGATCCGTACAAACTCGACGCCTTCGAACACTACGGCAAGCTGTGGATTCCCTTGGTGGAGAAGTTCGGCGGCCAGCACCACGGCTACTTTCTGCCGTCCGAAGGGGCCAACAACATCGCCATGGCCATGTTCACCTTCCCGAGCCTGGCGGCTTACGAAACCTACCGCGAGCAGTCGATGAGCGATCCCGAATGCATCGCTGCGTTCAAATACGCGGAAGAAACCCGCTGCATCCTCAGCTACGAGCGCAGTTTCTTCCGGCCGGTGTTTGGCTGATCGCTAGCCCCTAGTCGGTTGCGGGTTGCTTCAAATCCAGGCAATAGGTGTAGTAACCCGTATCGCGCACCCACCCCAGCGACTCGTACAGATGCTGGGCGCTGGTGTTGTCGGTGGCCGTTTCCAGGGTCATGCCCTTGGCCCCCATCAACCGCGCAAAGTCCCGGGCGGTGTTCATCAGCAGCGTGCCCACGCCTTTGCCCCGAGCGGCGGGCGTGGTGAACAGGTCGCCAAGCAGCCAGGTGCGGTGCGCGTCGATGGAAGAAAAGGTCGGGAACATCTGCACGAAGCCCAACGCCTCGCCGTTGGCATCCTCGGCAAAGAAAATCACCGACTCGTCCCGGGCAATGCGCTCGGCGATGAACGCGCGGGACTGTGGCAGGTTCGGCGGCTGGCGGTAGAAGCCGCGGTAGGCGTCGAACAACGGGGCGATCTTGTCGATGTGCGAAGCGTCGGCGCGCAGGGCCTGGATAGCCATGAGGGGGATCCATTGCGGGCTTGGGGAGTTAGAGCCTAGCAATGGATACCGAGATTTTCCTGACCTCGGTCACCTGTGGGAGCCGAGCTTGCTCGCGATAATGGTGGCGACTTCAACACGGATGTCGGCTGACAGGCCGCCTTCGCGAGCAAGCCCGCTCCCACAGGGTATTGGGTGCATCTGGACAAATGTTGGTCGCCTGAAGGGACGCCTTCGCGGGCGAGTCTCGCTCCTGCGAGAGGATTCGGGTACGGCCGCACGCGGCGTTGTCAAACGCGGACGTTGCGGCCCGGCAGGGTCGAGCGCTGGCTGTTTTCCCAATTCTCCACCAGCCCCACCGGCACGTCCGAGGCCGGCAACATCGTCACTCCACGCACCAGGTCCGAAGCCCGTTCAGCCAGCATGATGGTCGGAGCATTGAGGTTGCCATTGGGCTCGGTCGGGAACACCGAAGAATCGATCACCCGCAGCCCGGCAATCCCATGCACCCGCAGCTGCGAGTCCACCACCGCCATGTCATCCTCGCCCATGCGGCACGAGCCACAGGGGTGGTAGGTGCTCTCGAGGTTTTCGCGGACGAACGCGTCGATCTGCTCGTCGGTCTGTACCAGCGGCCCCGGGGCGATTTCGCCGTCGCGGAAGCGGTCCATCGCCTTCTGGCCGATGATCTCCCGGGTCAGGCGGATGCAGCGCCGGAAGCCTTCGCGATCCTCTTCACGCTGCAGGTAGTTGAAGCGGATTTCCGGGTGCGCGTAAGGATCGGCCGAACGCACCCGCACATAGCCACGGCTTTTCGGTTTGTTGGGCCCGGTGAGCACCATGAACCCGTGGCCCTTGATCGGCTTGTTGCCGTCGTAGCGCATCGCTGCCGGCAAAAAGTGAAACTGAATGTCCGGCCAGCGCAGGCCCTTGTCGGAGCGAATGAAACCACCGGCCTCGAAGTGGTTGGTAGCGCCCAGGCCATCCTTGAACAGCAGCCAGCGCAGGCCGATCAGCAACTTGCTCAGGGGGTCCATTTTGCTGTTGAGGGTCACCGGTTCCTTGCAGCCGAACTGGATGTACACCTCGGCGTGATCCTGCAGATTCTCCCCGACCCCTGGCAGGTCGTGGCGCACGCTGATGCCGGCCTTGCGCAGGACTTCGGCCGGGCCGATACCAGAGCGTTGCAGCAGGTGCGGCGAGCCGATCGGGCCGGATGAAATCAAGACTTCCTTGTTGCAATACACCTGATGCGTCTGACCGTCGTGGTCATAGAGGATGCCCACGGCGCGCTTGCCTTCGAGGATGACCTGTCGGGTCATCGCATGGGTGATCACCGTCAGGTTCGGTCGGCCCATGGCTGGGCGCAGGTAGGCGTTGGCGGTGGAACAGCGCACGCCGTTTTTCACGGTCATGTGCATCGCGCCGAAGCCTTCCTGCATGAAGCCGTTGCAGTCGTCGGTCTTGATGTAGCCCGCCTCGGCGCCGGCTTCAACCCAGGCCCCGTACAGCGGGTTTTTCATGTGGTTGCCGTTGGTGGTGTGCAGCGGCCCGGTCTGCCCGCGATAGCTGTCGCCGCCGGATTCGTAGCTCTCGGCACGCTTGAAGTACGGCAGGCAATTTTTGTAGCCCCAGCCTTGCGCGCCGAGGGTTTCCCACTCGTCGAAGTCATAGGCGTGACCGCGGATGTAGACCAGGCCGTTGATCGACGACGAGCCCCCCAGCACCTTGCCCCGAGGGCAGTGAATGCGCCGGCCGTCGAGGTAGGTTTCCGGCTCGGTTTCGTAGCGCCAGTTGTACTTCTTGGTGTTCATCGGGATCGAGAAGGCACTGGGCATCTGGATCACCACACTGCGGTCGCTGCCGCCGAATTCCAGCACCAGCACCGAGGTGCCTGGGTCTTCGCTCAGGCGATTGGCCAACACACAACCTGCCGAACCTGCGCCAATGATGATGTAGTCGTACGTTTGCTTAGCCATGATTTATCTCCGGGCCGCCGATTCTGTGTAGGCCGGCTGCTGGTGGGTCAGCGTGTCGCCGGTGGTGTATTGCGGGCAGGTTTTTTCGATGTGCTGGATGACGCTTTCTTCGCGCTTGAGATCGATCGAGCGGCTCAGCCAGTAGTACGCCAGCCCCGAGACGATCAGCCCCACCAGCCAGGCGATGTCGATGCTGCCCAGGGCCTTGGCCAGTGGGCCGACATACACCTCGCGCTGCTCGACGCCGTCGTAGATGTAGAAGAACGGGATCATCGCGACGAAGCCGATGGCGTAGGCAGCGATGCCCCGCAGGCCCCAGTTGCCATAAAGGTTGCCGTTGGGCATGAAGAAGTGCGGGATGGCGTAGCGGCCCTTGCGCACGAAGAAGTAGTCGGTGAGGTTGACCGAGGTCCACGGCACCAGGAAGTACAGCATCACCACCAGGTAGATACCGAGCACCGACAGGCCCTTGCCGGAACTCTGGATGCTCAGGGCCACGCCCAGTTGCAACAGGATCACAAACGCGATGGCCAGGATGCGCGCCTTGCGCGTCGGTTCGATGTGCCTGATGGAGTCGACGCAGGTCAGGGTGGTCAGCTTGGCGCTGTAGATGTTCATCGCGATCACTGGCAGGAACGCCAGAATCGTAATCACCACCACGGCGGTGCCCATCAACGGCGACACCGTGTTGCCGACTTGCCCCAACGCCACCAGTACATCAGTGGAATGCAGGTGATCGGCCAGCCAGCCGCCCACGGAAATCATCCAGGCCCCGGACAACGACGCGCCAAGGAACACCACCGCGATCAGCTTGCCGCTGGAGGTGTTCTTCGGCAGGTAGCGCGAGTAGTCCGACACATAAGGCGCGTAAGCGATGTTGTAGCTGGCGGCTGCCGCGAACTGCGCGATGAAACCAGTCCAGTTGAAGCCCAACGGCGCCGGCGCCGCGTCACCTTCGGCCAGCGCCGGCAGCACCGCATCCGGCACCCAGCCCATCACCACCGCCAGGGTCACCAGGCCGTACAGCGGCAGCGACAGGTACAACGCCCATTTGAAACTGCGGTGCATCCAGTCATGGCCGAGAATCGCCAGCACCGCCGCCGGAATGGTCACCGCCACCGCGATCACCGCGGGGTTGAAGCCGAACAGCGTGTGCAGGCCCTGCATCATCAACACCAGGTTGACGATGTTGAACCCGGCGAACACGAACAGCGTCGCCAACAGCACCAGGATCACCCCGCGATAACCGAATTGGGCGCGGGACTGGATCATCTGCGGCAAGCCCAGGTGGGGGCCCTGGGAGCCATGGAACGCCATGAACAGCGTACCGAACATGATGCCCAGCGTGCCGGCGAGTGTGGTCCAGAGGGCGGTCAGGCCGACGCTGGGGCCGACGAAGCCGATGGTCATGGTGAAGAAGGTGAAGTTGCCGAGAAACCAGAACGGGCCTTGGCTCGACAGCTTGTCGGTGCGCTCGCTTTCGGGGATGAAATCGATGGAATGACTCTCGACCACGGATTTGTCGTCGAGGATGGACACACTCGGAACTGGCTTGGCGTCAATGTTCATGATGGACTCTTGTTATTGGAAAATCATGACGAGATAACCGCATTCTTTTGGGTATCCGTGGCGGGGGAGCCTGCTCCCGTCTGGCTGCGCAGCAGCCCTGTTCTGGGGTCGCTTCGCGACCCGACGGGAGCAAGCTCCCTCGCCACAGGACATTGTCCCGTTTGCCTGCCTGACATTGTCCGTTGTGCCGGCAGGTGTCAGCCATGACTCAGGGCAACGTGATCCACACCGCCTTGGTCTCCATCAGGTAATCGAGCTGCTCCGCGCCCAGATCCTTGCCGAACCCGGACTGCTTGTAGCCACCGAACGGCATCGACGGGTCGAGGGTGCCGTGGGCGTTGACGTAGACCGAACCGGCCTTCAGGCGCGGAATCAGGCTGTGCACCTTGCCCAAATCCTTGGAGTACAGGGCCGCCGCCAGGCCATAGGGCGAGTCATTGGCCAGGGCCAGCGCCTCTTCTTCATCGTCGAACGGCGCGGTCACCAGCACCGGGCCGAAGATCTCTTCCTGGACGATGCGCATGTCGTTGCGACAGTGGGCAAAAATCGTCGGCTCGACAAAGAACCCCGGCCTTTGCACAGGCTGCCCGCCATACACCAGTTCGGCGCCCTCGCCCTTGCCGGTCTCGATGTACTCGGTCACCCGCTGCTTCTGCAACGCCGACACCAGCGGACCGATGAAGCAGTCCGGGTCCAGCCCCGGCGCCATCTTCAGGGTGCGGGTATAGGCGATCAGCTCACACAAAAATTCGTCGTAGACGCTGCGATGGACATAAGCACGCGTACCGGCGTCGCACACCTGACCCGAGTTGAAGAACACACCGTTGGCGACGGCTTGCGCGGCCGCCGGGACGTCCGCGTCGGCCAGGACGATTACCGGTGATTTTCCTCCCAGTTCCAGGGTTAGTCGCTTCATTTCGTCCAGCGCGGCGCGGCCCACGGTGCGGCCGACCGGGGTTGAGCCGGTGAAGGTCAGCTTGTCGATGCCGGGATGGGTGGCCATGGCCGCGCCGACCACACTGCCGCGCCCGGTGACGATGTTGATCACCCCGTCCGGGATGCCCGCCTGCTGCACCAGTTCAGCGAATCGCAGCGCCGACAGCGAGGTCAGCTCCGCTGGTTTCACCACCACCGTACAACCGGTGGCCAGGGCCGCGCCAAGCTTCCAGGCCATGGTTTGCAGGGGGAAGTTCCACGGCACGATGGCCCCGACCACGCCCACCGCTTCCTTGCGGGTATAGGCCAGGTAATTGCCCGGCAGCGACGGCTCGACGGTACGACCGTGGAGCTTGGTCGCCCACCCGGCGAAGTAGCGCAGGGTATCGACGGTGCCCTGGATATCGACCGCCCTGGCGAAAGCCACGGACTTGCCCATGTCGATCGATTCGATCTCGGCCAGTTCGGCCGCGTTGCCTTCGATCAGGTCCGCCAGGCGCTGGATCAGCCGCTCGCGCTGCGCCGGTTTGGCCTGGCTCCACGCGCCGCCGTCGAACTGCGCACGGGCCGCTTGCACGGCGCGGTCCAGATCCTCGGTGGTGCCCATGGGGATACGGGTGATCAGGCCTTCGGTGGACGGCTCGATCACCTCGCAGGTCTGGCCGTCGCTGGCCTCGAGCCAGGCGCCGCCGATGAACATTTTCTGCGCCTTGCTGAGGAAGGTCTGGGTGGCTTCGCTGACGCCGAATGTCTGCAGGTAGCTTTTGACGATAGTGTCCATGGCTGTTTCCTCAGGCCGGGGTCGCTTCGTTGACGGACTGCCGCACCTGGGCGCGCTCGTGGAAGATGAAGCCGATGCTGTTGAGCAGCAGTTGCGCGGCGAGGATCGAGGTCATGCCGGTGGGGTCGTACACCGGTGCCACCTCCACCAGGTCCATGCCGACGATGTTGCCCTGGCTGCGCTTGGCCAGCGCCTGGATGATTTCCAGCACTTCGTAGTAGAGGAAGCCGCCGTGACTGGGGGTGCCGGTGCCCGGGGCGATGGACGGGTCGAAACCGTCGATGTCGATGGTGATGTAGTAGTTGATGTTCTGCGGGATCAGCGCCAGCACCCCGTCCACGCCCAGGCGGCGCACGTCACGCACCGAAAGGATTTTCGAGCCGGCGGCATGGGCGGCTTCGTAGTCATCGCGGTTGGACGACGACACGTTGCGGATGCCCATCTGGGTCATGCCGACAATGTGATTCATCTCCGAAGCGCGGCGCAGCGGGTTGCCGTGGCCGTAGCGCACGCCGTGGCGCTCATCGACGAAATCCAGGTGCGCATCGAAGTGGATGATGTGGATCGGACCGCGCCCTTCGAAAGCCTTGATCACCGGGGCGTGCACCGAATGATCGCCGCCGAGCACCACGGGCATGACACCGGCATCGAGGATCTTGCGCACGGCGTATTCGGTGTTCCGGTTACTGGTGACCATGTCGGTGTGGACGATGTCCGCGTCACCCACGTCGACCATGCGCACGTCGGCGGCGGTCAGGTACATCACGTCGTCTTCGTGGTCGTAGGCGCCGGCATGGCCGAAGGAAAACAGCGTCGATGCCTCGCGAATGCCCCGTGGCCCGAAGCGTGCGCCGGAGCGCCACTGGGTGCCCATGTCGTTGGGCACGCCGAGCACCGCCACGTCCGCATCCAGCGCATCCCAGTCGGTGCACACCGGGGATTTGCCGAAGGTGCAATGCCCCACGAATGGCAGGTTCAGGCGTCCGGATTCATAACCGTTGTTGGACATTTCAAGCCTCTCCACTTCTTGTTATCGGCCTGGCGGACTGCAAGGCGACCGCCGTTGGAGAGAACTATGGGCGCAGCTTTTCGTGGAAAAAATGCTAAACATCAGATACTCATATCGGCATTGCCGATGCATCCACGGCGGGAGGTTCCAGTGATTCAACTGCACGATGTCGATCTGAAGTTGCTTCGCGTGTTTGCCACGATTGTCCGCTGCGGAGGGTTTTCCGCGGCGCAGGCGGCATTGAATGCCGGGCAGTCGACCATCAGCGAGCAGATGACCCATCTGGAGACGCGCCTGGGGGTCAAGCTCTGCCAGCGCGGGCGCAGCGGTTTTCGCCTGACCGAGCAAGGGGTGGCGATTCACGAAGCCACCCAGCGCCTGCTCTCGGCGGTGGAAACCTTCTGCATGGACGCCGACGTGCTCAAGCAGCACATCAGCGGCAAGCTCAACCTGGGGATCATCGACACCACCATCACCGACCCCGACTCGCCGATCCCGCGCACCACTCAACGCTTTGTATCACGCGGGCACGATGTGCACTTGAGCGTGTACGTCGGCGAGCCGGCAGAACTGGAGGAACGGGTGCTCGACGGTCGTCTGCACCTGGCCATCGGGCACTTCCCGATCCATGTGCCGGGCCTGCTGCATTCGCCGCTGTATCAGGAAGCGCTGGGGCTGTATTGCGGGCGGCGCCACCCGCTGTTCGGCAGCACCACCGAGGGCGCAGAACTGCTGCAAGAGATCAGCACCAGCCGGATTGTCGTGCGCGGCTACATGCAGCAATACGACCTGGAACATCTGGGGGTGAGCAAGGCGGCGGCCACCGTCGACAACATCGAGGCGCTGGCGATCCTGATCATTTCCGGTGCCTACCTGGGCTTTCTGCCGGCGCACTTTGCCGCCCAGTGGATCAAGACCGGCGAGATGCATCAACTGGCCCCGCAGAGTCTGCAACTGATGTCACCGTTCGATGTGATCACCCGCCGTGGCACCGCGGCACCGCCGATTCTTCAGGCGTTTCTTGAGGACCTGGCGGCTTGCTCGCGTACAGCGCCAGCCCTCAAAAAGCAATGACCCCACCCTCCCTTTGTGGGAGCGGGCTTGCTCGCGAAAGCGGAGTGTCAGTCACTGGAATGTCGGCTGACACACCGCATTCGCGAGCAAGCCCGCTCCCACAGGAGACCTGTATGCATATCGATACGGCGTAGTGAATTCAAGACAGGGCGCTGGGAGCCTGCCTGGGCTGGACCTCTGTCGCCAAATCGGTTGAATGCCTGTATTGATTTCAATACGCCTGCGGTCCAACAAAAACCATAAGCCATTGTTTTAAATAACTAAAAAACTATGGCACCACGCTTGCTATGACTGTCCCAGGACCCTGCACACCCCTGCGGCAGCGCCAGGGGTCATTTCGAACCGAGGACTTGACCATGTTCAGCAAGCACGACCAGATCAAAGGCTATGACGACGAACTGCTGGCGGCGATGAATGCCGAGGATGCGCGGCAGGAGCATCACATCGAATTGATCGCTTCGGAGAACTACACCAGTCAACGGGTGATGCAGGCGCAAGGCAGCGGCCTGACCAACAAGTACGCCGAGGGTTATCCGGGCAAGCGTTATTACGGTGGTTGCGAGCACGTGGACGTGGTCGAGCAGTTGGCGATCGATCGCGCGAAAAAACTCTTCGGCGCCGATTACGCCAACGTCCAGCCACACTCCGGCAGCCAGGCCAACGCTGCGGTGTACCTGGCGCTGCTGCAGGCCGGCGACACCGTGCTGGGCATGAGCCTGGCCCACGGCGGGCACCTGACCCACGGCGCCAAGGTGAGTTTTTCCGGCAAGCTGTACAACGCCGTGCAATACGGCATCGACACCGACACCGGGCTGATCGACTACGACGAGGTTGAGCGTCTGGCCGTCGAGCACCAGCCGAAGATGATCATTGCCGGGTTTTCCGCCTATTCCAAGACTCTGGACTTTGCGCGCTTTCGCGAGATTGCCGACAAGGTCGGCGCTTACCTGTTCGTCGACATGGCCCACGTTGCCGGACTGGTGGCGACCGGTCTGTACCCGAACCCGATTCCGTTTGCCGACGTGGTCACCACCACGACCCACAAGACCCTGCGCGGTCCCCGGGGCGGGTTGATTCTGGCCAGGGCCAATGCGGAGCTTGAGAAAAAGCTCAATGCCGCCGTGTTCCCCGGCGGCCAGGGCGGCCCGTTGATGCATGTGATCGCGGCCAAAGCCGTGTGCTTCAAGGAAGCGCTGGAGCCGGGCTTCAAGACCTATCAAGCGCAAGTGATCCGCAATGCCCAGGCCATGGCGGCGGTGTTCATCGAGCGTGGCTATGACGTGGTGTCCGGTGGCACCGACAATCATCTGTTCCTGGTCAGCCTGATTCGTCAGGGCCTGACCGGCAAAGACGCCGACGCCGCCCTTGGCCGTGCCGGCATCACCGTGAACAAGAACGCCGTGCCCAACGACCCGCAGTCGCCCTTCGTGACCTCCGGCCTGCGCATTGGCACACCGGCCATCACCAGCCGCGGTTTCAAGGAAGCCCAGAGCATCGAGCTCGCCGGCTGGATCTGCGACCTCCTCGACCACCTCGGCGATGCCGAAGTCGAGGCCCGGGTCTCCCGGCAGGCGGCTGCCCTGTGCAGTGATTTCCCGGTGTACCGCGACTGATCGACTGCCAATGACAGGTATTTCGGGCCATGATGTGCGCACTTGCCCTGCCTGTGCGGAGATCCGGCCCGATGCCTTTTGCAGTTCGATCACCCAGCCTGTCGCTGCTGTTGCTGACCCTCCTCCTGCCTGCCGGTGCCTACGCCGAGGCCAGGCCCGATCACATGGTGTACCTGCGCACGATCGATCCCGGCATCGCGCAGGACATCCGCTACGCCAGCGCCCACAACTTCACCGGCCACCCGCTGGACGGGTACCAGGCGGCCGAGTGCCTGCTGTCGCTGGACGCCGCCAAGGCACTGTCCCGGGTGCAAGCCGCGTTGCGCGCGCAAGGCTACGGCTTGAAAGTGTTCGACTGCTATCGTCCGGCGCGGGCGGTGGCGGACATGGGGCGATTCGCGACCGAGCCCGGTGACCCGCGCAAGGCCGAATTCTACCCGCGGGTCGACAAACAGGACTTCTGGCGCCTGGGCTATGTGGCGCGGGTGTCCAATCATTCCCGGGGCGGCACCGTCGACCTGACCATGACCGGCCCCGGCGCCCTGCCCGCCGACACCTGGACACCTGCGGCCACGCCCGTCGATTGCACCGCGCCCTATGCCCGACGCTGGCATGACGGCGCCGTCGACATGGGCACCGGGTTCGATTGTTTTGATGAGCGCGCCCATACCGACAGCACCTTGATCGACGCCACTGCCATGGAAAACCGCCAGCGCCTCACCCGCGCCATGGCGCAGGAAGGTTTCACGGGGTATTCCGCCGAGTGGTGGCATTTCACCTACACGCGGGACCCGTCGTTGAAGACCGTCATGGACTTCCCCATCACCCCGCTGGCGCCCGCGCCATGAACCGACTGTTGAAGGTATGCGCCCTGCTGCTGTTGCCCTGGGGCGTGATGGCCCAGGGGCTCGACGACAGTCAGCAACTGATCGTGGTCACCAGCAAGGACTGGGATGCAATTCAAGGCAGCGCCCAGCGCTATGAACGCCACGGCGACGCCTTCAAAAAAATCGGCGCGCCCTTTGCGGTGGTCCTCGGTAAGAACGGCATGGGTTGGGGCAAGGGGCTCGAGCAGGTCGAGGAACGTCAAGGGCCACGCAAAGAGGAAGGCGACGGCAAGGCACCGGCCGGGATGTTCAAACTGGGCACGGCGTTTGGCTACGAACCCTCAGCGGATACTCGACTGCCTTACCTCGCGTTGAGCGAATCCATCGAATGCGTGGATGACAGTCAGTCGCAGCGCTACAACCAGTTGCTCGACGGTTCGACCATCGGCAAAGACTGGAACAGTGCCGAGCGCATGCGGCGCAAGGACGAGCTGTATCGTCAGGGCATTTTCATCGAACACAACACCCCGGCAACGCCCGGTGCTGGCTCGTGCATCTTCTTCCATATCTGGCGCGGACCTGTCATGCCGACCCGGGGTTGCACGGCCATGGATCCGGCGGACATCGCCCGTTTGCTGGCTTGGCTGGACCCGCGTCGAGCGCCGCTGCTGGTGCAGTTGCCCGAGGCGCAATATGAGCAGTTGCGCGAACGGTGGAAGCTTCCTGAGCAGTGATCCTGTGATCCACCGGTGTGTGCCGGGCGCCGGGGTAAAGCTTGTGCGCAACGTCGACAAACGGCGTAACGATCAAACTGCGCAACGTCAGGTACCGCTCCCCATCCGCCTCGCCGGTGCCGAAGCGAATAACCTCGGGCGTCGACTGGGTCACATAGAGCGTGCCGAACATCCAGTCCCACAGCGACAGGTTGATCCCGAAATTCCTGTTGAAGTGCCGCGGCGAATCACTGTGGTGAACCTGGTGCTGCGCCGGGCTGTTGATGACGTGTTCGGCAACCGAGCCGAATGACAGCCAGACATGGCTGTGGCGCAGGTTGGCCGCCAGGGCGTTGAGGATGAACACTATGTAAGTCACGCCGAACAGCGTGTAGCGGCTGATCTCCCCGCCACAGGCGTACCAGAAGAGACCGGCGAAGGCGCTGAGGAAGACGATGTCGAGCAGCCGTTCGATGATTTTCTCCAAGAAGTGCACGCGACTGGCGGTGACCGGCACCATCACTGACGCCGAATGATGGACCTTGTGGAAGGCCCACAGGTAGCGCGAATGGTAGGCGCGATGGGCCCAGTAATGCAGGAAGTCCTGCAACACGAACACCCCCAGGCCATACAGCAGGGACAACCCCAGATGCGCCTCGACCTGCACCCGCGCGCCCCACAGATGGCTGAAAAAACGGAGGTAATCGCCCGTGCGCAGAACGTAGGGATCGACCAGTTCCACCACCGGCACCACCAGCACGACTTTGAGAATCGCACGCACGAAGTAGTAGCGACAGTCGAGCAGCGCCGAGGGGTGAAAATGGACCCGGTTGCCGCCCAGGAATTGCCAGAACGTGGTCGCGTCGGTCAGTCCACGGGACTTGCGCAGGCGGAACAGGCAGTAAGCGACGGCATAGGACGTAAAAAGAAAAGCCACGCAGAGGCGGCCGTTGAGGTCGAACAGGCCCAGGAATTGCTCGCTGACAGGCGCGATTACCCAGCGGAACAGGTAGTGATACAGCGGTGCGAGCGCATCCATGAAAGGCTGGCCTCCGGCGATAACCTGATTCCTTGGTCCATTGATGATGATGACTGTAGGAGCGAGCTCGCTCGCGATGGACTCGAGTACACCGCGGGGTGTCAGGTTCCCCACGTTTTCGTTGCCGACCATCGCGAGCGAGCTCGCTCCTACAGGGGGCTGCGGCGCATCTGCGAGTGCAGACATTATTGCGTATGTTTCTTGTTTAGTCCTTCGCTAATTTTCGGCCACTTGTCGCACGAACGACGCTTCAATGCCTCGGTAGATGCGGTCGTGCCACGTGAGCCATGAAATATCCTGTGGGAGTGGGCTTGCTCGCGAAGGCGGTGTGTCAGTCAATGCACATGTTCGATGGAACACCGCCTTCGCGAGCAAGCCCGCTCCCACAGGGTCGAGTAGATCCCTGAGTCTTGAGGTTTGCTACTTGAAAAATCGGGGTTGCTTCGCACCCGGTGCGAGCAACGGGGAGAGGGGAAGGCCCAGTGTCGAGCTGTGCCGCAGGCCTATGTGGCGAAGGGGTTCAAAAGCGGATTTCACTGGCCGCCATCACATCGATCCTGCTTACGGAGCTGCTCAGGTCCGCCCAATCCCTATTGTGTTCGGCAATGATGTCCTCGGCGGTCACGTTGCCGTTATCGACAGTGGAATGCGCGTCGCCGGCCAGCACCACGTCGTAACCCAGTTGGTGGGCCTGACGCACGGTGGCATTGACGCAGTAGTCGGTTTGCAGGCCGCAGATGACCAGGCGTTCGAAGTCCTGCACGGGCAGCAGTTTCTGCAGGTGGGTCTGGTAGAACGAATCCCCGGTGGTTTTATGCACGCGGTGATCGGTCGGTGCCGTTTGCAGCCCTTCGGCCAGTTGCCAGCCCGGGTTGCCGGGCTTGAACAGCTCGCCTTCTTCCTCATGCTGGATCAGCACCACCGGCACCCCCCGGGCTCGCGCCCTGGCACTCAGGTGGTTGATGGTGTCGATGACGCGCTGGATCTCGAAGCACTCGTACTCGCCTGAACACAGGGCCTGCTGGACGTCGATGACTAACAGTGCGGTGGACATGGTTCCTTCCTTGAAAGTGAATGAATCAGGGGACGAACATAAGCCCGTCCCCTTTCAAACACAACCGTCAGTAACCCAGCGACAAACCGGTATTGCGCCGTGGGTCGTTAGCCCCGTAGAAGCGGTTCTTGCCCACCGGTTTGCCCTCCAGCGACGGCGCCCCGACCAGGATCGCCGCCAGGTGGTTGGCATCCTGGGGACCGGCAAACTTGTGGCCCCAGCTTTCGAGGATCTTCACCGTGTCCGGGCTGGTGGTGAAGGTTTCCAGATTGGTTTCTTCCGGCAGCCATTGCTGGTGGAAGCGTGGTGCATCGACCGCTTCCTGGATGTTCATGCCGTAGTCGATCACGTTGAGCATGGTCAGCAAGGTCGCGGTGATGATGCGGCTGCCACCCGGCGTGCCGACCACCATCACCACCTTGCCGTCCTTGGTGACGATGGTCGGGCTCATCGATGACAGCGGCGCCTTGCCCGGGGCGATGGCGTTGGCTTCGCCCTGGACCAGGCCGTACATGTTCGGCACGCCGATCTTCGAGGTGAAGTCGTCCATTTCGTCGTTGAGGATGACCCCGGTCTTGCTGGCCATGACTCCGGCGCCGAACCAGTCGTTGAGGGTGTAGGTCACCGACACCGCGTTGCCCCATTTGTCGACGATCGAGTAGTGGGTGGTGTTGTTGCCTTCATGGGGCGCCACACCGGGCTTGAGGTCGCGGGACACGCCGGCCTTCTGCGGGTTGATCGCTTCGCGCAGCTTGGTGGCGTAGTTTTTATCCAGCAGGTGAGCGATCGGGTTTTTCACGAAATCCGGATCACCCAGGTAGCTGTTGCGATCGACATAGGCGTGACGCATCGCTTCGATCTGGTAGTGCATGCCCTGGGCCGAGTGATAGCCCAAGTCCTTCATCGGATAGCCTTCGAGGATGTTCATGATCTGACAGATCACCACGCCACCGGAGCTCGGCGGCGGTGCCGAGACGACGTGGTAGCCGCGGTAGTCGCACTCGATCGGCGCCAGTTCGCGGGTCTTGTATTTGTCGAGGTCGGCCTGGGTGATGATGCCTTTGTTGGCCTGGCTGGAGGTGACGATGGCATCGGCCACCCAACCTTTATAGAAGCCGTCGGCGCCTTTCTCGGAGATGGTCCGCAGGGTCTTGGCAAGGTCTTTCTGCACCAGTTTCTGCCCGACCTGCATGGGCTCGCCGTTGCTCAGGAAGATTGCCCCGGAATCCTTGATGTCCTTCTTGAACACATCGGTGGCGTAGTCCAGCAAATCCACGTCGCCCTGCTCCAGCACGAAACCGTCCTCGGCGAGCTTGATGGCGGGCGCGATCACATCCTTGCGCGGTTTGGTCCCGTATTTGCTCAGGGCCAGCTCCATACCGGACACGGTGCCCGGCACGCCGACGGCCAGGTGACCACGGGTGCTCAGGTCCGGCACGACGTTGCCCTCTTTATCGAGGTACATGTCGGCGGTGGCGGCCAGTGGGGCTTTTTCGCGGAAATCGAGGAAGGTCTTGCGCCCGTCCGCCAGTTGGATGGTCATGAATCCGCCGCCCCCCAGGTTACCCGCCGCCGGGTACACCACGGCCAGCGCGTAACCCACCGCGACGGCGGCATCGACGGCGTTGCCGCCGCTTTTGAGCACATCCACGCCTACATGACTGGCCAGATGCTGGGCAGTGACCACCATGCCGTTTTCAGCGGCGACCGGCGCGACAGAAGCCGCATGGGCAGACAGGCAGGCGAACGCCAATGAAGTCGCCATCAGCGACTTGGCAAAAATTTCGTACTTCATGAGTCGATCTCTTTTTGTTTTTGGGCTCTGTCATCCAGAGGGAGCGCTTCAAGAGCAGTACGAAGTATGGTCAAGATTGCGTATTGCGCCTCCCCGACGAGGCAGTATCCTTAACGCTTGTTCAACAATTACACGCGAGCCGCGGCATGACTTACACCTGGACCACCCTGGCCTCCCCGGTCGGCGAGTTGAAGCTGGTGGCGAACGGCTCGCGACTGGCGGCCATCCTCTGGGAAAACGACAAGCCCGGCCGAGTCCGCCTCGGTCCGATGAGCGAAGCGCCGGACAGCCCGATCCTGATGCGCACCGCTGAGCAGTTGCGGGAATATTTCGCCGGAACCCGCGATCGTTTCGAGTTGGAGCTGGAGTTTGCCGGTACCGAATTTCAGAAGAAGGTCTGGGCGGCGCTGCTGACCATCCCCTTCGGCGAAACCCGCAGCTACAGCCAGATCGCCGAGCAGATCGGCAACCCGAGCGCCGTGCGGGCCGTGGGTGCGGCCAATGGCAAGAACCCGATTTCGATCATTGCGCCCTGTCATCGGGTAATCGGGGCGTCGGGGAAATTGACGGGGTTTGCCGGGGGCCTTGAGGCCAAGGAATTATTGCTGACGCTGGAAGGCGGGCATTGGCCCGGCACGGCGCGCCTGCCCGGCTTCTGACCCTGTAGGAGCGAGCTTGCTCGCGAAGAAACGTCCAGGCAGCGCGGGGTGTCAGGCTGCCCGCGTCATCGTTCACGTCCATCGCGAGCATGCTCGCTCCTACAGGGGTTCTGCGTACAGTCTCAGGCAAGTTGCTCCTGGTATTCCTTGAGGTACTGCCCCGCCAGCGTTTCTTTCTGCTTGTCGTCAAGCAGCTTGCCGGCCATCTGGAAGAACTTCTGCTCTTCTTCCTTAAGATGATGATGGACCTTCTCCGACAGTTTCTTCGCGGTCGCCAGCCAGGCCGGGCTGGACATTTCGGTCTCGTCCAGCTCCTCCATCATTTCATCCATTTCGTGGTGCTCGGCGATCGCATGGCGGCTGAGGTCGACACCGTTGTCGAACTCCATCAGCGGAATGTAGAAATGCCGCTCCTCGGCAGTTTCATGAGCCTGGAGTTCGGCCTTGAGCTGTTTGTAGGCCTCGACCCGCTCCGGGGTGTCGCCGCTGGTCTGGATCAACGCTTTAGCGTAAGTACGCTGGCGCTCGTGGCTTTCGCGCAAGGCTTCAAAGATATTCACGGAGGGTCCTCATCGGCAGCGTTCTGGAATGACGCGTCTTGAGGCTAGACATCTGTGCGCAGGTGACGGTTCCAATGCGGGTGGAACAAACCTGGCGAGCGCGATAGGCTGCCGGTTCACAGCCATAAGGACATTGCCATGACGTTGCGAATCGAGTTCTCACCGACCCCCACGGAGGAAGAACGCCTGGCCATTCTGACGCCACTGCGCGCGTACAACGCGTCCAAGGCCGAAGGCGCGATACCCGAGCACGTTGCCTTGCTGATACGCGACGACAACGATCAGATCCTCGGCGGGCTCTACGCCCGGTTGTTTTACCAGTGGCTGTTCATCGACCTGCTGTCGGTGCCGGAGCAGGCCCGGGGACAAGGCATGGGCACCAAGCTGATGCAGATGGCCGAAGACCTGGCGCGGGAGAGAAAGTGCATCGGGCTGTGGCTCGATACCTTCGAGTTCCAGGCGCCGGAGTTCTACAGGAAATGCGGTTACAGCGAGATCGGGCACATCGCCGATTACCCACCGGGGCACAAGCATTTCTTCTTCCAGAAGCGCCTGTAGGAGCGAGCTTGCTCGCGATGGACTTCAATCCACTGGGGTGTATCAGGTTCCCCGCGTTATCGTTGACGTCCATCGCGAGCGTGCTCGCTCCTACAGGGTGGGGGGCGTTCGTTACAGACAGGTCGCCAGTGCCGCCAGTCGGCGTTTGGCGACGAAGTCGTCCCGTTGCGCGTAGTAGCTCAGCACGGTGCCCGAGGCGTCGGTGGTCACGTCCACGAAGGACTCCGCCGAACGGGTGTACACGGTCGTGACGCCCTTCTCCCCAGATTGCAGATACCCACTGGCATCGACACCGAACACCGCTTCGTCCTGCCAGGAAAACTGCACGCACTGGGCCACGTCTTTGGCCGGCTTGTCGGAGTTGAGGGTCTTGTACGGGGGTTTGCTGCGGGCGTCGCTCATCACCGAGCTTGCGCAACCGGCCAGCATTGTCACGGCCAGCGCCACCATCAGAATTCGCATTGCAATCGCTCATCGGGAAAAAGCGGACTGTATCACCGTGGCACGGCGTTTCGTTCTGCTTTACTGCATTTATACCGCGACATCGCGCGACGATTCGCGCACCCTGTCGCGCCAATATCGCCGCACATTTATCCAGGAAGTCTCATGACACCCAACGCCGAGTTCTACAAACCGAGCACCGAATACGCCGACAAGCTGATCAGCCAGATCGGCCAGACGCCCTCCTGGATCGCCAAGCGCCTGGGCGTCACCGACAAGCGCATTCGCTACATTCTCGACGGCGAACGCACGGTCAAGGGCGAAACCACGCCGATCCAGATGACCTACACCGAGCAATTTGCGCTCGAGTGTCTGGCGGCAGCGGCCAAGGCCAGCAAGAAGCAGTCTTCGTAATCCATTCAAAGGAGTGACCATGGCGGCATCCGAGCTGCAACACGAACAGGCTCTGAACAGATTTCTCGATGAACGCCCCGAGTTGCGCATCGAACTCGACAATCTCAACCCGCTGCTGGCCCAGGCCAAGGGCGAGACCCTCGCTCAGTTTCGCGACGAGCGTTTGCATGAAGCCTTCGAAGCCGAGGCCGAGCGCCTTGGGTTGTTTGCCTGGGAGCTGACCCTGCAACTGACCGTTGCGTCGCCCGAGCAATACCAGGCTCAGCGCATGGACGTGCACCGGGAAGTGGCCGAGATGGCGGGTATGGACTGGCTGGAATACTGTGATTTGTATGGACTCACTCCGTAACTTCACCTTCAAGGACGCCTGACCCAATGCTCCCCTCACCTTCCAGCACCCGTGCCAGCCCCGGTCACCTGCACACGCAAAAATGGCGCGGGCGCATTGGGCTGATCCTGGTGGCGCTGCTCTCGGTGCTGGCGGGCATGACTGACGCCATCGGCTTCATGGCCAGCGGCGATTTCGTGTCATTCATGAGCGGCAACACCACCCGCATGGCCGTCGCCATCAGCGCCGGCGATCTGGGGTTGACCCTGCGCCTGGTGCTGCTGGTGGTCACGTTCATCGTCGGCAATGCGCTGGGGATTGTCGTCAGTCGACTGGGCGGGCGCCGGGCGCTGCCGTTGCTGCTGTGCATCGCCGCCCTGCTGTGCGCCGCTGCGGCCTGGCCCTATGCGTCGCAGCTGCCGGCGCTGCTGGCGGCGATTATTGCCATGGGCATGCTCAATGCCGCCGTTGAAGAGGTGAACGGGTTGCCGGTCGGCCTGACCTATGTCACCGGTGCCTTGTCGCGTTTCGGCCGCGGGCTGGGGCGTTGGATGCTCGGCGAACGGCGCAACGGCTGGCGAGTGCAACTGATCCCCTGGGCCGGCATGTTCGCCGGCGCGGTGCTGGGTGCGGTGCTGGAACATCACTTGGGGCTCAAGGCCCTGTTTGCCAGTGGGTTGCTGGCCGGGGTGCTGGGGTTGCTGTCGCTGAGGATTCCGCGGCGGTGGCAGTTGGGGTATATGCCTCGTTGATTGCTTTGTTGCCTGTCAGGCCGTCTTCGCGAGCAAGCCCGCTCCCACAGGGCTTGGTGTTATGTCGACGTTCTCGATTTCACCGCACTACCTGTGGGAGCGGGCTTGCTCGCGAAGGCGGCCCAACGGACAACATCGATTTAGCCGCCCCGTCGATAAAGCTTTATCATGGCCGCAGTTTCGCTGATCGAGTCCGTCATGAAGTTCGCCATTGCCGTGTTTTGCGCCGCCCATGCGCCCTCCTCGCGCCGCGCCTTGCTGTTCGCCCAGGCCGTGCTTGCCGGCGGGCATGAGATCGTCCGGTTGTTTTTCTACCAAGACGGCGTCTACAACGCATCCGCCAGCGTGGTCACGCCCCAGGATGAACTGGACGTGCCCAAGCAGTGGCGCGCCTTTGTCAGCGATCATCAACTGGACGGCGTGGTCTGCATCGCCGCGGCCCTGCGCCGTGGCGTATTGAACGAGGAAGAAGCGCGCCGTTATCAGCGCGGCGCCGTGGCCGTCGACACGCCCTGGGAATTGTCCGGTCTTGGTCAATTGCATGACGCGGTGCAGGATGCCGACCGCCTGATCTGCTTCGGAGGCGCGTGAGATGGCCAAATCCCTGTTGATCATCAGCCGCCAGGCCCCCTGGTCCGGCACCAGTGCCCGTGAAGCCCTGGACATCGTGCTGGCCGGCGGCGCGTTCGACCTGCCGATCGGCCTGCTGTTTCTCGATGACGGCGTGTTCCAACTCGCACCGAAGCAGGACGCCAAGGCGTTGCAACAGAAAGACCTGAGCGCCAACTTGCAGGCCCTGCCGATGTTTGGTGTCGAGGAACTGTTCGTCTGCGCCGACAGCGCGGCGCAGCGTGGCCTGGACCCGAGCGCCCTGGCGCTGGAAGAAGCCCGGGTATTGGCCGCTGCGCAAATCACCGCCCTCATTGACCGTTACGACCAGGTGATCACCCTCTGATGTCGACTCTGCATGTGTTGTCTCATTCCCCTTTCGGCGACGATCGCCTGACCAGTTGCCTGCGGCTGATCGGCGCCGATGATGCGCTGCTGCTGTCCGGTGACGCGGCCTACGCTTTGCAACCGGGCACCGTGCCGTTCACCACGCTCATGGCGCGCGGCCTGAAACTCTACGTGCTGGCCGAAGACGCCCAGGCCCGTGCCATCGGTGTTCCGCAATGGGCCGAGGCCATCGATTACCCGGCGTTCGTCGAATTGTCGATCCACCATCACAAGGTCAACAGTTGGCTATGAATTGCATGACGGTTGGCGCGCGAGCCATCGAGCTGGACAAGGACGGTTTCCTGGTCGACCTGAGCGACTGGTCCATTGACGTCGCCACAGCCCTGGCGGCCGCCGAGGACATCGAGCTCGGCCCCGAGCACTGGGAAATCCTCGAACTGCTGCGCAGCTTCTACACCGAATTCCAGTTGTCGCCGGCCACCCGACCGTTGATCAAGTACACCGCATTGAAGCTTGGCCCGGACAAGGGCAACAGCCTGCACCTGAACCGATTATTCAAAGGCACCCCCGCCAAACTCGCCGCCAAACTGGCGGGCCTGCCCAAACCGACGAATTGCCTATGACCGACTACCCAGCGCTGACCCTCGAAACGCCTGCCGAACACCCATTCGCCCAGTTCGTGCGCATCCTCGGCAAAGGCAAGCGCGGCGCCCGTGACCTGACCCGTGAAGAAGCCCGCGCCGCCATGGGCATGGTTCTCGACGAACAGGTCGAGCAGACCCAGCTCGGCGCATTCCTCATGCTGCTGCGGCACAAGGAAGAAAGCGCCGAGGAAATGGCCGGCTTCACCGAGGCCTTGCGTGAGCGTTTGCAGGCACCGGCATTGCGTGTCGACCTGGATTGGCCGACCTATGCCGGCAAAAAGCGCCACCTGCCGTGGTACCTGCTGGCGGCCAAGTGCCTGGCGCAGAACGGCGTGCGGATTTTCATGCATGGCGGCGGCGCGCACACGGCGGGTCGGCTGTACAGCGAGCAGTTGCTGGATGCGTTGCAGATCCCGTTGTGCCGTAACTGGCAGCAGGTGGGCTCGGCGCTGGATAACGGCGGCCTGGCCTTTATGCCGCTGGTGGACTGGGCGCCACAGTTGCAGCGCATGATCGACCTGCGTAACACCCTGGGCTTGCGTTCACCGATTCATTCCCTGGCGCGGATCCTCAATCCGCTGGGTGCCCGCTGCGGCCTGCAAAGCATTTTCCACCCTGGGTATCAGGCGGTGCATCGCGATGCCAGCGGCTTGCTGGGCGATACGGCGATCGTGGTCAAGGGCGACGGTGGCGAGATCGAGATCAACCCGGATGCCGACAGCCATCTCTACGGCACCACCGGCGGTGAAAGTTGGGATGAAGAATGGCCGCAACTGTCG
>NZ_LYVP01000067.1 GCF_001984065.1 Pseudomonas sp. KK4
ACACCTGAAATCTGCCGTCAACCACTAATTACGCTTTTCTGGCAGAAATGCCTTTTTAGCCATTAAACGCGGGATTCGCCGGGTTACCGGTGGCAGACGCAACACTAATAGGAAAGCCCCAATCGCGGCGTAGATCGACCATTCCTTCAAATCAGCACGCACAATCCAAAGCATGTGCAGCAACCCAAGCCCTAAAACCAGATAAGCCAGGCGGTGCAGCTTTTTCCAGCGCACTCCCAAACGCCGCTGACTATATCGATTGGATGTCAAAGCCAGCGCGAGCAGACACACAAACCCCAACACGCCGACAATGATGTAAGGACGCTTGCGCAACTCGACACCCAGTTGCGACCAGTCAAAGCCAAGGATGAACGCCAGATAGGCACACAAGTGCAAAATCACATACGCGAAACACCACAGCCCCAATTGCCGCCGAACGGCAATCCACCCCGCCCAACCCGTGAGCTTCTGCAGCGGTGTCATGCTTAACGTGATGAGCAACAGAACAAGCGTCCCCAACCCCAACCGATCAACCAACACCTTGCCCGGGTCTGGTCCCAATGCATCCGCCCAGGCCTGGTACAACCAAAGCAGCGGCCACACCAGCGCAGCCAAGAAAACGCCCACACGCCAAAGGGGATATCGCATCAGTAGTTCTTCCGCAGATCGAGCCCTGTATATAAAGAGGCGACTTCTTCGGCATAGCCGTTGAACATCTGCGTATCTCGAACGTTCGGCTTGAACAGGCCACTCGGCAGACGACGCTCACGCGCCTGGGTCCAGCGCGGGTGATCGACCGTCGGGTTCACGTTCGCGTAAAAGCCGTATTCGTTCGCAGCAATGCTCTGCCACGTGGTTTTAGGCTGCTCGCTGACCAGACTGATTCGCACGATGGACTTGATGCTTTTGAAGCCGTATTTCCAAGGCACGACCAGCCTCAGCGGCGCACCGTTCTGATTCGGCAACTCACGCCCATACATGCCCACAGCCATAATCGCCAACGGATTCATCGCTTCGTCCAGCCGCAGCCCTTCCACATAGGGCCAGTCAATCAAAGCGAAACCGGACCGCTGCCCTGGCATGACCTTGGGATCTTGCAGGGTTTCGAAGCGTATGTATTTAGCCTTCGAAGTAGGCTCAACCTGATTGAGCAAAGCCGAAATGGGAAAACCGATCCAGGGAATGACCATCGACCAGGCCTCTACGCACCGAAGGCGGTAGATCCGCTCCTCAAGCTGGTAAGGCTTCATGAAGTCTTCCAGCGCATAGCGCCCCGGCCTCCCCACTTCACCATCCACCACCACCGTCCACGGCTCGGTCTTCAGGACACCGGCATTGGCTGCCGGATCCCCCTTTTCAGTCCCGAATTCATAGAAGTTGTTGTAGTGGGTCGCGTCCTTGAATGGCGTTATAGCCTCATCCTTGACGTTGACAGCCCCCCATTTGTTTGACGCAAGCTTTTCGCTGAACCAGGAAGGCGCGTCGCCAGGTTCGACATCCGAATAACGCGCAGCCTCACCGGCAGTCGCCCATCGCGGCAGCCCGCCAACCGCAAGACCGGCAACAGTTGCACCCAATAGATGGCGTCGAGAAAGATAGAAGGATTCAGGCGTGACATCAGACTCATGGCAGTCGGATGCTTTCGGGATTTTGATCAGCATGGCTACTCCGCAGTTTGGAGGACAGATGCACCAACAGACTGCGGAGTATGAGGGAAATTACATCACTCGGCGCTTTTGCGTCGACGAAGATGTAACAGGTATTGCACCGGACCTGACGCCGCATAGGCAAGGAAAACCAGCAGCAGAATGCGCGGCGGGTCGCTGAACACCACTGCAAACACCAGCACCACGGCAAGAATCGCAACGAAAGGCACGCGCCCTTTCAGATCCAGCTCCTTGAAGCTGTTGTACTTGATATTGCTGACCATCAGCATGCCCGCAGCCGCGACCAGCAACGCCACCAGGAAGGACATCTTCGAACCCTGGATCCCGTAGTCACTGAACGCCCAGACGATACCCGCCACAACACCAGCGGCAGCCGGGCTGGCCAGACCGATGAAGTAACGTTTATCAGCGGTGCCGACCTGGGTATTGAAGCGCGCCAGACGCAACGCAGCGCCGGCGACATAAATGAAGGCGACCATCCAGCCGACCTTGCCCATGTCACCCAGGGCCCAGCCAAAGGCCAACAGAGCCGGCGCCACCCCGAAAGCGACCATGTCCGACAGCGAGTCGTACTCGGCACCGAAGGCGCTTTGGGTATTGGTCATGCGGGCAACACGGCCATCGAGACCGTCGAGCACCATGGCGACGAAAATGGCGATGGCAGCGAACGCAAAATACTTGCTCGCACCAATCGAATCCCCTGCACTCAAGGCACTCTGGGCACTCATGGAACTGATGATGGAATAGAAACCTGCAAACAGATTCGCAGTGGTGAACAAATTCGGCAGAAGATAAATACCACGATGCCGGACTTTACGGCCTTCAGCATCATGCCCTTCTTCGACATGCTCATCGATGGGCAGCAGGCTTTCGGCGTCAGAAGCCTTGTTTGCCTCTTCGGGACGTTCGCTCATGGACAATACCTTGCAACAGTATGGAAAGTTTCGACAAATGCCTGCGAAGCCGGTTCGCCTCGCAAACGATGCAGCTTTATACCAGAACCGCTCATCCAAACGAAAAAACGCGGCCTAAGCCGCGTTTTTCGTACAAGCGTCAGACTTAGTTTTTGGCTTTGTCGACGATCTTGTTGGCACCGATCCACGGCATCATGGAGCGCAGTTGCTCACCGATGATTTCGATACCGTGAGCGGCGTTGTTACGACGCTTGGCGGTCATCGAAGGATAGCCGGTAGCGCCTTCGCTGATGAACATCTTGGCGTATTCGCCGTCCTGAATACGTTTCAGGGCGTTGCGCATGGCCTGACGTGATTCGGCGTTGATCACTTCCGGACCGGTCACGTACTCGCCGTACTCGGCGTTGTTGGAGATCGAGTAGTTCATGTTGGCGATACCGCCTTCGTACATGAGGTCAACGATCAGCTTCAGTTCGTGCAGGCATTCGAAGTAGGCCATTTCCGGCGCGTAGCCAGCTTCAACCAGGGTTTCGAAACCGGCTTTCACCAGCTCAACGGTACCACCGCACAGAACGGCTTGCTCGCCGAACAGGTCGGTTTCGGTCTCGTCCTTGAAAGTGGTTTCGATGATACCGGTACGACCACCGCCAACGCCGGCAGCGTAGGAAAGCGCAACGTTTTTGGCGTTGCCGGAGGCGTCCTGGTAGATAGCGATCAGGTCAGGGATACCGCCGCCCTTCACGAACTCGGAACGTACGGTGTGACCTGGAGCCTTCGGCGCGATCATGATCACGTCAAGGTCAGCGCGCGGTACAACCTGGTTGTAATGGATCGCGAAACCGTGGGAGAAGGCCAGGGTGGCGCCCTTCTTGATATTCGGCTCGATTTCGTTCTTGTACAGGGAGGACTGGAACTCGTCCGGGGTCAGGATCATGACCAGGTCGGCAGCAGCAACAGCCGAAGCAACGTCAGTCACTTTCAGGCCATGGGCTTCAGCCTTGGCAACAGTGGCCGAACCTTTACGCAGGCCGACAGTGACGTCAACGCCGGAGTCTTTCAGGTTGCACGCTTGAGCGTGGCCCTGGGAACCGTAACCGATGATGGCAACTTTCTTGCCCTGGATGATCGACAGGTCGCAGTCTTTATCGTAGAAAACTTTCATGAATTTCCCCTCTATATCCTGGCCGTTCAGGCCATTCGCTAATTTGGTTTAGATGCTGAGTACTTTGTCGCCGCGGGCGATGCCGGTTACGCCGCTGCGGACGGTTTCCAGAATCGAAGCGGTGCCGATGGACTGAATGAAGCTGTCGAGCTTGTCGCTGGTACCGGTCAATTGAACGGTATAAACGCTGGCGCTGACATCGACGATCTGCCCCCGGTAAATATCGGTGGTGCGCTTGATCTCGGCGCGCTGGGCGCCGGTGGCCTTGACCTTGACCAACATCAGTTCGCGTTCGATGTGAGCGCTCTCCGACAAGTCGACCAATTTGACCACTTCGATCAATTTGTTCAGGTTCTTGGTGATCTGCTCGATGATCTCATCATGACCGACAGTGGTCAGCGTCAGACGCGACAGAGTCGGGTCTTCGGTCGGGGCCACGGTCAGGCTTTCGATGTTGTAGTTGCGCTGCGAGAACAGGCCGACTACGCGAGACAAAGCGCCGGGTTCGTTTTCCAGAAGCAAGGAAATAATGTGACGCATGATTAGGTACGCTCCGTCTTGCTCAGCCACATATCGCGCATGGAGCCGTCTTTGATCTGCATCGGGTAGACGTGCTCGTTGGCATCGACCTTGATATCAAGGAACACCAGGCGATCCTTCATGGCGAACGCTTTTTCCATCATCGGCTTCAAATCCTTCAAGTCGGTGATGCGCATACCCACGTGACCGTAGGCTTCGGCCAATTTGACGAAGTCAGGCAACGATTCCATATACGAATGCGAGTGACGCGCGCCGTAGCTCATGTCCTGCCACTGGCGAACCATACCCAGTACGCCGTTGTTGAGCAGGATGATCTTCAGCGGCAAGTCATGCTGCAGACAGGTCGACAGTTCCTGGATGTTCATCTGGATGCTGCCTTCACCGGTGACACAGGCGACGTCGGCATCCGGGAAGTTCAACTTCACGCCCATTGCCGCAGGCAGACCGAAGCCCATCGTGCCCAGGCCTCCGGAGTTGATCCAGCGATTGGGCTTGTTGAAGCGGTAGTACTGCGCCGCATACATCTGGTGTTGACCCACGTCGGAGGACACGTAGGCATCGCCATGGGTCACTTCGCAGAGCGCTTCGATCACGGTCTGTGGCTTGATGATGCTGCCGTCACCCTTGTTGTAAGGGAACATGTCGCGATCACCACGCCACTCTTCGACCTGTTTCCACCAACTGGCGACCGCTTCCTTGGAAGGCGTCTCGCCGATCTCCTTGAAGGTGGCGACCATTTCGGTCAACACGCTTTCCACCGGACCTACGATAGGCACGTCGGCCTTGATGGTCTTGGAGATCGAAGCCGGATCGATGTCGATGTGAATGATCTTTGCATTCGGGCAGAACTTCGATGCACCGTTGATTACGCGATCGTCGAACCGTGCGCCGGCGCAAAGGATCACATCAGCATGGTGCATCGCCAGGTTGGCGGTGTAGCTGCCGTGCATGCCCAGCATGCCGAGGAATTGACGGTCGGTGCCCGGGTAGGCGCCAAGGCCCATCAAGGTATTGGTCACCGGCGCATTCAGCAGTTGCGCCAGCTCGGTCAACGGTGCGGAACCGTTGCCCATGATCACGCCGCCGCCGGCATAGATGACCGGCCGCTTGGCCGCCAACAGCATTTCCACCGCTTTGCGGATCTGACCCGAATGACCGCGGACGGCCGGGCTGTAGGAACGCAGCTTGGCCTTCTTCGGGAACACGTATTCGAATTTCTCGGCCGGGTTGGTCATGTCCTTTGGAATATCGACAACGACCGGGCCAGGACGACCGGATTGCGCCAGGTAGAAGGCCTTCTTCATGACTTCCGGGATTTCCGACGCATGCTTGATCATGAAGCTGTGTTTCACGATCGGACGGGAGATACCGATCATGTCGGTTTCCTGGAATGCATCGGTACCGACCATGGTGCTTGGCACCTGGGCGGTCAGAATCACCATCGGAATGGAGTCCATGTACGCAGTGGCGATACCGGTAATGACGTTGGTCGCGCCGGGACCGGAGGTCACCAGTACGACGCCGGCCTTGCCGGTGGCACGCGCATAGCCGTCAGCCATGTGAGTGGCCGCCTGCTCATGACGCACGAGAATATGTTGAACGGAGGGTTCTTTGAACAGCGCATCGTAGATATGCAATGCGGCACCGCCCGGGTACCCATAGATATACTTGACGCCTTCGTCACGCAAAAAGCGGACGATCATTTCACCGCCAGATAAAAGCTCCACGTTGTCCACCTCTAAAACGCCAGAATACCGCCCATGACTGATGGGACGGGTCTTAATAGGTTTACTTCTCAGCAGAGCATGAGCGACGGTGGTCGCCGACTACGTCAGCACTGACTGAGCAAGTATTGGGATCGACCCAAGTGTTGCGGGCCTTTCCCACCCAGCGCGAGGTAACGCGTTGCGGGTGTAGCAGGTCGGCGCGGGTGTGCGCCTCATGATCTGCTGAGAGGGCCTGCTTCTGGCAGTCCCTCTACAGCGGACTTTGGATTCTTGTGTTTCGTCCCCTGCAAGTCAAGTCGTGTCTGTGCTTTATTGAAGTAAGCACATGAGAAAGCAAGAAAAAACCGCGAAACCGCCAGTGTGTTAGCTTCAATTGCGCAACCCGAGACAAGGAAATGACATGCGAAGGATATTCCTGTGCGCCGGCCTGCTGATCGGCCTTGGCCCCTTGAGCATTGCCGCCCCTATTTACAAATGGGTGGACGCCCAGGGCGTTACCCATTTCGATGCGCAGCCGCCCTCAGGGCAAGCGGCGTCCGTGGTCACAGTGCCCTCCCCGCCCGCCGCCAAACCGACGGCGACCAACAGCGGAGCTATCGGCGACCAGCAAGCGATCGATAAAGACATCAAACGCCAGGTCGCCCGGCAGCAGGCAGAATTGAAAGTGTTCTGTGAGCAGGCACGCACGAACCTGGCGCAGTTGCAGAACAATCCCCGGCTCAGGGAAGAAAGGGATGGAGAGCTGCGTCGCCTGGACGACACTCAACGGCAAGAGCGCCTTGCAGAAACGCAGAAGCAGATAGCGGACAACTGCATGTAGCCAAGCGTGCTCCGGGCGGCGCTCCGACGATGGCGCTGTACCTGTCAATCCATGGTTGAATGCCAGGCACCCTTCGCGAGCAAGCTCGGCTCCTACAGGAATCGCGGGTCAGCGGGCGGCCGTGATCAGCAGGTCGAACTCTTTGAGCAACACCTGCAACTGCCGATCCCTGCCCTGGACATTGCGCCCGGCGAAAACCATCTCGGCCATCTCCTGAATCCCCGAAGCATTCGGCAACGGCAGATTCTGCTCGAGAATTGTTTTCATGCGCGGGAGGAAGATCCATTGCAGCCACTGCTCGAAATCCAGCATATCGACCGAAAAGGGTTCAACGCTGGAAAGCGCTTCAGTCGATGGCGCCACCTCGTCCCACCAGCCCTGCAGCCGCAACTCGCGTTCGATCAGCAACAACTGATCGGCTATTTTCGGAAAGCGCATATCCATCACGACGTAACCTTGGCCTTCTGACGGGCCAACGCCGCACCTGCGGAATCGCCCTGCTTCTCACGGGCCTGGGCGATCAGTTCCCACAGGCTGGCCTGCAGCGCTGGCCGGCCATTGGCCAAGGTCAGGCCACGACGGGCGAACTGCTCGGCCTGGGGTGCATCGCCTTGGGCCATACGGACCTGGGCCAGACGATAAAGCACTTGCGGCTCACGTGGCGCAACTCGCTGGGCGCGCTCCAGACTGGAGGACGCACCATTGAGGTCACCGCTGGACTGTTGCTGCTGAGCAGTGGTCAACAGGGCGAGCACCGGGCCGTCCAGCTGTTCGTCGGCAGACAGGCCACCGGCGCTGGCCGACGGAATGCCGCTGGGCGTCGACGGCATGCTGTAGCTGCCCTGGTTGACCGGCGCCGACTGAACCGGCGACGTATCGATCGGACCCGGCGTAATCGGGCCGGAACTGATCGGCCCCGGGGTGATTGGCGAGGTGCTGATCGGCGTCGATGTCACGGCACCGCCACCGGGCACCATCACCACCACACCGCTATCACCTTGCGGAATTTCCTGAGGCTGGGCCTGGACAGGACGTTTTACCGTCGTTTGACGGTAACCGCCGTTCGCCGATACTCGCTCGCTGTTGGAGACCGCGGTGCCGGAGTCGACAACCGGGATCGAACCGCGCTGTACAGTGGAGCAGCCGCTGAGCAAAGCCACGGCGGTAACCGCTGGAATCAACCACTTGTTCACTTGAAACCCTCTTTGCTTAATTCATCCAGCCTTTGACCCAATCCATCACCGTTTCGCCGGAAGCAGGGCTTTCGCCACCGCAAGCGGCGCCGGGAGGCGGTTCGCTGCCGCGAATATACGGCATCTGCACGGCGCCTGGGCAGTTGGCATCGGAACCCTGACCGGTCCGCGAATCGACCCAGGCCTGCACGATATTATCCGGCTGTGGCATGTCCAGCGGCAACGGGTCGGCCTTGCGCATGAAACTGGTCCAGACCTGCAACGCACCGGTGGCACCGGTGAACGGCGTTTTGCCGTTGTCATCGCGTCCCAGCCAGACCACCGCCAGCAGATCCTGACTGAAACCGGCGAACCAGCTGTCCCGGGAATCGTTACTGGTACCGGTCTTGCCCGCCAGCGTCAGGGTTTTGGGCAATACGTTGTAAACCGAGCTGCCCGTACCTTCACGCATCACTCGCTGCATCGCGCTCTGGATCAGGTAGATGGAAGCCGGATCGAAACGCTGCTGGATCTGGAACGGATAGCGCTTGAGCGGCTCGCCCTCGGCCGTCAATACGCTGCGAATGCCGCGCATCGGCGTATTGAAACCACCGTTGGCGAGGGTCTGGTACATGGTCGCCACTTCGATCGGGGTCATCCCTCCGGCACCCAGCAGCATCGACGGGAAGGCCGGGAACTCGCGATTCACGCCCAGGCGCCCCAGCGTCTTGAGGACGTTCGGCACACCCACCGCCAACCCGAGACGCGCAGTCGACAGGTTGTAGGAGTGGGCCAGCCCCTGATAAAGGAAAACCGTGCCGTGGGAGCGTCGATCATAGTTCTGCGGTTTCCAGACCTGACCGTCCGCCCCTTTGACCGAGAAGGATTCGTCCGACAGCCAACTGGTCAGCGTGTACTGGCTTGGCTTCTCGAGCGCAGTCAGGTAAACCGCCGGCTTGATCAGCGAGCCGATCGGCCGCACGGCATCCAGTGCACGGTTGAACCCGGCGAAACTGGCCTGGCGACTGCCGATCATGGCCTGGACTTCGCCAGTCTCCGGGTTGGTCACGACCATGGCCGCTTCCACATCATCGGAACCTTTGCGCCCGGCCAGGCGCTTGAAGGTGTCGTTGACCGAGGCTTCAGCCTTCATCTGCAGGATCGGATCGAAGCTGGTGAAGATGCGCAACCCTTCTTCGGTCAAGTCTTCATCGCGATAGTCTTCGCGCAGTTGACGCTTGACCAGATCAAGGAAGCCGGGGAACGAGCTATCCGCCAGGCTGCCGCGCTTGGTCACGCCCAGGGGCATTTTCTTCGCCGCCTCGACCTGCTCGGCTGTCGCCACGCCCTGCTCCTGCAACACGTCGAGCACCAGGTTACGCCGCTCAAGGGCACGCTCCGGGTAACGACGCGGGTTATAAGAAGAAGGCCCCTTGACCATCCCCACCAGCAAAGCGACCTGGTGCAGCTTGAGCTCGGCCAGTGGCTGACTGAAGAAGAACTGGCTGGCCAGACCGAAACCGTGCACCGCCCGCTGACCGTCCTGGCCAATGAAGACCTCGTTGAGGTAGGCCTCGAGAATCTCGCGCTTGTCGTAATGCATCTCGAGCAGCAGGGCCATCATCGCTTCGGTGAGCTTACGGGTCAGGCTGCGCTCGTTGGTCAGGTAGAAGTTCTTGACCAACTGTTGCGTCAGGGTACTGCCGCCCTGGCGCATCCGGCCGGACGAGCCGTTGACCCAGATTGCCCGGGCAATCGACTTCGGCGAGACGCCAAAGTGATGGTAGAAATCACGGTCTTCGACGGCCACCAGGGTTTCGAGCAGATACGGCGGCACCTGATCGATCTTGATCAGGATCCGGTCTTCAAGGTTTTTCGGGTACAACCCACCGATCAGCAGCGGCTCCAGACGCACCACCGACAGCTTCGAACCGTTGGTCGCCGACAGTTCGGCCACGTAGTCGCCAGAGAACCGCACGCGCACCGGCTGCGCTTGCTCCAGGCCTTCATAGAACTGGAAGCCACGGGTGTTCAGATCAACGGTATTGCCGTTGACCGCCGCCGCACCGGGACCGTTGGCCACGCCTTCACGGCGATAGCCCAAGGCATCGAGCTCGGTCAGAAAATCGTCGCGGCTGAGCTTTTGTCCGACGAACAGCTCGAGCGGACGTGCGTATACCTTGGCCGGAATCGTCCAGCGCTTGCCGGAGAACTTCTCCTGCACGATGGCATCGAGGTAAACCGCGAACCCGGCCAGCACCACAAGGCCGACCAGACTGAGTTTAAGGGCCCAGCCCAGCCAGGGCCGCAGGCCTCGGGAGGGTGGTTTCTTGGGGGTACGGGGGGATCGAGTACGAGTCATGGCGGCGGATTATACGCACTTTATTGATACTCAACAGGAGCCCTCCGAGTTTGCGTTAGGCTGGCTAGCCGCCATAATGACGACCTGAATTTTTCCGCTTCTGAAGGACCACCCCCGTGAGCCAGTCCCTGATCGCCGCCCTGCAAAACCCGGCCCTCTATCCGCATCCGGTAGACGGCTTCAAGGTCATCGAGACCCATATCTCCTGGGTGCTGCTCACCGGCCCCTATGCCTATAAAGTGAAGAAGCCGGTCAACTTCGGCTTCCTCGATTTCACTACCCTGGAGGCCCGCGAGCATTTCTGCGGCGAAGAACTGCGCCTGAACCAGCGCCTCACCGACGATTTGTATCTGGAAGTGTTGCCAGTCACCGGCAGCCTTGAAGCCCCGCAACTGGGCGGCACAGGCCCGGCCATTGAATACGTGCTGAAAATGCGCCAGTTCCCGCAGGATGGCTTGCTCAGCACCCTGCAGGCCAATGGCGAGCTGACGCCGGCGCACATCGACGCCATGGCTGCACAGATCGCCCGCTTCCACCTCAGCGCGCCAAAAGTGCCGGCCGAGCACGAAGCCGGCACCCCGGACAGCGTCATGGCACCGGTGCGCCAGAACTTTGAACAGATCCGCCCATTCCTCAACGACAAGACCGATCTGCTGCAACTGGACGCACTGCAGGCCTGGGCCGAAAGCAGCTTTGAGCGCCTCAAGCCCGTGTTCAGCCAACGCAAGGCAGACGGCTTCATCCGTGAATGCCACGGCGACATTCACCTGGGCAACGCCACAGTCATCGACGGCAAGGTGGTGATTTTCGATTGCATCGAATTCAACGAACCTTTCCGCTTCACCGATGTGTACGCCGACGCCGGCTTCCTGGCCATGGACCTTGAAGACCGCGGCCTGAAGTGCCTGGCGCGCCGCTTCGTCAGCCAGTACCTGGAGCTGACCGGCGATTACCAGGGCCTGGAACTGCTCAACTTCTATAAGGCTTACCGCGCACTGGTTCGCGCCAAGGTGAGCCTGTTCAGCATGCCGGCCGACGCCACTGCGGTGCAACGCGCCACCACCCTGCGCCAATACCGCACCTACGCCAACCTGGCGGAAAGCTACAGCACCATCCCTTCGCGCTTCATGGCGATCACTCACGGTGTCTCCGCGGTGGGCAAAAGCCATGTGGCGATGCGCCTGGTGGAAGCGCTGGGTGCGATTCGCCTGCGTTCCGACGTTGAGCGCAAGCGCCTGTTCGGTGAGCAAACCGTGGCCAATGACGTTCAGGCCGGCATCTATAGCGCCGACGCCAACACGGCGACCTACAACCACTTGCACGAAACAGCCGCCGTCATCCTGCGCGCCGGTTTCCCGGTGGTGATCGATGCCACTTACCTCAAGCACGACCAACGCGTCAGCGCGGCAAAGATTGCAGAATCGACAGGCACACCCTTCCTGATCCTCGATTGCAATGCCCCGCAAGCCGTCATCGAAAGCTGGCTGGCCCTGCGCCAGGCTGACAAGTCAGACCCATCGGACGCGACCCTGGCGGTGATCCAAGCTCAGCAAGCCAGCCGCGAACCCCTGACCCCAGCGGAGATCCTCTACAGCAAACGCGTCCAGACCAATGAAAGCGGGACCCTCGACACGGTGGTCGCGCAAATCCGCCAGCGCCTGCCAGGCCTGTAAAAACTATTTCAGCCGTGGAGCCTTCGCCCGCTTCACGGCTGTCAAATAGTGGCGATATACTGGCGTCATAAAACCAACAGGTGATATGACATGAGCCAGCCGAAACTTCTCGACACTCCGCTTTATGCCTTGCTGCACAAAGACGACATCACAGGTTTCAATAAAGAACGCCCAAAAGATGGCCCGATCGACATGGTCGGCGGGGATTTTCGTGGGCTGGACCTGCGGGAGCTGAACGCCGACGGCGTCGACTTCACCGATGCCTACTTCCGCTCCGCAGATTTGCGCGGCATCGACTTTCGCAAGGCATCACTCGAAGGCGCGAGCCTGGCGCATGCACAGATTTCCGGTGCGTATTTTCCGCCTGAACTGAGCGCCGACGAGATTCTGATGTCGATGAACTTCGGCACACGTCTGCGTTATCGCACACGCTGATCCTAGCGTGATTTGACAAGTCCGGTGCCCCCGCTTCGCACTGGACTTAGGGCAAGTTTGCCTTCAACTCTAACTGTTTCCCGCCTCGCTCCCTACCAACTCAGCGTTTTTCTTACCCTCGCAACCTTGCACTCCTTAGAAGCTTTTGCGTCGAAAACGACCAAAGAATCACGCTTTTCCTACTGATGGCTACACTCCTCAGAAGCTTGCCCACGCACCATTCGGCCATCGCAAGGAGGCTTGATGAATGATGAACTGCAACACCTTAAGAATCTTGGCAAGACGTCAGCGCAGTGGCTGCATGCGGTGGGCATACACAGCGCCTCGGATTTGCGTCGCCTGGGAGCGGTAGACGCTTATCGGGCCGTGCGCACGCGCGGGTTCAGGGCCTCCAAGGTGTTGCTGTACGCGATCGAAGGTGCCCTGATGGACGTGCATTGGAACGACATTCCGGCCGAGCGCAAGGACGCCCTGAACAAACAGCTCGAAGCCATTTCCTCACGGCACAAGAATTGACTGTGCAGCATTGGCAACCTGATCGATTCCAGAAACCTGCTGAAAATTCACTGAAAACGACAGTTGCCTATTCAACGATTTCAATGACTTGAAAGGGACGCGCGACAAGGAGATAGCAAATCGGAAATCAGCTGTTGACTTGGTAATGAGAATCGATATGATTATCACAACTGGTCGCGAGACTGGTCGATTTTCTGAAAAGCCCTTGGTTCGGACTCTCAGATTATCTCCTCATCAGGCTAATCACGGTTATTTGACCCGGCTCTTGCCGGGTCTTTTTTTGCCCGTGGAAAAGCGCAGCAGCCAATCACCGACGTGAACACGTATCCTGTGCACTTGGTAGCATTTGAAGGTCAAGCGCCAATGATTCGGACCTGACCGCACGCCCCGAGGATAGGCATGAATTTTCTGTGTAAGGGCTCTGAACTGGCTGAAGCCAGCAGCCGTGGATTCGACATCGACGGACAAAAGCTGTTCGCCGTGCGCCGGGGCGGCCAGGTGTATGTCTACATCAATCGCTGCCCGCACCGGGGCGTGGGGCTGGAATGGACGCCGAATCAGTTTCTGGACCCCAGCAACAGCCTGATCCAGTGCGCCACCCACGGCGCCCTGTTTCTGATCGAGGATGGCGAATGCGTCGCCGGGCCCTGCGCGGGGCAATCGTTGACCGGCGTCGATTGCCGAGAGGATGCGCAGGGGATCTGGGTCAGCCCTTAACCACCGAGCAGGACCTCCAGACGCCGATCCACCACCATCTCCTCGTGGGTCAGGCGCACACCGTAGGCCAGCACCTCAACGCCACAGGCCACGGCCTCGCGCAACGCCGCCGCGTAAACCGGATCGATCTCTTCGGCCGCACGCACCGCTTCGATTCCGGTCAGATTCACACAATACAGCTGCACTGCCCGGATTCCGTCCCGAGCCAGATGAGCCAGCTCACGAAGGTGCTTGGCGCCACGCTGGGTGACGGCGTCGGGAAACGCGGCAATCGCGACCCCGTCGAAACCCAGCGTAACGCTTTTGACTTCCACATAAGCCGGTCCGTCGGGGTACCCGAGTCGAAAATCGATCCGACTCTTCTCCTGACCGTAAGCGACCTCGCGCCTGAGATCGGTGAACCCGTTGAGTTCGGTGATGACGCCTGCTTTCAACGCCTCTTCGATCAAGGCGTTGGCACGCCCGGTATTCACGCAAAAGTGCCGGCCATGCGGGGTTTCGCCGATTTCCCAGGTGCCGGGCAACTTGCGCTTGGGGTCATTGGAGCGACTGAACCAGACCTGCCCGCCCTCGACCTGACAATTGAGCATCGAGCCGGTGTTCGGGCAGTGAATGGTGAGCAACTCGCCGCCAACGGTTTCGATATCGGCGAGAAAACGCTTGTAACGGCGAATCAGACGACCTTCTTCGAGTGGAGGATCAAAACGCATCAGGCTTGCCAGCTCTTGAGCCCGCGAGCGATGCGTTCGACTGCTTGCTGCAAGCGCTCCAGGTTTTGCGTATAGGCGAATCGAACGTGGTGGCCCGCCTGATAACGGCCGAAGTCGAGACCCGGTGTAAACGCCACATGCTCGGTTTCAAGGAAATGTCGACAGAATGAGAAGGCATCACCGCCGAACTTGCTGATATCGGCATACAAATAGAACGCCCCTTCAGGCTCCACCGCAATGCCGAAGCCCAGCGCTCGCAAGGCAGGCAACAGGTAGTCCCGTCGACGACCGAATTGGGCACGGCGCTCTTCGAGAATGGCGATGGTTGCCGGCTCGAAGCAGGCCAGCGCCGCGTGCTGAGCCATGCTGGGCGCGCTGATGTAGAGGTTCTGCGCCAGTTTTTCCAGCTCCCCGACCGCCGCATCGGGCGCCACCAGCCAACCGAGTCGCCAGCCGGTCATCCCGAAGTATTTGGAAAAACTGTTAAGGACAAAGGCACTGTCGTCGACTTCCAGCACGCTGGCCGCGTCGGTGCCGTAGGTCAGGCCATGGTAGATCTCATCCACCACCAGATGACCGTGACGCTGCTTGATCGCAGTCGACAGTCCCGCCAATTCATCGCGGGTGAGGATCGTCCCGGTAGGGTTGGCCGGCGAAGCCACCAGCGCACCGACGCTGTCATGGTCCCAATGGCGCTGGATCAGGTCCGGGGTCAATTGATAACGCACGTCCGGCCCGACTGGTACAAGCTGCGCAGCGCCTTCCACCAGGCGCAGGAAATGCCGGTTGCAGGGGTAACCCGGGTCCGCCAGCAGCCAATGCTTGCCCGGATCCACCAGCAAAGCGCTGGCCAGCAGCAGCGCGCCTGAGCCCCCAGGCGTAATGAGGATGCGCCGTGGGTCGATGTTCAGGCCATAACGCTGCTGGTAAAAGCCCGAAATGGCCTCGCGCAGTTCCGGAATGCCACGGGCGGCGGTGTAACGGGTCTTGCCCGACTCCAACGCTGCCTGGCCGGCGCGGATGATCGGCTCGGCGGTGGTGAAATCCGGCTCGCCGATTTCCAGGTGGATCACATCATGCCCGGCGGCCTGTAATTCATTGGCCCGCGCGAGCAACGCCATCACATGGAAAGGTTCGATCGCGCGACTGCGGGCACTGTAGGACTGAGCCATTGGCCTTCCTTCAACGAAGAAAAGAACCGATTCTACCCAAGCGCAGGAACGAGCGAGAACCTAAAGCGGTCAGAGCCGTATAACCCAGACCCGAAACGACTCAGGCGAGCGCCCACGGTTTGACTAAAATCAATAATTGATCAGGGCTCCAGACCCACCAGACGGCGCTTTGCCAGCATTCGCAAGCGCCGCCGGCCGCCACCTCGACATCCGGGAGTAGCGCGGTCCGATTTGATCTGGTAAGTTCGCCCGCTTGCAGCCGCAGGGCCGGCGGGTGCCGGTGATGGAGCAATCCTGCGCAGATGGATTACAAGAGTAGAGGCGGTCTATTTCATGTCCACCCAAGCAAAGCAACAGCCAGTCCCGACGATCAGCGGCTTCGAACCGTATAAAGAAGTTCCGGGCGAGGAATACATGGGCAAGCCCATGCGCGCGCACTTCACCAAGGTCCTGAACAAGTGGAAACAGGACCTGATGCAGGAAGTCGACCGCACGGTTGATCACATGAAGGACGAAGCTGCGAACTTCCCCGATCCGGCAGACCGTGCCAGCCAGGAAGAAGAATTCGCCCTCGAACTGCGTGCCCGCGATCGCGAGCGCAAGTTGATCAAGAAGATCGACAAGACGCTGCAATTGATCGAAGACGAAGAGTACGGCTGGTGCGAATCCTGCGGCGTCGAGATTGGCGTCAAGCGCCTGGAAGCCCGCCCTACCGCCGACATGTGCGTCGATTGCAAGACCTTGGCGGAAATCAAGGAAAAACAGGTCGGCAAGTGATTGCGACTTGATTGAAAAACGGAGCGTGCGAACGCTCCGTTTTTGTTTCTGAAATTTGTCTCGGCAAGAAACTCAGTGGGAGCCGGCTTGCTCGCGAATACGATGGGGCAGGCACCTCTATTGCGAATATCAGATCGCATTCGCGAGCAAGCCCGCTCCCACAGGTCTGGCGCCAGCCTGGAAAGATGATACCTCCCGTATGAAACCCTCCACCTACATCGGACGCTTCGCCCCCACGCCCAGTGGTCACCTGCATTTCGGCTCGCTGGTCGCCGCGCTGGCGTCTTACCTCGACGCGCGTTCGGTCGGCGGACGCTGGCTGATGCGCATGGAAGACCTCGACCCGCCCCGCGAAGAACCCGGGGCTCAGGCGGCGATTCTCAAGGCGCTGGAAAGCTATGGTTTCGAGTGGGATGGGGAGATGGTCCGCCAGAGTGACCGGCATGAGGCCTACGCCGAAGTGCTCAATCGACTGTTCAATCATGGCCTGGCCTACGCCTGCACCTGCTCGCGCAAGCAACTGGAGCCCTACAACGGCATCTATCCGGGGCTGTGCCGCAATGCCGGTCACGGCACCGAAGATGCCGCGATCCGGGTGCGCGTTCCCGAGCTGGATTACCATTTCATTGACCGCGTGCAAGGCGAGTTCCATCAGCATCTGGGCCGGGATGTCGGCGACTTCGTGATTCGCCGCCGCGACGGTCTGTACGCTTATCAACTGGCGGTGGTACTGGACGATGCCTGGCAAGGCATCACCGACATCGTGCGCGGCGCCGACCTGCTCGACTCAACGCCACGCCAGCTCTACTTGCAGGAACTGCTTGGCTTGCGCCAGCCGCGTTACCTGCACATCCCGCTGATTACCCAGCCCGATGGCAACAAACTCGGCAAATCCTACCGCTCGCCGCCATTGACCGAAGACCAGGCCACACCTTTATTGCTGCGAGCCCTGCGGGCCCTGGGCCAGACGCCCGGCGCCGAGCTGGCAGGCGCCACGCCAAGGGACGTGCTGAACTGGGGCATTGCCCACTGGAATGCCAGCCTGATCCCGCGCACATTGAGCCTGCCCGAGGCGCAGCTACAGTGAACGTGCTTGCAGTGGCCCACCCATCCGTTACCATCGCCGCTCGTTTTCGGGCACGCGCTTAAGCAAGAGAGGCCGGGATGTACATCTATCGCTTGGTCCTGCTCCTGGTAGTGGGGATTTATCTGTTTTCCCCGGCCATCATGGATTGGTGGATCGACGCCACGGGCGCCTGGTATCGCCCTTATCTGCTCTGGCTGATCCTGATCGTCGTGACCTTCATCCTGCAGAGCCAAAAAGATGCCGATGAGCTTTAGCCTGACCCAGATGATCCTGATCAGCGCCGCCTACCTGGCGGTGCTGTTCGGCGTGGCCTGGATCAGTGAACGGGGCATGATCCCCCGGGCGATCATTCGCCACCCGCTGACCTACACCCTGTCGCTGGGGGTCTACGCCAGCGCCTGGGCGTTTTATGGCACGGTGGGACTGGCCTATCAGTACGGCTATGGCTTCCTGTCCAGTTACCTGGGGGTGTCCGGGGCATTCCTGCTGGCGCCGGTGCTGCTGTACCCGATCCTCAAGATCACCCGAACCTATCAGCTGTCGTCCCTGGCGGACCTGTTCGCGTTCCGCTTCCGCAGTACCTGGGCCGGCGCGCTGACCACGATTTTCATGCTGATCGGCGTATTGCCGCTGCTGGCGTTGCAGATTCAGGCGGTGGCCGACTCCATCGGCATCCTGACCCGCGAGCCGGTGCAGCATCGCGTGGCCCTGAGCTTCTGCGCGCTGATTACCCTGTTCACGATTTTCTTCGGCTCCCGGCACATCGCCACCCGCGAAAAGCATGAAGGCCTGGTGTTCGCGATCGCCTTCGAATCGGTGATCAAGCTGATTGCCCTTGGCGGCGTCGGCCTGTACGCCCTGTACGGCGTGTTCGACGGCCCGCAACAGCTGGAACTGTGGCTGCTGCAAAACCAGACCGCCCTCGCCGCCCTGCACACGCCTTTGCAGGAAGGCCCGTGGCGCACGCTGCTGCTGGTGTTTTTCGCCTCGGCGATCGTGATGCCGCACATGTACCACATGACCTTTACCGAAAACCTCAACCCGCGCTCGCTTGTCAGCGCCAGTTGGGGTTTGCCGCTATTCCTGTTGTTGATGAGCCTGGCGGTGCCGCTGATCCTCTGGGCGGGGTTGAAACTGGGCGCCACCACCAATCCTGAATACTTCACGCTGGGCATCGGCATCGCCGCCAATAGCAAGGCCCTGGCGTTGCTGGCGTATGTCGGTGGGTTGTCCGCCGCCAGTGGGTTGATCATCGTCACCACCCTCGCGCTGTCAGGCATGGCCCTCAACCACCTGGTACTGCCGCTGTATCAACCACCGGCCGAAGGCAACATCTATCGCTGGCTGAAATGGACACGCCGGGCGCTGATCGTTGCGATCATCATGGCCGGTTACGGCTTCTATCTGTTGCTGGGCGCCGAGCAGGATCTGGCCAACCTGGGCATCGTCGCCTTTGTTGCCACTCTGCAGTTCCTGCCAGGGGTGCTCTCGGTCCTGTACTGGCCGACCGCCAACCGCCGTGGCTTCATCGCCGGTCTGCTGGCGGGGATTCTGGTGTGGCTGGTGACCATGCTGCTACCGCTGGTCGGCAATCTGCAGGGCTTCTATATCCCGCTGCTGAACATGATTTACGTGCTGGACGACACCAGTTGGCACATGGCGGCGATCGCCTCGCTGGCCGCCAACGTGTTGATGTTCACGCTCATCTCGCTGTTCACCAACGCCAGCACCGAAGAAGCCAGCGCCGCCGAAGCCTGCGCCGTGGACAACGTGCGCCGCCCGCAACGGCGCGAACTGCATGCCGCCTCGCCCCAGGAATTCGCCACGCAGCTTGCCAAGCCATTGGGCGCCAAGGCCGCACAAAAGGAAGTCGAACAGGCCCTGCGCGACCTCTATCTGCCCTTCGACGAACGGCGCCCCTATGCCCTGCGCCGCTTGCGTGACCGTATCGAAGCCAACCTTTCCGGACTGATGGGCCCGAGCGTCGCCCAGGACATGGTCGAGACCTTTCTGCCGTACAAGGCCGGCGGCGAAAACTATGTCACCGAGGACATCCACTTCATCGAAAGTCGTCTCGAGGACTACCACTCGCGCTTGACCGGCCTGGCCGCCGAACTCGATGCCCTGCGCCGCTACCACCGCCAGACCCTGCAGGAATTGCCGATGGGCGTGTGCTCGCTGGCCAAGGATCAGGAAATCCTCATGTGGAACAAGGCCATGGAGGAGCTGACCGGGATCGCCGCCCAGCGCGTGGTCGGTTCGCGCCTGAGCACCATTGCCGATCCGTGGAAGGCGCTGCTGCAAGGCTTCATCAATGTCCCGGACGAACATTTGCACAAACAGCACCTGGCCCTCGACGGCCAGACCCGCTGGCTGAACCTGCACAAAGCAGCGATCGACGAGCCGCTCGCGCCCGGTAACAGTGGCTTGGTGCTGCTGGTCGAAGACCTGACCGAAACCCAGATGCTCGAAGACAAACTGGTGCACTCCGAGCGACTGGCCAGCATCGGCCGCCTCGCCGCGGGCGTTGCCCATGAAATCGGCAACCCGATCACCGGTATCGCCTGCCTGGCGCAAAATCTGCGCGAAGAGCGCGAAGAGGACGGCGAACTCAAGGAAATCAGCGGGCAGATCCTGGAACAGACCAAGCGTGTTTCGCGCATCGTTCAGTCGCTGATGAGCTTCGCCCATGCCGGCAGCCATCAGCACAGCGACGAGCCCGTTTGTCTGGCGGAGGTCGCTCAGGATGCCATCGGCCTGCTGGCCCTGAACCGACGCAATTTCGAAGTGCAATTCTATAACCTGTGCGACCCGGACCATTGGGTCGAAGGCGATCCGCAACGGCTCGCCCAGGTGCTGATCAATCTGCTCTCCAACGCCCGTGACGCCTCGCCTGCGGGCAGCGCGGTGCGGGTCAAGAGCGAAGCCGGCGAACACACGGTCGACCTGATCGTGGAGGACGAAGGCAGCGGGATTCCGAAGAACATCATGGACCGATTGTTCGAGCCGTTCTTTACCACCAAGGACCCTGGCGAAGGCACCGGTCTGGGCCTTGCACTGGTCTATTCCATCGTTGAAGAGCATTATGGACAAATCACCATCGACAGCCCGGCTGATGTTCAGAGCCAACGCGGCACCCGTATCCGGGTGACATTACCGCGTCATGTCGAAGCGACGTCCGCTGTGAACTGAGACCGTCGAGAGTATCGAATCAATGCCGCACATTTTGATCGTCGAAGACGAAACCATTATCCGCTCCGCCTTGCGCCGCCTGCTGGAACGCAACCAGTACCAGGTCAGCGAAGCCGGTTCAGTGCAGGAAGCACAAGAACGCTTCACCATTCCCACGTTCGACCTGATCGTCAGTGACCTGCGCCTGCCGGGCGCGCCGGGCACCGAGCTGATCAAACTCGGCCAGGGCACCCCTGTGCTGATCATGACCAGCTACGCCAGCCTGCGCTCGGCGGTGGACTCGATGAAGATGGGCGCGGTGGACTACATCGCCAAGCCTTTCGACCACGATGAAATGCTCCAGGCCGTCGCCCGCATCCTGCGCGATCGCCAAACGGCTCAGGCCAGCGAACCGGCCGCCGGCAAAGTCGCCAATGGCGCGGCGAAACCGGGCGTCGACAACAGCAACGGCGAGATCGGCATCATCGGCTCGTGCCCACCGATGCAGGACTTGTACGGCAAGATCCGCAAAGTCGCACCGACCGATTCCAATGTCCTGATCCAGGGTGAGTCCGGCACCGGTAAAGAGCTGGTGGCGCGTGCCCTGCACAACCTGTCGAAACGGGCCAAGGCACCGATGATTTCGGTGAACTGCGCGGCCATTCCGGAAAGCCTGATCGAATCCGAACTGTTCGGCCACGAAAAAGGTGCGTTCACCGGTGCCAGCGCCGGTCGCGCCGGTCTGGTGGAAGCGGCGGACGGCGGCACCCTGTTCCTCGACGAAATCGGCGAATTGCCGCTCGAAGCCCAGGCACGCTTGTTGCGAGTGTTGCAGGAAGGCGAAATTCGCCGGGTGGGCTCGGTGCAGTCGCAGAAGGTCGATGTGCGCCTGATCGCCGCGACGCACCGCGACCTCAAGAGCCTGGCCAAGATTGGCCAGTTCCGTGAAGACTTGTACTACCGCCTCCACGTGATCGCCCTCAAGCTGCCGGCCCTGCGCGAACGCGGTGCCGACGTCAATGAAATCGCCAATGCCTTCCTGGCGCGTCAGAGTGCACGGATCAACCGTACCGACCTCAAGTTCGCCCCCGACGCTGAACAAGCCATCCGCCATTACTCATGGCCAGGCAACGTGCGTGAGCTGGAAAACGCCGTCGAGCGTGCGGTGATCCTGTGCGAGAGCCCGGAGATTTCCGCCGAGCTGCTGGGCATCGACATCGAACTGGGTGACCTGGAAGACGACGAGTTCATCGGCCTGGCGCCGCAACAGGGCAACAGCGCCGGCAACAATAATCATGAACCGACCGAAGACCTGTCCCTGGAAGACTATTTCCAGCACTTCGTCCTCGAGCACCAGGACCATATGACCGAGACCGAACTGGCCCGCAAGCTCGGCGTCAGCCGCAAGTGCCTGTGGGAACGCCGCCAACGCCTGGGTATCCCTCGGCGCAAGACCGGGGTGGCCAGCGAGAGCTGAACCTCAGCTGTCCGATGTGCGGGTAACACATGACTTTGTGAAAAAACTGTTACCTCAGATTTATCACGTAACAGAAGCCGGGGTTTACGGTAACGAAACCCCGGCTTTTTTTCGCCTCAACACAGTGACCAGATCGGCCCAACCCCTTGTTTTACTGGGCCTCGCAAAAGTTGGCACGCACCCTGCTATATGTTTGGTACAAGAACAATAACAAGCAATGCACAAGACAATAAAAATAAGACGAATCGACTCACGCACAATAAAAACAAGACGGCGAGAGGCGCAGCTAACTGATTCTTTTGGAGAGGCGTTGTATTTGGGGCTTGCCCCACGACCAGGCCGAGAACAACAAAAACTGTCCTAAGACAGAGCCTGTACTGGTTGGATCGAGAGATCACTGCAATTCAGCGACCAAAGCAATCCGTTTGCTCTTGGCTCCCGATTGGGAGGGTCATGAAGGAAGCTTCATGGCGAGGGCACTCAACAAAAACAAGAAGCCCGAAACCAATAACAAAAATAGAGCATGCAACTACTTCTTGGGGAGCTTCGGCTCCCCTTGTAGTTTCTGGCGTTTACCCCCCGCCTCATGCAGGAGCGAGCTCGCTCGCGAACAACCTGAGGGCGCCGCGGGAACTCCGGCTTTACGCGTTATCGTTCACGACCATCGCGAGCAAGCTCGCTCCTACAGCTCATATTTGCTGCGTCCTACACCATCCCCCGACTAAATGCTAGAATCCCCGCCCATCATGCGGTCATTCTTCGTTTTGGCCGAACATTCCTTCAAACAGTGCATCCCATGCTGAAGAAGCTGTTCCAGTCATTCCGTACTCCCCTGCGTCGTACGCAACACATCCGCAGCACGCCTGAAGTGCTCAACAGCGGCCAACATTCGCTGCAAAAGGCGCAATTCAGCCGTTATGCGGTCAACATCGTCGAACGCCTGCAGGGCGCCGGTTACCAGGCCTATCTGGTTGGCGGTTGCGTGCGCGACATGCTGCTGGGCATCACGCCCAAAGACTTTGACGTCGCCACCAGTGCCACCCCCGAACAAGTCCGTGCCGAATTCCGCAATGCGCGCATCATCGGCCGCCGCTTCAAGCTGGTGCACATTCACTTCGGCCGCGAAATCATCGAAGTCGCGACCTTCCGCGCCAACCACCCGCAAAACGACGAAGAGGAAGACAGCAACCAGTCTTCCCGCAACGAGAGCGGGCGCATCCTGCGCGACAACGTCTACGGCACCCTTGAGGAAGACGCGCAACGTCGCGACTTCACCATCAACGCCCTTTATTACGATCCGGTCAGCGAGCGCATCCTCGACTACGCCAACGGCGTGCACGACATTCGCAACCACCTGATCCGCCTGATCGGCGACCCCAAGCAACGCTACCAGGAAGACCCGGTGCGGATGCTGCGGGCCGTGCGGTTCGCCGCCAAGCTGAACTTCGGCATCGAAAAACACAGCGCCCTGCCGATCCGCGACCTGGCGCCGATGCTGCGCGAGATTCCGGCGGCCCGCCTGTTCGAAGAAGTGCTCAAGCTGTTCCTGTCCGGCCACGCCGCCGACACCTTCGAGATGCTGGTCGACCTGCAACTGTTCGATCCACTGTTCCCGGCCAGTGCCGAGGCGCTCGAATACAACCCGACCTATACCCACACCCTGATCAGCGAAGCACTGATCAACACCGACCTGCGCATCAAGCAGAACAAACCGGTGACCCCGGCGTTCCTGTTTGCCGCCCTGCTGTGGCCAGCCCTGCCAGCGCGCGTGTTGCGCCTGCAGGAACGCGGCATGCCGCCGATTCCGGCGATGCAGGAAGCGGCGCACGAGCTGATTGCCGAGCAGTGTCAGAGGATCGCCATTCCAAAGCGTTTCACCATGCCGATCCGCGAGATCTGGGACATGCAGGAACGCCTGCCGCGCCGCAGTGGCAAGCGTGCCGACCTGTTGCTGGACAACCCACGTTTCCGCGCCGGTTACGACTTCCTGCTGTTGCGTGAAAGCGCCGGCGAACAGACCGATGGCCTGGGCGAATGGTGGACTGACTACCAGGATGCCAACGAAAGTGAACGTCGCGACATGATCCGCGACCTCAGCGGCAAGGATGAAGGCACCGGCGCACCGCGCAAACGGCGCCGTAGCGGCGGCTCCAAGCGCAAGCGTACCGCGGGCGTATCGGGTAGCGCGGGCGAGTAATCCATGGAACGTGTCTACATCGGCATGGGCAGCAACCTCGCAGCCCCTGCCGAACAACTGCGCAGCGCCGTCGCCGCCCTGGCCCGGTTGCCGCAATCGGAATGGGTCGGGGTTTCCGCCTTCTATCAAAGCGACTCCCTGCTCCCCGGCCAACCGCGTTACACCAACGCGGTCGCCGCCCTCGATACCACCCTCGCCCCCCTGGACCTGCTCGATGCGCTGCAAGCCATCGAGAACGAGCAGGGCCGGGAGCGTCTCGAGCGCTGGGGGCCGCGTACGCTGGACCTGGATATCCTGCTGTTCGGCGATCGGCTGATCGATCAGCCGCGGCTGAAAGTGCCGCACTACCATATGCAAGAGCGGGCCTTTGTCCTGTATCCACTGGCCGAACTGGCGCCTGCCGACCTGCGCCTGGCCGATGGCCGCACCCTGGCCGAACTGCTCGAAGCCTGTCCATTCGTCGGCCTGGAACGCCTGACTACAAATTGACACAAAACCCTGTGGGAGCGGGCTTGCTCGCGAAGGCGCTGTGTCAGTCGACATCAAAATCAACTGACACACCGCCTTGGCGAGCAAGCCCGCTCCCACATCCATTCGGCATTCTTCCTACAGAATCTGCTGAAACGCATCAGTCCCCTTCGGTAACACCCCCCACGTAACAATGCGGTAACACACCCAATTGACTTCCCGGGTTCTCCTCACGACTATAGGCGTCCCGCTGCCGCCAACCCGGCACATTAAGGGCGCAATCCAGGCCTTATAAGCACGACAAAAGACCGTGCGCCTGAGTAGATGACGAATCACGCGCGTTACTCGCAGTAGTTTCCATAGCGCCTGAACGAGGATTTTTTGACATGCCAGCCATCACCCTGACCACGCTCCAGAGCCTCAAGCAGAAAGGTGAAAAAATCACCATGCTGACCTGCTATGACGCGACCTTCGCCCACGCCTGCAACCAGGCTGGCGTCGAAGTGCTGCTGGTGGGCGACTCCCTCGGCATGGTTTTGCAGGGTCACGACAGCACCCTGCCGGTCACCACCGCTGAGATGGCCTATCACGTTGCCGCGGTCAAACGCGGTAACACCGATGCGCTGATCCTGGCCGACCTGCCCTTCATGGCCTACGCCACCACCGAACAAGCCATGGCCAACAGCGCGCTGTTGATGCAGGCTGGTGCGCATATGGTCAAGGTCGAGGGCGCACTGTGGCTGGCGGACTCGATTCGCCTGCTGGCCGAGCGGGGCATTCCGGTGTGCGCGCACATGGGCCTGACGCCGCAATCGGTGAACATCCTAGGCGGTTACAAGGTCCAGGGCCGCAACGAAAACCAGGCGCGGCAAATGCGCGCCGATGCGATTTCCCTGGAGCAGGCCGGCGCGGCGATGCTGCTGCTCGAATGCGTGCCGAGCGAGCTGGCCGAAGAGATCACCCAGGCCGTGAAGATTCCGGTGATCGGCATCGGCGCCGGCCATCGCACCGACGGCCAGGTGCTGGTCTTGCACGACATGCTGGGCCTGTCCATCACCGGCCGCGTCCCCAAATTCGTCAAGAACTTCATGGCTGGCCAGGAAAGCATCCACGGCGCCCTGAGCGCTTACGTCACCGAGGTCAAAGCGGCGACCTTCCCTGGCATCGAACACGGATTCTCTGCATGAACACCGTCAAAACCGTACGCGAACTGCGGGCCGCCGTGGCCCGCGCCCGTAGCGAAGGCAAGCGCATCGGCTTCGTGCCGACCATGGGCAACCTGCACAGCGGGCATATCGCGCTGATCACCAAGGCCACCCAACGGGTGGACTTCGTGGTGGCGAGCATTTTCGTCAACCCGCTGCAATTCGGCGCTGGCGAAGACCTCGACAAATACCCGCGTACCCTCGCGGCGGACCAGGAAAAACTGCTGGAGGCCGGTTGCGACCTGCTGTTCGCACCGACCGTTGAAGAGATGTACCCCGACGGCATGGCCGGCCAGACCCGCGTCAGCGTTCCGCAACTGTCCGAAGGGCTGTGCGGCGCCAGCCGTCCGGGGCACTTCGAAGGCGTAGCCACCGTGGTCAGCAAGCTGTTCAACATGGTCCAGCCGGACCTGGCGATTTTCGGCCAGAAAGACTTCCAGCAACTGGCGGTCATCCGTGCCCTGGTCCACGACCTGAACATGCCGATCCAGATCATCGGCGAACCAACCGTCCGCGCCGCCGATGGCCTGGCGTTGTCGTCACGCAACGGTTTCCTCAGCGAAGAACAGCGCGCCACCGCCCCGGCGGTGTATCGCACGCTGAGCCAGATCGCCGAGGCGATCAAACAGGGCGAGCGGGATTTCCCTGCATTGATCAATGCTCAGATCCAGCTGCTCGAAGCCGCGGGTCTGCGTCCCGACTACCTGGAAATCCGCCATGCCCTGACCTTGCGCCCGGCGACGGCCGAGGATCGGGACCTGGTGATTCTGGTCGCGGCGTTCCTGGGCACCACGCGGTTGATCGACAACCTGCACCTGAACCTCGACGCCTGACACCTCGGCTCCTGCAGGGTTCGCGTATGCCCCCCCTGAAACCACCGTTCGATTCCGACCCGGGAAACACTCATGCACGCCATCATGCTCAAAGCCAAGCTGCATCGCGCCGAAGTCACCCACGCTGTACTCGATTACGAAGGTTCCTGCGCCATCGACGGCGAATGGCTGGACTTGTCCGGCATCCGTGAGTACGAACAGATCCAGATCTACAACGTCGACAACGGCGAGCGCTTCACCACCTACGCCATTCGCGGCGAGGAAGGTTCGCGCATGATCTCGGTCAATGGCGCCGCCGCGCACAAGGCCAAGGTCGGCGATCGCGTGATCATTTGCGCCTACGCTCACTACGGCGAAGCCGAGTTGCTCAACTTCAAGCCACGCATGCTCTACATGGCGCCGGGCAACGAACTGAGCCACACCAGCAACGCGATTCCGGTCCAGGTCGCCTGATCCGGCTCCGGTCGCTGCGCCGTTTGTCGGACCATTCCTAACCTTGATGTTAAAAAAGTACCGGAAACAGGTCAGACAAAGTCAAGACAGATCATTGCGTGGGGTTTACTGTATTCGCCCTGCGCCATGAAATCGCATCGACGCAGTTGACCGGGACGCCCACCCGCAGCGCTCCGGGATTTTTAGTGTTCAAAAGGCCGTTCAAGTAAAAAGGAAACCCGCAGCGATGGCGTACTACCGCACTCCTCATGACGTGACCGCTCTGCCCGCCTGGCAAGCGTTGAATGATCACCGCCAAGCCATGCAGGATTTCAGCATGCGCGAGGCTTTCAATGCCGATCCGCAGCGCTTTACCCAATTCACCCTCAGCAGCTGCGGCCTGTTTCTCGACTATTCGAAAAACCTGATCAACGCCCAGACCCGCAACCTGCTGGTGGGCCTGGCCAACGAAGTCGACCTCAAGGGCGCCATCAAGGCGCTGTTCGACGGCGAGATCGTCAATGCCTCCGAAGGTCGCCCTGCCCTGCACACCGCCCTGCGCCGCCCGGTCGGCGACAAGCTGTCGGTCAACGGCGTCAACGTGATGCCCGAAGTGCACAAGGTGCTGAACCAGATCACCGACCTCGTGGGCCGCATCCACGACGGCCTGTGGCGCGGTTACACCGAGAAGCCGATCACCGACGTGGTGAACATCGGCATCGGTGGCTCGTTCCTCGGCCCGGAGCTGGTATCCGAAGCGCTGCTGTCCTACGCCCAGAAAGGCGTGCGCTGCCACTACCTGGCGAACATCGACGGCAGTGAGTTCCACGAGCTGACCATGAAGCTGCGTGCCGAGACCACGCTGTTCATCGTGTCGTCGAAATCCTTCAACACCCTCGAAACCCTGAAAAACGCCCAGGCCGCCCGTGCCTGGTACCTGGCCCAGGGTGGTTCGGAAGCGGAGCTGTACCGTCACTTCATCGCCGTATCGAGCAACAACGCCGCGGCCGTGGCCTTCGGCATCCGCGAAGAGAACATTTTCCCGATGTGGGACTGGGTCGGCGGCCGTTACTCGCTGTGGTCGGCCATCGGCCTGCCAATCGCCCTGGCCATCGGCATGTCCAACTTCAAGGAACTGCTGTCCGGTGCCTACACCATGGACCAGCACTTCCAGAGCGCACCGTTCGAACAGAACATGCCGGTGCTGCTGGCGCTGCTTGGCGTCTGGTACGGCAATTTCTGGGGCGCGCAAAGCCACGCGATCCTGCCGTACGACCACTACCTGCGTAACATCACCAAGCACCTGCAGCAATTGGACATGGAATCCAACGGCAAGCGCGTGCGCCAGGACGGTACCGCCGTGTCCACCGACACCGGCCCGGTCATCTGGGGCGGCGTAGGCTGCAACGGTCAGCATGCGTACCACCAGTTGCTGCACCAGGGCACCCAGCTGATCCCGGCCGACTTCATCGTGCCGATCGTCAGCTTCAACCCGGTGTCCGACCACCACCAGTGGCTGTACGCCAACTGCCTGTCGCAGAGCCAGGCGCTGATGCTCGGCAAGACCCTCGCCGAAGCCGAGACCGAACTGCGCGACAAAGGCCTGAGCGAAGAAGAGGTGCACAAGCTGGCGCCGCACAAGGTGATCCCGGGCAACCGTCCGAGCAACACCCTGGTGGTCGAGCGCATCAGCCCGCGTCGTCTTGGCGCGCTGGTGGCGATGTACGAACACAAGGTCTTCGTGCAAAGCGTAATCTGGGGCATCAACGCCTTCGATCAGTGGGGCGTGGAGTTGGGCAAGGAATTGGGCAAAGGCGTCTACAACCGCTTGGTCGGCAGCGAGGAAACTGCGGCTGAAGACCCGTCCACTCAAGGCTTGATCAACTACTTCCGCGGTCGTCACCGCGGCTGATCCACCCTGTGGGAGCGGGCTTGCTCGCGAAAGCGCCGTATCAGTCGGCATCAT
>NZ_LYVP01000068.1 GCF_001984065.1 Pseudomonas sp. KK4
GGCGGCAACAGTGCAGGCGGTGACCACAGCAGCAACGACCATGACGGCAGCACAGCCTCAAACTCCAGCCGCAACAGCACCCATGCCGAGCCGGGCGACGACCATGGCGTGCATCGGGCGGGCGAAGTGGGCGATGACCATGGCGTACATCGGGATGGAGAGGTGGGTGATGATCACGGCGTACATCGCGCCGGTGAAGTGGGCGATGACAAAAGCGTGAACTGACCCGCACCGAAACCTGTGGGAGCGGGCTTGCTCGCGAAGGCGGCGTGTCAGGCACCCTCAATGTTGAATGTGCCGGCCTCTTCGCGGGCAAGCCTCGCTCCTACAGGGGAATGTGCCGGGCTTGGCATTCCTGTTCGCCACAATCGCCTAAGGATGTGTGTCCAAACGCTCGCGCAGGAACTCGATCAGGGCCTGGACCGGACGGGAAGATTGGCGGTGTTGCGGGTAAACGGCTGACAGGGTCAAGGGTTCGGGGCGGAATTTGTCCAGCACCGGTACCAGTTTGCCCTCCTTCATTGCCGCGCCGACGATGAAGGTCGGCAGGTAGGTGATGCCCATGCCGGCCATCGCCGCGTCCTTGAGCAATTCGCCGTTGTTGACCCGCATCCGGCCGCTGACGTTGACCGTCAACGGCTTGCCCGGCCCCGTGAAGCGCCATTGCACCTGACGTCCGTGGCCATAGGGCAGGCAATCGTGGTGGTGCAGGTCTTCGGGGTTGAGCGGCGTGCCGCGTTCGGCCAGGTAGTCGGGGCTGGCGCAATACACGCGTTCGATGGAGGCAATGCGCCGGGCGATCAAGGTCGAGTCTTCCAGCGTGCCGATGCGCAGCGCCAGGTCGTAGCCTTCGGCGATCAGGTCCACCGGTCGATCGCTCAGGTCCACTTCTGCGGTGACGTCACGGTAGCGCTGAAGAAACACCGGCAACAGACACCCCAGATGCGCCAGGGCAAACGACAGCGGCGCGCTGACGCGAATGGTCCCCCGTGGCTCGGTGGTTTGCCCGGCGATGCCCTGCTCCACCTGTTGGACCTCCCCAAGCAGGCGCAGGGCCGATTCGTAGTAACTCTGGCCCAGCGGCGTGGCGTCCAGGCGCCGGGTGGAGCGGTTGAGCAGTCGCACGCCAAGGCGCTCCTCAAGCTGCATCAGGCGGCGGCTGACGAACTGCTTGGACAGACCCAATTGATCAGCGGCGGCGGTGAAGCTGCCGGATTCCATGACCTGGCAGAAAATACGCATGTCTTCGAACGGGTTCATTGTCAGGCCTTGGTTGACAGTCAGGCACTCTATAGCTGCTTTCTTCTGTCAAATCACCCCATTCGAGAGCAAGCCGCAAAATAATGTGGGAGCGGGCTTGCTCGCGAAAGCAGTGTGTCAGTCATCCATGCATCGGCTGACACGCCGTTTTCGCGAGCAAGCCCGCTCCCACAGGGGTGATGCGGCGGCGCTTACTTGGCGGTGAACTTCATGTAGCTGTTGATCAGGTTGCGGTAGTTCGGCAGGCGCTCGGACAGCAGGTTGGCCAGGCCTTCCATGTCGTTGCGCCAGTCGACTTGCAGCTCGCAGGCTACGGCGAACCAGTTCATCAGGTGGGCACCGGCGGCCGACATGCGCGCCCAGGCGGCCTGCTGAACGGTGGTGTTGAAGGTGCCGGAAGAATCGGTCACGACGAACACTTCATAGCCTTCGGCAATCGCCGACAGGGTCGGGAAAGCCACGCACACGTCGGTCACTACACCGGCGATGATCAGTTGCTTGCGGCCGGTGGCTTTCACCGCCTTGACGAAGTCTTCGTTGTCCCAGGCGTTGATCTGGCCTGGACGAGCGATGAACGGTGCGTCCGGGAATTGTGCCTTGAGCTCCGGCACGATCGGGCCGTTCGGGCCGCTGTCGAAGCTGGTGGTCAGAATGGTCGGCAGGTTGAAGAACTTGGCGATGTCGCCCAGGGCCAGCACGTTGTTCTTGAATTCGTTGGGCGAGAAATCCTGCACCAGCGAAATCAGGCCGGTCTGGTGATCGACCAGCAGCACCACGGCATCGTCTTTGTTCAGGCGTTTGTAGGGAACGTTGCTCATGAAAAACTCCTTGATGGATGGTTATGACTTCAAGTGCCGGCGTTTGAGGCCGGCACTTTGGGGGATTCGTCAGAAAGCAAAGCACGAGCAGCCAAAGGCGCCCCAGAAACCGGCGAAATCGCTGACTGGCGCATTCGACAGGCGTGCCCGTTCATGGCTGTGTACATGCACGGCGCAAGGCCCGCTGCATTGGTGAACCTGGGCCTGCAACGGCGAATTCGGCCGCCAGTGGCCCGGGACTTTCACCACCGGCGACCAGTCCGGCAGCACCGGCACACTGGCCGGGCCCAGCTTCTCGAAATCGCCGGCGGCGTACACCACCTTGCCGCCGACCACGGTCAGCACCGACTCGATCCACTTGATCGCTTCTTCGTCGACGCTGAAAAAATCCGCGCTCAATGCGGCCACATCCGCCAGTTGCCCGACCTTGATCTGGCCCTTCTTGCCCTGCTCGGACGAAAACCAGGCACTGCCGTGGGTGAACAGTTCCAGCGCGGTCAGGCGCGACAGGCCTTCGGCGTGCAGCGCCATGCCGCCCACCGTGCGACCGCTGACCATCCAGTACAGCGAAGTCCAGGGGTTGTAGCTCGACACCCGCGTCGCATCGGTGCCGGCGCCCACTGGCACGCCTTCGGCGAGCATGCGCTGGATCGGCGGCGTGGCTTCGGCGGCCTTGGCGCCATAGCGCTCGACGAAGTACTCGCCCTGGAACGCCATGCGGTCCTGAATCGCGATCCCGCCGCCCAGCGCCCTCACCCGCTCGATGTTTTGCGGGGTGATGGTTTCGGCATGGTCGAAGAACCACGGCAAGCCATTGAACGGAATGTCGCGGTTGACCTTCTCGAACACGTCGAGCATGCGGCTGATGGACTCGTTGTAGGTGGCGTGCAGACGGAACGGCCAGCGCTGCTCGACCAGGTGGCGCACCACTGGCTCCAGTTCGTCCTCCATGCTTTGCGGCAGGTCCGGGCGCGGTTCGAGGAAGTCCTCGAAGTCTGCCGCCGAGAACACCAGCATTTCCCCGGCGCCGTTGTGTCGCAGGTAATCGTCGCCCTGGTGCAGGGTCACGCTGCTGGTCCAGTTTTTGAAGTCGGCCAGTTCTTCCTTGGGCTTCTGGGTGAACAGGTTGTAGGCGATGCGGACGGTCAGTTGCTGGTCTTTGGCCAGTTGCTCGATGACCTGGTAATCGTCGGGATAATTCTGGAAGCCACCGCCGGCATCGATGGCGCTGGTGAGGCCCAGGCGATTGAGTTCGCGCATGAACTGGCGGGTCGAGTTGACCTGATATTCCAAGGGCAACTTGGGCCCCTTGGCCAGGGTCGAGTACAGAATCATCGCGTTCGGACGCGCCACCAGCATGCCGGTGGGGTTGCCGTTGGCGTCACGCACGATTTCGCCACCCGGAGGGTTCGGCGTGTCGCGGGTATAGCCAGCCACGCGCAATGCGGCGCGGTTGAGCAGCGCGCGGTCGTACAGGTGCAGGACGAACACCGGGGTGTCCGGCGCTGCCTGGTTGAGCTCTTCGAGGGTCGGCATGCGTTTTTCGGCGAACTGGAATTCGTTCCAGCCCCCCACTACCCGCACCCACTGCGGCGTCGGCGTGCGATCGGCCTGTTCCTTGAGCATGCGCAGCGCATCGGCCAGGGACGGCACGCCTTCCCAACGCAGCTCGAGGTTGTAGTTCAAACCGCCACGGATCAGGTGCAGGTGCGAGTCGTTGAGGCCTGGGATCACACAGCGGCCCTTGAGGTCGATCACCTGGGTGCCCGAGCCGCGCAAGGCCATGGCTTCGGCGTCGCTGCCGACCGCGACGAAGCGGCCCTCGCGGATGGCCACGGCGCTGGCCTGCGGGTTTTCCCGGTCAACGGTGTGGAACTGGCCATTGAACAAAATCAGATCAGCGTTCATCGCGTGTCCTTAAGGCTGAGAGGAATGGGACTGGCCGGCTTCCAGCCAGGGCGCGAACAGGCGCGTGGCCAGCGGCATGAAGACGTACACCACCGACAGGACGATGGTCAGGGTGATCAGGAACGTGGCGACCACGTAGCTGGAAAGAAACGTATTGAGCTGCAACAGCGGCCCCCAGAGCAGTGGCACCAGCAGGGTGTGCGGCAGGATCACCAACAGCGTCACCACGGCCTGCTTCCAGCGCGGCGGCGGCGACGCGGCATCGGCCAGGGGCGAGAACCAGAACTCGTTGACCGAGTTGACTTCGGTCTGGTCGCCATCGGCCAGCATCGGCGAGGCTTCATCGACCAGGGCCTGACGTTGCGGCGAATCGAGCCAGCGCTGCATGGCCTCGGTGGAACAAAAGCGTAGTACACAGGTGAACATCTGCAGGCCCCCGTGATTGCCACGGACCACATCCACCCCCAGATGCCCCTCGCTCTGACCGGCCACCTTGACGATGTTGCGCAGCCAGGCTTCATAGGGGGCTTCGAAACCTTTCTTGATGCGGTGCTTGATGATCAGGGTCACGACTTCATCAGCTCCGGGGCTGGTGGGGTCAAGTCGAAGGGATTCAGACATACGCAAAGGCTCCGGCAAATCGAGTGATCAGAGTGCCGGGGCCGGGGGTGGAAAAATTGGATGTACGTGCTCTTTTTGTAAAAGCACGCTGACAGGGACACGCAGGACCTGTGGGAGCGGGCTTGCTCGCGAAGGCGGCGTGTCAGCCAATGGATGGGGCGACTGACACACCGCTTTCGCGAGCAAGCCCGTTCCCACAGGGGAATGGGTACATCCGGAGCATCAGGCTGTGGCCGGGATGTCCAGCGGGGCCGACATGAACTGGCTGATGCGCGAGCGCAGCCAGCGTTCGGCGGGGTCGTTGTCGTGGACGCCGCTCCAGGCCATGGACAACTGCGCGGCCTCGATGGCGAACGGCGGGTCTTCGGCCCGCAGGCCGCAGCCTTCGACCAAGGCGCAGGCGGCGTAATCGGGCACGGTGGCGATCATCTCGGTGCCGGCCAGCAGCGCGCGCAGGCCGCTGAATTGCGGCACGCCCAGCACCACTTTGCGGCAGCGCCCGACCTTGGCCAGGTCCAGATCGATATTGCCGCTCAGGTCCCCGGAAAACGACACCATCGCATGGGGCCTGGCGCAGTACTCATCGAGGGTCAGGGAGCCTGGCCGGGTATCGCCGCGCAGCACCTTGCACGGGATGTCGCGCAGGGTCTTGCGCTTGGCGTTGGCCGGCAGGTCCGTGGTGTAACTGACCCCCACGGAGATTTCCCCGGACGCCAGCAACGCCGGCATCAACAGGTAATTGGCGCGGCGTACCACCACAACGATGCCCGGTGCCTCTTCCTGCAACTGACGCAACAACGGCGGAAACAAACCGAACTCGGCATCGTCCGACAGTCCGATGCGAAACACATCGCAACTGGTCGCCGGGTCGAACTCCTTGGCCCGGCTGACCGCGCCGGAGATGGTGTCCATCGCCGGTTGCAGTTCCTTGAGAATCGCTAGCGCCCTGCCCGTCGGCTCCATGCCGCGCCCATTGCGCAACAGCAAAGGATCGTCGAACAGGTCGCGCAGGCGGCCGAGGGCGGCGCTCACGGCCGGCTGGCCCATGAACAGTTTTTCCGCAACGCGGGTCAGGTTTTTCTCGAACATCAAGGCTTCGAAGATCACCAACAGGTTCATGTCGACGCGACGCAGATCGTTTCGATTCACAGGCACGGGTTCCTTGTGTCAGGCCAGGGATGGACGGCGGTTGGGGCTGACTCTACGCGAGACTTGCTGAAACGGACGAGGAATTAACAACGTTTAACTCGCTCGCCAGAGCCTTGGGGTCCAAGAATGAAGCCTACCGACACGGACATTCGCCATGGCTCACATGCAGCAAAACGCCGCCCGCGTGGCAGTCGCGCAACTACCGGGGAAACACACCGGCGGCCTCAGCCCGCAGCGTGTGCAACAGGTCAAGCAACTGATTCTGGAGCGTCTGGGCGAGACCCTGGAAGTGACGGAACTGGCCCGCGCCTGTTCGCTGTCGCGCAGTCATTTTTCCCGCGCGTTCAAATGCAGCACCGGCCTCTCGCCCCAGGACTGGATTCGCCTGCAACGCATCGACCGTGCCAAGTGGTTGATCCAGCACACGGACCAGAGCCTGACGCAGATCAGCCTGGAATGCGGCTTCTGCGATCAGGCGCATTTCTGTCACATGTTTACCCGCAGTGAGGGCATCAACCCGTTTGCGTGGCGGTGCCGGACGGTGCGGGACACGCAACATGCAACCTTGTAGGCACTGACTGCGTTATGTGGGAGCGGGCTTGCTCGCGAATGCGGTGTGTCAGTCTGAATATTCATTGACTGATACACCGCTTTCGCGAGCAAGTCGAATCGTCGCACCGCCGCTCCCACAGGGTTTTATCGAGTTGTATTAACCCAACGGAGACAGGCGCTCCAGCGCCTCGGCCACGCCGCGGCCGTAGGCCGGGTCAGCCTTGGTGCAGTTGTCGATATGCCGCTGGCGGATCAGTTGCGGTACGCCGGACATGGCCCGTGCCGTGTTGTCGAACAGCAACTGCTGGCGCGCCGGGTCGAGCAGGCGGAACAGGTTGCCCGGTTGCTCCCAGTGGTCCTCTTCGAGCCGATGATCGTAGTGCTGGGCGAAGCCTTCCAGTGGCAGCGGCGGTTCGGACAATTCCTTGGAGTCTTCCCATTCACCGACGCTGTTGGGGAAATAACTGGCGGTGCCGCCCAGGTTGCCGTCGGTGCGCATGGCGCCGTCGCGGTGGTAGCTGTGATGCGGGCAGCGCGGGGCGTTGACCGGGATGTGATTGAAGTTCACCCCCAGCCGATAGCGCTGGGCGTCACCATAGGAAAACAACCGCGCCTGCAGCATGCGATCCGGCGAAAAGCTGACGCCGGGCACCACGTTGGCCGGGGAAAATGCCGCTTGTTCGATTTCGGCGAAGTGGTTTTCGGCGTTGCGATTGAGCTCCATGATGCCGACCTCGATCAGCGGAAACTCGCCATGGGGCCAGACTTTGGTCAGGTCGAACGGATTGTGTCGGTAGGTGTTGGCCTGCTCCGGCGTCATGACCTGGATGCACAGCTTCCAGCGCGGGAAATGGCCCTGCTCGATGGTCTCGTACAAATCCCGCAGGTTGCTTTCCCGATCCTTGCCGACCACCAACGCCGCCTCGGCGTCGGACAGGTTTTCGATGCCTTGCTGGCAGACGAAATGAAACTTCACCCAGACGCGCTGGTTGTCGCGGTCGATCAGGCTGAAGGTGTGGCTGCCAAAGCCATGCATGTGGCGGAAACTTGTGGGAATGCCGCGATCGCTCATGACGATGGTGACCTGATGCAGCGCCTCGGGCAGCAGGGTCCAGAAGTCCCAGTTGCTGGTGGCGTTGCGCAGCCCGGTGCGCGGATCACGCTTGACCACGTGGTTGAGGTCGGAAAAACGCAGCGGGTCGCGGAAGAAGAACACCGGGGTGTTGTTGCCGACGATGTCCCAGTTCCCTTGCTCGGTGTAGAACTTCACCGCAAAACCGCGGATGTCCCGCTCGGCATCGGCAGCGCCACGCTCACCGGCCACTGAGGAGAAACGCACGAACAAAGGTGTCTGCTTGCCCACCGAGCTGAAGATGTCGGCTTTGGTGTACCGCGTGATGTCCTGGGTGACGGTAAAGGTGCCATAGGCACCTGCGCCCTTGGCGTGCATGCGCCGTTCAGGAATCAGCTCACGGTCGAAATGGGCGAGTTTTTCCAGCAGCCAGATGTCTTGCAACAACGCGGGACCACGGGGGCCGGCGGTCTGGATATTGAGGTTATCGGCTACCGGGGCGCCGGTGGCGTTGGTCAGCTTTTTCATGAAGGGTCTCTCAATGGACTGCCGCTCATCAGGAGCGAAAAAACCGGCGCGAATTTTCGCCCGCGTCGGGCCAGACATTCAGCGTAGAAGCATTCTGCGATCCTGCTGCCGCGATGACTGCGCATTGGTCTGAATCAATCGACGCCACGCCCCATCCGCGCGGCCAGCCTCGCCACCCGCTCCCCCAAATGCGCAGCGGTGCAGCGGTCTTCCATGGGCGGTGCCCGCTCGGGGGATTGTTCGACATTCGATTGCGCCATCGCCCCCAGGGAACTGCCCAGGCGATTGAGCTGCCCATCGAATACGCCACTGCCGGAACGTGCCGGCAACAGGTCGAGGCCGACCCAGATCATCGAATGCTGGGCGGCGAACACGGCCATCTGCAGCAAAGTGTTGAGTTTGTCGCCACACAGGCAGCCGGAATTGGTGAAGCCGGCGGCCAACTTGTCGCGCCAGGGTTGCGCCAGGTAGAACCCCGCGGTGTCTTCCATGAAGCCCTTGAAGGCAGCAGAAGCGCTGCCCATGTAGGTCGGCGCGCCGAAGATGATGGCGTCGGCCTGGTGCAGGTGCTCCCAGTGTTCGGCCACGTCCTCGACGGATATCAACCGGCAGAGGCTGCCCGGATGACGTTCCACACCGTGGGCCACGGCCTCGGCCATGACCCGGGTGTGCCCGTAGCCGCTGTGATAGACCACCACCACGTTGCTCATTGCACTGTCCTTTGTGGGAGCGAGCCTGAGTGTTGGGCGTAGACCGGACGAACGACGAGTTAAACGTTGTTAATTTTCCCCAGCGCGCAAAAAGCCTCGACGCCGCCGTACATCAGGCCGCAACCAATGAACCCGGGGCCGCTCCCGGTCCACTGGTACGCTACAGTCAACACGCGCACCCGACAGTCATCCACCCGGCGCATTGCGCTCGTGAAAAAACCTGAGAACATGTTCGCAAACCCCGTTCCAGACGGCTGCAGGCAGGAGTGACCCGTTGACCCTTTCCATCGAACAGGCCGTGCATTTCGGCCCCTACCGGGTGTACCCCGGACAGCGCCTGGTGATGGAGGCCGAGCAGCCCCTGCGCCTGGGACGGCGGGCCATGGACATCCTGTTGATCCTGCTGGAGCACGCCGGCAACGTGGTCAGCAAACAGCAATTGATGGACCAGGTCTGGCCCGACACTGTGGTCGAAGAGATCAACCTGCGGGTGCACATGGCGGCCCTGCGCAAAGCCCTCGGTGACGGTCAGGCCGGCCAGCGCTACATCGTCACCGTGGCCCAGCGTGGCTACAGCTTCGTCGCGCCATTGTTCCTCGAACAGGTCCAGCCACTTTCGCCAGGCGACGCCGTGCAGAACCGCCGGCATAACCTGCCCCTGCGCAGCACCCGGCTGATCGGCCGGCAGGCCATGGTCGACAGTCTGATGACCCATCTGCCGCGCCAGCGCTTCATCACCCTGGTCGGGCCCGGCGGCATCGGCAAGACCACCGTCGCCCTGAGCGCCGCCGAGCAACTGCTCGGTCGCTACCGCGACGGCATCCGTCTGCTGGACCTGGCGCCGATCAATGACCCGCGAATGATCGTCGGCCATCTGGCGGCGCTGCTGGAGTTGTCCCTGCACGACGGCGAACCGCTCAACAGCCTGGCGCTGTTCCTGCGCGGACGGCAGATGCTGCTGGTGATCGACAACTGCGAGCATCTGATCGATTCCGTCGCCCTGCTGTGCGAGACCCTGCTGCGCGGCGCACCGCAGTTGCACATCCTGGCCACCAGCCGCGAGAGTCTGCGGGCCGAGGGCGAGTTCGTGCAGCGCCTGGAATCCCTTGACTGCCCTCCTCCCATCGCCGTGCTGGACCGTGCCCAGGCGTTGAGTTTTTCCGCGCTGCAATTGTTCATAGAGCGGGCGATGGCCAGCCATGACAGCTTCGAGCCGAGCGACGAGGAACTACCGCTGTTGATCGAGATCTGTCGGCGCCTGGACGGTATTCCGCTGGCCCTGGAGCTGGCTGCCGCGCAAGTGGCCAACCTCGGCGTCGAGGGGTTGCTCGCGCAATTGCAAGACAGTTTTCGCCTGCTGACCCACTGCAGCCAGGCTACCCCGGGCAGGCACCAGACCCTGCGTGCCACCCTGGACTGGAGCTTCAAACTGCTCAGCGCCTGTGAGCAGACCTGCCTGCGCCGGCTGGGCGTCTTCCGTGGGGGCTTCACCCTGGATTCGGCCGCTGCCGTGATTGTCGGCCACCAGATCGCGCCCCGCGAAGTCTTCGGCTCAGTCACGCAACTGGTGGCCAAGTCTCTGTTGAGCGTGGAAGTGGGCGATGAAGAGGTGTTCTATCGCTTGCTCGACACCACTCGCCACTATGCCCTGGACAAACTCGAACAGGCAGACGAACTGCCCGCCACCCGGCAGCGCCATACCGAACGCTGCCTGGCCTTGATGCAACAAGCGCAGGCTGATTGGGAGCAGACGCCGACGGTGCTGTGGATCGAGCGCTATGCCCGTAGCCTGGAGGACATCCGCGCGGCCCTCGACTGGGGCCTGAATGCGCAAGGGCCACAGGCGCTGGCGCTTCGTCTGACGGCGGCGTCCACGCCGTTGTGGCAAGAGCTTTCGCTGCTCAAGGAGCACGGCGGGTATGTGCGCAAGGCCCTGGCCCTGCTGGATGCCGCGCCCGAGCCTTGCCCGCGACTGAAGATGACCCTGAAGCTGGCCCTGGGCAGTGCCTGCTACCACGTTCAGGGCGGCACCGCGCAAACCATCGGCGCCTTCGTCACCGCCAGGAGCCTGGCCCGCCAGTGCAACGATGTGATCGGCGAGTTGCGCGCCATTTCCGGGCACATGGCGGTGAACCTCAGCCGCGGCCATTATCAGATGGCCCTGGAGCAGACCCGCCAGTTCGACCAATTGGGGCTGCACGGCGATCCGGCACTGTCCCTGAGCACCCAGCGCCTGCGGGTGCTGGCGCTGCATTTTTCCGGGGATCAGGCACGGGCGCGCCTCAATGCCGAAGAAGTGATCCAGCGCATGGCTCACAGCGGCCACCTCAATCGCTTCACCCATGGCTTTGGCGTGCAATACGACCAGAGTGTCGCCGCGTTGACCATCCTGGCGCGCATTCTCTGGATTCAGGGTCAACCGGAACGCGCCTGGCGCACGGCCAAACAGGCCATGGACATTGCCCTGCAGATCAACCACGGCACCTCCATCTGCTACACCCTGGCGCTCGCCGGCTGCCTGATCGCCCAGTACAACGGCGACCATCAGACCGCCCGCCAACTGTTGCGCCTGCTGCTGGAACAGGCGCAAAAACATTCGGTGGTGCTGTTCTACACCTGGGCGCAACACTACGCGCAAGTGATCGACGGCACCGATGCGCAAGTGCCGCAGCGCCCGGGCGTGGGTCTGATCAAGGACATCATGGTCACGCTCGACGGTGCCTTCGTCGATGACGACTTGCTTGAGCGTGCCGACAACGGCGTGGCGGGCTGGAGCACGGCAGAAATTCTGCGAGCCCGGGCCGACGCGCTGCTGGCGCAGGGTTGCCCGGTCAAGAACGATACGGCTGAAAGCGTGCTGCTCAAGGCCCTGGACGTGGCCCAGGCCCAAGGCGCACTGGCGTGGGAGCTGCGCAGTGCCCTGTCGCTGGCGCGGCTTTGGCAGCGGCAGGGTCGACAGCGTCAGGCCTTTGAGTTGCTGATGCCGGTTTATCAGCGGTTTACCGAAGGGCATGGCACGCCGGATTTGATGGCCGTGGGCGTTTTGCTGGGTGAGCTAAAAGACCCTCTACTCCTCTGAACAGCCTGTGTGGCGAGGGAGCTCGCTCCCGCTCGGCTGCGCAGCAGTCGCAAAACCTGACCACTGGGTGTACCTGACGGACCTAGGGGGCCGCTTCGCGCCCCGACGGGAGCAAGCTCCCTCGCCACAGGGGGGTATCTGAGGCTGGATGATCGCGTTTTTCCAGGGCATACCGACGGGTGGTGTTGAGGAAGCGGTAGCGATTTGTTCCCTGGGTCTGATCCAGCGACAGCAGCGATTTGAGCGCCAGGCTGGCCAGCACATCGCTCAGGCTGGCGGAGTTGCCACCGACTACGCCCAACGCCGCATCCAGCGTAAACGACGACTTGAACACCGCCACGCGCTGCAACACGCATTGCTCCAGCGGGCTCAAGCGTTCATAGCTCCAGTCCAGTGCGGCCTTGAGGGTCTGGTGCCGGGGAACCGCCGTGCGTCGGCCCTGGGTCAGCAGTTGGAAGCAGTTGTCCAATTGCGCCTGGACCCCCACCAGCGCCAGCGCATCGATCTGCGCCGCCGCCAGTTCGATGGCCAGGGGCAGGCCATCGAGGCGCCGGCAGATGTCGCGCACGGTGCTCAGGTCCTGCTCACGCAGGGTGAAACCTTGCTGGCGAGCGCGGGCCCGACTGACCAGCAATTGCACAGCCGAATAGCCCAAGACGTCGTCGACGCTGCGCAGCGCCGACAAGGGCGGGACCAACAGCGGCGGTAACGGCAGCAGGGTTTCGTCGAGGGTCAACAGCGGCTCGCGACTGGTGACCAGGATCGACAGGCGCGGCGCCCGGGTGCGCAACTCGCGGACCAGGGTACGGCAGCGCTCCAGCAAGTGTTCGCAGTTATCAAGGATCAGCAGCGCGTGCCGCTGTTCGAGCGCTTGCGGGGTGAGATCCAGGGTACGTGTCAGGTGATCGAACTCCTGCTCAGGGTCATCGATCTGCGCCAGGTCCAGCCACCACACGCCGTCGCAAAAATGCCCCAGCAACAATTCACCGGCCCGCAGCGCGACCGTGCTTTTGCCAATGCCACAGGGCCCCACCAGGGTTACCAGGCGCTGTCTGGGCAATAGGCGCAGCAAATTGCCCACCACCGCGTCACGACCGACGATCGATGTCAGTCGAGCCGGGAGATTGTGCTGGGGGCCATGAGCGTTGCAGACGGCAATCGCAACGGGCTCGCTGGCCTGTTCCACGGGCGCCGTGAAGCTGTAGCCGCGCTGCGGAATATTGACGATGTAGGCGCCGTCCTGTCCGTCGCGCAAGGCCCTGCGCAACGCGGCAATGTGCACCCGCAGGTTGATTTCCTCGACCACTGACCGGGGCCACACTCGGGCGATGATGCACTCCTTGCTGACCACCGAGCCTGCGTGTTCGATCAGTACCTGCAGGATATCCAGCGCCCGCCCGCCCAGACGCAGCGGCCGATCACCTTCCAGGACCAGTCGCTGTTGCAGGTGGAACGCGAAGGGGCCGAAACGCAGCACCGTATCGCTATGTGTGTAGGCAGGGCTGTTCAATAGCATTCACCCGCAGGAGCCTGACTCAATTGCCTTCATCAGCCTCCGTACCGTCCTTGCAATGAGTTCAAGGTTATCTTGGCAGGCTTGCGTGACGGTACAACTGCCCCGTGGGGCGTATGACGGCCAATGCGGTGCCCATGACGGACACTAGCTGAATTGTTCCCTGTACTGGGTCGGGGTCAGGCCGAGTTTCTCGCCGAACAGAAAACGCATATGGCGCACGCTGCCGAAGCCGCTCTTGAAAGCCACGGTCTTGAGCGGCAGTTCAGTGGTTTCCAGCAAATTGCGCGCGCAATCGATGCGGGCGCTTTGCAGAAATTCCATGGGGGTCATGCCCACTTCACGGGCGAAGACCCTGGCGAAGTGGCGCGGGCTCATGGCTGCCAGCGCGGCCATGCGTTCGATGCCGAAGCTTTCGTCGAGGTGTTCGAGCACGTGGTTCTGCACGCGGGTGATCGCCGTTTCCTGAGGCGCCACCGCCGCCATCAGCGGACTGAACTGCGCCTGGCCACCCTGGCGTTTCATCACCACCAGCAACACCTTGGCCACGTCCTGGGCGACTTTCTTGCCATGGTCTTGGGCCACGACCGCCAGGGCCAGGTCGATGCCGGCGGTGACACCGCCGGAGGTGATCAGGTTGCGATCCTGCACGTAGATCCGGTCGGTCTGCACGCTGGTGTTGGGGAATGCCTTGATCAAGCGTTCGGTGTAGTGCCAGTGGGTGGTCACGCGGTAGCCGTCCAGCAAACCGGCATGGCCCAGCACAAAGGCGCCGGTGCAGATCGAGCCGAAGCCCCTGGACCTGCTGACATTGTGTTTGAGCCAATCGAGCAACGGCGGATGCCTTTCGTTGTAGGCACCAGGGCCACCGGGCACCAGCAGCAAGTCGAAACCGCCACAGGCCTGATCGATGTGCAGATCGGCCTGCACGCTCACGCCGTTGGACGCCCGCAGCGGCCCGGTCTGGGTGCCGATGGTCGACAGCACGTAATGGTCGTCGGGTTTGAGGTAGCGGTTGGCAATGGAAAACACCTCCATGGGCCCGGCCATGTCGAGCAGGAGAAAATCGGGGAACAGCACCATTGCCACGGATTTCATGTTTTGAATATCACTGAAGTTTCAAGGAATGCACAGATCCTGCAGGAGCCGAGCTTGCTCGCGATAGCGGTTTTACAGCCACCATTGCCGTCGAATGGCAGGCCGCCAGCGCGAGCAAGTTCGGCTCCTGCAAGGTTCGGCGTCGGGCTTTGGTGTGCATTATGGCCAATTGCGTCGCCGGCGTCGTCACTGTCAACCTGATAGAGACAGTATTTCAATTTACAGCTACTTATTGCACCAACGAGTAACCATTAACCTTCTCCTCACTCGGACGAATTCACGTCCACACAGGAGATTTCATCATGCTGACCCTTCGCAAGGCTTCTGATCGCGGCATGGCCAATCATGGCTGGTTGAAGTCGTTCCACACCTTTTCCTTCGCCAGCTACCGCAACCCGAAAGAACAGGGTTTTTCCGACCTGTTGGTGATCAACGATGACCGTGTGGCCGCCGGTAAAGGTTTTGGCCAGCACCCGCACCGCGACATGGAGATCTTTTCCTACGTGCTCGACGGCGCGCTGGAACACAAGGACACCCTGGGCACCGGTTCGGTGATTCGTCCTGGTGACGTGCAGTTGATGAGCGCCGGCAGCGGCGTGGCCCACAGTGAGTACAATCATTCGGACAAGCGTCCCGTGCACTTTCTGCAAATCTGGATCGTGCCTGAAGTCAGCGGTGCCAAACCGCGTTATCAGCAGGAGCACTTCAGCGCGCAGAAAAAACGTGGCCGCCTGCAACTGATCATCTCCCCCGACGGCGCCAAGGGTTCGCTGAAGGTGCGCCAGGATGCCCGGGTGTATGCCGCGCTGATCGACGGCAAGGAAAGCGCCACCCTGGAGCTGGCCGCCGATCGCTACGCTTATGTGCACGTGGCGCGGGGCAGTGTTGAGCTCAATGGCATGCGCTTGCAGGAAGGTGATGGTGTGCGTGTTCGTAAAGAGCGTGCGCTGACCTTGAGCGAGGGTGTGGATGCCGAAGTGCTGGTGTTTGACCTGCGGCCGCAGGAATTGCCGGAAATGCCTTGACCCCTTTGAGAACTGCCATACCCCCCTGTGGGAGCGGGCTTGCTCGCGAAGGCGGAGTGTCAGTCAACATCATTGTTGAATGACACGCCGCCTTCGCGAGCAAGCCCGCTCCCACAGTTTTTTGCGTGCACAGGTTATTCGCCTGTCCCCGCAAAACCGGAAACGATCTCGTCGATGACAACCCGCACCCGCGCCGTGTGCCGCAGGTCGGCGTGGGTCACCAGCCACACGTCATAAGGCAAGGGCCGGGTACGTTCCGGCCAGAGCCTGACCAGGCCGTCCTGTTCCCCCACGAACACCGGAATTTCACCGATGCCGATCCCCTGCGCGATGGATCGGCGCACCAGCAGGCTGGAGCTCAGGCTGGCGACAATGCGCCCGCGTCCCAAGGGTTCGTTGACCAGGGTCACGTCCTTGCCGCTTTGCAGGTACGGCTGATACACCACCAGATCATGCCCCTCGAACGCCGTGCCCGGCTCCGGCATGCCGTTGGCCTCCAGGTACGCTTGCGAGGCGAACAATCCCACCGGCCAGCGGGCGATGCGCCGGGCGATCAGGTCAGGGTTGTCCGGCCGGGTGTTGCGCACGGCGATATCGGCCTCGCGCTTGGCCAGGCTGAGGATCTGCGTCGAGGCATCCAGTTGCACCCGCACGTCGGGATGCTGCTGATGCAGACGGGCGATGGCCGGGATCAGGAAATCGATCGCCAGGGAGTCGGTGGTGGTGACGCGCACGGTGCCGGTCAGTCGATCATCGAGCCCCTGTATGCGCCGCTCCAGTTCCAGCGCCGAATGTTCCATTTTTTCTACCGCACGCATCGCCGCTTCGCCGACGGCGGTCAATGCATAACCTTCGGAGGTACGCAGGAACAGCGTTGCGCTCAATGACTTTTCCAGTGCCGTGATCCGCCGGCCGACCGTGGCCTGGTCTACGCCCAACACCCGCGCGGCGCCGCGTAGCGTCGATTCGCGGCACACTGCAAGGAATACCCGCGCGTCGTCCCAGTTCATGGTTGCTCCTCCTGGTGATGTATTTCTGCATCACTGCAAAGTGTAATCGCTGCATTATTGCACCGATAAACCTCGATATGCTGGGCCCATGCACACTCACAGGACATCCCTCATGCCCAGTACCTCCCCTCCCCCCGGCAACGCCGTCTGGCTGCCGATCTTCGCCGGCCTCTGCGCCAGCCTGGTCAGCATAGGCCTGGCGCGGTTTGCCTACACGCCGCTCATTCCCTCGCTGATCGAGGCCCACTGGTTCAGCGCCAGCGACGTGGTGTACCTCGGGGCCGCCAACCTGGTGGGCTACCTGATCGGTGCTTTGATCGGCCATCCGCTGGCGCGCCAGACGTCCAACACCACCGCCCTGCGCCTGATGATGCTGGCGGTGACCCTGTCGTTTTTCGCCTGTGCCTTCCCGTTGTCGGTGAGCTGGTTCTTCGGCTGGCGCCTGCTGTCGGGCATTGCCGGTGGTGCGGTGATGGTGCTGGTGGCGTCGACGGTATTGCCCCACGTGCCGGCGGCGCGCAAAGGGCTGGCCAGCGGTGCGATCTTTCTCGGCATCGGCCTGGGCATTGCCGGGTCGGGCACGATCGTACCGCCACTGCTGACCCTGGGCTTGCAGCAAACCTGGCTCGGCCTCGGGTTGCTGGCGCTGGCGCTGACGGCGGCCAGCTGGTTTGGCTGGCCGGCAGCCTCGCCCCATGCAGCCGCCACAGCGCCGGTCACAACCGCGCCGACCTCGCTGAATCGCGGCGTCTACCTGCTGTTCGGCCAATACGCGCTGATGGCCGCCGGGCTGGTGCCGGCCATGGTGTTCCTGGTGGATTACGTGGCCCGTGGCCTGGGTGCGGGGCAGCACGTCGGCGCGCTGGTCTGGGTGATGTATGGCCTGGGGGCGATTGTCGGGCCGGTGAGTTATGGTTTTCTGGCGGATCGACTGGGGGCCAGGCTGAGCATCAGGCTGGTGCTGGCGGTGCAGGCGATTGCGCTGGGGCTTTTGTCGATTTGCAGCACCTTTGCGGCACTGGCGCTGCTGGCGGTGATCATAGGTTCATTCCCCCCAGGCATCGTGCCACTGGCGCTGGCCCGGGTGCATGAACTGATCCCCGAGCATCACCGGCAACAGATCGCCTGGAGCCGCGCCACGGTGTCGTTCGCCAGCTTCCAGGCGATCTCCGGGTTTGCCTATTCGGCGCTGTTCAATGCCAGTGGTGGGCACCATGCGTTGATGTTCGTGATTGCGGCGGGGGCGATTGTGCTGGCGTTGTTGCTGGAATGGGTGGTGCATTTACAGGGCCAGCCAGGAAACAAATTGTGCATGCCCACCACACCGGCATGAACACCACGGAACAAAGGTGGGAGCGGGCTTGCTCGCGAAGGCATGGTGCCAGTCGACTTCATCTTTGACTGTGAAACCGCCTTCGCGAGCAAGCCCGCTCCCACAGGGGATCGTGTTCACATTGAATTTCTCATTGGAGGTACTTGTTATGACCTTGCCACACACCATGACCCATATCGAAATCACTCAACCCGGTGCGCCTGAAGTCCTGCAACCGCGCCAGGTTCCGGTACCCACGCCAGGCGACGGCGACGTGCTGATTCGCGTGCACGCCGCAGGGGTCAACCGCCCGGATGCGTTGCAACGGGCCGGCAAGTACCCGATGAAACCCGGCATGAACCCGATTCCGGGGCTGGAAGTGGCCGGTGAAGTGGTCGCTGTTGGCAGCGGTGTCCGCACGTTCAACATCGGTGACAGGGTGTGCGCACTGACCAATGGCGGTGGCTATGCGCAATATTGCGCGGTGCCGGCCAGCCAGACCCTGCCGATCCCCGAAGGCGTGGACTGGCTGCACGCCGCAGCGATTCCGGAAACCTATTTCACGGTGTGGGCCAACCTGTTCGAAATGGGCGGCGCGCGCACAGGCCACCGGGCGCTGATTCACGGCGGCACCAGCGGCATCGGGACGACCGCGCTGATGCTCTGCCGCGAGTTCGGCATCGAAGCCTTCGCCACGGCAGGCAGTGCAGACAAGTGCGCGGTGATTGGGGAACTGGGGGCGCAAGCGATCAACTATCGCGATCAGGATTTCGCCAAGGTCATTGCCGAGAAAACCGCAGGAAAAGGCGTCGATGTCGTGCTCGACATCATGGGCGGTTCTTACTTGAACGGTAACGTCGCGGCCCTGGGCATGGAAGGTCGGCTGGTGATGCTGGGCTTCCTCGGCGGCGCCGTGGCCAAGGAGGTCGACCTGCTGTCGATCATGGCCAAGCGCGCTATCGTTACCGGCTCGCTGTTGCGCTCACGTACCCGCGAGGAGAAAGCCGCGATCGCGCAACAGTTGCGCGAGCACGTCTGGCCGGTGCTGGCTGCGGGCCGTTGCCTGCCGATGATCGACAAGGTGTACCCGCTGGCCGATGCGTCACTGGCCCATGCCCGGATGGAAGGCGGCGATCACATCGGCAAGATCGTGTTGAGTGTCGTCCAGTAACCCCCCTGGGAGATAATTGAACGACTGTCGAAATTATTCCCGCCGCCGGCACACATCTGCTAAAACGCGGGCTTCATGTCCCTGCCGGTGAATCACCCCATGCCCACCGCCCTTTTCTCCCGTCTACGCCGACGCTGGCTGCCGCTGCTGTGCATGGCCGCGCTGGTGGTCGGGTTGCCGGTGGGGTGTGGCGCACTGAAGTACAAGGAGCGTGAACTGCTGTTTCGCATCGAACCGGGCACGGCGGGCTGGTATCGCGGCTTGCCCCAGGATGTTCAGGAGTTCGACATCAAGCCCGCCGATTTCAAGGCCGGGCAGAGCCTGCACGCCTGGTGGTGGCCGGCGGCGAGCCGCGATGCGCCGTCGATCCTTTACCTGCACGGTGTGCGCTGGAACCTGACCGGCCAGGCCTTCCGCATCGAGCAACTGCGGGCCATGGGCTACTCGGTGCTGGCGATCGACTACCGCGGTTTCGGCCAGAGCAAAGGTGAACTACCGTCCGAAACCAGCGTTTACGAGGACGCCCGGGCCGCCTGGGAACGTTTCACGGTCATGCAGCCGGACGCCAGCAAACGCCTGATCTACGGCCATTCTCTGGGGGGTGCGGTGGCCATCGACCTCGCCGCCGACCTCGCCGCACAGGCAAAAAAGGATCATACCGTCGTCCCGGTGCGCGGCCTGGTGATCGAGTCCACCTTTACCTCACTGGGCGATGCCGTGGCGGAAGTGGCCGGCAACAACCTGCCGGTCAACTGGCTGCCGGTGCGCTGGCTGCTGTCGCAGAAGTTCGACTCCATCGACAAGATCGTCGACATCGACATGCCATTGCTGGTAGTCCATGGCCTGGCCGATCCGTTCATGCCTTCGCGCTTCAGTCAGCAACTGTTCAATGCGGCCAACGAGCCCAAACGCCTGCTGCTGATCCCCGGTGGCACCCACAACAACAGCATGAGCCTGGGCGGCAACCAGTATCGTCAGGCGCTTGATGGGTTAATGAAAAGCAAACCGCCGCAGATGGCCGGGCCGACCTCTGCGCGACCCGCCCAGGATTCCTGAGGTTTACCGATAACCCCGCGCCTGCAGATCGAACAACTGCGCATAACGCCCGCCCTGGCTCAGCAGTTGCTCATGGTCACCACGCTCCAGCGCCGTGCCTTGATCCAGGACGATGATGTGATCGGCATTGCGCACGCTGGAAAAGCGATGGGAGATCAACAGGGTCATACGCTCTCGGGTGTGCTGGCTGAAATGCTCGAACACTGCCGCTTCTGCCGCCGGGTCTAGGGCCGAGGTTGGCTCATCGAGGATCAGGATATCGGCATCGCGGCGCATGTAGGCGCGGGACAGGGCGATCTTCTGCCACTGCCCGCCAGACAACTCCTGACCGCCGGCAAACCAGCGCCCCAGTTGCGTGGCATAACCGCGATCCAGACGTTCGATGAACGGTGCCGCCATGCCCTCGGCGGCGGCTTCGCGCCATCGCTGCTCATCGGTGAATGCCAGCGTGTCACCCACGCCGATGTTCTCGCCGACGCTGAACTGATAGCGAATGTAATCCTGAAAGATCACGCCGATGCGTCGACGCAGGGCGTCTTCCTGCCACTCCTGCAGGTCGCTGCCGTCCAGCAGAATCCGCCCCTGTTCGGGACGGTACAAACGGGTCAGCAGTTTGATCAGGGTGGTTTTGCCCGAACCGTTTTCCCCCACCAGCGCCAGGCTGCTACCGGGGGCCAGATGAAAGCTGACGCCTTCCACCGCGGCGCGACTGGCGCCCGGATAACGGAAGCCGACACCCTCGAATCGCAAACCGTCGCCGGGCAAGCTGCCCACGGTGAGGTGCCCCATGTCGGCGACCACGGGCTCGGCAAGGTATTCATAGAGACTGGAGAGATACAGGCCATCTTCGTAAAGACCACTGATGGCGCTGAGACTGCTGCTGACGGCCGATTGGCCCTGCTTGAACAGCACCAGGTACATGGTCATCTGGCCCAGGCTGATGTTGCCGTGGACCGCGTCGACCACTACCCAGGCATAGGCCACATAAAACGCGCCGGTGCCCAACAGACCTAGAACGAATCCCCAGCTGTCGCGGCGCAGGGTCAGCCGCCGATCCTCGGCATACAAACGGGCGAAGGTTTCGCGGTAGCGCTGGAGCAGCAAGGGCGCGAAGCCGAACAGCTTCACCTCCTTGATGTAGGCTTCGTGGGACAGCAGCGTCTCGACATAGGTCTGCTGCCGGGTTTCAGGCGCGCGTCGGGTGAACAGGCGGAAAGCATCGCCGGAGAAGTGCGCCTCGGCGAAAAACACTGGCAATGCCCCGATCACCAGCAGCACCAGCGCCCAAGGCGAAAAATGCACCAGCAACACGCCGAAGCTGATCAGCATGATCAGGTTCTGGATCAGCCCCAGGGACTTCATCACCAGCGCAAGCGGTCGGGTCGAAGCTTCACGCCGGACCCGCACCAACTTGTCGTAGAACTCTGAATTCTCGAACTGCACCAGCGATAACGTCTGGGCCTTTTCCAGAATCATCGTGTTGACCTTCTGCCCCAGTTGCACCCGCAACAGCGACTGCTGGACGGACAGCGCACGCTGGGACGCCGACAACAGCGCCAGCACGCCCGCCTCCATCAGTACATAACGCAGCACCGGCCACAACGGCGCACTGCCTTGCTGCGCGTGCAACTGCATGGCGAACACCACGGCGTCGACGATGCGTTGCCCCAGCCATGCCGCCAGTGCTGGCAGTATCCCGGCGATCAGGGTTGCCAGCACCAGGCCGAGGAACAGGCCGCGTGAGGTGCCCCAGACCAGTTGCAGGGCTCGCCGGGATTGGTCGAGTAACGACGTGACGCGATCAAGGGCCGCGGGCATGTTTATAGTTTGCGCCGGCGCGACTTCTCGGACTCACTTCTGGTAGGTGGGGGGCCGGTCGGAATCACCAGACCGGGGGGTGGAGGACCACCGTTGATCCATTCCTCCATTTGCCGCCTCAATTCCGGCGGCATTTGTTGCGGTGCCTTGCATGTCATTCATTCACCCCTTTGTATTGAGTAATTCGACCCACTGTACTTTTGAAACATCAATGACAATGGCTTCGGCGCCGATATGGGCCCCTTTGCTTCCCTCGTCGATCCAGTGAGGGTACTCCAGAACGAACTGTCCACTTGCGGGTTCCGATGGCCAATACGTAGGCCAGCCAAAGAGTCGTCTGCCATCGATCAAGTGAAGCACTACATGCCTTTGCCGTGTTGAAAAAGCGCTGTACCACTCACACGGGTAGGAAGATCGCCTGGTGACTTTCAGCTTTCTGAGCAGAAAATGAAGCTTGTCACTACCCGCGATGTGACAGGAGAGAAAACCCAACAGCACCGCGATCACCGCTGACCATAAGGCTTCCGACTTCCTGTCCCACAATCCGACCGAAAAAAACCGTTCCCCCATATCCAGCAGTAGCGCCCCAAGAACAGCGACCAATGACTGAATCACAAAAATGAAAATCAGCGCCTGCACTATCTGGCCGAACGTGTCAGGCCGCTTGAAGGCTGTCAGTGAGTAAAAGATCCAGGCCGCTAAAAACCCCGGAATCAAATACTGGAGTAACGGAATCACTTCCTTGACCACATCATCCATACGAGTTTTCAATCCATTGAAAGCTTCGGTTCGGAACTCATAGATACCTCACCGAGACGACTCATGCCATCCGTTGCGAAGCGCCCGTCGTCACAAGAAATTTCACTGTGAAAGCCTGGGAATTCTCATGCAAACATCCAGGAAAAAGCCTACAAACAACTCATCGAAGCCTCACGCCACTCACGCCTGAAACCGCGCCCGATACCGCCCCGGACTCTCCCCCGTCCATTTCTTGAACGCCCGATGAAACGCGCTCGGCTCCTGAAAACCCAGGTGCTCGGCAATATCACTGATGCTGGCCCGGCTCTGGCGCAGTTGCTCGAACGCCACGGCGCGGCGGACTTCGTCCTTGATCTCCTGGTAGGAACAGCCCTCACGCTCGAGTTTGCGGCGGAAGGTGCTGGGGCTCAGGTGTTGTTCAAGGGCGAAATCCTGCAGGGTCGGCCAGTCGCTGTAATGGCTGTTGCGCAGGCGTTGGTGCACCTGTGACGCCAGGCCGTGCTGGTTGCGAAAGCGGATCACCAGCCATTGCGGTGCCGTACGCAGGAACACTTTGAGCGACGCCAGGTCCTGCACCACCGGCAGGCGCAGGTAGTGACTGGCGAATTCGATTTCGGTGCGCTCGGCGCCAAAGGTCAGGTTCGGTCCCCAGAGCAACGGGTCGTCGCTCAGGGACACACGTCGATGGCGGAAGTCCGCACGGTCGATGGGGATGCGGCGCCCGCCCAGCCAGCACAACAGGCTGATCATCAGCACCAGAAAGGTTTCTTCGCCAAAACGGCTGACGTCTGCGTTCGCCGCCTGACTGTCCAGACTGATGACCGCCCGTTTGCCGCGCACCGTCAGGGTGCCGCGAAAGTCGCGCAGGAACAGGCCGAAGTTGGCCAGGCACTGGCGCATGGCCTTGTGCAGATCGGGCTCCTGAATCAGGGCGCGGCAAATCAGGGCGAAAGCGCCCGGCGGCATGCCATGGGAGTCGAGGTTGAAGAATTCGTCATTCAATTCGCGAATCTGAATCAGCCACAACGCCGCAAACGCGCTGGCCGGCACCCGCGCCGTGGGTTGCTGCACCAGCATCGGATCAATCCCGGCTTCTTCGAGCACGGCCCGCACCCGCAGTGGTTGATCCCCCAGCCCGCGAATCATTGCCTGCACGAAATAGGCGGCCACCGAGTCCTTTTCCCGCATGTGAATGCAACGCTCCCTTTCGTTGGTCATGGCAAAAAACGCCAGCGCCGTTGAACAGTTTCGGCATAGGACAACCGACCCACCAGCTCTAGACTCGCGGCAATAGTACGCTTTCGGCCGTCACCTCGGCCAAGGTATCGCAAGGGTTTGAAAAGGACGGCAAGATGAATCTGCAAAACATCGGCGTGATCGGCGCCGGCACCATGGGCAACGGTATTGCGCAGGTCTGCGCCCTGGCCGGGTTCAACGTGACCCTGCTCGACATCTCCGAGAGCGCCTTGCAAAAAGCCGTCGCGACCGTGGGCAAAAACCTTGATCGGCAGGTGGCCAAGGAAACCCTGACCCCGGAACAGAAAAGCGCCGCCCTGGACAAGATCCGCACCAGCACCGACTACAGCAGCCTGAGCAACGCGCAGCTGGTGATCGAGGCCGCCACCGAAAACCTCGAACTGAAACTGCGGGTACTGCAGCAGATCGCCGCCCAGGTCAGCACCGACTGCGTCATCGCTTCGAACACCTCTTCGCTGTCGATCACCCAGCTCGCCGCCAGCGTCAGCCAGCCTGAGCGATTCATCGGCCTGCACTTCTTCAATCCAGTGCCGGTAATGGGCCTGGTCGAAGTGATCCGCGGGCTGCAAACCAGCGACGCCACCCACGCCCTGGCGCTGGACATGGCGACGGCCCTGGGCAAAACCGCGATCACCGCCGGCAACCGCCCGGGGTTCGTGGTCAACCGGATTCTGGTGCCGATGATCAACGAAGCGATCCTGGTGTTCCAGGAAGGTCTGGCCAGCGCCGAAGACATCGATGCTGGCATGCGCTTGGGCTGCAACCAGCCGATCGGCCCGTTGGCCCTGGCAGACCTGATCGGCCTGGACACCTTGCTGGCCATCATTGAAGCCTTCTACGAGGGCTTCAACGACAGCAAATATCGCCCGGCGCCGTTGCTCAGGGAAATGGTCGCCGCCGGTTACCTGGGACGCAAAACGGGGCGCGGCTTCCATGCCTATGCCTGAGCGCTGTTCACGTTTTGCCGAGTACCGGGACAAGGTGCTGGAGTTGTTCGCCAGCAAGGGGTTCGGTCAGGTCGGCATGCGTGAACTCGCCACGTGCCTGGGGTTGTCCCCGGGCTCGTTGTATCACCATTACCCGAGCAAGCAGCACTTGTTGCTGGACTTGATCGAAGAGTTCTACGAAGAGTTGTTGGCCACCCTCGGACGCATTGAGCAGAAAACCCTGGCCAAACGCGACCGACTCAACAGCCTGATCCGTGCGCACCTGGACCTTAACCGCGACATGCCCTGGCATTTTCGCCTGGTGGAACGCGACAGCGGCTGCCTGAATGAAGAGCAACAGGCTCGGGTTCGGCAGTTGCGCGAGCAGTATGAGCGGCGGTTGCTGAAGGTGCTGGGGGTTCGCTCTCGTTTCAGTGAGCCGGCGTTGGTGGCGGCCGGGCATGCGATTGCGGCATTGCTCAATACCGCTCCAACCTGGCTGTCACCTCACGCGCTGGATGAGCGGGAGCACGATGACCTGCTGGAGAGTATGGTGAGCGGTGCCATCGAGCGGTTGTTGGCGCCGAGGCGTGCGAACACGCCTATCAGTCTGGCAAGCCCAGCTCTACTGTAGGAGCGAGGTTGCTCGCGAAAAACCTGAGGGCGATAGGGGGCCTCTGATTTCCCGCGTCATCGTTAAAGTCCATCGCGAGCATGCTCGCTCCTACAGAGAGCGGTTCGCCCAGACGTGCATTCAGGTCTTTAATTGTTCGGTCAATCCCATCGGAATTCGCCACTGCACCGCGCGTCCAATCCGATGTATCCCTTCAATGACCGGGAGCCTGATCATGAAAATCAACCCGTACCTCATTTTCAACGGCGACTGCAAAGCCGCGTTCACCTTCTATGCCCAAAGCCTCAACGGCCAGATCGAAGCCATGATGACCTTCGGTGAAACCCCTGCCGCCGAGCATGTGCCCAAGGACCTGCATAACCTGATCATCCATACGCGTCTGGCCGTGGGCGATCAGGCCATCATGGGCTCGGACACCACGCCCGACCGCCCCACCGATGACATGAGTGGTTGTTCGATATCCCTGAATGTCGACAGCATCGCCGAAGCGCAGCGGGTATTTACAGCGCTGGCCGAGGGCGGCAGCGTGCAGATGCCACTGGAGGCGACCTTCTGGGCCGCGCGCTTTGGCATGCTGGTCGACCGCTTTGGCGTGTCGTGGATGGTCAACTGCGAAAAGGATCAGTAACAAACCTTGTGGCGAGGGTGCTTGCTCCCTCGCCACAAGGTTTTTCATTTCTCTCAGGATCGGGCTTTCTGGACACTCCCCGACCGTCTGCTAACGTGAACCTTATCCGCTCTCGCACAGCAGCCGATTGCCCGGAGGACATTCTCCATGCCCGTCGCGTCCTGGTCGAACAACGTCAAATTTTCGCTCCTGGCAGGCGGGCTCATCGCCACGCTCCTGGCGCTCCATGGCTGTGCCACCGTCGACGCCGAGACCACCGCGTATGTGGGCGTAGAACACCCTGCACCGACCCTGCCCAGCGAGGTCGTGGTGCTGCGTTCCGAACCCCTGCGCCCGCACATTCGCCTGGGCGAAGTGCTGATCGATGCCAGCGTCGATCCTGCGCCGCCGATCACCGAAGTCGAACAGAAACTGCGCGAAGAGGCCGCCAAGCTCGGGGGCGACGCAGTGGTAGTGGTCTATGACCACATCGGCAGAGTGGGCACCTATGTGAACGGCCCGTTGTGGGCGCGGGATACAAGGGCCATCGAAGGACGCAAGCTCAAAGGCATCGTTATCAAGTACCGGTTGTAGTCGCTGCCAACCCGGCTCCGGGTTGTCGCATAACCTTTCGTCGTAAACGAAACGAGGCGCGCAGCCTTGAGCCATGTCTGGCTTGCAGCTTGCACAGGCGGGCGTAGCGGCCACAGAACGACATAATTCTGACACGGCAGCACCTCAAACTAACGCTTAAGGACACCAGCAATACGCTTGGTCAGTCACCGGAGATGTATCGTGTCAACTCTCAATGAAATCGCAGCGAACCACGCGAGAATGGCCAAGGCAAAGGAAGCAGAGGCGACCGGGTTGAGCGAGCGACCGCTTCAGATCGTGGGCAGCATCGAGATGCCGACGCTTGAGCATCAGCAGCAGGTGCCGATGCATCTGATTGCGGGCGCACAGGATGGGAGTGGTGCGCAGGTGGTCGGATTTTTGATCTGACTGCCGACATTCGCGCCGTTTTCGACGCGAAACGAAGGCTCGGCCTCCTGCCCCGCAGGCGGCCGACAGTGCAAGTTACTTCTGCAGGTTCACCAGCGGTTCGCCCTTCTTGACGATGTAGGTCGCCAGTTCCGAGCCGGTGGTCTTGCCGATGTTCGTCGCGATGTGCGCGGTGCCTTCCGGGATGTACAGGGAATCACCGGCGTTGAGCGTCACCGTCGGTTGCCCTTCGAGTTCATACTGGAAGGTGCCGGTGATGACGTAAGCCACCTCCACGCCCGGGTGAGAATGCTTGGGCGCTGCGACACCGGGTTCGAAGTCCACGCGAACCTGAATCACCTCACGATCGGAAACCCCCAGGTCGCGTTTCACCAGGTCGGTGCGATGCAGCCCTGTCTGCCAGCTCTTTGCCGCGGGCGCCTCTTGAGCCTGTGCCATCCCGGTGAATGCAGAAAGGGAAACAGCGGCGGCAAGTGCGACACCAAGGATGCCGACGGTTTTGCGAGTGTTGAAAACAGACATTGAATTTCTCCGGTCAGGTGCACGGTAAAGGCCGTGGTTGGGTCCGCTCGTGCGGTGCAGCCATTTCGGGGCAATGGTGTGTCTCGCACGTGTCGGGCTGCCCCGGGTTTTGTATGCGCAGTTGGCTGGCGGCTGTGGGGATACGTTCTGATACAAACCCTGCAACAGCGACGCTCATCTGCCAGCATCAAACGAATAACACTGAAGTATTAGACACGCATATAAAGTGGCTATGGGTGACAAACCTATGCACGACTGCCTGTTTGCCCTTGAAAGGATATTCTACTTTCAACGGCTCCAGAGGCATTCATCATGAACAAGTTACTGGTGAAAACAATCGGCATCGCATCCTCACTCGGTTCGATTTTCTTGAACTCGGCAGTGGTCAATATGGAGTGTGATTCAAACTGGATCGATCCTTTTTTTGAAAACCGTTCGCAGGGTTGTACCGGTGACAGTGACTCAACTTACGGTGAAGCCAGTTCGAAGCCTGAGACATCCTTAGTACGCAACGCTGATCACCTGAGCGCAGGATCGCACCTGGTGAGCCCTCGCAAATTCTACGTTCATCACGGCATCTACCTTGGCAATGGCAAGGTCGCTCATTACTCGGGCTTGAGTGCATCACTGCAAGCGGGGCCGATCGAAGTCACGGACCTCGATCATTTCGGCAACGGCAGTTCGGTCTGGGTACATCAGGAACAATCGGTGTTTTCCAGCGACGAGATCATTGTCCGAGCGCTTTCCAGGGTCGGAGAGTCGCAATACAAAATACTGTCCAACAACTGCGAGCACTTTTGTAACTGGTGCATCAACGGTATTAGTTACAGCGCGCAAGTGGCCGAGTATCTTCATCGCCCACTTCGACTGATGCGCATTTTAATCTCTTCGAATCCAGGTTTGATTGCCTAAACCGTTGCACTTTCAAACCACCAGAGCTCAAAGCCAGTTAATAAAAACATTGATGCATAAACGCTCGATAACGATCCAGGCGAGCAGTTGGCCTCGCTCGCGTTTCAGTCATTGATTAAGCGAAAACCGTGCAACCATGACCCAAGTCAGTGCACAAATTCCCAACTCGCCGCCAACCGCTTCGCCAACGCCTCCGGCAAGTCGGCCAGCCAATCCCGGAACGGCCGAACTGTGCTCGATTCAGGACCCTGTCCATGAGATTCAGTGGCCCAGACCACATCGTAACGGGCGAGGATTTCAATCATGTCGTCACGACGATAAGTGTTTTGCAGGGCGGCCGCCGCCAGTTCGCGAAAGGCTTGCTCCACCGCGCCCGGCCATAACACGGCACCGACCGTGCTCGGCCCCGCTCCGTGCTGATGAATACGGTGAGCGATTCCTGGCTCGAGCTTTATCGCCTCTCCTTCGCGAAGCAACGCGATCCGCTGCCGTCCGGCACGAATATCCAGTTCACCCTTGAGCGCCACCACCAGTTTGCTTTCCCGCCGGTGCATCAACGGCAGGTTGTGAGCCTGCAAGGGCAAGACAAACCGCATGGCCGTGCCCGCCCCTTCAACACTTGCCTGCGCCACGTCGATCCAGACCGGATAGCCGTCGGGGATCAGCAACAGCGCCTGCGGGTTTTCATCGTTCATGATCTTCGACCCACATCTATAGGGAACACCAATGCAATGGATTGTATATCGGTCTTGGACGCTATCGAGCAAAGGGAACAAGATTGCTTCACACCCAAGCAACACGAACCTGGCAACCGCCAACCAGCAAAATCGATAGGAGAACCACCATGCC
>NZ_LYVP01000069.1 GCF_001984065.1 Pseudomonas sp. KK4
CGCCCGCCGAACTGTGCCAGCACGCCGAGGTCGTGATGTTGTGCCTGGCGGACACTTCGGTGGTGCGCGAAGTGGTGTTCGGCGCTGCCGGTGTGGCCGAGGGGGCGAAGGGTGGCCAGTTGCTGGTGGACTTTTCCAGCCTTGAGCCGACCGCCACGCGGGAGATGGCCGCACAACTGCAGAGCACAACCGGCATGGCCTGGCTCGATGCGCCGGTGTCCGGTGGCGTGGTGGGCGCAGAAGCCGGCAGCCTGGCGATCATGGTTGGCGGCGAGGCGGCTGATCTGCAGCGCATCCTGCCTGTGCTGATGCGCCTCGGCCAGCGCGTGACGCACATGGGCGCGGTCGGGGCGGGGCAGGTGACCAAGGCCTGCAATCAGATGATCGTGGCATGCAATGCGCTGGTGATTGCCGAAGTGGTGGCGCTGGCCGAGCGATCCGGCGTCCAGGCCAGCCTGCTCGCCGAAGCGCTGGCCGGTGGCTTCGCCGATTCAAAACCCTTGCAGATCCTTGGGCCTCAGATGGCCGAAAGCCGTTTCGAACCGGTGAAATGGCATGTGCGGACCTTGCTCAAAGACTTGGATACAGCGGTGAAGTTTTCCCGTGAGCAGGGTTCGGCGACGCCCATCAGCGGCCTGGCGGCGCAACTGATGCGGCTGCATGGCGGGCAGGGATTCCTGGAAAAAGACCCTTCTACATTAGTGCAGATGTACCGTGAACCAGACTCAACGAAGTAAGGGGGTATGAGTGGTTGCGCTGGTTGATTTCGTTCAGTACCGGACGCAGGTCGGCCAGCGGCACGGGGCGGCTGAGCAAGTAGCCCTGAACGAAATCGCAGCCATGGCGTTCCAGGAACTGGTACTGCTCGAAGGTTTCGACGCCTTCGGTGACCACCTCCAGGTGCAGGGTGTGGGCCATGGCAATAATGGCCTGGACGATTTCCATGTCCTGGGTCGACTTGGGTATTTCCTGAATGAACGACCGATCGATCTTCAAGGTGTTGAGCGGCAGGCGCTTGAGGTACGCCAGGGATGAATAGCCGGTGCCGAAGTCGTCGATCGACAGAGACACGCCCAGCGCGCGGATCTGCTTGAGCAAAACCAGAGTGTCGGCGATGTTGCCCATCAGGGCGTTCTCGGTCACTTCCAGTTCCAGCCGTTGCGGCGCAACGCCAGCGCTGCGCAGTGCGTGCTCGATCTGACCGGCCAGCTCTTCGCGCGCCAGGCTCAGCGGCGAGCAGTTCACGGCGATCCTCAGCGCTTCACAACCTTGAAGGGACAGTTCCCCGAGGTCTTCACACGCCTTGCGCAGTACCCAGTTATCCAGCTCGGTAATCAGCCCATTGGTTTCGGCGAGGGCGATGAAGCGATCCGGTGCGAGCAAGCCGTGAACCGGATGTTGCCAGCGAATCAAGGCTTCGAGCTTGCTGACCTGACCGGTTTTCAGGTCGTAGATGGGCTGATAATGAAGCATCAGGCCCGTGTCTTCGCGCAGGGCGTGGCGCAGTTCTTCCTCCAGTTGCAGCTCCAGGGTGGCACGAGCCTTGAGGTTGGCGCTGAAAAAATTCAGACCGTTGCGACCGCTGCCCTTGGACTGATACAGGGCCAGGTCGGCGTTTTTCAACAGCTCGTCACAGGTCTTGCCGTCTTCGGGAAACAGGCTGATGCCGATACTGGTGGTCATGACCATGCGCCGTCCGGCCAGCTCGATCGGCTCCTTCATTTTCAGCATGATGCGCTGGGCCATGTGTCGGGCTTCTTCGCGGTCATGCAAATTGATCAGCATGCAGAACTCGTCGCCACCGAAACGCGCCACCACGTCTTCATGGCTGCGCACCGAGCCTTTGATATGGCTGGCGAGCACCTTGAGCAGTTCGTCTCCAGCGTCGTGGCCGAGGCTGTCGTTGATGCGCTTGAAATGATCGATATCGAGAAACAGCACGGCCAGCATGCCGCCGGTGTGGGTTTTCTCGATGAGCTTTTCGGCAAACAACTGGTTGAACCCGCGTCGGTTGACCAGGTTGGTCAATGGATCGAAATGCGCCACCTGTTGCAGCGACACCCGGGCCTGATCCAGCTGGGTGAGCAGTGAGTTGACCCGTTGCAGGTCCTGCTCCTTGTGTTGCAGCTTCTTGTCCGCCAGCGCCGCGCTGATGCTGCTGCCGATGATCAGCAGTGTCATGATCGCCACGGTCAGGCCCAGTTGCAGGTGATTGTTTTCCCCCGGCTGAGTCAGGACGCTGCCGGCAGGCAACATCAGGTTGAACGCTGCCATGCCGGTAAAGTGCATGCTGATGATGCCGGTGCCGAGGATCAGGCTGGCACCATACTTGAGCAATTGATGGAACATGCCGCTGCCGTTGCGCAGGTAACGGGACAACAGCAATGCCGCGAGGCTGGCGACGATGGCAATCACAATAGAAAGGGCGAACAGGGTCGGTTGGTAGTAGACCGTCGCCTGGGAGTGCAGGGCGGACATGCCGACGTAATGCATGGTAGCGATGCCCAGGCCGACCCAGATTGACGCCAGCAGGCATTGCCAGATGTTCAGGGCAGGGCGGCTTAGCGTTTGCATCGCCAGCCATGAGGCGAGCAGGGCGATCAACAGTGAGGCGAAGGTGACCGGTAGTTGGTAATGCACACTGATCGGCGCTTCGAATGCCAGCATGCCGATGAAGTGCATGGCCCAGATACCGCCCGCCAGGCACCCGGCACCCACCCAGCACCAGAGCCGGCGAGAGGCGGGCTTTTGCGCATGGGCGACCCGCTCGGCCATGTCCAGCGTGGCAAAGCTGCCCGCGCAGGCGACCAGATAAGCCAGCAGCACCAGGAAAGGATCATGCACGCAATTGAGTATGACCTTTCCGGCATCTGGCAACTCAGTAATGAAATGCAGACCCAGCCACTCCATAGCGTGCCCCATCTTGTTCCCTCAAGCCGGCGCAAGAAGCGCAGACGAATTCCTTGGATTATAGAAGCCAGGTCGCGAACGCAAGCCGTAGTGGCAAAATGGCGTCTACTGTTTTGGAATTAACCTTAGAGCTTTTTGAAATAAGTTGTTGCATGCGCAGCGGCGGCTGCCATGGGCTGGTATCAGCTTTACGAATGATTACAGACAGCATCGGCGTGGCTGACTAGATTGCAGGTTCCGGGCTCGGATGCACTGGCAGTGAAGCCCCATAACAATAAAAGAGACGGACCCATGCAGAACTCGACCCAAGCGGCGAATGCCTGGCGCATTCTGTTCCTGCTGTTCCTGGCCAACCTGTTCAACTTCTTCGACCGCACCATCCCGGCCATCATCATCGAACCGATCCGCATGGAATGGCACCTGAGCGACTTCCAGTTGGGGATCATCGGCACCGCTTTCACTATCGTCTATGCCATTGCAGGCCTGCCCCTGGGGCGGATGGCCGATACCGGCTCGCGCAGCAAACTGATGGGCTGGGGGCTGGCGGTGTGGAGCGGACTGACGGCGGTCAACGGCATGGTTGGCAGTTTCTGGAGCTTCCTGATCGTGCGCATGGGCATTGGCATCGGTGAGGCCAGTTATGCGCCGGCGGCCAACTCATTGATCGGGGATTTGTTTCCGGCGCATCGCCGGGCGCGGGCCATGGGGATTTTCATGCTCGGCTTGCCCCTGGGGCTGCTGCTGGCCTTTTTCACCATCGGGGCGATGGTCAAGGCCTTCGACAGCTGGCGAGCGCCGTTCTTCATCGCCGCCGTGCCAGGGCTGATCCTGGCGATCTTCATGTTCTACATCAAGGAACCCAAGCGCGGCGCCGCCGAAAGCGTGCAGGTGTCCCAGGAGAAGGTCGACCGGCCGATCCGTCGTGTGCTGGCGGTGCCGACCTTCCTGTGGCTGGTTCTGGCCGGGCTGTGTTTCAACTTCGCCACCTATGCCTGCAACTCCTTCCTGGTGCCGATGCTGCAGCGGTATTTCCTGATGCCATTGCAGGAAGCGGCGGTGGCGACCGGGATTATCGTTGGTGTGACCGGGCTGGTGGGGCTGACTCTGGGCGGCTGGGTGGCGGACAAGATCCATCAGCGCGTGGCCAATGGTCGCCTGCTGTTTGCGGCGTTCAGTTTGATCATTTCTACGGTGTGCACGGCGTGGGCGCTGCATTCGGGGCGCATCGAAATCGGCGTGTTCGTGGCGGTGTTCAGTGTGGGGTGGCTGTTTGCCTACAACTTCTACACCTGTGTCTATACGGCGATCCAGGACGTGGTGGAACCGCGCCTGCGGGCCACGGCCATGGCGTTGTTCTTTGCCGGGCTGTATCTGTTGGGTGGCGGCCTGGGGCCGGTGGTGGTGGGGGCCCTGTCCGACCATTTTGCCCACACAGCGATGCTGGCGGCCGGCGCCGAGCAGATGACCGAAGCGTTCAAGGCCGTCGGGCTGCACGATGCGATGTACCTGATTCCGGTGGCGCTGTTTTTCACCATGGTGTTTCTGGTGTTGGCTTCGCGGTGCTTTGTGCGGGATGCGCAGCGGATGAAGGATGGGTTGGCTGGCGTGGTTGAGCCAGGGGGTTCCGTGGTGGCTGCCTGATCGCCTTCGCGAGCAAGCCCGCTCCCACAGGGAAAATGCATTCCAAATGTGGGAGCGGGCTTGCTCGCGAAGAGGCCATCACTAGCACCGCAAAATTTGACCCATAAAAAGGCCCGCATCGCTGCGGGCCTTCTTTTTTACCGGTTGAGCAGGGGGGGTTAACCCGCCACCAGCACCCGGATCGCTTCCAGGCGCAACGCCGCCTTGTCGAGCATGGCCAAGCCTTGCTCGCGTTGTTTGCGCAGGGCGACCAGTTCGCTGTCGCGTACGGTCGGGTTGACCGCTTGCAAGGCGGTCAGACGCGCCAGTTCTTCATCGGTATCGGCCGCCAGGCGACGTTGCGCCTCGGCGACGCGTTCGGCGTGACGCGGGTAGATCTTGTCTTCGCCGGCGTTGATCCGTGGCGTTAGTTGATCGCGCTGGGCCTGGATGAACTTGTTGGCGCTGGCGCGCGGCACGCTTTCGAGCTGATCGTTGAGGGTCTCGAACGCCACGCGGGCCGACAGATCGTTGCCATTGGCATCGAGCAGGCAGCGCAGCGCCGCCGGCGGCAGGTAACGGCCCAGTTGCAGCGAGCGCGGGGCAACCACTTCACTGACATAGAGCAGTTCCAGCAACACGGTGCCAGGTTTGAGCGCCTTGTTCTTGATCAACGCCACGGCGGTGTTGCCCATGGAGCCGGACAGCACCAGGTCCATGCCGCCCTGCACCATCGGGTGCTCCCAGGTAATGAATTGCATGTCTTCACGGGACAGCGCCTGGTTGCGGTCGTAGGTGATGGTCACGCCCTCGTCGTCGCCGAGCGGGAAGCTGGCGTCGAGCATTTTTTCGCTCGGCTTGAGGATCAGGGCGTTTTCCGAATGGTCCTCGCTGTCGATGCCGAACGCATCGAACAGGGTTTCCATATAGATCGGCAGGGCGAACTGGTCGTCCTGTTCGAGAATCGCTTCAACCAACGACTCACCTTCGCCAGCACCGCCGGAATTGAGCTCCAGTAAGCGGTCGCGACCGGTGTGCAGTTCGGCCTCCAGACGCTCACGCTCGGTGCGGGCTTCGTCGATCAGCGCTTGCCACTGGCCGTCGTCGGCTTCTTCCAGCAGCGGCAGCAGGCGTGGGCCGAACTGATGCTGCAGGGCGTTGCCGGTCGGGCACGTGTTGAGGAACGCGTTCAGCGCTTCGTGGTACCACTGGAACAGACGCTCTTGCGGGCTGGTTTCCAGGTATGGCACGTGCAGTTCGATGGTGTGCTTCTGGCCGATCCGGTCCAGACGACCGATGCGCTGTTCCAGCAGGTCCGGGTGCGATGGCAGATCAAACAGCACCAGATGGTGGGAGAACTGGAAGTTGCGGCCTTCACTGCCGATTTCCGAGCAGATCAGCACTTGCGCGCCAAACTCTTCGTCGGCGAAGTAGGCGGCGGCGCGGTCACGCTCGAGGATGTTCATGCCCTCGTGGAACACCGTGGCCGGAATGCCGGAACGCACGCGCAAAGCGTCTTCCAGGTCCATGGCGGTTTCGGCGTGGGCGCAGATCACCAGCACTTTGGTGCGCTTGAGCATTTTCAGCTGATCGATCAGCCACTCGACACGCGGGTCGAATTTCCACCAACGCTCTTCTTCGTTGACGTCCGGCTGGGCCTGGAAGCTGACTTCCGGGTACAGCTCGGCGTGATCGCCCAGGGGCAGTTCCAGGTATTCGTCCGGGCACGGCAGCGGGTAAGGGTGCAGTTTGCGCTCCGGGAAACCCTGCACGGCGGCGCGGGTGTTGCGGAACAGCACGCGGCCGGTGCCATGGCGGTCCAGCAGTTCGCGCACCAGGCGGGCGCTGGCTTCGGTGTCGCCGTCGTTGACCGCGGTCAGCAAGGCTTCGCCTTCGTTGCCGAGGAAGCCGTGGATGGTCTGGTGCGCTTTGGGCGACAGACGGCCCTGGTCCAGCAACTCCTGCACGGCTTCGGCCACCGGGCGATAGTTTTCGCTCTCGGCGCGGAAAGCCTGCAGGTCATGGAAACGGTTGGGGTCGAGCAGGCGCAGACGGGCGAAGTGGCTGTCCTGGCCCAGTTGTTCCGGGGTAGCGGTGAGCAGCAACACGCCAGGGATGGTTTCGGCCAGTTGCTCGACCAGCGAATACTCGCGGCTGACCTGATCTTCGTGCCACACCAGGTGGTGGGCTTCGTCGACCACCAGCAAGTCCCAGCCGGCGGCGAACAGCGCGTCTTGGGCCTTTTCGTCTTCCACCAGCCACTCCAGCGCCACCAGCGCCAGTTGGGTGTCTTCGAACGGGTTGGAGGCATCGCTTTCGATGAAGCGTTCTTCGTCGAACAGTGCGACCTGCAGGTTGAAGCGACGACGCATTTCCACCAGCCACTGGTGCTGCAGGTTTTCCGGAACCAGGATCAGCACGCGATTGGCGCGGCCCGAGAGCAGCTGGCGATGGATCACCAGGCCGGCTTCGATGGTTTTACCCAGGCCCACTTCGTCCGCCAGCAGAACCCGTGGTGCAATACGGTCGGCGACTTCACGGGCGATGTGCAATTGGTGCGCGATCGGTTGCGCGCGCACGCCACCCAGGCCCCACAGCGAGGACTGCAACTGGCGGCTGGTGTGTTCCAGGGTGTGGTACCGCAGGGAGAACCACGGCAGCGGGTCGATCTGCCCGGCGAACAAGCGATCGCTGGCCAGGCGGAACTGGATGAAGTTCGACAGTTGGGTTTCCGGCAGGGTGACCACTTCGTTCTGCGCGTTGAGGCCGTGGTAAACCAGCAGGCCGTCCATGTCGTCGACTTCGCGCACGGTCAGTTTCCAGCCTTCGAAGTGAGTGATGGTGTCACCCGGTGAAAACCGCACGCGAGTGAGGGGCGCATTCCGTAGCGCGTACTGGCGGGTGTCGCCAGTGGCCGGGTAGAGCACGGTCAACAAGCGGCCGTCCTGTGCCAGAACGGTGCCCAAACCCAGCTCGGCTTCGCTGTCACTGATCCAGCGTTGCCCCGGTTGATACTGCTGCGCCATGCTGCCTGACTCCCACCTTGAAAAAGCGGGCTATCTTAACGGAATCGGGTCTTCAGACCAAAGGATTACCTGTGCAGGACCTACCCCAAGCGGTGATCTTTTGATCTTCAGGGACTGAACAAATCGTAGCCTGCGCCTGGTGTTGGAGTGCCAACCGGGTCACAGTTTGCGACCGATGGCTCAAGTCGTCACCGTCGCCGCCGACATCCTGCTGACAGGAGATTGATAAATATGCTGCCACCGATGCTCCCCCTGAGTGCCGTGCCTGTCACTTCCCAGCACGACCCGATCCGCCCGCGCCCGGACATCGCACCTGTGGTGCCGATGCAGGAGAGCTCCAGCGACAGCACCATCGACCTGAAAAACCGCGACCCGGAAGAGGCCGTACTGCTGTTGCGCGAAGAGCAACGACGCAAGCAGGAGCAGCAAAAACGGCGCCGTGAGGCCGATGAGGATCCCGAGGCGCACCGGGCGATTCCCGGGGACGAGCTCAATGCCGACAATACGGTGCCGGTGGCCCCCTTGATGGAAGACCAGCCGCGTCAGGGATTGTGGGTCGACATCGAGATTTGAGCCGGTATCTGGTCAGCGCCGTCGCCAGACCGCATTATTGGTGCAATCCTGCCCGATGACGCGGCAGCTGAATTCATTCCAAGCGATGCACTGAACGCCATGAGCCAAGACGACAAGCTGATCGACCTCAACGCCGAACGCGCCAAGCGTGTCCATGACCTCAACGACAAACGCCTCAATGAAGTGCGCCAGGCGTTCGAGCAGGCGATGCCGTTGGGCAAAGCGAAGAAAAAGCCAAAGAAACCGAAAAAGCGTTGATCACCCCTGCATCGCTCGATGCAGGTCTGCATGTCTCCCTCCTTCAATGTCGGCTCAAGGAAACATTGACCCCGGTCAATATTTTCTCCTGCCCGATTGGTTAACGTATCTCCATCGCAACAAGGCAACCGCAGGAGAGGCGTCATGTTTTTCGACAACGTGGTGATCGCCGGAGTGCTGACTGTCAGCCTCATGCTGATGTTTTTCGCAGGTCTGGGTGTTTTCATCTGGAAGGATTCGCACAAGCGCAAAGAACAGTAGTTCTTTGTGAATGTCATGGGCACGCAAGGCATTTTGGGCAACTTCGGTTGCCCTTTTTTTTGACCTGCGAAACGCTTTCAGTCCTGATCGTTTTCGCAGGGCGATGGAGCGATCAAGGCGTAATGAAAAAGGCGCGATCCTCACGGAGCGCGCCTTTTTCGTTGCAGCGATGTATCAGCTGCCCAGTGCCTTCGACGCCAGCCAGAACAGGCCGGCCGACAGGGCGACCGTAGCCGGCAGGGTCAGGACCCAGGCCAGCAGGATGGTGCGGACGGTGCCGCCTTGCAGGCCGCTTTTGTTGGCGACCATGGTCCCGGCCACGCCCGAGGACAGTACATGGGTGGTGGACACCGGCAGGCTGAAGATGTTGGCCATGCCGATCAGACTCGCGGTAGTGATCTGCGCCGACATACCCTGGGAGTAGGTCATGCCCTGCTTGCCGATCTTCTCGCCGATGGTCAGTACCACGCGCTTCCAGCCGACCATGGTACCCAGGCCCAAGGCCAGTGCCACCGCCAGGATCACCCAGAACGGCGCATATTCGGTGGTGGTGGTCAGGTCCTTGCGCAGCTTGTCCAGGTCAGCCTTTTCACGGGCGCCGAGGGTTGGCAATTTGCTGACTTTCTTCGCAGTATCGTCCAGGCACAGCAGGTAGCGACGTACCTCGATGCGGCTCTCCGAAGGCAGCGAATGGTAATCGGCCACACCCTTCAGCGTGCCGAGCAGGGCCGCGATGGTCGGTTCTGTCTGTTGCGGGTTGCAACGGAATTTCTCCGGCAGGTCGCCTTCCACACTTTTGCCCAGGGCCAGGAATTCACCGAGGGTGTCGGCGTTGCGCTGATAGAACTGGCTCAAGTGCAAGGTCGCGTCGCGAGTACGTTCGATCTGGTAGGTGGAGCTGTTCAGGTCGAGGACGAACTGCGCCGGCACGATGCCGATCAGTACCAGCATGATCAGGCCAATACCTTTCTGGCCATCGTTGGAACCGTGCACGAAGCTCACGGCCATGGCCGAAATCACCAGGACCAGGCGGTTCCAGAAGGGTGGGTGCTTCTTGTCGTCGATTTTGCGGCGCTGTTCCGGGGTCTTGTGCATCTTCGACAGCGGACGCCACCATTTGAGACCGATCAGGATCAGCGCAGCGATCAGAAAGCCCGCCATGGGCGAGAACACCAGAGACGCGCCGATATCGATCGCTTTCTGCCAGTTCACACCGTCGGCCAGCGGAATATCGTTGATCAGGGCGTTGGCCAGGCCCACGCCGAGTATCGAACCGATCAGCGTATGGGAGCTGGAAGCGGGGATACCGAAGTACCAGGTGCCCAGGTTCCAGGTAATGGCTGCGGCAAGCAACGAGAAGACCATTGCCAGACCATGGCCGGTATTGACGTTGATCAACAGCTCTACCGGCAGCAGGTGAACGATGGCATATGCCACGCCAACGCCGCCCAGCAACACGCCGAGGAAATTGAACACACCGGAAAAGAACACCGCCAGATGGGGCGGCATCGCTTTGGTGTAGATAACAGTGGCTACCGCGTTAGCGGTGTCATGAAATCCATTGATGAACTCGAAGGCGAGGACAAAAGCCAGGGCGAGCAAGAGGCTCACAAGCACCCAAGCATCCAGTCCGCTGAATAAATCGATCATGAAGGTTTTCTGACCCGGTCATAAGGGGGCGCGATTATGCCAGAAAAGACGGTGAATCGATGCACTAGCTGCTCATCGGTAACATTCTTCAACGAATTATTTTGTAAATTGATGCGCAATTCCGAGGCGTGGGCGGGGTTTGCAAGTCATTGAATTTCCTTGGAAACGCAGATGCCACAAGGGTTTTCCCTGCTGGTTGGGGCAGCGGAAACGCCTGTGTGAAATTTCTGAAAGGAGGGTCAGATATGAGCCTCGTACCCTGTCAGATCGGCAAGGTAGCCGCTGCCCACTCTTGGCGGGCGCAATAGGCAACATCGATACTTCCCGCTTTTAACGGGTGTAAGCACAGACCCTGTAAAGAATTCAAACCGACACCGTCATGGCTCTTCGGTTTTGAGTTCCTTTTCCATTTTTTCCAGTTCTTGCTTGAAAACCTGATCCTGAACGGTGGCGCGTTTACGCCAGGGTTTGCGTTCCGGTTCGGGCTGGGCGGCGTAGGTGGTGACTTCCCCGCCGTAAACTTCCTTGTAACGTTGTTCCTGGCGCTCAAGTTCCGCGCGCAGTTCGTCTTTCGTCACAGTGCTACCTGATTATGTTGAGATGAATTCTGGTGAAACGCGCTGCGTTCAATGTAGAGATCACATTCGTCGAAAGGACGAAGCCCCGGAAGGCATCGTTAACGGCAGGGCGATCAATACGTCCTTGTTGCAGGCGGCCACGGCACCAGAGATAAATAGCTGACGTAGCATCAGATTCCTGTTTCGGCGAGCCCGTTGGCGATGCGAATGCAGTCGGCGTCGGACGCTTGCCGGAGGCAGCGGCGACGCAATATCGCACTGCCGGGTAGCGGCATCGGCGATTGAAAATGCGCCTGGCTACTGATTTGTATTATAGCGAGCGATTCACAGAACACTATCGGCAAACAGTTAAAAGTGAATATTACCGTGTGATTGTTTTGTTACCCATAAAGTTGACGGCCAACTAGCGCATTGATCGGTGTCATTGTGCAACGCTGCCTTTCTGGCGCCATTAAGTCGAACAACTTGCGCAACTACATCCAGCTTAAATCAACATGGGGGCTGTGCGATTACATATAAAGAAGGGAAGGGCGGGTGGCCGGTAGGTGGTTCAAATGCACGGTTGCGATTATCGGTCGGCGGTTCGATAATCGCCCAATGTTGCCTCCCCGGGCTTGTTTGTCCTGGGCAGGGCGCTTGTAATAGCCGCTGCTCCGTGTAGGGAAAAATCTCAAATGAATGATCAACTGCGCACTTCCTTCGCTTCCGTGGCGCCGCCCATCGTGGCTTCGCCCGCCAAGCGTATCCAGGCCCTGACCGGCGACCCGGACTTCATGACGTCCCTGGCCCGCGGGCTGGCGGTTGTGCAAGCGTTCCAGGAGCGCAAGCGGCATCTGACCATCGCCCAGATCAGCCACCGCACGGAAATTCCCCGCGCCGCCGTCCGGCGTTGCCTGCACACCCTGATCAAGCTCGGCTACGCCACCACTGACGGGCGCACCTATTCACTGCTGCCCAAAGTGCTGACCCTCGGCCATGCCTATGTGTCCTCCACCCCGCTGGCGGTGTCGGCCCAGCCTTACCTGGACCGCATGAGCGAGCAACTGCATGAGGCCTGCAACATGGCCACCCTGGAAGGTGACGACATTTTGTACATCGCCCGTTCGGCCACCACCCAGCGCCTGATTTCCGTGGATCTGTCGGTGGGCGGGCGCCTGCCGGCCTATTGCACCTCCATGGGCCGGATCCTGTTGGCCGCCCTGGATGACTCCTCGCTGCACGAGTACCTCGATCACGCCGACCTGCAGGCCAAGACCAGCCGCACGATCCACACCGCGCAGGCGTTGCTCGAGTGTTTGCAGCAAGTGCGACAACAAGGCTGGTGCATCGTCGATCAGGAACTGGAGCAGGGCCTGCGTTCAATTGCCGTGCCGGTCTACGATGCTTCCGGCCAAGTGGTGGCTGCCCTGAACATCAGCACCCACGCCGGGCGAGTCAGTCGCAATGAGCTGGAGCAGCGCTTTCTTCCGGGCCTGTTGAGCGCCAGCCGTGACCTCAGCGCCCAGCTGTTTGCCTAAGCTGTTCGATAATCGCCCGGAGTCGCTCGCAGTGAATTGACGCTGTTTCCTGCGGATCATTACTGTCGCGGCTGCGCCAGCGTTGGCTGGCACCTGTTCGACCGCGTGGAATAAAAATAATGAACAAGCCTCAGTCCGCTGTAGGAAACTGCCTCGACGTGCAGTCCTTCATCAATGCCCAACCCATTTCGCGTTATCAATGGCGCGTCGTGATCCTGTGTTTCCTGATTGTCTTTCTCGATGGCCTCGACACCGCGGCCATGGGCTTCATCGCGCCGGCCCTGTCCCAGGACTGGGGCATCGACCGCGCCAGCCTGGGCCCGGTGATGAGTGCGGCGCTGATCGGCATGGTGTTCGGCGCACTGGGCTCGGGCCCATTGGCCGACCGCTTCGGGCGAAAAGTCGTACTGGTCGGTGCGGTTTTTCTGTTCGGTGCTTTCAGCCTGGCTTCGGCCTACAGCACCAACGTTGACCAGTTGCTGGTACTGCGCTTTCTGACCGGCCTGGGGCTGGGGGCGGGGATGCCGAACGCCACCACGCTGCTGTCGGAATACACCCCGGAGCGCAAGAAATCCCTCTTGGTCACCAGCATGTTCTGCGGTTTCAACCTCGGCATGGCCGGTGGCGGCTTCCTGTCGGCCAAGCTGATCCCGGCATTCGGCTGGCACAGCCTGTTGCTGATCGGCGGGATCCTGCCGCTGATCCTGACCCTGGTTTTGCTGCTGTGGCTGCCGGAATCGGCGCGCTTTCTGGTGGTGCGCAATCGTGGCACCGACAAAGTGCGCAAGACCCTGGCGCCCATCGATCCGACTGTAGTCGCCCAGGCTGCAAGCTTCAGCGTGCCGGAACAGAACATCGTCAAGGCACGCAACGTGTTTGCAGTAGTGTTTTCCGGGACCTACAGCGTCGGCACCCTGCTGCTGTGGCTGACCTACTTCATGGGCCTGGTGATTGTGTACCTGCTGACCAGTTGGCTGCCGACCCTGATGCGCGACAGTGGCGCGAGCATGGAGCAATCGGCGTTCATCGGCGCGCTGTTCCAGTTTGGCGGCGTGTTGAGCGCGGTGGGTGTAGGCTGGGCCATGGACCGTTTCAATCCGCACAAGGTCATCGGCACGTTCTACCTGCTGGCCGGGGTGTTTGCCTACGCCGTAGGGCAGAGCCTGGGCAATATCACCCTGTTGGCGACCCTGGTGCTGGTGGCCGGGATGTGCATCAACGGTGCGCAGTCGGCGATGCCTTCGCTGGCCGCTCGGTTTTACCCGACCCAGGGGCGGGCGACCGGTGTGTCGTGGATGCTGGGTATCGGCCGTTTCGGCGCGATCCTTGGCGCCTGGATGGGCGCCACGCTGTTGGGCCTGGGCTGGAACTTCGAGCAGGTCCTGACGGCGCTGGTGATTCCGGCGGCGCTTGCCACTGCGGCGGTGGTGATCAAGGGTGTGGTCAGTCATGCGGATGCGACCTGATTTCAGGTTTCAGATTTTTTGGTGAGGTTGATGGCCTCATCGTGGGCAAGCCCGCTCCTACAAAATTCAAGCGACGCTTGTAGGCGCGAGGCTCCCGCGAGGCTTTTGTTAGTCGGGCAATAATGTGTTCGATATTCGAACGCTCAGTCGATTATCGGATTGTTTGACCCCTTTCAGAGGCTTAATCTGCAGTCATTCCGGCGCCGCGCATCGGCGCCTTTTTTCACTGTCGGCGCCGAGCCGACCGAGGTCGAGCTGACCGCGCTACGTGATCTGGAAGCCCGCACTGCCGCGGCCCACGGCCAAACACCTGGAGAACCTTGATGCGTGACGTTTATATCTGCGACGCCATTCGTACCCCTATCGGCCGTTTCGGCGGTGGTCTGTCGGCGGTTCGCGCCGACGACCTGGCCGCCGTGCCGATCAAGGCGCTGATGGAGCGCAACCCGTCGGTGGACTGGACCGCGGTGGACGAGGTCTTCCTCGGCTGCGCAAACCAGGCCGGGGAAGACAACCGCAACGTGGCGCGCATGGCGCTGCTGCTGGCCGGGCTGCCGGAAACCATCCCGGGCGTGACCCTCAATCGTCTTTGCGCCTCGGGCATGGACGCGATCGGTACCGCATTCCGCGCCATTGCCAGTGGCGAAATGGAGCTGGCGATCGCCGGTGGCGTCGAGTCGATGTCCCGCGCGCCGTTCGTGATGGGCAAGGCTGACGCCTCGTTCTCGCGCAACATGAAGCTGGAAGACACCACGATTGGCTGGCGCTTCATCAACCCCTTGATGAAAGCCCAGTACGGTGTGGATGCCATGCCGCAGACCGCCGACAACGTGGCCGACGACTACAAGGTGTCCCGCGCCGACCAGGACGCCTTCGCCCTGCGCAGCCAGCAACGCACCGCCGTGGCCCAGGCCGCAGGCTTCTTCGCCGAGGAAATCGTCGAAGTGCGCATTGCCCACAAGAAGGGTGAAACCGTGGTCAGCCAGGACGAACACCCTCGCGCCGACACCACCCTGGAAGCCCTGACCAAGTTGAAACCGGTCAACGGCCCCGACAAAACCGTCACTGCCGGCAACGCTTCGGGCGTGAACGATGGCGCAGCGGCGTTGATCCTGGCCTCGGCCGAAGCCGTAAAAAAACACGGCCTGACCGCCCGCGCCAAAGTGCTGGGCATGGCCAGCGCCGGTGTCGCACCGCGCGTGATGGGCATCGGCCCGGTACCGGCCGTGCGCAAGTTGACCGAGCGCCTGGGCGTGGCGGTGAGCGATTTCGACGTGATCGAACTCAACGAAGCCTTCGCCAGCCAAGGCCTGGCAGTGCTGCGTGAACTGGGGATCGCCGACGACGCGCCGCAGGTCAACCCGAACGGCGGCGCCATTGCCCTGGGCCACCCGTTGGGCATGAGCGGCGCACGCCTGGTGCTGACCGCGCTGCATCAGCTTGAGAAAACCGGTGGCAAGAAAGGTCTGGCGACCATGTGCGTCGGTGTGGGCCAGGGCCTGGCCCTGGCGATCGAACGCGTCTGACGGACCGCGCCACATCACCCGATGTGGGAGCGGGCTTGCTCGCGAAGGCGGTGGGTCAGCCAATATCTATGTTGCCTGACACTCCGCCTTCGCGAGCAAGTCGAATCGTCGCACCGCCGCTCCCACAAAGGGAAATCGTATTGCTGATACATCTGTTGAACGGGGCTGTTGCAAAGTATGTCTAGACTGTCACTGTCCCCATTGAGTGAAAAACAATGACAACCAACACCGCGACACAACCGCTGTATACCGGTGAAGAGCGCAGCAAGCGGATCTTCGCCATCGTCGGCGCTTCGTCCGGCAACCTGGTCGAATGGTTCGACTTCTATGTGTATGCCTTCTGCGCCATCTATTTCGCGCCGGCCTTTTTCCCGTCCGACAACCCCACGGTGCAGTTGGTCAACACCGCGGGCGTATTTGCCGCCGGCTTCCTGATGCGACCGATTGGCGGCTGGATCTTCGGCCGTGTCGCGGACAAGCACGGGCGCAAGAATTCGATGTTGATCTCGATTCTGATGATGTGTTTCGGCTCGCTGCTGATTGCCTGCCTGCCGACCTACGCCAGCATCGGGGTCTGGGCGCCGATCCTGCTGCTGTTCGCTCGCCTGCTTCAGGGCTTGTCGGTGGGTGGCGAATACGGCACCACCGCCACTTACATGAGTGAAATCGCCCTCAAGGGCCAGCGCGGTTTCTTCGCCTCGTTCCAGTACGTGACGTTGATCGGCGGGCAACTGCTGGCGGTGTCGCTGGTGGTGATCCTGCAGCAGTTCCTCACCGAGGATGACCTGCGGGCCTACGGCTGGCGGATTCCGTTCGTGGTCGGTGCGGTGGCGGCGCTGATTTCGTTGTTCCTGCGTCGCACGCTCAAAGAAACCACCAGCAAGGAGATGCGTGAAGACAAGGACGCCGGCAGCATCCGCGCACTGTTCCGCGACCACAAGGCCGCGTTCATCACCGTGTTGGGTTACACCGCGGGTGGGTCGCTGATTTTCTACACCTTCACCACTTATATGCAGAAGTACCTGGTGAACACCGCTGGCATGCACGCCAAGACCGCCAGCTACATCATGACCGGCGCGCTGTTCCTCTATATGTGCATGCAGCCACTGTTCGGCATGCTCGCCGACAAGATCGGCCGTCGCAACTCGATGCTCTGGTTCGGCGCCCTCGGCACTCTGTGCACCGTGCCGATCCTGTTGAGCCTGAAAACCGTCGGCAGTCCGTTCCTGGCCTTTGTGCTGATCACCCTGGCCCTGGCGATCGTCAGTTTCTACACCTCGATCAGCGGTCTGGTAAAAGCTGAGATGTTCCCGCCGCAAGTGCGCGCACTGGGCGTGGGCCTGGCGTATGCGGTGGCGAACGCGATCTTCGGCGGTTCGGCGGAATTCGTGGCCTTGAGCCTGAAGAACGTGGGCATGGAAAACTCCTTCTACTGGTACGTGACGGTGATGATGGCCATCGCGTTCCTGTTCAGCCTGCGCCTGCCGAAACAGGCCGCATACTTGCACCACGACCTTTGATCTTTACGCGGGCCGCACAGGCCCGCGCTTCCAGGAACTGTTTATGAACCAGCGACCGGGCAATCAATTGTTCGATGCCTATTTCACTGCCCGTGATATGCGTGAGGTGTTCTGCGATCAGGGCCGCGTCCAGGCCATGCTCGATTTCGAAGCGGCGCTGGCCCGGGCCGAAGCGCGGGTCGGTTTGATTCCCCAAAGTGCCGTGGCCTCGATCGAGGCCGCGTGCCAGGCCGGGCATTTCGACTTTGCCGCCCTTGGCGAAGCGATTGCCACCGCCGGTAACTCGGCGATCCCGCTGGTCAAGGCGTTGGGCAAGCAGATCGCGGCGAACGATGCGCAAGCCGAGCGCTACGTGCACCTTGGCGCCACCAGCCAGGACGTGATGGACAGCGGTCTGGTGCTGCAACTGCGTCAGGCACTTGAACTGATCGACAGCGACCTGGCGCAACTGGGGCAAACCCTCGCGGCCCAGGCCCAACGTTATGTCGCCACACCGCTGGCCGGGCGCACCTGGCTGCAACACGCGACACCGGTCACCCTCGGCATGAAGATCGCCGGATGGCTGGGGGCCGTGACCCGCAGCCGTCAGCGTCTGCAGGAACTCAAGCCGCGTCTGCTGGTGCTGCAGTTCGGTGGTGCGTCCGGCACCCTCGCGGCCCTCGGCGACAAGGCAATGCCGATTGCCCAGGCGCTGGCCGAAGAGCTGCACCTGAGCCTGCCGGACCAGCCGTGGCACACCCAGCGTGATCGTCTGGTGGAGTTCGGTTCAGTGCTGGGTTTGATCGCCGGCAGCCTTGGCAAACTGGGGCGCGACATCAGTTTGTTGATGCAGACCGAGGCCGGGGAGGTGTTCGAGCCATCGGCACCGGGCAAGGGCGGCTCCTCGACCATGCCGCACAAGCGCAACCCGGTGGGCGCGGCGGTGTTGATCGGCGCGGCGACCCGTGTACCGGGCCTGCTCTCGACCCTGTTCAGCGCCATGCCCCAGGAACACGAGCGCAGCCTGGGCCTGTGGCACGCCGAGTGGGAAACCCTGCCGGAGATCTGCTGCCTGGTGTCCGGCAGCCTCAAGCAAGCCTTGTTGGTGGCGGGCGGACTGGAGGTGGACGCCGAACGCATGGCGCGCAATCTGGATTTGACCCAGGGCCTGGTGCTGGCTGAAGCGGTGAGCATCGTGCTGGCGCAGCGGGTAGGGCGCGACACCGCGCATCATCTGTTGGAACAGTGCTGCAAACGCGCCGTGGCCGAACAGCGCCATCTGCGCGCCGTGCTCGGCGACGAGCCGCAAGTGACCGCCGAGCTGTCGGCGCAAGAACTCGATCAACTGCTGGACCCCGCCCACTACCTCGGCCAGGCCCGTACCTGGGTCGAGCGGGCGGTGGCTGAACACTCTGCATTGACTGCCTGAAGGAGACTGCTGTGGCTTTCGTTCAACTCGCCGATGGCGAACTGCACTACCAAATTCAAGGGCCGCAACTCGATGGCCCGGCGGATGCGCCGGTGCTGGTGCTGTCCAACTCCCTGGGCACCGACCTGCACATGTGGGACCCGCAGATCGCAGCCTTCAGCGAGCATTTCCGGGTGTTGCGTTTCGATACCCGTGGCCACGGCAAATCCCTGGTGACGCCTGGCCCTTACAGCATCGAGCAACTGGGTCGCGATGTGTTGGCGCTGCTGGATGCCCTGCACATCGAGCGCGCGCATTTCTGCGGGCTGTCCATGGGCGGTTTGATCGGCCAATGGCTGGGCGTCAACGCCGGCGAGCGTTTGAACAAGCTGATCGTGTGCAACACCGCAGCGAAAATCGCCGATCCATCGGTGTGGAACCCGCGTATCGAAACCGTGCTGCGTGACGGCAAGGCCGCCATGGTGGCGCTGCGTGATGCGTCGATTGCGCGCTGGTTCACCCCGGATTTTTCCGCGGCCAACCCGGCAGCGGCCAAGCGGATTACCGACATGCTGGCGGCCACTTCGCCTGAAGGCTACGCGGCCAATTGCGCGGCGGTGCGCGATGCCGACTTCCGCGATCAACTGTCCTCGATCAAGGCACCGCTGCTGGTGATTGCCGGCACCGAAGACGCGGTCACGCCGCCGTCGGGCGGGCACTTCATCGTCGAGCATGTGGCGGGCGCCGAGTACGCCGAATTCTATGCCGCGCACCTGTCCAACGTTCAGGCCGGCGCTGCTTTCAGCGACCGTGTGCTGGCATTTTTGAACGCTCGCTGAGGGGAAGTCCGTGGACGAGAAACAACGTTATGAAGAAGGCCTGAAGGTGCGCCGCGCGGTATTGAGCGATGCCCACGTCGACCGCAGCCTGAGCACCCTGACCGAGTTCAACTCCGAGTTCCAGGAGATGATCACCCGTCACGCCTGGGGCGACATCTGGACCCGCCCGGGCCTGCCGCGCCACACCCGCAGCCTGATCACCATCGCCATGCTGATCGGCATGAACCGCGAAGGCGAACTCAAACTGCACCTGCGCGCCGCCGCCAACAACGGCGTGAGCCGCAGCGAGATCAAGGAAGTGATCATGCAGAGCGCGATCTATTGCGGCATCCCGGCAGCCAACGCCACGTTCCACCTGGCCGAATCGGTGTGGGATGAGTTGGGGATTGAATCGCGGGAGTAATCCTGTTGATTTTTGGCGCCTGAGCTGACGCCATCGCGAGCTCCCACAGGGTTCTGTGTACGACATCAATCACTGTGGGAGCGGGCTTGCTCGCGAAAGCGGAGCCTCAGGCGACATCTTCATCGACTGACACACCCTCTTCGCGAGCAAGCCCGCTCCCACATTTTTCATCGGTATGCAGATTACCTGTGCCAGCCTGCTCGTGATGCCTTACAACAAGCTGATCGGATAGCTGACGATCAGGCGGTTCTCGTCGAACTCGTTGTTGCTGTAGTCGCGGCGCATGGTCGAGTTGCGCCATTTGAGGTTCAGGTCTTTGAGCGCGCCGCTCTGCACGGTGTAGCCCAGTTCACTTTCACGGCCCCATTCCTTGCCGTCGGTGATGCTGCCGGTGTGCACGTTGTCGCCGCTGATGTAGCGGTTCATCAGGGTCAGCCCCGGCACGCCGAGGGCGACGAAGTTGTAGTCATGGCGCACCTGCCAGGATTTTTCCCGGGCGTTGTCGTAGCTGGAGTTGTAGCTGTCGTTGGCCAAGGTGCCGCCACTGGTGCCGTTGACCCGCATCCATGGGCTGTCGCCGGTGAGTTTCTGCAGGCCGACATAAAAGGTGTTGCCGCCATACTTGGCCGAAAACAGGCCATACATCGTCTTGTTGTCCAGATCCCCGGCGCGGGCGCTGCCGTCGTCCTTGCCGTAAAAGAAACCGAGGTTGGCGCCCAAGGTCCAGTCGCCGATGGGTTGGCTGTGGGTCAGGTTGATGAACTGCTGGCTGTAGATGTCCTTGAGTTCAGCATTCCACAGGCCGATCTGTGTGCGCTTGTCATTGAACAGGTACTCGCCGCCCTGGAAGTTGAAACGGTCGGAGGTGAACGCCGCTTTGCCGGTCATCGACATGTCGTCCATGCTGCTGTCGTCCCGCGGGCTGTTTTGGCGGAACTGGCCGCCGTAGAGCGTCAGGCCGGTGATTTCCCGGGAAGTGATCTGCCCGCCACGGAAGGTTTGCGGCAGGGAGCGACCGTCGTCCGAACGCAGGATCGGCAGCACCGGCATCCATTCGCCGACCTTCACTTCGGTCTGCGACAGCTTGGCCTTGAACGCCACGTTGGTGCGGCCGAAGTTGTCCGCCGGGCGACCGTCGCTGTCCAGCGGCAGCAATTGGGTGCCGCCGGTGCCTTTGCCGCCATCGAGTTTCTGCGAGTACAGCCCCAACACATCCAGGCCGAAGCCGACGGTGCCCTGGGTGAACCCGGATTTGGCATCGAGGATGAAGTTCTGCGTCCACTCCTCAGCCTTGCCCTGGGCCTTGGTCGGGTTGGTGAAGTTGCGGTTGATGTAGAAGTTGCGCAAGTTCAGGTTGACCTTGGCGCCCTCGACAAAACCTGCCTCTTCGGCCTGGGCGGATTGAGTGGCGCCGGCCAGGGCCAGGGCGATCAGGCTGGGAACGAAATACTGTGCGGTGGAAGGCGTCATGGGCTCGGGTCTCTCTAATTCTTGGGGATGAAACGGGTACTGCCGCAACCGGGAAGGTGCAGACGGAAAAATCGACAGGGATGGGGTGGAGCCTGGGGATCAGCCGGCAGGGCGGGGCGCGGGGGCATGGTGTCGAACCTGTTGTTATTGGTTTTGTAGGTCGATGGTGATGTGAATGTACTAGGTGGTTCAATCTGCTTTGAAAGGTTTTGGGCGATTATCGAACCGAGATTGATTCTGGCCTTGAGGTGCATTGGCCGGCCTCTTCGCGAGCAAGCCCGCTCCCACATTCGACCGCATTCCCTCTGGAGGAACCGGGCCAAATGTGGGAGCGGGCTTGCTCGCGAAGGGGCCATCACTGACACCACCTTTTCCTGCTTCCAAAAAAAAGCCCACCAAACGGTGGGCTTCCTTTATTCAATGCGCGATCAGAAGTACTTCATCTTCGGCGCATCTTCTTTCAACGGCTCGTTCTTCGCCGTCTGTTCGTTCCAGCCACCACCCAGGGCCTTGTACAGGTTGACCTGGCTGATCAACTGCGCCAGTCGGTCGGTGATCAGCGACTGTTGCGAGTTGAACAACTGGCGCTGTGCATCGAGGAACGTCAGGTTGCTGTCGACGCCAATGCGGTAGCGACGCTCGGCCAGGCGGTAGTAGTCCTGGTTGGCGGCAACCAGGTTGCGCTGCGCCTGTACCTGATCGGTGTAGGTCCCGCGCGAGGCCAGGCCGTCGGCGACTTCCTGGAAGGCCGTTTGAATGGACTTCTCGTAGTTCGCCACGCCGATGTCTTTCTGGATTTTCGAGTAGTCCAGGCTGGCGCGCAGGCTGCCGGCGTTGAAGATCGGCAGGTTGATCTGCGGCTGGAACAGCCAGGTGCCCGAACCGCCCTTGAACAGGCCGGACAGGTCCGGGCTCAGGGTCCCGGCGTTGGCCGTCAGGCTGATGCTCGGGAAGAACGCAGCCCGAGCGGCGCCGATGTTGGCGTTGGCGGCCTTGAGGTTGTATTCGGCTTGCAGGATGTCCGGGCGACGTTGCAGCAAGTCTGACGGCAGGCCGGCCGGCACGTCGGACAGCAGATCGTCGCTCAACGGCCTGGCCGCTGCCAGGTTGGCCGGGATGCCGGTGCCGAGCAGCAGCACCAGGCTGTTCTCATCCTGGGCGACCTGACGGGTGTAACGGGCCAGTTGCGCACGGGCGTTTTCCACCGAGGTGCGCGACTGTGCCAGGTCCAGGGCCGAGGCCACACCCACTTCGTTGCTGCGGGCGGTGAGCTTGTAGCTCTCCTCGAACGCGCCGAGGGTGTCCTGCGTGACTTTCAGCAGTTCCTTGTCGGCCTGCCAGGTCAGGTAGGCGTTGGCCACGCTGGCCACCAGGCTCAGCTGGGTGCTGCGACGCGCTTCTTCGGTGGCGAAGTATTGTTGCAGCGCTTGTTCGCTCAGGCTGCGAATCCGACCGAACAGGTCCAGTTCATAGGCGCTGATGCCGAGGGTGGCCGAGTAGGAACTGGTGATGCCCGACTGACCGGTCTGCGACATGTCCGCCGGCACCCGCTGACGGCTGCCGGTACCGTTGGCCGACACGGCCGGGAACAGGTCGGCGCGCTGGATGCGGTATTGGGCCGCGAAGGCGTCGATGTTCAGCGCCGCGACACGCAGGTCGCGGTTGTTCTCCAGGGCCACCTGGATCAGTTGCTGCAGTGCCGGGTCATGGAAAAACTGCTTCCAGCCTTGCTCTGCGGCGGCCTGCGCGGGCGCCTGGGCCGGCGAGTAAGCCGGGCCCTGCGGGTATTGGCCTGCCACCGGAGCGTCCGGGCGCTGATAATCAGGTATCAGCGAGCAACCACCGAGCACGAAGGCGGCGACTGCCAGGGAAAGTAGCGACTTGCTCATTAGCCAGCCTCTTTAGGAGTTTCAGTGGCGTCATCCTGGTCGGCGTTTTTGCGCTGGCCCATGGACGACACGGTGACGAAGAACAGTGGGACCCAGAAGATCGCCAGCACGGTTGCCGTGATCATACCGCCAATCACCCCGGTACCGATGGCGTGCTGGCTACCGGAGCCGGCGCCGGTGGAGATGGCCAGTGGTACCACACCGAGCACGAAGGCGAGGGAGGTCATGATGATCGGTCGCAGACGCATGCGACAGGCTTCGATCGCCGCGTCGCGCAGGCTGCGCCCTTGTTCATGCAGTTCCTTGGCGAATTCGACGATCAGGATGGCGTTTTTCGCCGCCAGGCCGATGGTCGTCAACAGGCCCACCTGGAAATACACGTCGTTGGACAGGCCGCGCAGGCTGGTGGCCATCAACGCACCGATGATCCCCAGTGGTACCACGAGCATCACCGCGATCGGGATCGACCAGCTTTCATACAGCGCCGCCAGACACAGGAACACCATCAGCAGCGACAGGGCATACAGCGCCGGTGCCTGGGAGCCGGACAAGCGCTCCTCGTAGGACAGACCGGTCCAGGAAATACCCACGCCCGCCGGCAGTTTCTGCGCGATGGCTTCGACTTCGGCCATGGCTTCACCGGTGGAATAGCCCGGGGCCGGGGAACCGAGGATTTCCATCGCTTCCACGCCGTTGTATCGAGCCAGTTTCGGCGAGCCGTAGATCCACTCACCCTTGGCGAACGCCGAGAACGGAACCATGGTGCCGTCGCGGTTACGCACGTACCACTTCTGCAGGTCTTCGGGGCTCATGCGGGCGCCGGGCTTGCCTTGCACGTACACCTTCTTCACCCGACCGCGGTCGATGAAGTCGTTGACGTAGCTACTGCCCAGGGCGATCGACAGGGTGTTGTTGATGTCGGCGATGGTAATGCCAAGGGCACTGGCCTTCTCGTCGTCGATTTCCAACTGGTATTGCGGTTCATCGTTCAGGCCGTTCGGACGCACTTGTGTCAGCACTTTGCTCTGCGCGGCCATGCCGAGGAACTGGTTGCGCGCTTCCATCAGTTTGGCGTGGCCGATACCGGCGCGGTCTTGCAGGAACACGTCGAAACCGGTGGCGTTACCCAATTCCAGTACCGCCGGTGGCGCGAAGGCGAACACCATGGCGTCACGGAAGGTGAAGAAGTGCTGTTGGGCACGGGCCGCGACCTTGAACACGTTGTTGTCGGCGTTACGCTCGTGCCACGGTCTCATCATGATGAACGCCATACCCGAGCTCTGGCCCCGGCCGGCGAAGTTGAAGCCGGTCACGGTAAACACCGAGTTCACCGCGTCGCCTTCACCGCCGTCCTTGCTTGGACGCAGCAGGAATTCACGCATCTCGTCCACCACCACCTGGGTGCGCTGGGACGTCGAACCGGCCGGCGTCTGCACCTGGGCGAAGAGTACGCCCTGGTCTTCTTCGGGCAGGAACGCAGTGGGAATGCGGGTGAACAGCCAGATCATGCCGACCACGATGATGAGGTACGCCAGCAGATACGGCGCCTTGTGCGCCAGCATGCTGCCCACGCCTTGCTCGTAACGGCGCACGCCGCGGTCGAAGTTGCGGTTGAACCAGCCGAAGAAGCCGCGTTTCGGCGTGCCGTGCTCGCCTTTCGGAATGGCCTTGAGCATGGTCGCGCACAGCGCCGGAGTGAAAATCAGGGCAACCAGTACCGACAGGGCCATGGCCGAGACGATGGTGATCGAGAACTGCTTGTAGATCACGCCGGTGGAGCCGCTGAAGAACGCCATCGGCAGCAGTACCGCCGACAGCACCAAGGCGATACCCACCAGGGCGCCCTGGATCTGGCCCATGGATTTCTTGGTGGCTTCCTTGGGTGACAGGCCTTCCTCGCTCATCACCCGCTCGACGTTTTCCACCACGACGATGGCGTCGTCCACCAGCAAGCCGATGGCCAGCACCATGCCGAACATGGTCAGGGTGTTGATGCTGAAGCCGGCCGCGGCGAGGATGCCGAAGGTACCCAGCAGTACCACCGGTACAGTCATCGTGGTGATGACGGTGGCGCGGAAGTTCTGCAGGAACAGGAACATCACCAGGAACACCAGCACGATCGCTTCGACCAGGGTTTCAACCACACCCTTGATCGATTCGGTCACCACCGGGGTGGTGTCGTACGGGAACACCACTTCCATCCCTTGCGGGAAGAACGGCTTGAGGTTGTCGATGGTCTTGCGCAGGGCCTTGGCCGTGTCCAGGGCGTTGGCACCGTTGGCCAGTTTCACCGCCAGGCCGGAGGCCGGGGCGCCATTGAACTGGGCGTTGATGCTGTAGTTCTCACCGCCCAGGCCGACTTCGGCGACGTCTTTGAGGCGAACCTGGGAGCCGTCCTTGTTGACCTTGAGCAGAATCTTGTTGAACTGCTCGGCGGTTTGCAGACGGGTCTTGCCGATGATTGTCGCGTTGAGCTGGGTGCCGGGCAAGGCGGGCAGGCCGCCGAGCTGGCCGGAGGAAATCTGCACGTTCTGCGAGGCGATGGCGGTTTTGACGTCGACCGGGGTCAGGTTGTAGTTGTTCAACTTGGCCGGGTCGAGCCAGATGCGCATGGCGTACTGCGAACCGAACACCTGGAAGTCACCGACACCGGCGGTCCGCGAGATCGGGTCCTGCATGTTGGAGACAATGTAGTTCGACAAGTCGTCCTTGGTCATGCTGCCGTCACGGGACACCACGCCGATCACCAACAGGAAGTTCTTCACGGCCTTGGTCACGCGGATACCCTGTTGCTGCACTTCCTGAGGCAGCAGCGGGGTGGCCAGGTTCAGCTTGTTCTGCACCTGGACCTGCGCGGTATCGGAGTTGGTGCCTTGCTCGAAGGTCGCGGTGATGGTCATGGTGCCGTCGGAGTTACTTTCCGAGGACACATAACGCAGGTTGTCGATACCGTTGAGCTGTTGCTCGATCACCTGGACCACGGTGTCCTGCACGGTTTGTGCGGACGCACCCGGGTAGGTCACCTGGATTGCAATGGCCGGCGGCGCGATGCTCGGGTACTGGTTGATCGGCAGTCTCAGGATCGACAGTGCCCCCACCAGCATGATCACCAGGGCGATGACCCAGGCGAAAATCGGACGGTCGATAAAAAATTTCGACATGAGTTACTCCCCTTTGCCGCTGGCAGCCTGCTCAGCTGGCTTGGCGGGGGCCGGGTTCTTCGCGCCGACGTTGGTGGCGTCGGTGGCCTTGACTTCGATGCCAGGTTTGACGAATTGCAGGCCTTCGGTGATCAGGCGATCGCCGGCCTTCAGGCCGTCTTCGATCAGCCACTGGTTGCCGACAGTGCGGCTGGCCTTGAGCTGACGCAGTTCGACCTTGTTGTCCGGGCCGACGACCAGCGCGGTCGGGGTGCCCTTGAGGTCGCGGGTCACGCCTTGTTGCGGCGCCAGAATCGCTGCGCTGTTCACACCAGCCTGCAACTGGGCATGGACGAACATGCCCGGCAGCAGGGTGTGATCAGGGTTCGGGAACACGGCGCGCAGGGTCACGGAACCGGTGGTCTGGTCGACCGACACTTCGGAGAATTCGAGCTTACCGTCGAGTTTGTACTGGCTACCGTCTTCGAGGGTCAGCTTGACCTTGGCCGAGTTATCGCCGGCCTTCTGCAAGCGACCACTTTCCAGTTCGCGGCGCAACTGCAGCAATTCGACCGACGATTGCGTCACATCGACGTAGATCGGGTCCAGTTGCTGGATCACGGCCATGGCTTCGGTCTGGGCATTGCTGACCAGCGCGCCTTCGGTCACGGTGGAGCGGCCGATACGGCCAGTCAGCGGGGCGTAGACCTTGGTGTAGCGCACATTGATCTGAGCGGTTTGCAGCGCGGCTTCCGACTGCAGGCGGTTGGCCACGGCAGTGTCGTATTCCTGGCGGCTCACGGCCTGCTCGTTGACCAGTTGCTGGTAGCGGTCGGAGATCGACTTGGTGGAACGCAGGTTGGCTTCGGCGCTTTTGAGCGTCGCTTCATAGACCGACGGGTCGATCTGGTACAGCTGCTGGCCTTCCTTGACGTCACTGCCTTCCTTGAACAGGCGCTTGAGAATGATGCCGTTGACCTGTGGACGCACTTCGGCGATGCGGAACGCGCTGGTGCGCCCCGGCAGATCGGAAGTCAGCGTAAACGTTTGCGGTTGCAGGGTGACGACGCCGACCTGAGGCGGTGGTGCGGGCGGCGCCGCTTCTTCCTTTTTGCATCCGCTGAGCAGCGATGCAAGGGCGACGGCGGCGACCAGAGCGGTAACAGCTGGCTTGAATTGCATGAAAATCCTCGGGTCAGGCGCGTGATCAACGCACAAGAAAACATGGAAGGTTTAAAAAAACGGTGCCAGGTGGATAAGTAGCTTGCTAAGGAATATACTTACGTTCATGGTTGTTTGTAAATACCTTGGCTATGTATCCTCGCTGTTACAGCGGCCATCGCAAGTTTGAAATTGTAGGCCCGGGGACGAGACCCAAGAGCGTTCGCCCCACTTTTATTCAGCTGATATTCAGACATCGCTGAAGCACCCTGATTGAGGTTGTACTGCCATGGTCCGTCGCACCAAAGAGGAAGCTCAAGAAACCCGCAAACAGATACTCGAAGCGGCTGAAAAAGCCTTTTACGAGCGGGGTGTTGCGCGCACCACCCTGGCGGACATCGCGACCTTGGCCGGCGTCACGCGCGGGGCCATTTACTGGCACTTCAGCAACAAGGCCGACCTGGTGCAGGCCATGCTCGATACGTTGCAACAACCCCTGGACGAACTGGCCAAGGCCGCCGAGAGCGAAGAAGAACCCGATCCCCTGGGTTGCATGCGCCGTCTGCTCACTCATTTGTTTCAGGAAGTTGCCCTGGACCCCAAGACCCGGCGCATCAACGAAATTCTGTTTCACAAGTGCGAATTCACCGATGAAATGTGCGACCTGCGCCAGCAACGCCGCGACGCCAGCCTCGAATGCAATACGCGCATTGGCCTGACGCTGCGTAATGCCGTGAATCGTGGGCAGTTGCCCGACGATCTCGACACTGTTCAGGCGGCCATCAGCTTGCATGCCTACATTGATGGCTTGCTGTATCAGTGGCTTCTGGCCCCTGACAGTTTCGAACTGCATACCCATGCCGAGCGTTGGGTCGATACGGCGATCGATCTGCTGCGGTTGAGTCCTAGCCTGCGCAAATGAAACAAAATGCGTAATCGGCTTCGTGTGTGTCAACTGTTGCTGGTGTAAATGAACAGTTCTTCACGGGCTGCGTGGCTGTGGGGTGCTTTTATATACACCCGCAGGGTCGGATGACAGGTAGTAGGCTCGGTATTTTGTAGGGATTTTGTGTCGGCTTTGTGAGAAAAAGGTAAATGCTGTACCGCCTGTCACGCGCTTCCACTGTGGGAGCGGGCTTGCTCGCGAAGGCGGCCTGACAGCCGACCAGGCTCTGGCTGATTGAGTACATATCCATTA
>NZ_LYVP01000070.1 GCF_001984065.1 Pseudomonas sp. KK4
ACTCCGCCTTCGCGAGCAAGCCCGCTCCCACAGTGTTTTGTGGTGAGTTCAGGATTCGGGCGAAAAAAAGCCCCGCGACCGAAGGGGGCGCGGGGCAAGGAATTTGGTTGGTTGCGGCCAACCAAAGGAGCTCGGTTAAACCTGGGGGTTACTGGCTGGCGACGGTCTCCGGTTGCCAACCGCCACCCAAGGCTTTGTAGATGGCGACGATGCCGCGATACAGCTCGATCTCGGCCTGGGCCTGGGTGTCTTCGGCGGCCAGGCGTTCGCGCTGGGCGTCGAGCAGGACCAGGAAGTCCGCCGTGCCTTCGCGGTAGCGGATCTCAGCCAGGTTGGCCGCCGACCGGCTGGACTCACTCTGACGGATCAGCGAAATCAACCGCTGTTGGCGCTTGTTGTAGTCGCTAAAGGCGTTTTCCGATTCTTCCAGCGCCAGTAACACTTGCTGCTCATAGGTCGCCAGGGCGCCTTCGGCATCGGCGTCGGCACCACGCAGACGGGCACGCACGCTGCCCAGATCAAACGCCGCCCAGGTGATGCTCGGGCCCAGTGCCCAGGCGTTGGCCGCCGAGGAACCGATCTGCGAGCCGCGCCCGGCCGTCCAGCCCAGGAAGCCGCTGAGGCTGACCCGAGGGAACAGATCCGCCTTGGCCACGCCGATCCGCGCCGTGGCCGACGCCAGTTTGCGTTCAGCGCTGAGGATGTCCGGACGGCGTTGCAGCAGCTCGCCCGGATCACCGATCGGCAAGGCCTTGGCAATCGCCGGCAAGTCTTTGGGGCTCAGGTCCACGGTCAACTTGTCCGGACGCTCGCCCAGCAGGGTGGCGATGCGGTTTTTCTGCCGCACCTGTTCCGCCTGCAATTGCGGCACGCTGGCTTCGACCGAGGCCAGGCGCGCATCGGCACGCTCGACATCGAGCTGATCGCCAACGCCGGCATCACGCAGACTGATGGTGATCTTGCGCGACTCCTGCTGGTTGTTCAGGTTGGCCAGCGCGATCTTTTCCCGCAGTTGCGCGCCGCGCAGTTGCCCGTAGGCATCCACCAGTTCGGCAATCATCGTCACTTGCAGCTGATACAGATCCGCCTCGAAGGCCTGTTGCTCGGCGTTGGCCGATTCCAGGTTGCGCTGGATACGGCCGAACAGGTCCAGCTCCCAGGCCATGTCCAGGCCCAGGTCATAGCGTTCGCTGTTGACCCGGTCAGTGGTCTGGCCAGGGATCTGGCCCTTGCCCAAGTCACTGCTGGCACGGCTGGTGATGGTCGGCATGGCGTCGTTGCTGACGTCGTCGCGGATCGCCCGCGCCGCTTTCCAGCGGGCGAAGGCGACGCGCAGGTCACGGTTGCCCTTGAGCGACTCGGTGACCAACTGGTTGAGGGTCGGGTCTTCGAATTGCTGCCACCACACACCTTCGAAGCGCGAACGGTCGAAGTTCTTCTGGCCGGCGGCACCGTCGGTGGCCGTGGTGATGTTCGCAGGCTCGGTGGCCGGGGTCTTGTAGTCCGGGCCGACGGCACAGGCGCTCAGCGCCAGCACCAGCAGGCTCGGCAGGAAAGCTTTCAAACTCATTGATGCGACTCCACTGGCGAACCGGTTTTCAAAGCCTTGGCCGCTTTGCGCGCTTCACCGCGCTCGACGAAGTTACGAATCAGTACGTAGAACACCGGCGTCAGCAACAGACCGAAGAAGGTCACCCCGAGCATCCCGGAGAACACCGCCACACCCATGGCATGACGCATCTCGGCACCGGCACCGCTGGAGAACACCAGTGGCACCACACCCATGATGAACGCGAAAGAGGTCATCAGGATCGGCCGCAGACGCAGGCGGCACGCTTCCAGTACCGCAGCCAGCGGGCTCAGGCCTTCCTGCTGTTTATCCTTGGCGAACTCGACGATCAGGATCGCGTTCTTACAGGCAAGCCCCACCAGTACGATCAAGCCGATCTGGGTAAAGATGTTGTTGTCGCCACCGGACACGATTACCCCGGTAATGGCCGACAGCAGGGTCATCGGTACGATCAGGATCACCGCCAGTGGCAGGCTCCAGCTTTCGTACTGTGCCGCGAGCACCAGGAACGCCAGCAGTACGCAGAGCGGGAACACGAACAGCGCGGTGTTGCCGGACAGGATCTGCTGGTAGGTCAGGTCGGTCCATTCATAGGTCATGCCGTTCGGAAGTTCTTCCTTGAGCAGTTTCTCGATGGCTTTTTCCGCCTGGCCAGAGCTGTAGCCCGGGGCTGCGGCACCGTTGATTTCCGCGGTGACGAAGCCGTTGTAGTGCGAGACGCGATCGGGGCCCGAGGTGTCGCTGACCTTGATGAAGGTCGCCAGCGGGATCATCTCGCCCTTGTTGTTGCGCACTTTCAACTGCCCGATCTGATCCGATTCCAGACGGAACTGTTGCTCGGCCTGAACGTTGACCTGATAGGTGCGACCGAAGCGGTTGAAGTCGTTGGCATACAGCGAACCCAGGTAGATCTGCAGGGTGTCGAAGATGTCGCTGACGGCCACGCCGTGGGTCTTGGCCTTTTCCCGGTCGATGGCGGCATCGACCTGGGGCACGTTCACGGTGTAGCTGGTGAACAGGTTGGCCAGTTCCGGAACGTTATGGCTCTTGGCGATAACGTTCATGGTTTCCTTGTACAGCTCTTCGTAGCCCAGGTTGCCCCGGTCTTCGATCTGCAGGCGGAAACCGCCGATGGTGCCCAGGCCTTGTACCGGAGGTGGCGGGAAGATCGCCATGTAGGCTTCCTGGATTCCGGCGTACTGGCCGTTCAAGGCACCGGCAATCGCGCCAGCGGACATGCTCGGGTCTTTACGCTCCTCGAAAGGCTTCAAGGTCACGAACACGATGCCGGCGTTCGGGCTGTTGGTGAAACCGTTGATCGACAGGCCCGGGAAGGCCACCGCACTTTCCACGCCAGGTTGTTTCAGGGCCAGGTCGGACATGCGCTTGATCACGTCTTCGGTGCGGTCCAGGCTCGCGGCATCGGGCAACTGCGCGAACGCTACCAGGTACTGCTTGTCCTGGCCGGGCACGAAACCGGTCGGGGTGCTGGAGAAACCGAAGAAAGTCAGGACCATCAGGCCTGCGTACAGCAACAGGGCGATACCGCTGCTGCGGATCACACGGCCGACGGTGCCCACGTAGCCATGGCTGGCCTTTTCAAAGAAGCGGTTGAACGGACGGAACAGCCAGCCACCGAAAATCTTGTCGAGAACCCTCGAGAAACGGTCTTTCGGCGCGTCGTGGCCCTTGAGCAATACCGCGGCCAGTGCCGGCGACAGGGTCAGGGAGTTGAAGGCCGAGATCACCGTCGAAATCGCGATGGTCAAGGCGAACTGCTTGTAGAACTGACCGGTGAGACCGGAGATGAACGCCGCCGGGATGAACACCGCACACAGCACCAGCGCCGTGGCAATGATCGGGCCGGTCACTTCACCCATGGCCTTTTTGGTTGCATCGAAGGGGTTGAGCCCCAGCTCGATGTTTCGCTCGACGTTCTCCACCACCACGATCGCATCGTCCACCACGATACCGATCGCCAATACCAGGCCGAACAGCGACAGGGCGTTGAGCGAGAAGCCGAACAGGTGCATCACCGCAAAGGTACCGATCAAGGATACCGGCACCGCCACCAACGGGATGATCGAAGCGCGCCAGGTCTGCAGGAACAGGATCACCACCAGCACCACGAGGATCAGCGCTTCGAACAGGGTGTGAACCACCGCCTCGATGGAGCCGCGCACGAAGATCGTCGGGTCATAGACGATGCTGTAGTCCATGCCTTGCGGGAAGCCTTTCTTCAGCTCATCCATCTTCGCCCGAACCTGGTTGGAGATGTCGATGGCATTGGAGCCAGGGCGCTGGAAGATCGGGATCGCCACGGCCGGCTGGTTGTTCAGCAACGAACGCAGGGCGTATTGGCTGGAACCCAGTTCAACGCGAGCGATGTCTTTGAGGCGAGTGATTTCACCGTCTTCACCGGAGCGAATGATGATGTTCTCGAACTCTTCCTCGGACACCAGACGGCCCTGAGTGTTGACCGACAACTGAAAGCTTTGGGCATTCGGGGCAGGGGGCGCACCCAGGGCGCCGGCGGCCACCTGACGGTTCTGCTCGCGGATCGCGGTCACCACGTCAGTCGCGGTCAGGTTGCGCGAAGCGGTCTTGTTCGGATCGAGCCACACCCGCAGGGAGTAGTCGCCCATGCCGAACAACTGCACATCACCGACACCGCCCAGACGCGCCAGCTCATCCTTGATGTTGAGCAAGGCATAGTTGGACAGGTAGAGCATGTCGTAGCGTTTGTCCGGCGAGGTCAAGTGCACAACCATGGTCAGGTCGGGCGACGCCTTGTCCACGGTGATACCGATGCGCGTCACTTCTTCTGGAAGTTTCGGCTCGGTCCGGGTCACGCGGTTCTGCACCTGCACCTGCGCGTTGTCCAGGTCGGTGCCCAGGGCGAAGGTGATGGTCAGGGTGATCTTGCCGTCGGCGGTCGACTGCGAGGACATGTACAGCATGTTCTCGACGCCGGTGATGGCCTGCTCCAGGGGAGCGGCCACGGTTTCACCGATGACTTTCGGGTTGGCGCCGGGGAAGTTGGCACGCACCACCACCGTCGGTGGCACCACTTCCGGGTATTCGCTGATCGGCAACTGGAACAGCGAGATGGCGCCGGCGATCAGGATCAGCAGCGATAGCACCGCTGCGAAGATCGGCCGTGAAATGAAGAATTGGGAGAAATTCATCGGAGTCGTTATCCCTTAACCGCGTGGGGTCGCAGCAGCCAGTTTCACAGCCGTGCCCGGCGCGACCTTGGCAGGTGCGACTTGAGGCAGGTTGCTGGCTTCCAGCGCTTGTCGTTGTTGGGCCAGGGCCGCGAGGGTTTGCTCGCTGGCCATCGGGATCACTTCAGGGGTCACCGGCGAGCCGGGGCGCACTCGCTGCAGGCCCTTGACGACGATGGTGTCGTCCTTGTTCAGGCCGCTGCGCACGATACGCAGGCCTTCGATTTTCGGGCCCAACTCGACGGCGCGATAGGCGGCCTTGTTGTCGGCATCCATCACCAGCACGAACTTCTTGCCCAGGTCGGTGCCGACCGCTTCATCGTTGATCAGCATGGCGTTGTAGGTGCCGCTGCCCACCAGTTTCAGGCGTGCATACAGGCCCGGGGTGTAGCTGCCGTCGCTGTTGTCGAACACGGCGCGACCACGGATGGTGCCGGTTTTCGGGTTGACCTGGTTGTCGACGAAGTTCATCTGGCCCAGGTGCGGGTTGCCGTCTTCGTTGGACAGGCCCATGTACACCGGGGTGGTGGCACCGCGTTTGCCCTGGCGAGCGAGTTGGGTGTACTTGAGGAACACACGCTCGTCGGCGTCGAAGTAGGCGTAGACCTTGTCGGTGGAGACCACGCTGGTCAGCGCGGTGGTGTCGGCGGTCACCAGGTTGCCGGCAGTGATTTCGGCACGGCTGACCCGGCCGCTGATCGGGGCGGTGACGCGGGTGAAGCTCAGGTTGAGTTTGGCCAGGTCCAGCTGAGCCTGAAGGGCGCCGACGGCAGCGCGGGCTTCCTGGGCAGCGCTGGTGCGCGAATCGGCCAGTTCCGCGGAAATCGCGTTGCTGGTGCGCAGGCGTTCACCGCGCTGGGCTTCGTTTTCGCTGCGGGTGGCACTGGCGCGGGCCTGGGTCACCAGGGATTCGAGGCGGCGGACCTCGGCCTGGAAAGGACGTGGGTCGATCTGGAACAGCAGGTCGCCTTTCTTGACCAATGCGCCTTCGGTGAAGGCCACTTCGTCGATCTGGCCCGACACCCGTGGACGGATCTCTACGGTTTCCGGCGCTTCAAGGCGCCCGGTGAACTCGTCCCATTCGTTGACTGGCTGCTCCAGCACCTTGGCCACGCTGACCTTGGCGGCTGGCGGGGCGGCGGCGGTAACTGGCGCCTTGCCGCACGCGCTGATCACCACCATGGCCAATAGAGCCAGGGGGAAGCGCAAATGTTTGAATGACTGTTCCATGGATGCATCCGCCAATGTATTGAGATGGGCGAATGATGCTCGGCGGGGGGGTATCTAACGAATCGAATGAGGCGAAGGTAACTATCATTCGGAATGATATAAGACCCTGGGCAGCTCTCTAGCGTGCGCCTTTCATTGGGGCGCAATCAATGGCGCTGAGTGAAATTCAGTTGTTCCACGGCTGCAATAGTCGTGCGCCTGATACGCGAGCGAGCCCCTGTAGGAGCGAGCAGGCTCGCGATGGACGTCAACGATTACACGGGCTGCCTGAATCACCCCACCGCTGGAGCATTGTTAAAACAGATCGCGGGTATAAGTGATGTAAACCCGATTCTCATCAATATCCCGCTGATTGGGCACCGTACTGCGCAACGTCGCATTGCGAAGCGACACACTTAACCCCTTGAACACCGGGCTCTGGAAAGCGTAAGTGAAATGAAGGTTGCGCTCCCATTCATGCTGATCCCCCAGGTCGCTCTTCACATGGTCACCGCGCTGATACGTCATCAGAGTGGTCAGCCCCGGTATGCCAACGGCTGCGAAGTTGAAGCCATATTGCGCCACCCAAGTGTCTTCGCCCGCGTGCTGGAAGCGGGCACCGGTTTGCCGGTCGGTGATCAGGTAGGTCGCTGAGCCATCGCCCTGATTGACGAAGGGAAAGTCGCTGGACCCGCTCAACGACTGGTAGCCAAGGCCAATGGAGTGAGGCCCCACGGTGTAGGTGAACATGCCCGCCAGGGCGCGGTTATCGACCTTGCCATCATTGTGATAACCGGTGCTGCGATAACCCTCCTGCCGGCCGGCCTGACTGCCGTTGCGGCCATCCGGGCTGCTGTCGAAGAAGCGCAGGTCGCTCTTGAGGTTGCCCACCGGCAAGGCCAGGGTGTGCACCATGCCGACAAAATGTTGCTGGTAGAAGTTTTCCAGGCCGCCGTAGTAGTACTGCAACAACAGGTTCGGGTTGAGCTTGTAGTCGATACCGGCGAAGTAGAACTTGTTGCTGCGCTTGCCCGAGGCGCCGCCGGCACCGGAAATCGCCAGGTTTTCATTGTTGGACGAGGTACGGCTTTTGACCTTTTCGACCTTGCCGCCGGTGAGGGTGATGTTGTCGAAATCCTGTGAGGTGACCTGCATGCCCTCGAAGGTTTCCGGCAACAGGCGACCGTCGTTGAGGGTCAGGATGGGCATTCTGGGGCGCAGGGTGCCAAGTTTGGCTTCGGTCTTGGCAAAGCGCACCTTGGCCGTCAGCCCAAGGCTGCTGAAGTCATTGACGGCGCGGCCATCCTTGTCGGTGGGGAAGACGAACCCCGCCTGGTTGGTGCTGTTGGGGTTGTAGTGGGTGCCTTTGCCCGAGTCCAGGCGAATGCCGAGCATGCCCAGGGCATCCAGGCCGAAACCGACCGGTCCCTGGGTAAAACCGGAGGTGTAGTTGAGGATAAAGCCCTGGCCCCATTCTTCCTGCTTCGAAGGCGCGGCCATACCACTGCGATAATCCTGGTTGAAGTAATAGTTGCGCAGTTCCAGGGTGGCTTTGGAGTCTTCGACAAAACCGGCCGCAGATGCGGTCAGGGGCAGTGCGCAAGATAATGCCAACAGGCCCATCAAGTTCAGAGGGTGCCAATGCGCCGAACTTGTACTGCAATGCACAAGATTGGTTTTCATATTCTTTCCGCCATATTTATTTTTATTGGGACGTACGGGTCGGTTGCAGGCAAAGCGTTGCCAACTGCCTCGGTCAGGGCAGGAGGGATGCAGTAGAAGGTTGATGGTTAAGTTGAAAGACGCTGTTTGATGAGGGCGATATTTAGATGGCGGTCTCCGGTACTGATGATGATTCGTTGAATCGAAATTAAGCCCGGCACCGGGCCGGCAGTATCCAGTTTCTGCAGATCGCTATCCTGTTTCCACGAACCGATCAGGGGTTGAGGTTGGAAGTAGGGGAAGGGGTGTATAAGGCGGGACGCAGCCGTTGGGCGGTTTGTGCAATCGGTCGTCGGGCCGGCGCTTGACGCCAGTGGGCTCGAGGTGGAACTTCAGTAACAACGGTGTACCCGGTCGACGAGCAGAGTACTGAGTGATGGTGGAACAGCTACTTTCAAATCAACAAAGCGCAGTGTTCAACCTCGCTGACCCTTATGCGGTGTCGGGTTATGTCAACGAACACCTGGGCAGCCATAGCATTCATCTCTCCCGATCCCAAGCGCTGGTATCGAACTTGTTGCACCGCAAGTTCGCCAATCTGGACTTGTGCCGTATCAGCTATGGCTCCGATGTGCGAGTTACCTCTCCCGCGCTGGAAAACTTTTATCACTTGCAACTGCTGTTGCGCGGGCATTGTCTGTGGCGCAACTACAAGCAGGAGCATTACCTGGGTGCCGGGGAACTGCTGATCATCAATCCCGATGACCGCGTCGACCTCACGGGGTCGGCCGATTGCGAAAAGTTCATCCTGAAAATTCCGACGTCGGTGATGGCGTCGATTTGCCGCGACCAGCGCTGGGGCACCCCTGGCCAGGGCCTGCGATTTGTCGAATCGTGCTATCGGATAAGTGAGCTCGAGGGTTTTTTCGATCTGTTGCGCATGGTGTGCGCCGAGGCTGAGGCATCCGCGTCGATGCCGCGGATCCATGAGCATTACATGCAGATTGTCGCCAGCAAGCTGCTGCTGATGCTGCGCACCAACCTGACTCGCCCGGAACTCAACGCATCCCTGGCCACCTTCGAGCAGATTGCCGAGTACATCCGACAAAACCTCAAGGAGGACCTGTGCGGCGACGAACTGGCACGCCGGGCCCACATGAGCCCGCGCTCGCTGTACGGGTTGTTCGAGCGCACGGTGGGGCTCACGCCCAATCGGTACATCCGGCAGAAAAAACTGGAACGGGTGCATGCGTGTCTCAGTGATCCTACTTGCGGCTATCGCAATATCACTGAGTTGGCGATGGATTACGGTTTTCTGCATTTGGGGCGGTTTTCCGAGATCTACCGCAGGCAGTTTGGTGAATTGCCCACGGAAACCCTGAAGCGCCGGCAGTAAGCCCCGAAGCTGTACCCGATTCACTGTGGGAGCGGGCTTGCTCGCGAAGGCGGCGTGTCAGTCATTGGTGTATTGCCTGACACTCCGCCATCGCTGGCAGGCCAGCTCCCACTTGTGGGTACCACCGCCCGCTGTGGGAGCGAGCCTGCTCGCGATGGACGTTAACGATGACGCTGGCTGTCTGATACCCCACATTTACTCGCAATCTTCCTTCAATCCGTAAAAAACGGATAAAGACCTGCGATCAGCGGATATAGGCTGCGCACCCCCGAACTTACCCTTGAGTTGCCTGAAAACAACAAGAAGAGTGAGTGTCATGCGAAAAATCGACATCAATGAGGTCATCGACCGGGCGCGTTTCAATGCCTTTCATTGGCAAGTGCTGTTCTGGTGTGCGCTGATCATCATCTTCGACGGTTACGACCTGGTGATTTACGGGGTTGTGCTGCCGGCATTGATGAAAGACTGGGGGCTTACCCCGCTGCAGGCGGGTGCCTTGGGCAGTTATGCGCTGTTCGGAGCGATGCTGGGGGCGATTATTTTTGGGTCGCTGTCAGACCGGGTCGGGCGCAAGTGGATCATTGCGGTGTGTGTGATTCTGTTCAGCGGCTTCACGCTGCTCAACGGCCTGGCGCGGGACACCACCGAGTTTGGTCTGTGCCGGTTCATGGCGGGGCTGGGCATCGGCGGCGTGATGCCCAATGTCGTGGCGCTGATGAGTGAATACGCGCCGAAGAAAATCCGCGGCACGCTGGTGGCGATCATGTTCAGCGGCTATTCCGTGGGCGGGATTCTGTCTTCGGGGCTGGGCATCGTCCTGTTGCCGAGTTTCGGCTGGCAGTCGGTGTTTTACGTGGCGGCGATCCCGCTGCTGCTGTTGCCGCTGATCCTGCGTTATCTGCCCGAATCCGTGGGTTTCATGATCCGCCAGGGCCATGAAGCGCAAGCCCGGGCGATCCTGCATCGTGTCGAGCCGACCTTTGTCTCGTTGCCGGGCGATGAATTGATCGCGCCTGTGCTCAAGGCCACCGGCGCGCCGGTTGTTCAGTTGTTCCGTGACGGTCGGGCCATCGGCACGTTGATGTTGTGCCTGGTGTTCTTCTGCTGCCTGCTGATGATCTACGCCCTGAACTCCTGGCTGCCGAAACTGATGATCAGCGCCGGTTACGGCCTGGGGTCGAGCCTGAGCTTTCTGCTGCTGATGAACGTCGGGGCGATTTTCGGGGCTGTCGGTGGCGGCTGGCTGGGGGATCGCCTGGGCTTGCGCAGGGTGCTGATCGTGTTTTTTCTGCTGGCGGCTGCCTCGATCAGCCTGCTGGGTTTCAACAGCCCGACCGCCATGCTCCATGCACTTGTCTTCATCGCCGGCGCCACCACCATCGGCACGCAGATACTCGCGTACTCCTGCGTCGCGGAGTTTTTCCCAATGGGCATCCGTAGCACGGGCCTGGGCTGGATTTCCGGGATCGGTCGCAGCGGCGCCATCAGCGGCCCGATACTCGGTGGCGTGCTGGTCAGCATCCAGTTGCCGCTGCATCTGAACTTCATCGTCTTCGCCATACCCGGCTGCGTGGCTGCGCTGGCCATGTGCTTCGTGCGTCAGCGTAACGGCAGGGCCAAGTCGCAGGCCACGACCCAAACGGTCTGAACCCAAAAAAACGGCGCCACCCTGAACCCCCACCGATGACGTTCAAGCAATGTCGGGACACGTGTTGCCGCGTTTCCACCTCAATGGAGTGTTAATTGATGACTCACCCGATGAAAGACGAGGCCATCACGGCCGCAGCCGAGTTGCCCACGCAGATCTGGCGCTGGGACGCCGTGGATGTGGCGGCGCACATTCGCCTGGGCACGATCTCCAGCCGCGAGGCGCTGAGCAGCAGTTTCGAGCGAACCGACGCGCTCAACCCGCGCCTCAACGCCATTGTCTTTGCCGATCGGGAACGGGCCTGGCTGGCGGCGGACGCGGCGGACAGCCAGGTTCGGCGGGGCGAAAACCTCGGATTGCTGCACGGTGTTCCGGTCACGATCAAGCTCAATGTCGACGTGGAAGGCGAAGCCACCACCAACGGCGTGCCCGCGTTCGCCGAACGCATCGCACCGGGCGACAGCACGGTGGTGAGCAATCTTCGCAAGGCAGGCGCGATCAACGTCGGGCGCACCAACACACCGCCGTTTTCCTTCCGCTGGTTCACTGAAAACCCGTTGCACGGCCGTACGCTCAACCCCTGGAGCGACGCGGTGACATCGGGCGGTTCCAGTGGCGGGGCAGGGGTTTCGGTGGCGGCGGGCATGTGCGCACTGGCCCACGGTACTGATATTGCCGGCTCCATTCGCTATCCGGCGTATGTCAATGGCGTGGCCGGTTTGCGCGCCACGCCCGGGCGGATTCCGGCCTTTCACCCCACCACCGGCCTTCGTTACCTGGGGTTGCAGACCATGTCCGCTCAAGGCCCGCTGGCACGGAGCATGCGCGACCTGCGCCTGGGGTTGTCAGCCATGGCCAGCGCCGATCGCCGCGATCCCATGTGGGTGCCTGCGCAAATGGACTACCCGGATGACCTGGCCGCCGTTCGGGTGGCACTGGTGGATGAGATTGCGGGCAGTTCACTGGCGCCGGCGATCAAGAAGGCCCTGAACGACGCTGCGCACATCCTCGAGGCGGCGGGCTACAGAGTGGAACGTGCGACGCCGCCGGGCATGATCGAAGGCGTGGAAATCTGGCAATCGATTGTCATGACCGAAGCCCGACTGGGGATGTACGCCGGTGTTCGGGCCATGGGCGATGGGACGATCCTGCGCGCCGTGGACAACATGGCGGCGGGGGCGCCGGATATCGACCTGCAAGGCTATGCCCTGGCCATTGCGCGGCGCGATGATCTGCGGCGCAAGTGGAATGAATTCCTGAGCCGTTACCCGTTGATCCTGATGCCGACGTCCTGCCGATTGCCGATGAAGTGGGGTGAGGACCTGGGCACAACCGAGGACATGAAAGGGGTGCTGGTGGATCAGAGCCCGCTGATTACCGTTGCTGCGCTGTGTTTGCCTGGCTTGAACGTACCAACGGGCGTCGTGGATGGACTGCCGGTGGGTGTTCAACTAGTTGCCGATAGTTATCGCGAGCAGCGCCTGTTGGTCGCCGGGGCGATCATTGAGCGTGAGGTGAGGATGCCTGACTTGCATGACCGGATTTGACTGAAGGTGCTCGGTGGGGGATCGCTTGTGAGGCGTGTGTCTGGCGGCAGGGATGTTGAATGTCCCGGCCCCTTCGCGAGCAAGCCCGCTCCCACAATGGATGTCTGTCATGCACAAAATCTGTGCTCACTGCAGACTCAAGGTGGGAGCGGGCTTGCTCGCGAAGAGGCCATCCGGTTCGCTACAACAGCCAGAATCAGGCCAAGCTGTCCGGATCCCCGAAGAACATCTGAATCCGCGACCGCAACCAACGCTCACCCGGGTCATTGTCCTGGGACCCGCGCCACGCCATGTGCAATTCAAAGCTGCGCACCGGCAGGGGTGGGTCTTCAGCGCGCACCCCGCCGGCCGCCGTCAACGCATCGGCGGTATAGTCGGGCACGGTGGCGACGATATCGGTGCCGCTGAGCAGTGTGCTCAGACCGTTGAACTGCGGCACGGCCAGGACCACATGCCGTTTGCGCCCCAGCTTTTCCAGTTCTTCATCTATAAAGCCACTGAGGTCACCGGCAAAAGACACCAGTGCATGGGGCCGTGCGCAGAAGTCATCGAGGCTCAAGGCCCCGGGAACGCTGTCGGCGCGCAGCAGCTTGGGCGAGCTGCGGCGCAGCACTTTGCGCTTGGCGTTGGCCGGCAGATCGGTGGTGTAGCTGACACCGATGGAAATCTCCCCCGACGCGAGCAGGCCCGGCATCAGGATGTAGTTGACCCGCCGCACCACCAGCACGATCCCCGGCGACTCGGCGCGCAGGCGCTTGAGCAGCATGGGCAGCAGGGCGAACTCCACGTCATCGGACAGGCCGATCCGGAACACCGCATTACTGGTGGCCGGGTCGAAGTCCGCCGCCCGGCTCACGGCGGTGGAAATCGAATCCAGCGCCGGAGACAGCAGGGCGAAGATTTCCACGGCCCGCGCCGAGGGCTCCATGCTGCGGCCAGTGCGGACGAACAGGGGATCATCGAACAGTCCGCGCAGGCGTGATAGCGCCGCGCTGATGGCAGGTTGGCCGAGGAACAGCTTCTCTGCAGCACGGGTGACACTGCGTTCGTGCATCAGGGTTTCGAATACGATTAACAGGTTCAGGTCGACACGACGCAGGTCATTACGATTCATCTGGAGTCCTGGCAGGGTCAGCAAACTTGACGTGAGCGGCCATATGAGAACAATGGCCAGCAGGAATATTACGGGCAAAGGCTGGTACTCTGCACCGAGTAATTGAACTTTTCCTACAAACACAGCTTCGATTTCTTACGACACTGCAGAATGTTGCCGCTAACGCGGAATCAATGACAGGCATGTCGACTATTAATAGTCACTGATAGTGTTGGGTTCAAAGCCCAGCTAGAGTTCAGGGCATTAGAGGTTTCTTTGGCGAGGTTTGCGATGTCCCGCACGATCCGTTTTCACAAGTTTGGTCCAGCCGAGGTGCTCAAATGCGAAGAGCATGCGGCGGCTCTGCCTGCTCCGGGCGAAGTGCAGGTGCGCGTCGAAGCCATTGGCATCAGCTGGTACGACATTCTCTGGCGTCAGAACCTGGCGTCCTCCCATGCCCGTCTGCCTTCAGGCCTGGGCCATGAAATGGCCGGTGTCGTCACCGCGGTCGGTGATGGGGTCGATGACCTGTCGGTCGGTGACAAGGTGGCCAGCTTCCCGGCTGAAAGCCCGAACGACTACCCGGTCTATGGCGAGCAGATCATTCTGCCGCGCTCGGCGCTGACCCGTTACCCGGATGTGCTGACGCCGGTTCAGGCCGCCGTGCATTACACGCCACTGCTGATCGCCTATTTCGCCTACATCGATCTGGCGCGGGTCAAACCCGGGCAATTTGCCCTGGTCACCGATGCCAGCCACTGCTCCGGACCTTCGTTCGTACAATTGGGCAAGGCACTGGGCGTGCGGGTGATTGCCGCGACCAAGTCGGCGGACGAGCGTGAATACCTGTTGTCTCTGGGTGCCGAGAAAGTCATCGTCACCGAGGAAGAAGACCTGCTGATGCGGGTCAACAAGATCACCGAAAACCGCGGCGTGGACGTGGTGTTCGATGGCCTGGGCGGCCCGCAGATGTCACTGCTGGGCGACGTGCTGGCGCCACGGGGCAGCCTGGTGTTGTACGGCCTGCAAGGCGGCAACCAGACACCGTTTCCGGCCTGTGCGGCGTTCCAGAAGAACATTCAGTTCTTCGTTCACTGCATCGGTAACTTCACCGGCAAGCCGGAGCTGGGCATCATCCAGGATCAGGTCGCATTGCAACGGGCTTTGCGTGACATCAACCAACTGACCGCCGACCGCGTTCTGTTGCCGCTCCAGACTCGGGTCTTCCCGTTCTCGGAGTTCGTCGAAGCGCATCGCTACATGGGCGAATGCCCTTGCCGCGAAAGGGTTGCCCTGCAGGTCGAACCGGCCTGATCCCCGCCCCCTCGAAAGTCCGTGCACCGCACGGACTTTTTGTTTGTGCAGTGCGCACAAAGAGACGCCCATTGGCCTTGTCGATGGGACGGTTCAGCAACTGAACTGGTTTTTGCTCTCGATCTGTAGCTTCTAATCAGCAACTAAGCACTGATAATTGAATGATTACTTTCATCTCAAGGAATGAGTCATGGTTGGGTATCAACTTGATACTTTTCAATGCTCCGCGCGGCTGTCTATTCAGAAAAAAGCGCTCTCTTACGTCGTGGCAGAACATTCGTCTGCAACTTCTTTCCTTATTTCCTGTATTCAATGTCCGTGGGACTCTGTAAGACGTTTCCTAGGACGTTGCCTGCAAACGCCAAAATCCTTTAAACCCATGGCCTTACCGCGCCCGGCCAGTGCCAAGGGTGCTCAAAGGTGCGCACCCCCGCCAATGTTGACCTGAAAACTTAAGTGTTAGCATCCGGCAATAAAACCCGATCTTCAATTCATCTTCCGGCCATTCCCTGCGCCGTGCGTGCAGTTGTTTGTGCAGTAACGAACTTACGAGTATCAGGTAAATAACGATGACCAGTATCCATGACCAAGCCATGAAGTATGTCTATCACCAAGTATTGCAGCGATTGTTGGGTTTCTTTTCCCGTGCCGAGCGCACGGCACTGCAGTTGCTCATTCAGCGCCTTGGGGTTGCCGCCGGGGGCATGGAAAGGATTGGCGAATTCAAGGTACTGGCGATCCAGTCCGGTTCCCGTGACAGTTGCTACACCCTGGCGCTGCTGCGCGCCGCGCAATTGACGATTGCGACTCGCGCCCCGGCGACGTTCCGTCTGCGTGTGGCGACCTTGCGATTGAACGCCAGCGATCCGACGGCACTGGAAAACGTCCATCGCAGTTTCAATGCACTGTTTCTCTACGACGACCCACGGGTGGAAGTGCTGATGGTCGACAACCGTCAGGTGCTGCCGTTCGATCACCGGGCCCAGATGAGCCCGGCCGGGTGTGAAACCAATCGGACCAACCTGTTGATGCTGGGGCATCGCCGGCATTGGGATGGATTGGAGCTTTGGGATGACGGCTACCTGGCCACCGGCGAGTTCTACGGGCAGATTTCCCGCTGGAACCACGGCGTCGACGCGTTGATCACCTGCCAATCGCCGCGTCAGCAGAAGCTGTTCATGGAAGGGCTGCGCCGTGCCGCTGCCAAGGCCGAACTGTACGTCTCCAGGCACCGTGAGTACGACAACACCGCACTTTTCCCGCTGCTGGACGAACTGGGCGCCCAGGGTTATCAGCGCTTCTACAGCGAGGGCAGTCAGCCGCTATGGCGCCCGGCCGAGCAGTTCGAGACCTGCCGCCGTGCAGCGCTGATCGACATTCACGACATGCTGGTGCGTGGCAGGGACGAGCGCTGGCCGTTGCTCACCGAGTTCCTGGGCTTTCATGCCGATGATTTGTCGGTGCAGCTGCGAGACAACGAATACGTGAATCTGATGGTGTCGGCCCACGTGCGCGGCCTGCAGGCCTGTTTTGTGCAGAACCGCACCTATGAGGCCGGTATCGGCGAATTCCTGCAAAAATCCCTGATCATGATGCGCCGCAAACAACTGCCGGAGCGTCTGTGCGAGCAAGCCGTGGAGGCCTTCGGCAATCCGTTGACCCTCACCGAACTGCGGGCCCGGGCCTCGGCCGAGATGCATCGCAGCCTTGGCCTGAACGAGGCACAAATGGTGTGCCTGCTATTCGCGCCGTTTACCGACAAGGCGGCGATGCTCGAGCCCTTTTTGCGTCATTGCCATCCGGGCATGCTGGTGGCGATGCCGGATTTGCACCGGGCGATGCAGGGGCACCCGGTGGCCGACCAGATCATGCAATGGCTGGTGGACGTCAGCGGGCTGCCGGTGAGCCTGCTTACCAAGCTCTACCGCAAGGTGCCCAAGCCGATCACCGTGGCCAGGAGCGTTGAGTCGGCGAGCGGCGATCAGGACAGGGAAGGGGACGACGACACTTCGCTGGAACGGTCAGCGGGTCGTTGACAGTGTGTGTTTGGACAGTCGCCCCGACGCCATGTCATCCGTGGCGCCCCACCCATGGCCTGACCCCATGAAAGGCCCCCGTGAAACCGATTTCGCCTACCAGGCGGTGTACCGTTACTTGACCTGCGTCATCGGCGAAAGCGCCGGCCAGGCCCACGTGCGCCTGCCGTCGCTGCGCCATCTGGCAGAACGCCTTAACGTATCGATCTCGACCATTCAATACGCCTATTCGCTGCTGGAGAAAGAAGGGCGGGTGTATTCGGTGGCCAAGTCGGGTTATTACGCGCTGCCGGCCCCGCCCATCAGCACTCTGTACGACGGCAATGACCTGCTCGAAAGCCTGTACGTCAACGCTCGACGCCCCGGCATGCTGGTGCTCAGCAGTGACGAGCCGGCGCTGCTGCAACCCATCGACAGCCCCCTGCTGCTGCAAGAGCGCGAGCTGTTGCGCCAGTACCCCCGCCAGCCACAGCCCAATTCGCAACCCTGTGGCGAACTGGAGCTGCGCATGGCCCTGGCGGCGCGCTACACCACATCGCCGGTGCGCTGCTGGCACGCCGATGACGTGTACATAGGGGCGGATTTGCGCGGGGTGCTGGAAATCCTGATTGCGGTGTTGTGCCTGAAGGACGCCACCGTGGTCATCGAGTCGCCTTGCGACTGGGTGATCCTGCGCCTGTTTCAGGCTGCGGGTGTGCGGGTGATCGAGTGGCCACTGCGCGCCGATGGCGGGCTGCATCATGAGCGGCTCAGGCAACTGCTGGAAACCGAATCGGTGCGCCTGGTGATGCTGTCGTCCGGCTTGAATCTGCCCAGCGGCAGCCAGCCGCCGAATGACGATCGCCAGGCCGTGGCGCAATTGCTGGACCGTCATGACTGTTGGGTGCTGGAAAATGACTGTTACGGCGAACTTGGCTTCGAAGCTTCTGCCCCGCGTTTTCGCGATCTGCTCGCGCCGCAGCGGCTGATGATTTTTTCCACCTTCGAGAAAATCATCGGGCCCGAGGCGCCCTTCGGTTACCTGCTGTCGCGCCATCTGAGCGGCGAATGGCAGCGGCATTTCCTGATGCGCGCCTTTCGCCTGTCATCGATTCGCCAAAAAGCCATTGCCCGTCTGTACAGCAACGGTCGCATCGATCAGCACCTGCAATTGCTGCGGCGCCGGCTGCGCGACAGCAAGGAGCAGATGAGCCAATTGCTGTCCGAACGCATGGGCGAAACCTTGCAGTTCATCGAACCGCAAGGGGGCGCAACGGTGTGGCTGCGCTCGTTGCGGCGAGTGGACATGCGTCGGGTGTTCCAGAATCTGCTCAAGCATCAGGTGGTGATCGCACCGGGTGAGCTGTTCAGCCTGCAGGGCCTGTACGGGCAGCATTTGCGCCTCAGCCACAGCTTCGGCAGTGACCAGGACCTTGCCAGTGCCCTGGGCTTGCTGGGCGACGCTTTGCGTCAGGCGTCGATCGACTGAAGGGCAGGCTGAAGATTTATAACAGGGCGCGGGGCCGACGCCGGGATCGATAACGTCGCGCCGCGGTCAAACTGCCAGTAAACTGCGATCCATCTCCTGAACCACTCTATTCCAGAGGTTTTGCATGACACTCAGTCCTTTTGCGGGTAAACCGGCACCGGCAGAATTGTTGGTCGACATCCCGCGACTGGTTACGGCGTATTACACCGGCCAGCCTGATGCCGCCATCTCGACCCAGCGCGTGGCGTTCGGCACGTCCGGGCACCGAGGCAGTTCCTTCGACCTGAGTTTCAACGAGTGGCATGTACTGGCAATCAGTCAGGCGATCTGCCTGTACCGGCAAGCCCAGGGCATCGATGGTCCGCTGTTCGTCGGCATCGACACCCACGCGCTGTCCACTCCGGCTGGCGCAAGCGCCCTGGAAGTGTTGGCCGCCAACGGCGTGACCGTGATGATTGCCGAAGGGGACGAATACACCCCGACGCCGGCCATTTCCCACGCCATCCTGTGCTACAACCGCGGCCGCACCTCGGGCCTGGCGGACGGCATCGTCATTACGCCGTCGCACAACCCGCCGCAAAGCGGTGGCTACAAATACAACCCTACCAACGGCGGCCCGGCCGATACCCACATCACCAAGTGGATCGAAGCCAAGGCCAACGAGCTGCTGAGCAACAAGCTCGCCGGCGTCAAGCGCATCAACTACGAACAGGCCCTGAAGGCCAGCACCACCCATCGTCACGATTACGTGAACACCTACGTCGCCGACCTGATCAACGTCATCGACTTCGACGCGATCCGCGACGCCAAGCTGCACCTGGGCGTCGATCCACTGGGCGGTGCCGGGGTGCGTTACTGGTCGGCGATCGCCGAGCACTATCGCCTGGACCTGGAGGTGGTGAACAAAGAGGTGGATGCGACCTTCCGCTTCATGACCGTCGACTGGGATGGCCAGATCCGCATGGACCCATCGTCGACCTACGCCATGCAAGGCCTGATCGGCCTCAAAGAGCGCTTCGACGTGGCCTTTGCCTGCGACCCGGACCACGACCGACACGGCATCGTCACTCCGTCCGGCGGCCTGCTGGCGCCGAATAACTACCTGGCAGTGTCCATCGATTACCTGTTCCAGAACCGCCCGCAGTGGCGCGCCGATGCCGCCGTAGGCAAGACCGTGGTCAGCAGCGGCCTGATCGATCGCGTGGCCAAGCGCCTGGGCCGTCGCCTGTACGAAGTGCCGGTGGGCTTCAAATGGTTTGCCGATGGCCTGTTCGACGGTTCCCTGGGCTTTGGCGGCGAAGAAAGCGCCGGCGCCTCGTTCCTGCGCAAGGATGGCGGCGTCTGGAGCACCGACAAGGACGGTTTGATCCCGGCCTTGCTGGCGGCGGAAATGACGGCGCGTACCGGTCGCGACCCAAGCCAGGCTTATCGCGCCCTGACCGATGAGCTGGGCGAGCCGTTCTCGGTGCGGGTCGATGCCAAGGCCAACCCGCAGCAGAAAGCGCTGCTGAGCAAACTGTCACCGGATCAGGTCACCTCGACGGAACTGGCCGGGGAAGCGATCCAGAGCATCCTCAGCCATGCGCCGGGTAACGATCAGGCCATTGGCGGCCTGAAAGTCATGACCGAAAACGGCTGGTTCGCGGCGCGTCCGTCGGGCACCGAGGATATCTACAAGATTTATGCGGAAAGCTTCATTGGCGATGAGCATTTGAAGCAGTTGGTGGCAGAGGCGCAGACGTTGGTGGATGGCGCGATTTCTGCGAAATAGTACAGATCTCCCGTGGCGAGGGAGCTTGCTCCCGCTGGGTTGCGAAGCGACCCGAATTTCAGCCAATGCGGTGTTTCTGATGCAACGCGTTTGGAGATTTTTGCGACTGCTTCGCAGCCGAACGGGAGCAAGCTCCCTCGCCACGAAAGCTGTTCCACATAGAAAAAAAGGGGCGACCAGTGGTCGCCCCTTTTTTTTGTCCGGCATTTACTGCATCAAGCCAAATCCACCAGCACGATCTCGCTGTCTTCAATCGCGGTCACGCGCAACACCTGCTCATCGGCCACCGCAACACCGTCTCGAGCTTGTGCACGCACGCCATTGACCTCAATCACACCGGTAGCCGGCACCAGGTAAGCGCGACGACCGCTGTCCAGCCGGTATTCAGCACTTTCGCCCGCCTTGAGGTTCGCCGCCACCAACCGCGCATCGGCACGGATGCGCAGGCTCTGGTCGTCGCCGGCCTTGCCGCTGGCCAAGGTCACGAAGCCTTCACGCTGACCTTTGGGGAAAGGCTTGGCGCCCCAGGACGGTGCCAGGCCGGATTCGTTGGGGATGATCCAGATCTGGAAGATCTTGGTCGGCGCCGCTTCCAGGTTGTATTCGCTGTGGGCGATACCGGTGCCGGCGCTCATGACCTGAACGTCACCCGCTTCGGTGCGACCCTTGTTGCCCAGGTTGTCCTGGTGGGTGATGGCACCTTCACGCACATAGGTGATGATTTCCATGTCCCGGTGCGGGTGCTGCGGGAAACCCGTGCCCGGGGCAATCACATCGTCGTTCCAGACCCGCAGGTTGCCCCAGTTCATGCGCTTGGGGTCGTAGTACTCGGCGAACGAAAAATGATGGTGGGCATCCAACCAGCCGTGGTTTGCGCCGCCAAGCGAGTTGAAGGGTCTGAGTTCAAGCATGATCGTCTCCTGAAAAAGGTTCGTCATGGGGCTGAGCGCCTGGGCCACGAAGAGACCGGTGGTTGATGACGGGCATCATCCGACAGGCACGGATCGATAAAAAGCGTAAAAAATGCCTCATAACCATCGAATAAGTTGATGTGAATAAAGCTGAAAAATGTCTCATCCAGCTTTCAAATCCGCGCATAAGCCGATGAGTCATAAGCATTTCACTAGAACTCGACGGCAAATGCAGACACCATAGCTGCAACAGCCTCACACCCTGGAGTCCGTCCGCGTGTCGCAACACAAGCCTGATCTTCCCCCCGAACTTCGCCCTCTGGCCGAGATGCCGCTGCTCAAGCGCCTGGCCGCCCGATTCTTTGGCCACGGCCTTACACGCTTGCGTGCTCAGCACCGCGCCTCCTGGCTGCACGGCCAGGCTGACGGCTTTCGCAGCGGGCACACCGCCGGGGTGGAGTACGGCTATAAGGAAGGCCGGCTCGAAGGGCTGGAAGAAGGCCGGCAAGTGTTGCTGATTCGCGATTCGCGCAGCACCGAGCATCGTCCGCCGAACATCGATGATCATCTGTTCGACGACTGGCGCCTGCCGCTCACTGCCGACCTGAAGAAACGCATGAAGGCCGACGTCGCTCGTCTGCTGCCAGCCCACGCGCAACCCAGCGCCGCCCAGTGGAAGATGATCTTCAGCGACACACCGTCCACATCCGTGATCGCCGGCGCCGGCGCGGGCAAATCGACCACCCTGGCGCTGCGCATCGTGTTGCTGACGCAGTACCTGGGATTCGAGTTGAGCTCCATGACCGTGGTGACCTTCACCCGCGAGTCGCGCAAGGACTTCATCAATAAGCTGATCGAACTGTTTGCCCTGTGGCAGCGAATCCTGAGCTTCAAGGAAGCCCGGGATCTGGTGCGCACCTTCCACTCACGGATTCTGCCAATGGTCCGCAGCCTGCCGGGCTTCGAGCGCCTGCAGGCGTTCGAGAACCTGAGCTTTCGCGAACAGAATGGTGATTTGGAGGCAGACAGCAATCCCTTCGATCTGCGCATCAATGATGCCCAGCGCCAGCAACTCAACGCCTGTTACCACGCCTTGCATACCCGCGACGAACGCTTTCGCGAATTGATCAAACCCTTGTCGCGCCACGCCTTGCAGCTCAAGGAACTGGAGCGTGATCACCCGGACGTGCAAAAACGCGTGGCGGTGACCGAACTGGCGGCCAAGCGCGATGAAGAGCTATGCGACCTGGTCGAGGATTTGTGGATTCGCGCAAAAGCCTGGCCAATCAAGGGGATAGAGCCGAAACGTCAGACTTTCGATATCAATGGCTCTACCTTCCACTGTCACGGTTACATCCCGTCGCTGGACGCCTGGGTGGTGTTGGGGTTCGATCCACGGGAAAACCCTCAGGTGACCCGCCCCAATGGCAAACTCACCGTGCGCGCAGAATGGGCTGTAAAACGCACCCTGTTTCAAGCTTTCTGTCGTAAGCCTTTGATATGGCTAGATAGTTATGAGTCTTCGAAGCGTGTTTTGGCCTCGCTGGCCGGTGACGCCAGCGCCGGGCCGGGTTTCGATTACAAGGTCAAGGGCGAGCTGGCTTCGGCGCCGTTGCTGGACTGTTTTGTCGCGGCTGCCGGGTTCATGGAAAACCTGGGGCTGGATGTGCCGAGCGCTGTCAGTCAGATGAGTTTCAGCAAGGATGATCCGGACCGGTTTTTCTTCGAGGCCTTGAGCCTGTATTGGCGCGCGCTGGAAGACCATCTGCTGGACCAGAAGCCGCCGATCATGACCTATAACCGCATGTTCGCCCTGTTCAGCGAACATTCGCCGGAGAACCTCAAGCTGCTCAGCGATGAACTGCTGCGCCCGTTGTCGCACTTGATGATCGACGAGTTTCAGGATGTATCGCCGCAGATCGTCTCCTGGATCCGCGCCAGCCTCGCGGAAATTCGCAGTCGCGGTCCGGCCATGCATGTGGGACGCGGTGCCCAGCGCTCGTCGCTGCTGTGCGTCGGCGACGACTGGCAATCGATTTACGGCTGGCGCGGCAGCTCGCCGAGTTATTTCATGGAGTTCAACAAGACCTTCTCTTCGCCGAGCACCACCAAGGTCATGCTCAGCGACAACTACCGCAGCCACCAGCACATCATCGATGCCGCCGAACACATTGTGCGCGCTGCGCCGGCCATTCCCGGCAAAAAGGCCAAGGCCAGCGGCGAGCCGAGAGCGTTGATACCGGTGAATGTGCTCGACCGCGACGATCAGGGCATGGCCAAACGATTGATGGAGCACTACCGACAGGGCGATTCAATTCTGATGCTTTATCGAAAAAGCAGCGATAAGTTATTGATTGAAGAGCATATTCAGTCTGTAGTTAATGTAGATTCTAGCTTGCCCCAGGAGGCTCGCCGCCTGAAGCAATTGACCTATCACAGTGCCAAGGGGCTGCAGGCCGACGCGGTGTTTCTGCTGGGTGATTGCCAGCACCTGACCAGCTCGCCCTACAAGAATCAGGTGTACCGCATGGCGGGTCTGGGCAAGGCTGGTGATAGCGAGGCGTACGACAATGCGCAGAAAGACGAGATCCTGCGTCTGGCTTACGTGGGCATTACCCGGGCGGTGAGCCATTGCTACTGGTATGTGGACGCCCAGGACACCCAGGCTGCGAACACCCCGAAGGCATCGGACCGAATCGGCAAGGGCAAGGCATTCTTTGCCGATCATCGGCAGGCCGGGATCCCAGGCTGATCATCCACAAAAAAGCCCACACTCGGTGGGCTTCTTCACAGGGCCATCCAGCCGTCAGGCATAACTTCTGAGGGCCACTGGCGGTATGAAGGCTTCAAGCTCAGCCTCCACCGCTTCGATTATTCGTTCGACATCGGCGGCATTCATCACCGTTGCACAAGGGATGCCGGCAATGGCGATCATGGTCTCGCCACTTTCGCGATCAAACAGACGGGCGATCATGCTGCCCGGCGCGTCCATGCTCGCCTCGAAACCCATGGGATGAAAATGCCAGCGCATCAGCTGGCAGGCGTTTGGAAAAGTGACTTTGCTAAAACCTTTATTCATGTGTTGCCCGCCTTCTTCATCGAGCGCTTCCATTAGCTCACGGTAGGAGGGAAGAACCTTCATGGCTCAACCAGTGACAGACTGTAAAAGTAGCATTGGCGTGTGAAATAAATGTGTTTTTTTCAGGCCGTTTGGCGATTGCTCACATTTTTTTGATACAGGTCACTGTTTGCGGCTGTGGCGCCAGACGGCTCGACCATTGAAGGTGGGGGCAAACTTGGGCAAGCTCGGTTTTTTATGTCGAGTCTTTCCATGCAAGCCGAGGATGATGGCCCGCTGCAAACCCAGGCCACGGGCGAAACGGTCATGCAGTATCACTTGCGCTGGAAACACCGGGACCTGGACGGGGTCATGGCGCTGTATCACCCGGATATCCAATACAGCGACTTTTTTCAGAATCGGGTGATGGGCCTGGATGAGTTGCGCGAGTACGTGCGCAACAGCATGCCCCGCGATCCCGACGAAGCGCTGGAGCACTCCGATCGCATCCGCCTGGACGGCAATACCGCGTTCATTCAATACCGGATCACGTTGCGTGGCGGTGAAGGCCTGGTGTCATTTCGCGCCAGCGAGGCGATCACGGTGCGCGACGGGCTGATCTGGCGGGTCAACGAATACGCGTCCCTGGTCCACGAGCAACCGCCGCCCAAGGCCAATGGGACCCAACAGCGCCCGGCAGCCAGTCGGCTGGGCCTGTCACCGCGCCAGTTGAGCTTCATGGCCGACGACTTGCAGCAGTATTTCCAGCGCCAGCAACCTTACCTCGACCCTGACCTCGACCTGCAGCGGGTGGCGAAGGAGTGCGGATACAGCCGCAATCAGATTTCCTACCTGCTCAATCAGGTGCTGGGCCAGAGCTTCTATCGCTACGTCAACCAGGCGCGTCTGCAGCACTTGCTGGCAGCGCTGGATCAGGCCACGCCGCCGGTGCGCATCGATGAACTGGCGTTCGCCGCCGGCTTCAACTCGCTGTCGGCGTTCTACAGCTGCTTCCGCCAGCACACGGGGCAGTCGCCCAAGGCCTACGTCAAACAAATTTCTTTGCGTGCACGCGCGCAAGACAACCCCTGAAGCCACGCACTAGGATCGACGCCATCGAAGTTTGAGTGGCGGGGTTTGGGATGACGGCGTGGCGCACGATCAGTTTATGGATGGACCAGCTCGACGAGCCGTTGCAGGCCCGTGGGGCGCTGGAGCGGGACCTGGATGTCGACGTGGCGATCATCGGCGCCGGCTATACCGGGCTGTGGACCGCGTACTACCTCAAGCGCCAGGCGCCGGAGCTGAACATCGCCATCCTCGAGGCCCAGACCGCCGGTTTTGGCGCCTCGGGCCGCAATGGCGGCTGGCTGATGGGCAATCTGCTGGGGGAGGATAGGTTGCTGGCCGACTCTTCGCCCGAACAACGCCGTGCTTCCTACGATCTGTTGCACAGTATTCCAGATGAAGTTGAGATCGTCCTGGAACGCGAGGGTATCGCCTGCGATTACCGCAAGGGTGGGGCGCTGTATTGCGCCGCTCGCTACCCGGAGCAGCAAGACAGCCTGCGCCAATACCTGGACAAGCTCTACCGTCAGGGTCTGAACGAAAGCGATTACCGCTGGCTGAGCCCGGAACAATTGGCCCAACAGATTCGCGTCGCCAAGCCCTACGGCGGTATCTATGCGCCCCATGTCGCCACCTTGCACCCGGCCAAACTGGTGCGGGGCCTGGCGCGGACCGTGGAGCGCATGGGCGTCAAGATCTACGAAAACAGCCCGGTGACCCAATGGCAGTCCGGCAGCCTGCGTACTGCAAAAGCCTCGGTGCGCAGCCGATGGGTGGTCCCGGCGGTGGAGGGGTATTCGGTCACGCTGCCACCGCTGGGGCGTTATCAGTTGCCGGTGCAGAGCCTGATCGTCGCCACCGAGCCGCTGTCCGCAGCCACCTGGGACGAGATCGGCCTCAGTCGTGGCCAGGCGTTCAGTGAAAGCAGCCGCCAGGTGACCTACGGCCAGCGAACCGCCGATAACCGTCTGATCTTCGGCGCTCGGGGTGGTTACCAGTTCGCCGGCAAATTGCGCCATGACTTCGACCTGACCCGCAGCGAAATCGAGTTGCGCCGCTACCTGTTCGGCGAACTGTTCCCGCAACTCAAGAATGTGCAGATCACCCATGGCTGGGGCGGCAACCTGGGCATGTCCCGGCACTTCAAACCGCACATGCTCTGCGACCGGGCCAGCGGTATTGCCCTGTCCGGCGGCTATGGCGGGGAGGGTGTCGGTGCCAGCAACCTGGGCGGGCGCACCCTGGCTGACTTGATCCTCGGGCGCGACACGGAGCTGGTTCACCAGCCCTGGGTCATCCCCCAGGGCGGTCTCGACGCGCTCAGGGCCTGGGAGCCCGAACCCTGCCGCTGGCTCGGTTACAACGCGATCATCCGCAGCTTCGTCCACGAAGACCAGACCCTGGCCAATCCGGCCACCGCACCCTGGCGGCGCAAGCTCGCCAGCGGGGTCGCGGGGTTCATGGAAGGGTTCATGCACTGAAGATTTTATTCATAAAAACAGGTAGTCCCATGAGCATCACGCAATTGAAGAACACCGCCACCCTCAAGCTGCAAGAGTCGAACCCGGTGGCCGTGCCGTTGGGCACGCCCGTAGCGGTGGCGTCGACCACCAGCGTCGAGCGCGACGACGGCGTCGAAACCGGCGTCTGGGAATGCACTCCCGGTCGCTGGCGGCGGCAGATCGTTGCCCAGGAGTTCTGTCACTTCATCCAGGGTCGCTGCACCTTCACCCCCGATGGCGGTGAAACCCTGCACATACAAGCGGGCGACGCCCTGATGTTGCCGGCCAACAGCCTCGGCATCTGGGATATCCAGGAAACTGTGCGCAAGAGCTACGTGCTGATTTTTTGATCCTTTGATCCTTTGATTGCCTGCCAACAACAAAACCTATACAGGAATCGACTCATGCTGCGAAAGACACTGACCCTGGCCCCGCTGATGCTTGCTGCTTCAATCAGCCAGGCGGCGGAAAACGTCAAGATCTACAACTGGTCGGACTACATTGCGCCCGACACCACGAAAAACTTCCTGAAAGACACCGGCATTGCCTTCACCTATGACGTCTATGACAGCAACGAGACCCTGGACGGCAAGTTGATGACTGGCAGATCCGGGTATGACGTGGTGTTTCCATCCAACCATTTCATGGCCCGGCAGATCGAAGGCAAGGCGCTGAAGAAGCTCGACAAGAGTCAGTTGCCGAACTGGAAGAACCTCAACCCGGTGTTGCTCAAGGCCTTGCAGTCCAACGATCCGGGCAATGAACATGGCTTTCCGTACCTGTGGGGCAGTACCGGTATCGGCTACAACGTTGCCAAGGTCAAGGCAGTGCTCGGCGACAACGCGCCGGTGGATTCCTGGGACCTGATCTTCAAGCCGGAAAACATGGAGAAGCTGCAGAAATGCGGGGTGGCCATCCTCGACAACGGCCCGGAACTATTGCCTGCTGCTCTGAATTATCTGGGACTGCCGCACCACAGCAAGCATCCCGAGGACTATAAAAAGGCCGAAGCTTTGCTGATGAAAGTCCGGCCGTATGTGAGCTACTTCCACTCTTCGAAGTACACCAGTGATTTGGCCAACGGCGACATCTGCGTGGCGGTGGGTTTCTCCGGCGACATCCTGCAAGCGGAGAACCGTGCAAAAGAAGCCAAAAACGGCATCGACATCGGCTACGCCATTCCCAAGGAAGGCGCCGCGATCTGGTTCGACATGGTCGCCATGCCCGTCGACGCCCCGGACGAAAAGGCTGGCTACGCGTTCATGAACTACCTGCTGCGCCCGGACGTCATGGCCAGCATCACCAACTACGTGCACTACGCCAACGGCAACGAACAGGCCGACAGCCTGATCGACCCGGCGATCAAGAACGACACCAAGGTCTACCCGAGCCCGGACATGATGGGCAAACTGTTTGCCCTGGAAGCGATGCCGCTGAACATCGACCGGATTCGCACACGGGTGTGGAACAAGATTCGGACGGGGAGCTGATTGCGCGGCGCCAGTCATGACGCCATCGCGAGCAAGCCCGCTCCCACAGGAGGGCGTGGCGTTCCCAGGTCATGTTGGCGCCACCGAAAACTGTGGGAGCGGGCTTGCCCGCGAAGGCGTCGGCAGGGTCAGCATTATTGTTGGCTGACCCACCGCTTTCGCGAGCAAGCCCGCTCCCACAAGGAGGGCAGTGCCGTTCCCAGGTCATGTTGGCGCCACCAGAAACTGTAGGGCTTGCCCGCGAAGGCGTCGGCAGGGGCAGCATTATTGTTGGTAGAGCCACCGCTTTCGCGAGCAAGCCCGCTCCCACAGGAGGGCGTGTCGTTCCCAGGTCATGTTGGCGCCACCGAAAACTGTAGGAGCGGGCTTGCCCGTGAAGGCGTCGGCAGGGTCAGCATTATTGTTGGCTG
>NZ_LYVP01000071.1 GCF_001984065.1 Pseudomonas sp. KK4
GACTGACACGGCGCTTTCGCGAGCAAGCCCGCTCCCACAATGGACTGCAGTGACACGTAGAAACGCACACAAGGACTTCAAATGATCGCTTTGCCATGGACCTGCCTGGCCCTGCTCTCCCTCGGCTATGGGATCGCCCTCAGCTTTGGCCATCTCGGCTGGCTCGCCGGGATCTCCTTCGCTCTGTTGCTGATCGCCGGTTTCGCCGTTCGCCAACAAACCCTTCAATTCGTCCGTTACCTGGGCCACGCCCTGTTCATCGTGCTGGCCCTGGCGTTGGCGACACACTGGCTGCCCGGGTTCTACAACGGCCGCGTCATTGATCCGCAGCGGTTCACCGACGATGCCGTACCGTTTTCCATGTACCTGAACCTGGACAAGCCGCTGATCGGCTTCTGGCTGCTGCTGGTGTGCCCGTGGATCGTTGGCCGGCGTTCGCTGCGACCGAGCGCCTGCGCCGCGGCACTGGCGCTGGTCCTCAGCGCCGTGCTGGCCCTCGGTGGCGCGTGGTTGCTGGGCGTCATCGGCTGGGCACCGAAATGGCCGGAGCAGGCCTGGCTGTGGCTGCTCAATAACCTGCTGCTGGTGACGCTGGTGGAAGAAGCGCTGTTTCGCGGCTATATCCAGGGCGGTCTGAGCCGTCGCCTGGCCCATCTGCCTTACGGCGACCACCTCGCCCTGATCATCGCGTCTTTACTGTTCGGCCTGGCGCACGTCGGCGCTGGCTGGCAGTGGGTGATGCTGGCGAGCCTGGCGGGCATCGGTTATGGCCTGGCCTATCGTTTTGGCGGTCTGGCAGCGGCGATCGTCAGCCACTTCGGGCTGAATCTGCTGCATTTTGGTTTGTTCACCTATCCGATGCTCGCCGGCTGACGCAAGGGTCATTTTGCGACGCGTCACTGATTATCGAAAAATAATCTCAACAAAACCCGGCCATTGCCGATACAGCCCATGAAAGCCTTGCGGATTAAAAAGCCATGCGTAACAACCAGCCAATTACACAACGCGAGCGGACCTTCCCGGCTCAGCAACGGTTGATATCCACCACCGATGCCAAGGGCATGATCACCTACTGCAACGACGATTTCGTCGAGATCAGCGGGTTTTCGCGAGAGGAACTCATCCGTGCGCCGCACAACCAGGTGCGTCACCCCGACGTGCCGGCCGCGGTGTTCGCGCACATGTGGGCGACACTGAAACAAGGCTTGCCATGGATGGGCATCATCAAGAATCGCTGCAAGAGCGGTGATCACTATTGGGTCAACGCCTATGTGACACCGATCTTCGAAGGCAAACAGGTGATCGGTTTCGAGTCGGTGCGGGTCAAACCCACCGCCGAACAGATCCGCCGTGCCGAAGCGCTCTACCAACGCATCAACCAGGGCAAGTCGGCCATTCCCTCCACCGATAAATGGCTGCCGGTGCTTCAGGACTGGCTGCCGTTCATTCTGGTCAGCCAGTTGAGCTTCATGATCGGTGCCTCGCTCAATTCCCAGTGGGGCTTTGCCCTGGCGGCGGCGCTGTCGGTGCCACTGGGCCTGATGGGCCTGAGCTGGCAGCAACGCGGCATCAAACGCTTGCTGCGCCTGGCCGAGCAGACCACCTCTGACCCGCTGATCGCCCGGATGTACACCGACAGCCGGGGTGCCCAGGCGCGACTGGAAATGTCGATCCTCAGCCAGGAAGCGCGGCTGAAAACCTGCCTGACCCGTCTGCAGGATACCGCCGAACACCTGACCGAACAGGCCAAACAGTCCGATGCCCTGGCGCACAACAGCTCCAGCGGCCTGGAACGTCAGCGGGTGGAAACCGAGCAAGTGGCGACCGCCGTCAATCAGATGGCGGCCACCACTCAGGAAGTCGCCAGCCATGTGCAGCGCACCGCCGACGCCACTCAGGAAGCCAATCGCCTGACCGGCCGCGGTCGCGACATCGCCGGGGAAACCCGCGAAGCGATTCAGCGTCTGTCGGTGGTGGTCGGGGAGACCGGTCAGACCGTGACCCAACTGGCCAAGGACAGCGATGAAATCGGCGGTGTGGTCGACGTGATCAAGGGCATCGCCGACCAGACCAACCTGCTGGCGCTGAACGCGGCCATCGAAGCGGCCCGTGCCGGTGAGATGGGGCGCGGCTTTGCGGTAGTGGCCGATGAGGTTCGGCAACTGGCGCAGCGCACCAGCGAATCCACCGGGCAGATCCACGCCCTGATCGCCAAGCTGCAACAGACCGCCGGCACTGCGGTGCAAACCATGGAAGCCGGACATCGTCAGGCCGAAGAAGGTGTGGCGCGGGTACTGGAAGCGGATCAGGCCCTGGTGGGGATCAGCGAAGCGGTGGCCAACATCACCGACATGACCACCCAGATCGCTGCCGCCACTGAAGAGCAAAGCGCCGTCGCCGAAGAAATCAGCCGCAACATCAGCAACATCTCACATCTGGCTGACCAGACCTCGGAACAGGCACAGAACTCGGCGCTGCTGAGCGAAGAACTGACCAAGACTGCCAATACCCAGTATTCGTTGGTGGAACGCTTTAACCGCTGATGGATGCAGGAAAAGAAAAACCCGGACGGTGAAAGCCTCCGGGTTTTTTATTGGGGTTGACTACACCTCTGTACGTACCTGCCTACAAACCTCCCCGAATCAGCTGACTTGTCCATCCCCTGAGCCGCCCTCTATCGTTTGCCGCTCAAAATCTTTTCCCATAAGCTGGTCAGTATGAACTCACACCTTTCGGAGGCTCCGATGGCCACCACGAAAAAGATCGACAAGCCCAATAAAAAGGAGGTCCGTGATGAACTGACATTCCTTGATGTTCGGCAAGCGGCGCGTGATGGACAAAAAGCATTCGATAAGTTTGTGATCACTGGCAGGCTTCCTATTACAAAGTAGGCCTGAATGCCGGCGGTCAAAATTTCTGATCTTTTTAGACAAATAGGTAACTGGCAAAATTTCGCAGCACACTTTTACAACTACAAGGTCTGCGGTGAATTGCCGGCGGTGTTCGGACGAGACGAACGACTCGACCTGAGCGGCATGCACCACATCCACCTGGCAAGTACTCAACACACCCAAGTGCGCTGGTCGAAAATTGCCCGCCAGTACTACCGCACAGCGCTGACCAACGATCCCGACAATGATTTCTGGCTGATCTACGCTTTTGACGCTTTTCGGGATGAACATCTTTTGCTGACCATTACCGGGCCGGACGCACATAACCGAAGTGAGTGGGGATCATTTCTTCGTAAGGTGCACTTCGAGATCGTCGAACCTTGGATGATGGGGAAAATCATCTTTCCCGATCTGGATGATCTGGCGCCTGAATCCTGAAAATAATGGTCGACCCCTTTCGCGGGCAAGCCTCGCGTGTACAGTTTCTCGGCGCTCAAAAAAACCTGTGGGAGCGGGCTTGCTCGCGAAGAGGCCATACCCGCTACCACAGATCTCACTGAATAAACGCAGCCACTTTCTGCGCCGCAGCCGCCAAATGCTGCTCATGACTAAACCCCGACGCCTTCAACGGCTTCAAGTCATGATCCCCCGCCACCAGCCACATCACTTCGATACTCGGTGACAGATCGTAGCCCTCGACCGCCTCGCGATTGCCCAAGGCGTCGCGCTCGCCCTGCACGATCAAGGTCCGGGTTTTTAAAGCAGCCAAATGCTCGACCCGCGGTTTCTCCGGTTTGCCCACGGCGTAAAACGGATAACCCAGGCACACCAACGCATCCGCGCCCAGTTCATCGGCGAGCAAGCTGGCCATCCGTCCACCCATGGACTTGCCGCCGATCGCCAATGGCCCGGCGACATGACGTCGCACTTGGGCATACACCTCGCGCCAGCACTCCAGCAGTTTTGGCGCCGGATTCGGCGGACGCTTGCCGCCGTCGACACGGCGCTGCGCCATGTACGGAAACTCGAAGCGCAGCACATTGATGCCAAGCGCGGCGAGGCGTGCGGCCATGTCGTTCATCCAGTCGCTGTCCATGGGCGCACCGGCGCCGTGGGCGAGGATCAGGGTCGCCGACGCCGGCGCAACCGCGGCATTCCACAGCCATCCATGCTCGCGCACACACTGCGCCCATTGATCCCCGTCAATATCGGACTTGTGCCGTTTGTCCATGCTTGCCTCGCTTTTAGTCTGCCTATAACTCCAGGCGAAGGGACGTTGCCTTGCGCACGCGCCCACTTCGGCTGAACCGTGGATGGGGAACCATGAACACTTCTATCAGTACCGCCTACAACTACAAGGTGGTCCGCCAATTCGCCATTATGACGGTGGTGTGGGGCATCGTCGGCATGGGGCTCGGGGTTTTTCTCGCAGCCCAGTTGGTCTGGCCCGAACTCAACTTCAATCTGCCGTGGACCAGTTTCGGCCGCTTGCGCCCGTTGCACACCAACGCGGTGATCTTCGCTTTCGGCGGCTGCGCGCTGTTCGCCAGTTCGTTCTATTCGGTGCAACGCACCTGCCAGGCCCGATTGTTCGCGCCAAGAATCGCTGCGTTCTGCTTCTGGGGCTGGCAACTGGTGATCGTCCTGGCCGCCATCAGCCTGCCACTGGGCTACACCAGTTCCAAGGAATACGCCGAGCTGGAATGGCCGATCGACATCCTGATCACCATCGTCTGGGTCGCCTACGCCATCGTGTTCTTCGGCACGATCATGCAGCGCAAGACCAGACACATCTACGTCGGCAACTGGTTCTTCGGCGGGTTCATCATCACCGTCGCCATCCTGCACATCGTCAACAACCTTGAGTTGCCGGTGAGCTTTACCAAGTCCTACTCGCTGTACGCCGGCGCCACCGACGCCATGGTGCAGTGGTGGTACGGCCACAACGCCGTGGGGTTTTTCCTCACCGCCGGCTTCCTGGGGATGATGTATTACTTCGTGCCCAAGCAGGCCGAGCGTCCGGTGTATTCCTATCGCCTGTCCATCGTGCACTTCTGGGCGCTGATCACCCTGTACATCTGGGCCGGCCCTCACCACCTGCACTACACCGCCCTGCCGGACTGGGCGCAGTCGCTGGGCATGGTGATGTCGCTGATCCTGCTGGCACCGAGCTGGGGCGGGATGATCAACGGCATGATGACCCTGTCGGGCGCCTGGCATAAGTTGCGCAGCGACCCGATCCTGCGTTTCCTTGTGGTGTCGCTCGCGTTCTACGGCATGTCGACTTTCGAAGGGCCGATGATGGCGATCAAGACCGTCAACGCCCTCTCCCACTACACCGACTGGACCATCGGCCACGTGCACGCCGGCGCCCTGGGTTGGGTGGCGATGATATCCATCGGCGCGCTGTACCACATGATCCCGAAAGTGTTTGGCCGTGCGCAGATGCACAGCATCGGTCTGATCAACGCGCACTTCTGGCTCGCCACCATCGGCACCGTTCTGTACATCGCCTCGATGTGGGTCAACGGCATCGCCCAAGGCCTGATGTGGCGTGCAGTGAACGAGGACGGCACGCTGACCTACTCCTTCGTCGAAACCCTGGTGGCCAGCCATCCGGGCTTCGTCGTGCGCCTGGTCGGCGGCGCAATCTTCCTCAGCGGCATGTTGCTGATGGCCTACAACACCTGGCGCACCGTGCGGGCCTCGCAGCCTGCCGACGTCGCCGCAGCCGCGCAGATGGCCTGAGGAGTCCGCCATGAAACACGAAACAATCGAGAAAAACGTCGGCCTGTTGATGTTGCTGATGGTATTGGCCGTGAGCGTCGGCGGCCTGACCCAGATCGTCCCGCTGTTCTTCCAGGACGTGACCAACAAACCGGTGGAAGGCATGAAGCCCTACACCGCGCTGCAACTGGAAGGTCGCGACATTTATATCCGCGAAGGTTGCGTCGGCTGTCACTCGCAAATGATCCGCCCGTTTCGCGCCGAGACCGAGCGCTACGGCCACTACTCGGTGGCCGGAGAGAGCGTCTGGGATCACCCATTCCTCTGGGGCTCGAAACGCACCGGCCCTGACCTGGCCCGGGTTGGCGCGCGTTACTCGGATGACTGGCACCGCGCGCATTTGTACAACCCGCGCAACGTGGTGCCGGAATCGAAGATGCCCGCCTACCCGTGGTTGGTGGCGAACGCGCTGGACAGCAGCCACACCGCCACCAAGCTGCGAGCCATGCGCACCCTCGGCGTGCCCTACACCGACGACGATATCGCAGGCAGCGCAGACTCGCTCAAGGGCAAGACCGAAATGGATGCGCTGGTCGCCTACCTGCAAGTGCTCGGCACTGCGATCAAGAGCAAGAGGTGAGCCATGGTCGTTGAGATGAGCACTGGAATGATCCGCGGCCTGGGCACGGTCGTGGTGTTCGTAGCCTTCGTCGGCCTGAGCCTGTGGGTGTTCAGCGGCCAGCGCCGCCAGGCGTTCGCCGAGGCGCGCCTGCTGCCGTTCGCCGATGAGCCGCAACCCGATATTAGCGAAGAAACGAGGAGCACCCGCCCATGACTACTTTCTGGAGTACATGGATCTGCGTACTGACCATTGGCAGCCTGATCGGCCTGACCTGGCTGTTGATAGGCACCCGCCGCGGCGAAACCAAGGGCAGCGTCGACCAGACCATGGGCCACAGCTTCGACGGCATCGAGGAATACGACAACCCGTTGCCGCAATGGTGGTTCATGCTGTTCGCAGGGACACTGGTGTTTGCCGTGGGCTACCTGATCCTCTATCCGGGCCTGGGCAACTGGAAAGGCATCCTCCCCGGCTATGACAACGGCTGGACTGGGGTGCATGAATGGGAAAAGGAGATGGACAAGGCCGATGCGAAGTTTGCACCGATCTTCGCCAAGTTCGCCGCCATGCCTGTGCAAGAGGTGGCGAAGGATCCGCAAGCCCTGAAGATGGGCGGTCGCCTGTTCGCTTCCAATTGTTCGGTGTGCCACGGCTCCGATGCCAAGGGCGCGTTCGGCTTTCCCAACCTGACCGACAGCGACTGGCGCTGGGGCGGCAACGCCGACACCATCAAGGCGACCATCATGGGCGGGCGTGTGGCGGCGATGCCGGCCTGGGGTGACATCCTCGGCGAGGCCGGGGTGAAAAACGTGGCTGCGTATGTACGCCATGAACTGGCCGGCCTGCCTTTGCCGGCCGACAGCACCGCCGACCTGCAGGCCGGACAGCAGGCATTCAGCACCACGTGCGTAGCCTGTCATGGGGCAAACGGCCAAGGCACTGAAGCCATGGGTGCGCCGAACCTGACGCACCCGGCCGGTTTCATCTATGGCAGCAGCCTGGCTCAGTTGCAGCAGACCATCCGCCATGGTCGCCAGGGCCACATGCCGGCGCAGAGCGAACTGCTCGGCAACGATAAGGTGCAACTGCTCGCGGCCTACGTGTATAGCCTTTCCAATCGTGAAGAGCCGTCGAGCGGCAAGCTTCACGCCACGAGCGCCAAGTAAAGGAAAACGCAAACGCTGCAAGCAACGAGTTGCCACTCGAAGCTTGCAGCTGCTTCCTTTTGTCACACCCCCTCTATCCCGGCCTTTCGGTTCCCCTGATTCGGGTCTAAGCTTCGTCGATGCGGACTGGCCGGCGCCGGTTCCAGGTCGACCCACGACGATGTGTTCGACGAATCTGCCCGATGACAGGCCGCAAAGGCTGGTAGATACCGGCTGTCGCGCCAGTTGCCTTCGGTCACCCAGTCGTTGCATTTGAACACACCCCGTTACATCCGACCTGACCCCCTCGCCTGATGAGTCCGCCCGGACGTTTTGTCCATGGGTAATTTTAACCTTACGCGGCGCATGGAAAGGCCGCAGAATCAGCATTTGAAAGCATTGACCCAGGTCATGGCGCGTTGCAATGACCCCCTGCTTTCTCCATACTTGCGGCCGATTTTCAATCCTAATAAAACACCCAAACCGTGGAACCTTAGAATGAGCACAGCAATCAGTCCGACTGCTTATAACTATAAGGTAGTCCGCCAGTTCGCCATCATGACGGTGGTCTGGGGGATCCTTGGCATGGGGCTCGGTGTCTTCATCGCCTCTCAACTGGTCTGGCCGGAATTGAACTTCGGTCTGCCCTGGACGAGCTTTGGACGCCTGCGCCCGTTGCACACCAACCTGGTGATTTTCGCCTTCGGTGGTTGTGCACTGTTTGCCACTTCCTATTACGTCGTGCAGCGAACCTGCCAAACGCGACTGATTTCCGACAGCCTCGCGGCCTTCACCTTCTGGGGTTGGCAAGCGGTGATCGTCGGCGCCATCGTTACCTTGCCGCTGGGTTACACCACCACCAAGGAATACGCTGAGCTGGAATGGCCCCTCGCCATTCTGCTGGCCATCGTCTGGGTCACCTACGGTCTGGTGTTCTTCGGCACCATCGTCAAACGCAAGACCAAGCACATCTATGTCGGCAACTGGTTCTACGGTGCCTTCATCGTGGTGACGGCGATGCTGCATATCGTCAACCACGCCTCCCTGCCGGTCAGCTTCTTCAAGTCCTACTCGGCCTACTCGGGCGCCACCGATGCGATGATCCAGTGGTGGTACGGGCACAACGCCGTAGGCTTCTTCCTGACCACCGGCTTCCTGGGGATGATGTACTACTTCGTGCCGAAACAGGCCGAGCGTCCGATCTACTCCTATCGCCTGTCGATCGTGCACTTCTGGGCACTGATCACCCTGTACATCTGGGCCGGTCCTCACCACCTGCACTACACCGCGCTGCCAGACTGGGCGCAATCGCTGGGCATGGCCATGTCGATCATCCTGCTGGCGCCAAGCTGGGGCGGCATGATCAACGGCATGATGACCCTGTCGGGCGCCTGGCATAAGCTGCGCACCGACCCGATCCTGCGCTTCCTGGTGGTTTCTCTCGCGTTCTACGGCATGTCGACCTTCGAAGGCCCGATGATGGCGATCAAGACCGTGAACTCGCTGTCGCACTACACCGACTGGACCATCGGCCACGTACATGCCGGCGCTCTGGGCTGGGTGGCGATGATCTCCATCGGCGCGATCTACCACATGATTCCCAAACTGTTCGGTCGTGCGCAGATGCACAGCATCGGGCTGATCAACACTCACTTCTGGCTCGCAACCATCGGTACCGTGCTCTACATCGCTTCGATGTGGGTCAACGGCATCACCCAGGGCCTGATGTGGCGTGCAATCAACGATGACGGCACCCTCACCTACTCGTTCGTCGAAGCGCTGCAGGCCAGCCACCCTGGCTACATCGTTCGCGCCCTGGGCGGTGCGTTCTTCGCCACCGGCATGCTGTTCATGGCCTACAACGTATGGCGCACCGTACGTGCCTCGAACCCGGCCGAAGCCGAAGCCGCCGAACAGATCGCTGTAGTTGGAGCTCACTGATGAAGCATGAAGCAGTCGAGAAGAACATTGGCCTGCTGGCCTTCTTCATGGTCATCGCCGTCAGCGTCGGCGGCCTGACCCAGATCGTTCCGCTGTTTTTCCAGGACGTGACCAACAAGCCGGTAGAAGGCATGAAGCCGCGCACCGCCCTTGAACTGGAAGGCCGCGACATCTACATCGCCAACGGCTGTGTCAGCTGCCACTCGCAGATGATCCGTCCGTTCCGTGCCGAAACCGAACGCTACGGCCACTACTCGGTCGCCGGTGAAAGCGTCTGGGACCACCCGTTCCTGTGGGGTTCCAAACGTACCGGTCCGGACCTGGCCCGTGTTGGCGGCCGTTACTCCGACGACTGGCAGCGTGCGCACTTGTACAACCCGCGCAACGTAGTGCCCGAGTCGAAGATGCCGGCCTACCCGTTCCTCGTGGAAAACAAGCTCGACGGCAAAGACACCGCGAAGAAAATGGAAGTCTTGCGCGCGCTCGGCGTCCCTTACACCGACGAAGACATCGCCGGTGCCAAGGATGCCGTGAAGGGCAAAACCGAAATGGACGCGCTGGTGGCCTATCTGCAAGGCCTGGGCACCATCATCAAAAGCAAACGGTGATCTAAATGGATATCGGGATGATTCGTGGCCTGGGCACCGTCGTTGTGATGGTGGCCTTTGTCGGCCTGGCCTTGTGGGTGTTCAGCCCCAAGCGCAAGTCGGAGTTTGAAGACGCCACCTTGCTGCCTTTCGCGGATGATCCCGAAGCCATCAAGCACGTCGAGCAAGCTTCTAGGAGTAACAAAGAATGACTACATTCTGGAGTCTGTACGTCACAGTCCTCAGTCTCGGTACGATCTTTTCCCTGACCTGGCTGCTGCTGTCGACCCGCAAGGGCCAGCGCAGCGAGGCGACCGAAGAGACGGTTGGGCACTCTTTCGACGGGATCGAGGAGTACGACAACCCACTGCCGAAATGGTGGTTCATGCTGTTCGTGGGCACCATCGTGTTCGCCCTGGGTTACCTGGTGCTGTACCCCGGCCTGGGCAACTGGAAAGGCCTGCTGCCGGGTTACAACTACCTGGATAACGAAAAGCAGACCGCGTTCGCCAACGGACAGACCGGCTGGACCGGCGTTCACGAGTGGGAAAAGGAAATGGCTCGCTCGGACGCCAAGTTCGGTCCGATCTTCGCCAAGTTCGCTTCCATGCCGATCGAAGAAGTGGCCAAGGACCCGCAAGCCCTGAAGATGGGTGGTCGCCTGTTCGCCTCCAACTGCTCGGTCTGCCACGGTTCCGACGCCAAGGGTGCCTATGGCTTCCCTAACCTGACCGACGCCGATTGGCGCTGGGGCGGCGAGCCGGAAACCATCAAGACCACCATCATGGGCGGCCGTCACGCGGTCATGCCGGCGTGGGCTGAAGTGATCGGCGAACAAGGCGTTGCCGACGTCGCGGCGTTCGTCGTGACCAACCTCGATGGTCGCAAGCTGCCGGAAGGCACCAAGGCCGACCCGGTTGCCGGCCAGAAACTGTTCGCCGCCAACTGCGTGGCCTGCCACGGTCCGGAAGGCAAAGGCACCCCGGCGATGGGCGCCCCCAACCTGACTCACCCGGCGGCGTTCATCTACGGTTCGAGCTTCGCACAACTGCAGCAGACCATCCGTTACGGCCGTCAGGGCCAGATGCCTGCGCAGGAACTGCTGCAAGGCAACGACAAGGTTCACCTGCTGGCCGCTTACGTCTATAGCCTGTCTCATGGTGAGAAGGCTGCGGTGGAAGACGCGCAGTAAGGTCAAGGCTTGATGCAACAGAAAAGGCCCCGTCATCTGACGGGGCCTTTTTTTTGCTCATCAATCAACCGGTGGTCATTCGATCACTCCACGGCATTGCGGGAACAGCAAGCACGTAGTAACGTTTCTACATCAAGCCATTGAGGAGGGTCACGCATGATGGCGATCACCACCATTTCCAGCCGCGAATTCAATCAGGACACAAGTGGTGCCAAAAAAGCTACGCGCCAAGGGCCGGTTTTCATCACTGACAGGGGCAAACCCGCGCATGTACTGCTAAGCATTGAGGATTACCAGAAACTGACCGGCACCGATGCCAACATCGTTGACCTCTTGGTAATGCCAGAAGCGGCGGACATCGAGTTTGAAACCGAGCGCGCCGTGATTACTCATCGCCCCGTGGATCTGTCTTGATGTATCTACTCGACACCAATGTGATTTCTGAGTTGCGCAAACCCCAGGCTGACGCGAACGTCGTCGCCTGGGCGAAAAGCATCATCGCCCCACGCATGTTTATTTCAGCCATTACCTTGAAGGAGCTGGAAACAGGGGTGCTGCGGATTGAGCGTCGTGATCCTGCTCAGGGAAAGGTTTTGCGCACCTGGCTCAAGCGCCACGTCATGCCAGCTTTCGATGCCCGGATTTTACCGATCGATGCCGCCGTGGCGCTTCGTTGTGCCAGCTTGCATGTCCCGGATCGAGTCAATGAAGCCGACGCATTGATTGCCGCGACGGCGCTGGTTCACGGGCTGACCGTCGTCACTCGCAACGTCAGCGACTTTCAGGCAAGCGGCGTTCAACTCATTAACCCGTGGCTCGATTGAGCATCGAGTGATTCGTTTGACGGCGCCAATACAACTTTGAAGAAGACGGCTGGGCGATGGCGCCCATGAGATAGCGATCGCGAGCACGCTTTGCCCCTGCGGCGTGTAAAACCGGCCATAATTCACAAGTCAATTGATACAGGTCATTACACGGTCATCAGCGTTCCACCAACGTGACCAAAGGTCGCACCCTTGACCTAGAGCTACAGGCGTATCATTGGGCCACTGCGACACCCCTTTTTGACCGCGGTCGGCACGTACTGACCGAGGCATTTTTCCACTGCCGTGGGATACAACCGATGAGCAACCAGATTCCGGTACACGACGTTACCCCTCCCGCCAAAAACGAGAGCAATACTGTCGACCTCTACGCCTCCCGAGAAAAGATCTACACCCGTGCCTTCACCGGCCTGTTTCGCAATTTGCGGATGGCAGGCGGTGCCCTGTTGTTCCTGTTGTATTTCGGCACGGTGTGGCTGAACTGGGGTGGTCATCAAGCCGTGTGGTGGAATTTGCCGGAGCGTAAATTCTTCATTTTCGGCGCGACCTTCTGGCCCCAGGACTTCATCCTGCTGTCGGGCATGCTCATCATCGCCGCGTTCGGCCTGTTCTTCATCACCGTGTACGCAGGCCGGGTCTGGTGCGGCTACACCTGCCCGCAAAGCGTCTGGACCTGGATTTTCATGTGGTGCGAAAAGGTCACCGAAGGCGACCGCAACCAACGCATCAAGCTCGACAAGGCGCCGATGAGCGCCAACAAGTTTTTGCGCAAATTCAGCAAGCACGCGATGTGGCTGCTGATCGGTTTCGTGACCGGCATGACCTTCGTGGGTTACTTCTCGCCGATCCGTGAACTGACCATCGATTTCTTCACCGGCGAGGCCGACGGCTGGTCGTATTTCTGGGTCGGGTTCTTCACCCTCGCCACCTATGGCAACGCCGGCTGGCTGCGCGAGCAGGTGTGCATCTACATGTGTCCGTACGCACGCTTCCAGAGCGTGATGTTCGACAAGGACACCCTGATCGTCTCTTACGACCCACGCCGGGGCGAGTCCCGTGGCCCGCGCAAGAAAGGCATCGACTACAAGGCTCAAGGCCTGGGCGACTGCATCGATTGCACCATGTGTGTCCAGGTCTGCCCGACCGGCATCGACATCCGCGACGGCTTGCAAGTCGAGTGCATCGGCTGCGCGGCGTGCATCGACGCCTGCGACGCCATCATGGACAAAATGGAATATCCGCGGGGCCTGATCAGCTACACCACCGAGCACAACCTGTCGGGGCAGAAAACCAATAAGCTGCGCCCGCGCCTGATCGGTTACGCCGTGGTGTTGCTGGCCATGATCAGCTTGCTGGTGACCGCGTTCTTCATGCGCGCGCTGGTGGGCTTCGACGTGAGCAAGGACCGCGTGCTGTACCGCGAAAACGCCGAAGGGCGGATCGAGAATGTCTACAGCCTGAAGATCATGAACAAGGATCAGCGCGACCATACCTATGTGCTCGAAGCCACCGGCCTGCCGGACCTCAAGCTGCAGGGGCGGCGCGAAATCAAGGTGGCGGCCGGCGATATCGTCAGCCAGCCGGCCGAACTGTCCGTGGCGCCGGAACACCTGCCATCAAGCACCAACGAGGTGAAATTCATCCTCAAGGATGCCGATGACGCCAGTATCCACGTCGAAGCCAAGAGCCGATTCATCGGCCCACAAAATCGTTGAGAGAACTGAACATGCCCGCAGCAAACGCCGCAAGTCCCTGGTACAAGCACCTTTGGCCATGGATCATCATCGGGATTCTGGCCTGTTCGGTGACCCTGACCTTGTCCATGGTGACCATTGCGGTGAACAACCCGGATAACCTGGTCAACGATAACTATTACGAGGCCGGCAAGGGCATCAACCGCTCCCTGGACCGTGAACTGCTGGCGCAGACGCTGTTGATGCGCGCCAGCATTCACCTGGATGACGTCACCGGTGAAGTCGACCTGCGCCTGAGTGGCAACAGCCAACCGAAAACCCTCGAGCTGAACCTGATCTCGCCGACCCAACCGGAGAAGGACCGCAAGATCGTCCTGGCCCGCAGCGAAACCGAACAGGGGCGTTATATCGGTCAGTTGAGCGACAAGATCGAAGGTCGCCGTTTCGTCGAACTGCTCGGCACCCAGGATGAGCACGTCTGGCGCATGTTCGAGGAAGAATCGGTTGACCATGACAAGGACCTGCTGCTCGGTGATGAACCGCTGCAGGGTGCTGAAGACCTGAAGAAGTAATGCCCTCTGTGGCGAGGGAGCTTGCTCCCGCTGGGGTGCGAAGCGCCCCTCGACACTGTGAATCGGTTTTTTCAGACATGGCGAGTTTGCAGTATTGCGACTGCTTCGCAGCCGAACGGGAGCAAGCTCCCTCGCCACAATGGTTTTTATAACGACCCCCATGACCACCCCACTCCCCTGCTACCACTGCGCCCTGCCCGTCCCGGCCGGCAGTCGCTTCACCGCCGTCGTGCTCGGGGAGTCCCGCGAGTTCTGCTGCCCGGGTTGTCAGGCGGTGGCCGAAGCGATCGTCGCCGGCGGACTGGAAAGTTATTACCAACATCGCAGCGAAGCCTCGGCCAACCCCGAAGCGCTGCCGGTGCAACTGGTGGATGAACTGGCGCTCTACGACCGCGCCGACGTGCAGCAACCCTTTGTCCGCCATGAAGGCGAGCTGGCGCAAACCACGCTGTTGATGGAAGGCATCAGTTGCGCCGCCTGCGGCTGGTTGATCGAGAAACACCTGCGCGCCCTGCCGGCCGTGGCCGAGGCGCGGCTGAACCTGTCGAACCACCGCTTGCATGTGCGCTGGGCCGACGCGCAGCTGCCGCTCAGCCAGGTGCTCAGTGAGCTGCGCCATATCGGCTACGCCGCCCATCCTTATCAAGCCGACCGCGCCAGCGAGCAACTGGCCAGCGAGAACCGCCTGGCCCTGCGCCAGCTCGGCGTGGCGGGCCTGCTGTGGTTCCAGGCCATGATGGCGACCATGGCCACCTGGCCGGAATTCAACATCGACCTCAGCCCGGAAATGCACGCGATCCTGCGCTGGGTCGCGCTGTTCCTGACCACGCCCATCGTGTTCTATAGCTGCGCGCCGTTCTTCAAGGGCGCCATGCGTGACCTGCGCACCCGCCACCTGACCATGGACGTGTCAGTGTCGCTGGCGATTGGCAGTGCCTACATCGCCGGGATCTGGACTTCGATCACCGGCGTCGGTGAACTGTATTTCGATGCGGTGGGCATGTTCGCGCTGTTCCTCCTGGCCGGGCGTTATCTGGAACGCCGTGCCCGGGAACGCACCGCCGCCGCCACTGCACAACTGGTGAATCTGTTGCCAGCCTCCTGCCTGCGTCTGAGCGCCGATGGCCAGAGCGAACGGATCCTGCTCAACGAACTGCGGGTAGGCGATCAGGTGCTGGTGCACCCGGGGGCGATCCTGCCGGCCGACGGCAAGATTCTCGATGGCCAGTCGAGCATCGACGAATCGCTGCTGACCGGCGAATACCTGCCACAGCCTCGAGCCCCAGGCGACGCCGTCACCGCCGGCACCCTGAATGTCGAAGGCGCACTGACCGTAGAAGTCCAAGCCCTGGGCCATGACACCCGCCTGTCCGCCATTGTTCGCCTGCTCGATCGCGCTCAGGCCGAGAAACCGCGACTGGCGGAAATCGCCGACCGCGCCGCGCAATGGTTCCTGTTGCTGACCCTGATCGCTTCGGCCTGCATCGGCCTGCTGTGGTGGGAGCTGGATTCGTCGCGGGCGTTCTGGATCGTGCTGGCAATGCTGGTCGCCACCTGCCCCTGCGCCTTGTCCCTGGCGACGCCGACCGCGCTCACCGCCGCCACCGGCACCCTGCACAAACTCGGCCTGCTGTTGACCCGCGGCCATGTGCTGGAAGGCCTGAACCAGATCGACACGGTGATTTTCGACAAGACCGGCACCCTGACCGAAGGACGCCTGGCGCTGCGTTCGATCCGCCCCCTCGGCGCCCTCGGCAGCGATCAATGCCTGGGGCTGGCCGCCGCCCTGGAAAACCGTTCCGAACACCCGATCGCCCGCGCCTTCGGTCGTGCGCCTCTGGCCGCCGAAGCGGTGCACAGCGCGCCGGGGCTGGGGCTTGAAGGCGTGGTGAGTGAACAGCGCCTGCGCATCGGCCAGCCCGGTTTTGTCTGTGAACTCAGCGGCGCCACGTTGCCGCCGATGCCGGATGAAGCGGGACAATGGCTGCTGCTCGGTGACCAACAGGGACCGCTGGCCTGGTTCGTTCTCGACGACCGTTTGCGCGACGATGCCCCTGCCCTGCTGGCGGCCTGCAAGGCGCGCGGCTGGCGCACGCTGCTGCTGTCGGGGGACAGCTCGCCCATGGTTGCCAGTGTCGCCGCCGAACTGGGCATCGATGAGGCCCTGGGCGGTCTGCGCCCGGATGACAAGCTGCAGGTGTTACAACAGCTGCATCAGCAGGGCCGCAAGGTGCTGATGCTCGGCGACGGGGTCAACGATGTGCCGGTGCTGGCCGCCGCCGACATCAGCGTGGCCATGGGCTCGGCCACCGACCTGGCCAAGACCAGCGCCGATGCGGTGCTGCTGTCCAATCGCCTCGACGCCTTGGTCCAGGCCTTCAGCCTCGCCCGGCGCACCCGTCGGGTAATCATCGAGAACCTGCTGTGGGCGGGGCTGTACAATGGCCTGATGTTGCCGTTCGCCGCCCTCGGCTGGATCACGCCCGTGTGGGCGGCGGTGGGTATGTCCATCAGTTCGTTGACCGTGGTGCTCAATGCCCTGCGCCTGACTCGCCTGCCGAGCGCGCCGGCCACCGCCACTGCGCCACACACCCGCCCGCTGCCGGCCTGAGCCGCCCGGGCATGGAGTCCAGATGCCAGCTCTCTACGTGATGATCCCGGCCGCACTGCTGATCGTGGCCATCGCTATCTACATCTTCTTCTGGGCGGTCGACAGCGGTCAGTACGACGACCTCGACGGCCCGGCCCACAGCATCCTGTTCGACGATCAGGACCCGAACCACACCGCTGCCGTCGATGAGGCCAGCGGCCATCCTGCCAAGCCCGACGACAAGGTCCCGCCCCATGCTTGAATTGGCGCCCTTGCTGGTGTCCGCGGTGATTCTCGGCCTGCTCGGTGGCGGTCATTGCCTGGGCATGTGCGGCGGCCTGATGGGCGCCCTGACCCTGGCGATTCCCAAGGAACAGCGCAGCCGCCGCTTTCGCCTGCTGCTGGCGTACAACCTGGGACGCATCCTCAGTTATGCCACCGCCGGCCTGTTGATCGGCCTGGCTGGCTGGGCGGTGGCCAACAGCCCGGCGGCGATGTTCATGCGCGTGCTTGCCGGGCTGTTGCTGATTGCCATGGGCCTGTACCTGGCGGGCTGGTGGAGTGGTTTGACGCGCATCGAAAGCCTCGGTCGCGGTCTGTGGCGGCATATCCAGCCGGTTGCGAACAAGCTGTTGCCGGTGTCGAGCATTCCCCGCGCGTTACTGCTGGGCGCCCTCTGGGGCTGGCTGCCGTGCGGGCTGGTTTACAGCACGCTGCTTTGGTCGGCCAGTCAGGGCAATGCGCTGGACAGCGCGCTGCTGATGCTGGCGTTCGGCCTCGGCACCTGGCCGGTGTTGCTCGCCACCGGCCTCGCCGCTGAGCGGGTGACGGCGCTGTTGCGCAAACGCAGCGTGCGGATGGCCGGCGGCCTGCTGGTGATCCTGTTTGGCCTCTGGACCTTGCCGGGGCCGCATCAGCATTGGCTCATGGGGCACTAGGTTGACCGCGAAGAGGCCATTGAACGCAACACAAAATCCCGACCCTTGATACAAATCAAGATCCGCAAATCCCCCGCCCCCTAGACTGGCCCAAACGCCAGCCCATTCCGGGGGATGCCCGCATGATGCTCGACGCCATTCGTTGGGATACCGATCTGATCCGCCGATATGATCTGGCGGGACCGCGCTACACCTCTTACCCGACCGCCGTGCAGTTCCATGGTCAGGTCGGCAGTTTCGACCTGCTGCACGCCCTGCGCGACAGCCGCAAGGCCCAGCGGCCACTGTCGCTGTATGTGCACGTGCCGTTCTGCGCGAACATTTGTTACTACTGCGCCTGCAACAAAGTCATCACCAAGGACCGTGGCCGCGCCCTGCCCTATCTGCAGCGCCTGGAACAGGAAATCCAGCTCATCGCCTGTCACCTGGACCCGGCGCAGAAGGTCGAGCAACTGCACTTTGGCGGCGGGACGCCGACCTTTCTCAGCCACGATGAATTGCGCCAACTGATGGCGCACCTGCGCACTCACTTCAACTTGCTCGACGATGATTCCGGCGACTACGGCATCGAAATCGATCCCCGAGAAGCCGACTGGTCGACCATGGGCCTGTTACGTGAACTGGGCTTCAACCGGGTCAGTATCGGCCTGCAGGACCTCGACCCGGCGGTGCAGCGCGCGGTCAATCGCCTGCAAAGCCTGGAGGAGACCCGGGCGGTGATCGATGCCGCGCGCACCCTGCAATTTCGCTCGATCAACGTCGACCTGATCTACGGCCTGCCGAAACAGACCCCGGACAGCTTCGCCCGCACCGTCGATGAGGTCATCAACCTGCAACCGGATCGGCTCTCGGTGTTCAACTACGCGCACCTGCCGGAACGGTTCATGCCGCAACGGCGCATCAACAGCCAGGAGCTGCCCACTCCCGCGCAGAAACTGGACATGTTGCAGCGCACCATCATTCAACTGACCGAGGCCGGTTACCGCTACATCGGCATGGATCACTTCGCCCTGCCCGACGATGAACTGGCGATCGCCCAGGAAGAATCGACCCTGCAACGCAATTTCCAGGGTTACACCACTCATGGACATTGCGATTTGATCGGCTTGGGCGTGTCGGCGATCAGCCAGATCGGCGATCTGTACTGCCAGAACAGCAGCGACTTGAACCAGTACCAGAACAGCCTGGCCTCGGCGCAACTGGCCACCTGCCGTGGCCTGATAGGCGATGCCGACGACCGCATTCGCCGCGCGGTGATTCAACAGTTGATCTGCCATTTCAGCCTGGCATTCGCTGAAATCGAGCACAGCTTCAACATCGATTTTCAGGGCTATTTCGCCGAAATATGGCCTCAATTGCAGCAAATGGCCAAGGATGGCCTGATCACGCTGGACGCGGAAAAAATCAGTGTGCTGCCCGCCGGACGCTTATTGGTGCGCTCGGTGTGCATGGTGTTTGACGCCTACCTTCAAGAGGCGCAACAACACAGCCAGCAACGGTTTTCTCGAGTGATCTAGGTTGCGGCGACAAAAGCGCCATGCGCTGGCCTCAATGTCCTGCGGTGAGTTACCCTTACGTCTTATGTGTGTTTTCCCACAAGGATTGAACAAATGTCCGAGCCAGTAAAACTGCGCGCTCATAACCAGGCCCACTGCAAGGATTGCAGCCTGGCCCCGCTGTGTCTGCCACTTTCCCTGAATCTGGAAGACATGGAAGCGCTGGACGAAATCGTCAAACGTGGCCGCCCGCTGAAAAAGGGTGAGTTCCTGTTCCGCCAGGGCGACACCTTCGATTCCGTGTACGCCGTCCGCTCCGGCGCCTTGAAGACCTTCAACCTGAGCGATGCGGGCGAAGAACAGCTCACCGGCTTCCACCTGCCGAGCGAACTGGTCGGCCTGTCGGGCATGGACACCGAAAAGCACCCGGTGTCGGCGCAAGCGCTGGAAACCACCTCGGTCTGTGAAATCCCCTTCGAGCGCCTCGACGAACTGGCCCTGCAGTTGCCACAACTGCGCCGTCAGTTGATGCGGGTGATGAGCCGCGAGATTCGTGACGATCAGCAAATGATGTTGTTGCTGTCGAAGAAGACCGCCGACGAGCGCATCGCCACCTTCCTGGTCAACCTGTCGGCGCGCTTCCGCGCCCGGGGCTTCTCGGCCAACCAGTTCCGCCTGAGCATGTCGCGCAACGAAATCGGCAACTACCTGGGCCTGGCGGTGGAAACCGTGTCGCGGGTGTTCACGCGTTTCCAGCAGAACGAGCTGATCGCCGCCGAAGGCAAGGAAATCCGCATCCTCGACCCGATCCAGTTGTGCGCCCTGGCAGGCGGTTCGATCGAAGGCTGATTCTGGCGATAGCGGCTGAGCGAAACGGTTCAGCCGCCGTTATAATGCGTCGTTTGCAGCCCTGCCAGGACACCACGACGATGGCTTTCGACTCCTTCGACATCAAATCCCTTATCCGCCCCGTGATCGACTTCCCCAAGCCGGGCGTGATCTTCCGCGACATTACTCCGCTGTTCCAGTCGCCCACGGCCCTGCGCCTGGTGATGGACAGCTTCGCCCATCGTTACGTCGAGGCCGATTTCACCCACATCGGCGCGATGGACGCCCGTGGTTTCCTGATCGGCTCAGTGCTGGCCTATCAGTTGAACAAACCGTTGGTGCTGTTTCGCAAGCAAGGCAAGCTGCCCGCCGATGTGCTGGCCGAGGGTTATGCGACCGAGTACGGCGAAGCGTTTCTGGAAGTGCATGCCGACAGCCTGTGCGAAGGCGATTCGGTGGTGATGTTCGATGATCTGATCGCGACCGGTGGTACGTTGATCGCCGCAGCGAATTTGATTCGGCGCATGGGTGCGCGGGTGCACGAGGCGGCGGCGATCATCGATCTGCCGGAGTTGGGTGGGTCGCAGCGTCTGCAGGACATGGGGATTCCTACTTTTTGCCTGACGCAGTTCGCGCTGTCTGATCAATAAGCGGCGTCTGTAAGGGTCTCTTCGCGAGCAAGCCCGCTCCCACTGTTGTCCGCGTTCTCCTTGTGAAATGCGATTACATGTGGGAGCGGGCTTGCTCGCGAAGGCTTCAGCCGCTACACAAATCTCAAAGCCCCATCTGCTTACTGATGATCTCGTTCATCACTTCCCGCGTCCCACCCCCAATCGACAGAATCCGGTTATCCCGGTACAGCCGCTCCACCAGACTTTCGCGCATATAGCCCAGGCCACCGAGGATCTGCACCGCATCGTGGGTAATCCGGTCCGCCGTGTCGGTAGCAAAATTCTTGGCCATGGAAATTTCCTTGATCACGCTCTGCCCCGCCGCCATTTTTGCCGCCTGGCGATAGGTGAACTCCCGTGAAACTTCCACCGCCGTGGCCATCTCCGCGAGGCGGTGCTTGATCACCTGGAATTTGCCGATGGGTTTGCCGAAGGCTTCACGTTCGCGGGCCCATTTCAGGCTTTCTTCGAAGGCAAGCTGCGCGGTCATGTTGGCCATCAGGGCCAGGGCCAGGCGTTCGCTCTGGAAGTTGCCCATGATGCAGGCGAAGCCCATGTTTTCGCCGCCGATCAGATTACCTGCGGGCACCAGGCAATCATCGAAGAACAGCTCGGCCGTGTCCGAGGCCCACCAGCCCATTTTCTTCAGTTGCCGCCCTACGGTGAAGCCGGGGGTGCCCTTCTCGATCAGCAACAGGCTGATGCCGGCGAAGCCCGGTTCGCCGGTGCGCACCGCCACCGTGTAGACATCGGCGCGCACGCCGCTGGTGATAAAGGTTTTGCTGCCGTTGACCCGGTAGACATCGCCGTCCCGCACGGCGCGGGTCTGCAGGTTGGCCACGTCGGAGCCGCCACCGGGTTCAGTGACAGCCAGGGCGCTGATCTTCTCGCCGGACAGCACCTGCGGCACCACACGATCCCGGACCTCGGGCCTGGCCCACTTGAGAATCGGCGGCAGGCCGATGTCCAGCGAGCCCAGCCCCGCCACCAGGCCGCCCGAGCCACAGCGCATCAGCTCTTCGCTGGCAGCGACCTTGGCGAACAGATCGCCCTCGTGGCTGCCACCGTAATGCTCCGGGTAGCCGATGCCCAATATGCCTGCCGCGCCGGCCTTGAGGTAAAGCTCACGGGGAAAGCTCTCGGCTTCTTCCCACTGGTCGATGTCCGGAAGGATCTCGCGCTCGACGAAACGCCTGACGCTGTCGCGGACCAATTGGTGGCCGGGGTCGAAGTATTCCTGGAAGGCAGGCATCGGCGAACTCCACTGAAGGGTTCAGCGACGTTAACCGAGCGCTTGCTTGGTTTTCAACAGGATTGTGTGTATCAGACAGATCCAGACGCTTGCCTGGCAAGGCAAGCCCGTTCCCACATTGGATCAGGTTCACCCATCAACCCGGTGGGAGCGGGCTTGCTCGCGAAGACGTCGGTTCAGACGCTACAAGGCAATGGGTTTACGCCCGGCAAACGAATGCGCCAGCGTCCCGCCATCCACCAATTCCAGCTCGCCGCCCAGCGGTACGCCGTGAGCGATGCGCGAGGCGATCAGGCCTTTGCTGCTGAGCAACTGGGCGATGTAGTGCGCCGTGGCTTCCCCTTCAACCGTAGGGTTGGTGGCAAGAATGACTTCGGCGAAGGTGCCCGCTTCCTCGATCCGCGCCATCAATTGCGGAATGCCGATGGCTTCAGGGCCCAGGCCATCGAGGGGCGACAGGTGGCCCTTGAGTACGAAATAGCGACCGCGGAAACCGGTCTGCTCCACGGCGTAGACATCCATCGGCCCTTCCACGACGCACAGCAGCGTGTCGTCGCGACGGTTATCGGCGCACTGCGGGCACAGATCATCTTCGGTGAGCGTGCGGCACAAACGGCAATGGCCGACCCCTTCCATGGCCTGGCTTAGGGCCTGCGCCAACCGCGAGCCGCCGCTGCGATCACGCTCGAGCAACTGCAACGCCATGCGCTGGGCGGTTTTCTGACCCACGCCCGGCAGTACGCGCAGGGAATCGATCAGTTGGCGAATCAAAGGGCTGAAGCTCATGGGAAAAAGTCCGACAAAACAACGAGACGCGGTTTATACCCGCGCCTCTGGTCAGCGTCAAATGGCAGCAGCCATCAGTCCTGGGCGACCCGAATCACCAGTTTGCCGAAGTTGCGCCCTTCCAGCAGACCGATGAACGCCTGGGGAGCATTCTCCAGGCCGTCGACCATGTCTTCGCGGAACTTCACCTTGCCGTCGCGCACCCACGGCGCCATGGCGCTGGCGAATTCCGGCTGACGATCACCGTAGTCGTCGAACACGATAAAGCCCTGGATTCGCACGCGCTTGGTCAGCAGTGTGCGCTGCAACTGCGGCAGGCGGTCCGGCCCGCTCGGCGCTTCGGTGGCGTTGTAACCCGCAATCAGGCCACACAGCGGAATTCGCGCTTTGGGATTGAGCAACGGCACCACGGCATCGAATACCTTGCCGCCGACGTTTTCATAATAGACATCGATGCCCTGGGGGCAGGCTTTGGCCAATTCATCCTTGAAGTCCGGGCTCTTGTGGTCGACGCAGGCGTCAAAGCCCAGTTCTTCCACCACGTAGCGACATTTATCCGCGCCACCGGCCACGCCGACCACGCGCAAACCCTTGATCTTCGCCACTTGCCCGACCACCGAACCCACTGCACCAGAGGCGGCCGCGACCACCAGGGTTTCGCCTGATTTCGGCTGGCCAATGTCCATCAACCCCATGTAGGCGGTCATGCCGGGCATACCCAGAACGCCCAGCGCCATGGACGGACTCGGCAAGCCTGACGGAATCGGCATGATGCTGCGCCCGTCGTTGATGCTGTGGCTTTGCCAACCCGTGGCACCGACCACCAGATCGCCTTCCTGGAATTTGGGATTGCGCGACCGTTCGACCCGACTGACAGCGCCGCCGGTCATCACTTCGTCGATTTGCACCGGCGCGGCGTAGGACGGTGCATCGCTCATGCGCCCGCGCATGTAGGGGTCCAGAGACAGATAAAGGGTTTTGAGCAGCACCTCACCGTCGGCCAGATCCGGCAGCGCAACCCGTTCCAGGCGAAAGTTTTCCGGCGTCGGCGCGCCCACCGGGCGCGAGGCCAGGACGATGCGTTGATTGAGGGTCAATGGGTCGGACATTTGAGCGTCTCCTTTGATCGATGGGTTCGGGGATATAGGGAGCAGACATTTGTGGCGGTAGGGCGTTCGATGATTCTGACGATGGATCGAGTTGCCTTCTTCGCGAGCAAGCCCGCTCCCACATTGGATCAGGTTCACACATCAACCCGGTGGGAGCGGGCTTGCTCGCGAAGGCGATATCACAGGCAAAGTGTTCTTCACAGGCAAAAACAAAAATGCCAGGCAAGAGGCCTGGCATTTCCATGTAGCTCATCCGACGCCCAAAGGCGAATCAGAACGGCAGTTTCATGCCCGGCGGCAGTTGCATGCCAGCGGTCATGCTGCCCATTTTTTCCTGGCTGTTGGCTTCGATCTTGCGCACGGCGTCGTTGACGGCGGCAGCGACCACAGCTTCGAGCATTTCCTTGTCGTCTTCGCTCAGGCCTTCGACCAGGCTCGGGTCAATGCTGACGCTCTTGACATCATGACGACCGGTCATCACCACGGTGACCATATCGCCACCCGCCTTGCCGATGACTTCGGCGTTGGCCAGCTCTTCCTGCATCTTGGCCATTTTTTCCTGCATCTGCTGCGCCTGCTTCATCAGGCCGGCCATGCCACCTTTCATCATGGGAATCACCTCGAAAATTACCGGGATTAAAACGGCGTCCGGCTCATGCAGCCGAGCGCCTTCAGTTATTAGCCCTGAGCGACCAGGGCTTCGACAGGTTCAATAGTATCGTTACGGATCACCGCACCGAACTGCTGCATCATTTGCTGGATGAACGGATCACCGTGGATCGACTCCTCGGCTTCGCGCTGACGATCGGCACGGCGGCGAGAGGCAGCCTGGGCCGGGGTCTCTTGCTCGGGCTTGATCAGCTCCATGGTCAAGTTCAGCGTACGCCCGTGGTACTGGTTCAGGGCATCGTTGAGACGACGCTGCTGCGTGGCGTTGAACAAGGCGCTGTGGGCCGGGTCCAGGTGTAGCAGCCAATTGTCGCCATCGACGGCGATCAGCGTGCAGTTGGCGGCGATGCTGCCGGTCATGCCGGAAATCGGCAATTTCGGGAACAGCTCCAGCCATTGCAGGGCCAGACCGGTGGCCGGCGCGGCGGCGAGCTCGGGTTCAGGCTCGGGGGCCGGTTCCGCGGCGTGTTCGCTGGCCAGGTCATCGAGGTAGCTGTAGGCCGAATCCATGTCCGGCTCGATGTAGTCCTCGTCCAGCGGCGGCTCGTCGTCCAGATCCACGCCCGGCGTGGCGGCATCGACCTCGGCCACGGTCGGTTCCGGAATCGGTGCGGCGGCCCACTCAGGGGCGTCGGGTACCACGCTGTCCGGCGTCGGCAGGGGCATCGGCGGCAACTCGGGTTGTTCGCTGGCGGTTTCCAGCACCGGCTCGACGGCTGGTTGCTGGACAGGCGCAGGCTCGACCGGGTCATTCCACGGCAGGTCCACCACTTCTTCGATCACCACGGCCTCGACCACAGGCTCTGGCGTCACTGCAGGCGCAATCGGCTCGGGAGCCGCCGCAACCGGCGGTGCAGCCACCGGTGCGACTGCCGCAACGACCGGCGTGGCAGCCACTGATTTGGCGGAATCAACCGTGGCCTGGCTGATCCCCACTGGCTTTAGCGGTTGCCTCGGGGCGTTTTCGGTGTCGGCGGGCCGGAAGGCCAGCATCCGCAGCAGCACCATTTCGAAGCCGCCTCGCGGGTCCGGCGCCAGGGGCAAGTCGCGACGACCGATCAGGCCCATCTGGTAGTAGAACTGCACGTCTTCGGCTGGCAGGGCCTGGGCCAGCGCCAGCACCCGGTCACGATCGCCGTGACCGTTGTCAACGCCTTCAGGCAGGGCCTGGGCGATGGCGACACGGTGCAGCACGTTGAGAATTTCCGAGAGCACGCCGCTCCAGTCCGGGCCTTGTTCGGCCAGATGGCGAACGGCTTCGAGCAACGCCTTGGCGTCGCCTTCGATCAGCGCGTGCAGAACGTCATAGACCTGGCCGTGGTCGAGGGTGCCCAGCATCGCCCGCACATCGGCGGCCATGACCTTGCCTTCACCGAAGGCGATCGCCTGGTCGGTCAGGCTCATGGCATCGCGCATCGAACCGTCGGCGGCGCGGCCCAGCAGCCATAGCGCATCGTCTTCGAACGGCACGTTCTCGACGCCCAGCACGTGGGTCAAGTGCTCGACCACGCGCTCAGGAGTCATGTTCTTCAGGGAGAACTGCAGGCACCGCGAGAGAATAGTTGCAGGAAGTTTCTGCGGATCGGTGGTCGCCAGGATGAATTTTACGTAGGGTGGCGGTTCTTCAAGGGTCTTGAGCAGCGCATTGAAGGAATGGCTGGACAGCATGTGCACTTCGTCGATCAGGTAGACCTTGAAGCGCCCGCGGCTCGGGGCGTATTGCACGTTGTCGAGCAGTTCGCGAGTGTCCTCGACCTTGGTGCGGCTGGCGGCGTCGATCTCGATCAGGTCGACGAAGCGGCCTTCATCGATTTCGCGGCACACCGAGCACTCGCCACAGGGCGTGGAAGTGATACCTGTTTCACAGTTCAGACATTTGGCGATGATCCGCGCGATGGTGGTCTTGCCGACCCCGCGCGTTCCGGTGAACAGGTAGGCGTGGTGCAGCCGCTGGCTGTCCAAGGCATTGATCAGAGCCTTGAGCACATGGGTCTGGCCGACCATTTCGCGGAACGAGCGCGGACGCCATTTACGTGCAAGAACCTGATAACTCATCGAAAACCATCGCAACGAAAGAAGCAGAAGCGGCTAATGCTAGCGGAGCAAGGGCAAAAATGCATCCGGTGCGCTCGTCTAATCTGGCTAAGCTGCTCTTCGGGGGCTTTTTGTTTCATCGATAGCGGAGCGTTTATGCGGCTGGCCCTGGGGGCACTGCTGTTGATCAGTCTGGACGGCGCGGCCGCGCAAGCGCCGTTGCGCTTCGTGGTGCCTGACAGTTGGGCGATGCCGATGGTGCAGATCGAGCAAGGCCGGCCGACCCAGGGCATCCTCTATGACGTGATGCTCAGCCTGGCGACGCAGGTTGGCGTGCCGGCGGAGTTTCACGTCCTGCCACGCAGTCGTGTGCAGATCGCCATGGAGCACGGCGAGGTGGACATCCGCTGCTATGCGGCGCAGTCCTGGCTGCCGAATCAGTCGGGCGACTACATCTGGAGCATTCCGCTGTTCAACCAGCCCGACCTGTTGATCAGCCGCCCTGCCGCGCAAACCTCCGTCATCCCCGCGAGCCTGTCGCACCAGTCCATCGGCACCGTGCTCGGCTACAGCTACCCGACCCTGCAACCGCTGTTCGACGCCAACCAACTGCACCGCGACGACGCTCGCAACCAGGAGCAGGTGCTGGAAAAACTCCAGGCGGGACGCAATCGTTATGCAGTCAGCAATCAATGGACACTGGAATGGTTCAATCAGCGACTGCTGCCGCAACAGCGTCTGCAGGGCGTGGCGGTGCTGCAGGAGCAGAATGTCGGGTGCTACGTGCGCAACGACCCTGAGGTGCCCGTGCAACGGATATTGCGTACGCTGGTACGGATGAAGATGTCCGGGGAGATCGATGACATCATTCGACTCTACATCGGCGGCAATCCGTAACATCTATGGGAGCGGGCTTGCTCGCGAAAGCGATGTGTC
>NZ_LYVP01000072.1 GCF_001984065.1 Pseudomonas sp. KK4
ACACCGCTTTCGCGAGCAAGCCCGCTCCCACATTTGGATCGGTGTCGTCAGGTTATTCCAGGCGTGCCAATCGCTCTTCCAGCGCCGCGATCCGCGCTTCCAGCTCTTCGATCCGCTCCACCGAAACCCCACTGCCACCGCCACGCTCAACCGGGTTTTGCCGGGCGGCGAGGATCGCTTCGATATCCGCCGGATCGCCCAGTGCATGGGTATAGCGGTCTTCACGCTGGCCAGCCTGTCGCGGAATCAGCACCGCCAGACCGCGGGCAATCAAGCGTTCCAGTTGATGCACCACCTGCTCGGCATCCTCGAACTCATGCATGCGCCCACTGCGGGTCAGCAGTTCATTGACCGTCTGCGGGCCGCGCAAAAACATCAACCCGGTCAGGATGACCTGGGCCGGCACCAGTTCCAGCGCCTTGTCGACCTTGTGCTCCCAGCGATCGGCGCGGCTGCCCATCACCAGTTTGCTGAAACCGCGCCCTTCAAGGGCGCGCAGGCTCTGGCCGACCTGGCCCGGGGTCAGGTTCATCACCGGTTCGCGACTGGTTTTCTGGTTGCAGGCAATCACCAGGGCGTTGAGGGTCAGCGGATAGGTTTCCGGGCTGGTGGCCTGCTTCTCGATCAGCGAACCCAGGATGCGGATTTCCGTGCTGCTCAGGCGTGGTTCGTCGAGGGTGGTTTCTGACTCAGTACTCATCGCGCTTTTCCCTATGCATCGAAGCATGCCGTCGAAGCCGCCTAGCCTAATCCTTGCGCAAGAAAAGACAAGCCGCAGGAGGCGCCAGCATGGCTATAATCGGCCGACGTTTCCTCCTGTCACCACACGAGACTGCCATGACCATTGCCCTGTACGACGCTTCCGTTCCTGTTTTCAAGCAAATGCTCACCGCCCTGAGCGATGTGCTGAAGAAGGCCGAAGCCCACGCCACTGAAAAAAACATCGACCCGAACGCGTTCCTGCAAGCGCGCCTGTACCCAGACATGTTCCCGCTGGTGCGTCAGGTACAGATCGCCGTGGATTTCGCCAAAGGCGTTTCCTCGCGTCTGGCCGAAGTCGAAGTGCCGAAGTACGACGACACCGAAACCACTTTCGCCGAGTTGCAGGCCTTGCTCAGCAAAGTCCTGGCCTACATCGGCGATATCAAGCCCGAGCAGATCAATGGCAAGGAAGGCATCGAGATCGTGACCCGTCCGGGCACCCCTAAAGAGAAGCGCTTCAGTGGCCAGGCTTACCTGCTGAGCTACGGCCTGCCGCAGTTCTTCTTCCACGTCACCACCGCCTACGCACTGCTGCGCCACAACGGCGTGGAAGTGGGCAAGCGCGATTTCATGGGCGCGTTCTAAACCGTCCGGATGCAAAAAAGCCCGCCAAGGTTCGCGCCTTGGCGGGCTTTTTCATGGGTCATGTTCCGACCGTGGCCGGGTGTCAGGCCAGACGTTCTTCACCCAGACAAGCCGCCGCCGTGAACAGCACGTCGGTGGAGGAGTTCAGCGCCGTCTCTGCCGAGTCCTGCAACACGCCGATGATGAAACCCACCGCCACCACCTGCATGGCGATTTCGCTCGGGATGCCGAACAGGCTGCATGCCAGCGGGATCAGCAGCAACGAGCCACCGGCCACACCCGAGGCACCACAGGCGCAGATCGCCGCCACCACACTCAACAGAATCGCGGTTGGGATATCCACGGCAATGCCCAGGGTATGGACGGCGGCCAGGGTCAGCACCGTGATGGTGATCGCCGCGCCGGCCATGTTGATGGTCGCGCCCAGCGGAATCGACACCGAATAGGTGTCTTCATGCAGGCCCAGGCGCTTGCTCAGTTCCAGGTTGACCGGAATGTTCGCCGCCGAGCTGCGGGTGAAGAACGCGGTGATGCCGCTCTCGCGCAGGCACATCAGTACCAGTGGATAAGGGTTGCGGCGCAGCTTCCAGAACACGATCAACGGGTTCATCACCAACGCCACGAACAGCATGCAGCCCAGCAGCACCGCCAGCAGGTGCGCGTAGCCAATCAAGGCGCCGAACCCGGAGGTGGCAAGGGTTGAAGACACCAGGCCGAAGATTCCCAGCGGGGCGAAGCTGATGACCAGACGCACGATCACGGTCACGCCGTTGGACAGGTCGCCGAGCACCTCGCGGGTTGTGTCGCCGGCGTGGCGAATGGCGATGCCCATGCCGATGGCCCAGGCCAGGATGCCGATGAAGTTGGCGTTCATCAGCGCGCTGACCGGGTTGTCGACCACGCTCAGCAGCAGGCTTTGCAGCACTTCGCCAATGCCGCCCGGCGCCGTCACCGCGACATCCTGGGTAGACAGCACCAGGCTCGACGGGAACATCATGCTGGCCACCACTGCGACCACGGCGGCGGCGAACGTGCCCAGCAGATATAGAAACAGAATTGGCCGGATGTGAGTTTCCTGGCCGTGCCTGTGGTTGGCGATGGACGCCATGACCAGCACGAACACCAGGATCGGCGCGACGGCCTTGAGCGCCGAGACGAACACTTTGCCAATGAACGCCGTGGACTTCGCCACGTCGGGTGCGAACAGGGCCAGGGCCACGCCGGCGATCAGGCCGATCAGGATTTGCGTGACCAGGCTCAGGCGTTTCAGGCGTTGCAGAAGAGAAGGGGATGCAGCAGACATAAACGACATCTCTGATTTTATCGGGGGGATCACGCCATCGGCGCCGGAAAATGGCCGATGAGCAGTACGAACGTTTCGCGGGGCGCGGACTTTATCACAGCGTCATTTCGAAGCCGGAGCCCTGTGACGATCTGCCGCCGGGTGTCGAACGCGAATTGCAGGTTCGTGCAACCGGGTTACGACACACTCTGTTAAGCTTCGCCATCCTCATTTTCAAGTCTGCCAGTGGGCCTTCGGGCTATCGCTGGTGTTGTCGTTTTCTGGAGTTCTGCATGCTGTTGTTGCCTATTCTTCTGTTGTCGGCCGCCGGTTTTACCGTGCTGACCACGGAATTCATCATCGTCGGCCTGTTGCCGGCCATCGCCCGTGACCTGCAGGTGAGCATCCCGCAAGCAGGGTTGCTGGTGACCCTGTTCGCCTTCACCGTTGCCGCGTTCGGGCCATTGCTCACTGCGTATTTCGCCCGCTTCGAACGGCGCAAGCTGTTTATCTCGGTGTTGATCATGTTCGGTCTGGCCAACACCCTGGCGGCGTTGGCGCCGAATATCTGGGTGATGGCCTTCGCCCGGTTGATCCCGGCCTTGGGCCTGCCGGTGTTCTGGGCGCTGGCCAGCGAAACCGCGGTGGACATCGTCGGGCCTGACCATGCCGGTCGCGCCATCGCCAAGATCGGTTTCGGCATCGTCTGCGCCACGGTGTTCGGCATTCCGGTGGGCACACTGATTTCCGATGCGTTCGGCTGGCGCAGTGCGTTCGCGATCCTGGCCTTCATCGCGTTCGCCAAGGCGTTGCTGCTGTTTATCTACTTGCCCAAGACCAGCCTGCATCAGCACCAGGTCAGTTTCCGTTCGCAATTCAAGATCCTGCGCAGCCCGTTGATGGTGGGGCATGTGCTGTTGTCGATCGTGGTGTTCAGCGGCATGTTTACCGCTTACACCTACCTGGCGGACATCCTCGAACGCCTGGCCGGGTTCGACGGCTCGGTGGTGGGCTGGTGCCTGATGGGCTTCGGCGCGGTCGGCTTGATCGGCAACTCGCTGGGCGGGCGTGCGGTGGATCGGCACCCGCTGATGGCCTCGATGATGTTCTGCGCCTTCATGATCGCCGGGCTGGTGGCCCTGGTGCCGAACATTCATTCGCCTTTCGGCCTGGCGGCGGCGATGGGTATTTGGGGGATCACCCAGGCTGCATTGTTCCTGGTCAGCCACGTGCGCTTGATGAAGGCCGCGCCTGAGGCGCCGGCGTTCGCCGCATCGCTGAACATCGCCGGCGCCAACCTCGGCATCGGGCTGGGGGCGATGGTCGGCGGCCGGGTGATCGACAGCGTCGGCCTGCAAGGCCTGGGCTTTGCCGCCGCCGCGTTCATTCTGGCGTCGATCCTGTTGGCCATCGCGCTGATGACCTTCAAGCCCCGGGACATCGCTACAGCGTCGTAAACAGCTCGCGTCGGGCACCTTCGGTAATGGCGACAATGCCGGGGTGCTTGACCTTGCGCTCCACGGAGATGGCGTAGAACGACTCGCTCACCGCTTCGGTCTGGCCGATCAGCTCCACGCCGCACTGGCGTTTCACTTCATCGGCGATCACGCTCGGGCCGATGAAAATCCCGCTGCCGGATTGGCCGAAGGCCTGCATCAAGGCACTGTCATCAAACTCGCCGACAATCTGCGGCTGGATCTGCTGTTCGGCGAACCAGCGCTGCAAGCGGCTGCGCACCACGGTTTCCGGCCCCGGAATCAGCAGCGGCGCGCCCTGCAGGCTGCGCGGGAAATCCTGACCGTACCGCGCTGCCAGTTCAGCGGTGGCAAAGAAGCTGATTCCGCATTCGCCGAGTTTCTGGCTGTAGCCCTTGATGTCCAGGTGCGAGGGCATCGGGCTGTCGGAAATCACCAGGTCCAGGCGCTGGATCGCCAGATCGGCCAACAGGCGTTCGAGCTTGTCTTCGCGACAGGTGATGCGCAGCGGCTCGCTCAATTCCATGGTCGGTGCGATGAGGCGATAGACGATGGACTTGGGTACCACGTCGGCCACTCCCACGCGAAACAGAATCTGCTGCTCGTTGGGCTGGGCCCGCAGCATCAACTCCAGTTCGCCGCCCAGCTGAAACATCTGTTCGGCGTAGGGCAGGGTCTGCCGGCCGGCTTCGGTCAGCTCCAGCTGTCGACCGACGCGGCGAAACAGTTCGATGCCGTAGGTCTGTTCGAGCAGGGTGATCTGCCCGCTGATGGTCTGGGGCGTCAGGTTCAGTTGCTCGCAGGCGCGCACGATGCTGCCGGTCTTGGCCACCACCCAAAAATAATGCAGCTGTCGGTAATTGAGCATGGGTCTGCGTTCTTTTTCTGGATTCGTAAAAATCGAAGTATAACCGCTAAAAATACGAATTTTCCTGAAGTGTTCGCCTCTCTAGAATGCGTCGCTATCAACGGGCCATGGTATTGGCACCGTTTGTTCTATCGAGGAAAACATCATGAAGGTTAAAACCACGGCTCTACTGATTGCGTCTTTACTGGTTCTGGCCGGTTGTGATCAGGCCGAGAAGAGCGCTCAGCAACTGATGGGCAAGGCCGCCGAAAGTGCCAAACAGGCCATCGACGACACCCACAAGGCTGCCGAACAGGCCCTGAGCGAAGCCACGGGCGGCTTGATCAGCAAAAAAGAATCGTCGGAAAAAGACTCGGAGAAATCCGAATCGTCTTCCCAGGAAATCTAAACCGTCTTAAACGAGTCAGGACTGACCCATGGAATACCTTTTAGAACTTGCTGCAAGCCCTACCGCCTGGGTCGCCCTGGCCACCCTGGTGGTGATGGAAATCGTGCTGGGCATCGATAACCTGATCTTCATCTCTATCCTGACCAACAAGCTGCCCGAGCAGCACCGTCAGAAAGCGCGGCGTATCGGTATCGGCATGGCGTTGATCCTGCGACTGGGCTTGCTGAGCACCATCGCGTTCATCGTCCAGTTGACGGCGCCGGTGATCGAGATTCTCGGCCACGCGTTCTCCTGGAAGGACATGATCCTGATCGCCGGCGGCCTGTTCCTGCTGTGGAAAGCCACCACCGAGATCCATCACAGCATGGACCCGGCCCCTGAAGATCCGAAGACCGCCACGTCCACTGTGACCCTGGGCTTTGCTGCGGCGATCGGGCAGATCCTGATGCTGGACATGGTGTTCTCCATCGACAGCATCATTACCGCTGTCGGCATGACCGAGCATTTGCCGATCATGATCATCGCGGTGGTGGTGTCGGTACTGGTGATGTTGCTGGCGGCTGATCCCCTGGCCAAGTTCATCAACGACAACCCGACGGTGGTGATGCTGGCCCTGGGCTTCCTGATCATGATCGGCATGACGCTGATCGCCGAAGGCTTCGGCGCCCATGTACCTAAAGGCTACGTTTATGCGGCGATGGCGTTCTCGGCGGCCATTGAGGTGCTGAACATGATGTCCCGCCGGGCGAAGCAGAAACGGGTAGCTGCTGAGGCTTGACCCTGCGCTGAATGAAAAGGCCGCCTGTACTCGAAGGAGTGCAGGCGGCCTTTTTTATTGAGCGTATCTGTCAGTGGGCAGTGGCGTGGCGCACGGCGGCTTTATCGGTTTTCGCTTGGGGTGTCGGTTGAGCGGGGTGGTGGTGACGGCGGGCAATGCGCAGCACCCCCCACAACATGGCGGTGGCAACGGCCAGCCAGCCGGAAATCAACATCACGATCGTCATTGTCAGGCTCATCGATGCCTCCTCTTTGCCCTGCATCGGGCACGCACACCTTGCAAGTGACAGTCTAGTCGCTGCCGTGTTTCAGGCTATTGACCAAAGGTCGACACGGACCAACCCGTTTGCTCTATCGAAGGCAATTGACTGACGGTTAAGGCTATACCGCCGTCGCCGGGCGTCCTATGATCGACGGCCAAGCCGGGAAGTGGATTGCCCGGCGTCTGAACAAGAGAGTGATGATGGTGCGGGCTATTTCTCGGATTCTATCGGTGGCGCTGATTGCGGGTTGTGTGGCGGGAATGGCCGGCTGCGCGGGGAGCGTTGCGCCGCAGATCAAGCGGCTGCCCGAGCGGGTCGAGCTCACTGGCAGGTTCTACCGTGGCGTGGCCAACCAAAGCGGGCCGCAGGTGTTGGCGAGTATGTTGTCTCAACAGGGCATCGTGATCACACCGGGGTTGTTGGACAAACCTTTGCACTTGCCAGGCGCGGAGGCTCAGTTGCAGCAGAACATGCAAAACCTGGCGCGTGAATACGGAATGATGGTCTATCCGCTGGACAGCAATCTACCCGCCTTGTTGACCCAGGTAGCGGCAGGGTATCCAGTGATGGTGCGCTTCACCGAGGGTTCGGCGTTGTGGGCGGAGCCGCGTTACGCGATTCTGTCAGGCTATAACCGTCAGAAGCAGACGGTGCTGCTGCGCGCGGGGATGGATCAGCGTTTGATGATGAGCTTCAGTTCGTTCGAGTCGTCGTTCAAGGACGCTGGTGGCTGGGCGGTGCTGATTCAGGCGCCGACGCAGATTCCGGCCGAAGTCGATCAGCAGCGCTGGCTCAAGGCGGCGAACGATCTGGCCCAGGCCGGCCAGGAGCAGGCGGCGGCGAGGGCGAAAAAGGCTTTGTCTTCTCAGTAAGCCCGTTCGTCATTTCTCGGGCACCGTCGGGTGTTGCAGGCATCTGAAGGACATGGCCCGGGTTTTCGGGCCGTGAACAGGAGGTGTCCATGGCTCATTCCACTACCCCCGTCGGTCCGCACTCGTCCGAGCATTCATCCGGCGATGACCCGGGTTTCGATCCCGATTCGCCGGACCTCGCTGACCCGCAGGTCGACCCGGTCGGTCCCGCCAAGGCACCCAAGGATGTGAAACCGGGTGATGATCCCAAGGCGCCGGCGAAACCTTACGACCCCCTTGGTGATCTCAAACCCTGAATCCCTTCAAGTGCTGAATCGAGGTGCCTATGTCTACCGATTCGAGCTTCAACGACAAACGTGCGGAGAACGTCCCGACCACCCCTGAAGAGCCTGTCGATCCGGTGATGGATCCGGACAGCCCGATGCGCGATCCACTGGCCCGACCTGCCGTGGCGCCGGGGGAACATCCGAAAGGGTGGAATGATCCGAGCAAAGGGGATGGTATTCCCGACGACGACCAGATGCCGCTGCCCAATGATTGACTGGCAAAAAAAGCCCCGATTAATCGGGGCTTTTTTTGCGCTTTATTTCGAGGCTTCGATCACACCGCTTTGGCGATGCTTGAGGTTCTTTTCAGATTTGTATTGCAAGGCAACGGAAGGCACGTCAGCGCTTCTGCCGGTTTCCACCCAATTGCGAATGCGCGTGGCATCGGCGAAGTGGGTGTATTTGCCGAAGGCGTCGAGGATCACCAGCGCTACCGGACGGTTACTCATGTGGGTGACCAGCACCAGGCAGTGGCCCGCTTCGTTGGTGAAACCGGTCTTGGTCAGTTCGATGTTCCAGTTGGCCTTGTTGATCAGGTGGTCGGTGTTACGGAAACCCAGGCTGTAGTTGGGCTTGCGGAACGACACGGTTTTTTCCTTGGTGGTGCTCAACTCGGTCAGCAGTGGGTACTTGTGCGCGGCAATCAACAGCTTGCTGAGGTCGCGAGCGGTCGACACGTTGCGTGGCGACAGGCCGGTGGGCTCGACGAAGTGGGTGTTGGTCATGCCCAGGGCCTTGGCCTTGGCGTTCATCGCGGCGATGAAGGCGGCATAACCACCCGGGTAGTGATGCGCGAGGCTGGCGGCGGCGCGGTTTTCCGATGACATCAAGGCAATCAGCAGCATTTCCCGGCGCGGCATTTCGCTGTTGAGCTTGACCCGGGAGAACACGCCCTTCATTTCCGGCGTGTCACTGATGTTGATGTTGATGTACTCATCCATGTTCTGGCGGGCTTCTACCACGACCAGGCCGGTCATCAATTTACTCACGGACGCGATGGGAACAACCACGTCGGGGTTGCTGGCGTAGATGACTTTGTTGGTCTGCAGATCCATCAGCAGTGCGCTGCCGGAAGCGATCTTGAGTTGGGCGGTGTCTCGAGGCGCGGCGGTGGTTTCGCCAGCGCTGGCAATAGGCGTGATGAAAGTCCCTGTAACGGCAAAAAATAGGCTCAGGATGGAAAGACGGATTTTCACGCTGGCAGACTCATAAAATGTTAATACGCCGTTATGTAACGGGCTATTTCATAAAAAGCGCGACATTCTGGAGTATGGCTGAATAACTGTCGATGGTTGTTCGAGGGTGGGGTGAAAGTCGTTGGAAAGATGAAAAAAAAGACATTTTCCGGCGGATGGTCATGCCCGTTTCTCGGGCAAAAAAGAACCCCGCCATGGGCGGGGTTCCTTGATTCGCTGGTTGACGCTGCAACGGGTTTCAGCCGTGCAGGGTTTCAGCGGCGTACAGCGTGTTTTCCAGCAGGCAGGCGCGGGTCATCGGGCCTACGCCGCCCGGTACCGGAGTGATCCAGCCGGCGCGGGGCAGGGCGGTTTCGTAGATCACGTCGCCGACCAGCTTGCCGTCTTCCTGGCGGTTGATGCCGACGTCGATCACGATCGCGCCTTCCTTGATCCACTCACCCTTGACCAGGCCAGGCTTGCCGGCGGCCACGACCACCAGGTCGGCACGACCGACGTGGCCGGCCAGGTCCTTGGTGAAGCGGTGAGTGACGGTCACGGTGCAACCGGCCAGCAACAATTCCATCGCCATTGGCCGGCCAACGATGTTGGAGGCGCCGACGACCACGGCATTCATCCCGTACAGATCGGCACCGGTGCTTTCCAGCAGGGTCATGATGCCCTTGGGTGTGCACGGACGCAGCAGCGGAATGCGTTGGGCCAGGCGGCCGACGTTATAAGGATGGAAGCCGTCGACGTCTTTGTCCGGACGAATGCGCTCAAGCAGTTTCGACGCATCCAGGTGCTCGGGAAGAGGGAGTTGCAGCAGAACGCCGTCGATCGCCGGGTCGTCGTTGAGACGATCGATCAGCTCGGTCAGCGCTTCTTGAGTGGTTTCGGAAGGCAGGTCGTAGGCCTGGGAAAGGAAGCCGACCTCTTCACAGTCTTTACGCTTGTGCGAGACATAAACCTGAGAGGCAGGATCGCTGCCGACCAGGATCACCGCGAGGCCTGGCGTGCGCAAGCCTTGCTGGCGACGCTCGTTGACGCGTTGGGCGATCTGCTGGCGCAGGCTGGCGGCGATCGATTTGCCGTCGATTAGTTGTGCAGTCATTGCGCGTGATTAACCATCGAGAGGGGAAAAAAAGAGAACGCATTCTCGCATGTCATGCGGTGAGGGCAAAGGCGCTTGGTCTGCAAATTCCCCTAACCCCTTTAATTAAATGAATTTTTTTTAAAAAGGATTTGACGCCCTACAGGTCGCTCTATACTATTCGTCGCACTTGTCGGGCACAGCCTAGCACTGGTTAAGAAGGTCGAGCGGAATCAAGGTTCTGCGAGGCTGGAAAGCACTTAGTTTGTAGTCCTCCAAGAGTACAGATTAATAAGGCGCCCGTAGCTCAGCTGGATAGAGCATCCGCCTTCTAAGCGGATGGTCGCAGGTTCGAGTCCTGCCGGGTGCGCCATTAGGCAGCTTTGGCACAAGTAGCGCGATATGGTGGGCGTAGCTCAGTTGGTAGAGCACGGGATTGTGACTCCCGTTGTCGTGGGTTCGATCCCCATCGTCCACCCCATATTCCGAAAGGCGCCAGATTTAACAGTCTGGCGCCTTTTTTGTTTCAGCGGTTTGAGTATTCGGCGACTGCGGGTACCGGGTCGCAGGGCGGGGCATTTCGTCGTATTTATGTTTCTCGATGATGCCGCGCCGCCCGCCGGACTTGCTCGCAAGATCGGCTGTCAGGGGGATGATTGGCCACCTCTTCTATATATAGAGAGGTTGGCGCAGAGCCCTGGCGTGATTGGCTGTATTTGCCACCGGGGCGAGGTGCATCCGTGCATTCGCACCTATAAATTGCCTGCTGCGTTTTTACCCGTTTTCAGTAGGGTGACTTCTTGAGTTTGACCCACTAGAATGCATGCCCTTGATTCTGGGGTCGGAAACGGCCGGCTAACGTCTGTGCAACGAGGAATATCCATGCAAGTTTCTGTTGAAAATACTTCTGCTCTTGAGCGCCGCATGAGCATCACCGTGCCGGCTGAGCGCATCGAGACTCAGGTCAACAAGCGTCTGCAGCAGACTGCCCAAAAGGCCAAGATTGCTGGCTTCCGTCCAGGCAAAGTGCCAATGAGCGAAATCAAGCGTCGTTTTGGCGCTGAAGCTCGCCAGGAAGCGGTAGGCGACGTGATCCAGTCTTCCTTCTACGAAGCAGTCGTTGAGCAAAAGCTGAACCCGGCTGGTTCGCCTTCGATCGAGCCTAAATCCCTGGAAGCAGGCAAGGACCTGGAATACGTTGCCGTATTCGAAGTGTTCCCTGAGTTCACCGTTGCCGGTTTCGAAGGTATCACCGTAGAGCGCCTGAGCGCTGACGTGGCTGATGCCGATCTGGACAAGATGCTGGAAATCCTGCGCAAGCAGAACACCCGTTTCGAAGTGGCCGATCGTGCTGCTCAGAACGAAGACCAACTGAACATCGATTTCGTTGGCAAGGTCGACGGTGAAGTGTTCGCCGGCGGTTCCGCCAAGGGTACCCAGCTGGTTCTGGGTTCCGGCCGCATGATCCCTGGCTTTGAAGATGGCCTGGTTGGCGCCAAGGCTGGTGAAGAGCGCGTTCTGAACCTGACCTTCCCTGAGGACTATCAGAACCTCGATCTGGCTGGCAAGACCGCCGAGTTCACCGTTACCGTGAACACCGTTTCCGAACCAAAACTGCCTGAGCTGACCGAAGAGTTCTTCGCTCAATTCGGCATCAAGGAAACCGGTCTGGAAGGCTTCCGCACCGAAGTTCGCAAGAACATGGAGCGCGAACTGCGCCAGGCGATCAAATCCAAGGTCAAGAATCAGGTTATGGACGGTCTGCTGGCCACCAACCCGATCGAAGTGCCAAAAGCCCTGCTGTCCAACGAAGTCGACCGTCTGCGCGTGCAGGCTGTTCAGCAGTTCGGTGGCAACATCAAGCCTGACCAGCTGCCGGCCGAACTGTTCGAAGAGCAAGCCAAGCGCCGTGTCGTGCTGGGTCTGATCGTGGCTGAAGTGGTCAAGCAGTACGACCTCAAGCCTGACGAAGCTCGCGTTCGCGAAATGATTCAGGAAATGGCGTCGGCTTACCAAGAGCCTGAGCAAGTGGTGTCCTGGTACTACAAGAACGACCAGCAACTGAACGAAGTCCGTTCGGTTGTGCTGGAAGAGCAAGTTGTGGATACTGTTCTGCAGAAAGCTAGCGTGACCGACAAATCGGTCTCTTACGAAGAAGCGGTCAAGCCGGTAGAAGCTCCACAAGCCGACTGATTGTTGCTGCGTTAAGAAGTACACACCATAAGCCAGCCTTCGTGCTGGCTTATGCGTATTCAAGACATAACTATTTGGGAGTGACTGCAGAGCATGTTCCGTAATTCGTATATTCAGCAGAACTCTGATATCCAGGCCGCAGGCGGCCTGGTCCCGATGGTTGTCGAGCAGTCTGCCCGAGGCGAACGCGCCTACGACATCTACTCGCGTCTTCTCAAGGAGCGAGTGATCTTTCTGGTGGGTCCGGTAGAGGACTACATGGCCAACCTGATCTGTGCGCAGCTGCTGTTCCTTGAAGCGGAAAACCCGGACAAGGACATCCATCTCTATATCAACTCCCCGGGCGGTTCGGTGACAGCGGGCATGTCGATCTACGACACCATGCAGTTCATCAAACCCAACGTGTCGACCACCTGCATCGGTCAGGCCTGCAGCATGGGTGCATTCCTGCTGACAGCCGGTGCCCCTGGCAAGCGTTTCTGCCTGCCGAACTCGCGCGTGATGATTCACCAGCCACTGGGCGGTTTCCAGGGCCAGGCGTCGGATATCGAAATCCACGCCAAGGAAATCCTCTTCATTCGCGAGCGTCTGAACACGCTGATGGCCAAGCACAGCGGGCGCACACTCGAAGAAATCGAGCGCGACACCAACCGCGACAACTTCATGAGTGCAGAAGCTGCGCGTGAATATGGCTTGATCGACGAAGTGATCACCCAGCGCCCAGCTTAAAATAAGCGGCTCAAAATAGGCTTGGTCGGCTTGTCTGATCACCAGCGGGCTTGAAAAAGCCCGCAATAGCCTTCATCTTGTGTTGCAAGCCTATCGGATTTGGATCGAACGAATGACTGACACCCGCAACGGCGAGGACAACGGCAAGCTGCTCTATTGCTCCTTCTGTGGCAAAAGCCAGCATGAAGTACGCAAGTTGATTGCCGGCCCCTCGGTCTTTATCTGCGACGAGTGCGTCGACCTGTGCAATGACATCATCCGCGAGGAGGTGCAGGAAGCCCAGGCCGAAAGCAGCGCGCATAAATTGCCTTCGCCCAAAGAAATCAGCGGCATCCTTGATCAGTATGTGATTGGTCAGGAGCGTGCGAAAAAGGTTCTGGCCGTAGCGGTGTACAACCACTACAAGCGCCTGAATCAGCGTGACAAAAAGAATGACGACGTCGAACTCGGCAAGAGCAACATCCTGCTGATCGGCCCGACAGGCTCGGGTAAGACCCTGCTTGCCGAAACATTGGCCCGTTTGCTGAACGTTCCGTTCACCATCGCCGACGCAACCACCCTCACCGAGGCGGGTTACGTGGGTGAAGATGTCGAGAACATCATTCAGAAGCTGCTGCAGAAGTGCGATTACGACGTGGAAAAGGCCCAGATGGGCATTGTCTACATCGATGAGATCGACAAGATCTCGCGCAAGTCTGACAACCCGTCGATCACCCGGGACGTTTCCGGTGAAGGCGTGCAGCAGGCCCTGCTCAAGTTGATCGAAGGCACGGTCGCTTCCGTTCCGCCACAAGGCGGTCGCAAGCACCCGCAGCAGGAATTCCTTCAGGTCGACACCCGTAACATACTGTTCATCTGCGGTGGTGCGTTCTCCGGTCTGGAAAAGGTTATCCAAAACCGTTCCACCAAGGGCGGCATCGGTTTCAACGCAGAAGTGCGCAGCAAGGAAGAAGGCAAGAAAGTCGGTGAGTCCCTGCGTGAAGTCGAGCCTGACGATCTGGTCAAGTTCGGTCTGATCCCGGAATTTGTCGGCCGTCTGCCGGTCCTCGCCACGCTGGACGAGCTTGACGAGGCTGCGTTGATGCAGATTCTCACCGAGCCAAAAAATGCTTTGACCAAGCAATACGCCAAGCTGTTCGAGATGGAAGGCGTGGACCTGGAATTCCGGGCCGACGCGCTGAAATCGGTCGCCAAGCGCGCGCTGGAACGTAAAACCGGTGCTCGTGGTCTGCGTTCGATTCTCGAGGGTGTGCTGCTCGACACTATGTATGAAATCCCCTCGCAGTCCGAGGTGAGTAAAGTAGTGATCGATGAAAGCGTCATTGAAGGCAAGTCCAAGCCACTGTATATCTACGAAAACAGTGAGCCTGCTGCCAAGGCCGCGCCAGACGCTTAAGCGTCACGCCGCCGATATAAAGAAGGGGCCTTCGGGCCCCTTTGCTTTTTGCGTTTTTTACACAGTCTTTGTGCTTGTTTTTTTTCAAGGCTGCCCCCATCTTGGTTTCAAGCTTACTTCCATCTGTTTCCGGCCCTAGGGCCGCCGTAGAGGCGAAATCATGAAGACAACCATCGAATTGCCTCTCCTGCCATTGCGTGATGTCGTGGTTTATCCGCACATGGTTATCCCGCTGTTCGTGGGGCGCGAGAAGTCCATTGAAGCCCTCGAGGCAGCGATGACGGGCGACAAGCAGATTCTTCTGCTGGCTCAGAGAAACCCGGCTGACGACGATCCTGGTGAAGACGCGCTGTATCGCGTAGGTACGATTGCGACCGTTCTGCAGCTGCTCAAGCTGCCCGATGGCACGGTCAAGGTTCTGGTCGAAGGCGAGCAGCGTGGCGCCGTGGAGCGCTTCAGCGAAGTGGACGGCCATTGCCGCGCCGAAGTCTCGTTGATCGACGAAGTCGACGCGCCAGAGCGCGAATCGGAAGTGTTCGTGCGCAGCCTGCTGTCGCAGTTCGAACAATACGTGCAGCTGGGCAAGAAAGTCCCGGCTGAAGTCCTGTCGTCGCTCAACAGCATCGACGAGCCAGGGCGCCTGGTCGACACCATGGCCGCACACATGGCCCTGAAGATCGAGCAGAAGCAGGAAATCCTCGAAATCATCGATTTGTCGGCCCGGGTCGAACACGTCCTGGCGCTGCTCGATGCCGAGATCGATCTGCTGCAAGTCGAGAAACGCATTCGCGGTCGCGTCAAAAAGCAAATGGAGCGCAGTCAGCGCGAGTACTACCTGAATGAGCAGATGAAGGCCATTCAGAAAGAGCTCGGTGACAGCGACGAAGGTCACAACGAAGTCGAAGAGCTGAAAAAGCGTATCGACGCCGCTGGCCTGCCAAAAGACGCACTGGCCAAGGCCACCGCCGAACTGAACAAGCTCAAGCAGATGTCGCCGATGTCCGCTGAAGCGACCGTGGTGCGCTCCTACATCGACTGGCTGGTCCAGGTGCCGTGGAAGGCTCAGAGCAAGGTACGCCTTGATCTGGCCCGCGCCGAAGACATTCTCGATGCCGACCACTACGGTCTGGAAGAAGTCAAAGAGCGCATCCTCGAATACCTCGCCGTGCAAAAGCGCGTGAAGAAGATTCGTGGTCCGGTGCTGTGTCTGGTGGGCCCTCCGGGTGTGGGTAAAACCTCCCTGGCGGAGTCGATCGCCCACGCCACCAACCGCAAATTCGTGCGCATGGCCTTGGGCGGCGTGCGTGATGAAGCTGAAATCCGTGGTCATCGCCGTACTTACATCGGTTCGATGCCAGGAAGATTGATTCAAAAGATGACAAAGGTGGGCGTCCGCAACCCGCTGTTCCTGCTCGACGAAATCGACAAAATGGGCAGCGACATGCGTGGCGATCCGGCGTCGGCGTTGCTCGAAGTGCTCGATCCGGAGCAGAACCACAACTTCAACGATCACTATCTGGAAGTCGACTACGACCTGTCCGATGTGATGTTCCTCTGCACCTCCAACTCCATGAACATCCCGCCGGCGCTGCTGGACCGGATGGAAGTGATTCGTCTGCCGGGCTACACCGAAGACGAGAAGATCAACATCGCCGTCAAATACCTTTCGCCCAAGCAGATTCAGGCCAATGGCTTGAAAAAAGGCGAGCTGGAATTCGACGAGGAAGCGATTCGCGACATCATCCGTTACTACACCCGCGAAGCTGGTGTGCGTGGCCTGGAGCGCCAGATTGCCAAGGTTTGCCGCAAGGCGGTCAAGGAGCATGCACTGGAAAAACGCTTCTCGGTAAAGGTCACGGCGGACGATCTGGAGCACTTCCTGGGCGTGCGTAAGTTCCGTTACGGCCTGGCTGAACAACAGGATCAGATCGGACAGGTGACCGGTCTGGCGTGGACTCAGGTGGGCGGCGAATTGCTGACCATCGAGGCTGCCGTGGTGCCGGGCAAGGGCCAACTGATCAAGACCGGTTCCCTGGGGGACGTGATGGTCGAATCGATCACTGCCGCCCTTACCGTGGTGCGTAGCCGCGCTAAGAGCTTGGGAATCCCCCTGGACTTCCACGAGAAGCGCGACACCCACATCCATATGCCGGAAGGGGCGACGCCCAAGGATGGCCCTAGCGCGGGTGTAGGCATGTGCACGGCGTTGGTGTCGGCATTGACGGGCATTCCTGTCCGCGCCGATGTGGCCATGACCGGTGAAATCACCTTGCGTGGCCAGGTGCTGGCGATCGGTGGTTTGAAAGAAAAACTGCTCGCCGCTCACCGTGGTGGAATCAAGACGGTGATCATTCCCGAAGAGAATGTTCGCGATCTGAAGGAAATTCCTGACAATATCAAGCAGGATCTCCAGATTAAACCAGTTAAATGGATTGACGAGGTCCTGCAAATTGCGCTGCAATACGCGCCGGAGCCCTTGCCGGATGTGGCTCCGGAGATCGTCGCGAAGGATGAGAAACGCGAGTCCGATTCTAAGGAAAGAATTAGCACGCATTAATACGTATTTGCCTGGGGGGCTTCCTTGACAGTTTTTTAGAGCCCTTGTTATAAAGCGGCTCTTAAGTGTCTGTAGGCCATTCAGCACTCGTTTTTGCTTTCACCAAAAAAACTTAGAATCATACTCAAATAGATATAAGGGGACTTAGAGTGAACAAGTCGGAACTGATTGATGCTATCGCTGCATCCGCTGATATCCCGAAAGCTGCTGCTGGCCGTGCGCTGGACGCTGTAATCGAATCCGTCACTGGCGCTCTCAAGGCTGGCGACTCCGTTGTTCTGGTTGGTTTCGGTACTTTCTCCGTCACCGATCGCCCAGCTCGCATCGGTCGTAACCCACAGACCGGTAAGACACTGGAAATCGCAGCAGCCAAAAAACCAGGTTTCAAAGCCGGTAAAGCACTGAAAGAAGCTGTCAACTAAGTTCGATTCAGGTTTTTGCCTATCCGGGTCGGGGTCATGCCTGACCTGGCAGCGGAGCGGTAGTCCAGTCGGCGAGTCGCCGGTCCGAGACACCGAGGCTCGCAAGTACGAGTCATCGGTCCGCTCCGCCAGTTACGAGAAGGCGCATCCCCGGATGCGCCTTTCTTCTATCCGGATTCTACCCACGCTCCGCGGTTGCCTAATTTTTGAAGTTCAACCGTTTATGGGGGACGCATGCTGCAGAACATCAGGGACAATTCACAAGGCTGGATTGCCAAGACCATCATCGGAGTCATCGTTGCACTGATGGCTTTGACCGGTTTCGACGCCATTTTCAAGGCTACGACGCACACCAATGAGGCGGCGAAGGTCAATGGCGATGAAATCAGCCAGAACGAGCTGAGCCAGGCGGTCGATATGCAACGCCGTCAACTCATGCAACAGCTGGGCAAGGATTTCGATGCGTCCTTGCTCGACGAAAAAATGCTGCGCGAATCGGCGCTCAAAGGCCTGATCGATCGCAAGTTGCTGCTGCAAGGCGCACAAAACTCCAAATTCGCTTTTTCCGAAGCGGCTCTGGACCAGGTCATCCTCCAAACGCCTGAGTTTCAGGTCGATGGCAAGTTCAGTCCTGAGCGTTTCGACCAGGTGATTCGTCAACTCGGTTACAGCCGTATGCAGTTCCGCCAGATGCTGGCTCAGGAAATGCTGATCGGCCAACTGCGCGCCGGTCTGGCGGGCAGCGGTTTCGTCACCGACGCACAGGTACTGGCGTTCGCCCGTCTGGAGAAGCAGACCCGCGATTTCGCTTCCCTGAACATCAAGGCTGACCCGGCGGCGGTGAAACTGACCGACGAGGAAGTCAAAGCCTACTATGACGAACACGCCAAGGAATTCATGACGCCGGATCAGGTGATCATCGATTACCTGGAGCTGAAGAAGGCTTCGTTCTTCGATCAGGTCAGCGTCAAGGACGAAGACCTGCAAGCGGCGTATCAGAAAGAAATCGCCAACCTGTCCGAACAACGCCGGGCTGCGCACATTCTGATCGAAGTCAACGACAAGACCACCGAGGCGCAAGCCAAGGCCAAGATCGAAGACATTCAGGCCCGTCTGGCCAAAGGCGAGAAGTTCGAGGCCCTGGCCAAGGAATTCTCCCAGGACCCGGGTTCGGCCAACAATGGCGGTGACCTCGGCTATGCGGGTCCAGGCGTCTATGACCCAGCGTTCGAAAAGGTCCTGTACTCGCTGACCAAGGATCAGGTTTCCGAACCGGTTCGCACCGACTTCGGTTTCCACTTGATCAAGCTGTTGGGCGTGGAAGCGCCTGAAGTGCCGACACTGGCGAGCCTGAAGGACAAGCTGACCCGTGAGTTGAAGGCTCAGCAGGTCGAGCAGCGTTTCGTCGAAGCGACCAAGCAACTGGAAGATGCCTCGTTCGAAGCTTCCGATCTGGCCCAGCCGGCGCAAGACCTGAAGCTGACAGTGCACACTTCCAAGCCGTTCGGTCGCGAAGGCGGCGAGGGCATTGCGGCCAACCGTGCCGTGGTGACCGCGGCGTTCAGTCCGGAAGTGCTGGATGAGGGTGCCAACAGCACCGCCATCGAGCTGGATCCAGACACCGTGATCGTGTTGCGCGCCAAGGAGCACCTCAAGCCTGCGCAACTGCCGCTGGAAAGCGTGGCTGGCCCGATCCGCGAGCAATTGGCCAAGGAGCACGCCAGTGCTGCCGCCAAGACCAAGGCTGACGAGCTGATTACCGGCCTGCGCGACGGCAAAACGCCGTTGAACGCGGCAATCGATGGTCAGAACTGGAAAGTCACCGAAGCGGCGACCCGCGCTCAGGAAGGGATCGACCCGGCCGTGCTGCAGGCTCTGTTCCGCATGCCTAAGCCAGCCTCCAAGGACAAGCCGACGTTCAGCAGCGTGACCTTGCCGGATGGCAGCCTGATGATCGTTCGTCTGAACGGCGTCAATGAAGCTGCAACGCCCACTGAAGAAGAGAAGGCTCAATACCGTCGCTTCCTCGCATCGCGGGTTGGCCAGCAAGACTTCTCCGCTTACCGCAAGCAGCTGGAAAGCCAGGCCGACATCAAGCGCTTCTGATGTCTGACTGAACACTGCGTTACAAACGAACCCCGGCCGAAAGGCCGGGGTTTTTTGTTATTGCGGGAGTGACAAACGGGCGGGGACGTTTGCCAACTATCGGAGTCAACACCCCTGTAACTGTTTTAAGACACAATCGATGCGACGCTAAGCATAGATCTGTTGCACAATACGCCCCGAACCGTTTTCCTCAGGATGTTCAATGTTTAAATCATTTCCCATGCGTGTTGCCGGGCTGGCGCTGGTGCTGGCCGTCGCGGCCGGGTGCTCGTCGAAGAAAGCCGCCATCTACGAGCATGAGAACTTCGACGACTCCGGTACCTTTTCCCGCAACTACCCCGTGACTGATTCGCAAAGCTGCGAAGCCGCCCGTCGTGCCTTGCTGAGCCAGGGCTACATCATTACCAGCAGCGATCCGAAACTGGTCAGCGGGCACAAGAGTTTCCAGCAGACCGGCGAGAACCACATGGAAATCAGTTTCAGCGTGGTCTGCGCCGACGGTGGCAATGCCGGGCATCACGCCACGGTGTTCGCCAACGCCCTGCAGGACAAGTACGCACTGAAGAAGACCAACAATTCGGCAAGCCTCGGGGTAGGCGTGCTGGGTTCGGTGTCGATGCCGATCGGCTCGTCAGACGACTCGATGGTCAAGGTCGCCAGTGAAACCGTGACCTCCGCCAAGTTCTACGATCGGTTCTTCGCACTGGTCGAGCAGTTCCTGCCCAAGGAGGTCAAGGAAGCCGAGCATATCCCCGAGAAGCCGAAGGCAGATCTGGGCATGCCTGAGCCCAAGGCCGCGCCGGCTCCTGCTGCATTGGCCCCTGCGACCGCCACAGAGCCTGCTCCGGCTGCGCAGGAAACGGCACCAGCCGAAGCCGCGCCAACAGCGTCCGAGCCGGTAGCGCCGCCGCCAGAGGCCGCACCGATCAGTGCGGCCCCGAGCGCAGAGCCCGCTCCGGCCGCAGAAACGATCACACCACCGGCCAATCCGACTGACATTCCGCCACCGTCCGAGCCGATCAAGGCCATGCCGGTCTCTGGCCAATAAAATCCCCTGTAGGAGCGAGCTCGCTCGCGATGAACGCAAGATCACTGCGTTCATCCGGTGAGCCCGCGTCATCGTCAACGAACATCGCGAGCATGCTCGCTCATCCAGACACCCCCCGTAAGTCGTAAAAAATCCTTCGATAAATGCCCGACCGCCTGCTACGTTTTATTCAGAGGCGACGAACTGTCGTGCCCGCGTCATTTTTCCTTCACGCGGGCACTTTAGGCTCAAGGCGCTGGTCATTTATTCAGATGTTTATCAATGGGCCGTGGGGGATTGGAAAATGGACGATTATCAAGAAGAGTTGCTCGAGTATCAGGCGTTCGAACTGGACCCGCTGGAGCCCGCTGAAGACGCTACCGAGCTGTAAGCGTCAGGCGGATTGACGATGGCTGCGGCGAAACTCGCCCGGTGTCTGCTCGGTCCAGCGTTTGAAGGCACGTTGAAACGCTTCGGCTGAGGCAAACCCCAGCAGGTAGGCGATTTCACCGAACGCCAGTTCCGTATCACGTATGTAGGTCATGGCCAGGTCGCGGCGGGTGTCGTTGAGAATCGCGCGATATTGCGTGCCCTCTTCGGCCAGTCGGCGGCGAAGGGTCCAGACGGGCAGCTTGAGGCGTGCCGCCACTTCTTCCAGGTCGGGTTCCCGGCCACCATTGAGCAACGGCCCCAGTAACTGAGTGATGCGTTCACGCAGGCTACGGGTGCGTGTCAGTTGTTCAAGTTCCCGTTCACACAGTTGCAGCAGATGTCGCCAGGTACTCGGGCAGTGCTGGGCGTTGCGCTGGGCCAGGCTGGCCAGACTCAGGCGCAATTGATTGTGTTCGGCGCCAAACTGAATCGGGCTGTCGCCCAACTGGTCGTAAGCGGCGCAGTAGTCAGGTACTTCGAACTCGATGTCGATGCGTTCGGCGCGCAGCGGGGCAGGGCTGATGCTGGACAGTTGCTGCAACCAGCCGGCGATGATCGAGTCCACCACGAAGCGGTTATAGCTGTTATAGGGGCTGATGGAATAAAAGCGCAGCCAGGCACCTTCGGCATCTTCGTGAAAGCTCGATTGCCCGCGGTAGTTGGAGCCATATAACGATTCGAAGCGGATCAGGCAGCGCGCCGCCTCGCGCACCGTTGGCGCCTGGGACGCGGTCACGCCCGCCAGGCCGGCCTGGCTCAGGCGACTGAGTTGTCCCATGCGCAAGCCAAGCGCCGGGTCGTCGGTCAACTGGATCGCACTGTGGCCCAGACGCATGTAGCGCGGAATCGACAGCCGCGCCCCGGCTTCGCTCAGGCGAGCCGCATCCAGGCCAAATTGTTCAAGTAGCGCTTGAGGGTCGACACCGTGGCTGCGCACGGCATCGGCCAGGCTGTGCACGAAGCCCACCGACAGATCGCCCAGTCGCATTGGCAACGGTTTCATGACTTACAACCAGAGGTTCAACAGGCGCGCGCCGCGGGCGTTGCCGTCGGCGAAGTGCTGGCCATTGCTGCTCAGAAAACTCTGGCCTGCGCCGGCCTGATCCCAGAATTGCCCACGCAGGAATACGCTCATGCCGGCGATCGCCTGGCTGGAGGGCGGTTGCGCCGTCAAGGTCAATCGATGCCAGGCCTGGCCCTCGCTGAGCTCACCGGCCTTGAGGCTGATAGAACTCGGTGTCGACGAGCCCTTGTAGCCGCGCCAGGGTTGATCCCAGGTGCCACGGCCCGCGACAAAGGCCGGAACCGCGACGATCCGAGCCTGCTGATCGTCGAGTTTGCGGTAGTTGTCCGGGTACCAGCTGTCGCTGCCGATCAGCACCCCCAGGCGCCCGGCCGGCGTATCGACGACGTTGAGCGTGTGTTCGCCATTGGCCCGGATCACATCCTGCTGTTCGAACACCGGATGCATCTGGCGCTGGGGCTGGCCGATCGGCACGCCGTTGCTGCCGAACACAACGCTGCTGTTGAACAGCGCGCCGCGTCCGATCTTCAGGGTGCCATCGATGATGCTGGGCTCGGGCAACACGATGGAGCCCGCCACCAGCGTCACGTGGAATTCCCTGGCCAGGCCGCCGAACAATGCCTGATAGTCCTTGGCCATGGCTTTGGCCTTCATCCGCAGGTGCGCATCGTCCAGCCGGCTGCCGCCCTGGGCGCTCATCAGCGCACGAACGAACTTCAACGGATTGCTCGCCGCCAGCCAGTTCATGGCCTCCTTGAAGGTGGTGGCCTGATAGAGCTCGTCTTTCTCGCCGCTGACCATCAGCCAGGTGCCGACATGTTCAGGCAGCACGACGATGGTCTTGTCGTTCAGCAGTCCTTCTTCCTGGGCTTTCTGCAGGTAGGCCGCCAGCTTGCGGTGCAGGCGTTCGGGACTTTGATAGTCAGTGGGGAACAGCTCGGGCTGGATGCCCAGCAGGTTGCCACGGTCGGCGGGGGTGCCCTGGTCGATCGCCAGGTCAATGCGCAGGTCGGACAGGTAATGCCCCACCGGGCGGTCCGCGGCCCACATCGCGTAGGTCGTCAGGGCGGCGATCAATGCCATGGACAGTGTCAGGTACAGAAGTTTACGCATGGGGGGACAGTCAACGGCCGTGTTCAGGGTTCGCTGCCTAGGGTATGACCCATGCCGCCGCTTGCCAAGGGTTACTGCTCATTTGGATCAATAGGTTGTCAGTTTCAGTCATTGAGCGTCCTTTACAGTGTCCATAGTCTGTAACACATGACTGAGGGGCGACGCAGAGCGTCCCCATTTTCCGTGATCGCCTGTGGAGCTACCGATGACCGCCGCCCATTACCCGAACCTGCTGGCCCCGCTGGACCTGGGGTTTACCACGCTGCGCAACCGCACCCTGATGGGTTCGATGCACACCGGCCTTGAAGAAAAGCCCGGTGGTTTCGAGCGCATGGCGGCGTATTTCGCCGAGCGGGCCCGGGGTGGCGTCGGCCTGATGGTTACCGGCGGTATCGGCCCGAACGACGAGGGTGGCGTGTATTCCGGTGCCGCCAAGCTGACGACTGAAGAAGAAGCGCTGAAACATCAGATCGTGACCCGTGCGGTGCACGAGGCGGGCGGCAAGATCTGCATGCAGATTCTCCACGCCGGGCGTTATGCCTACAGCCCGAAACAGGTTGCTCCCAGCGCCATCCAGGCACCGATCAACCCGTTCAAGCCAAAGGAGCTGGACGAGGAAGGCATCGAGAAACAGATCCGTGATTTCGTCACCTGCTCGACCCTGGCCCAGCAGGCCGAGTACGACGGCGTGGAAATCATGGGCTCGGAAGGTTATTTCATTAACCAGTTCCTCGCCGCCCACACCAACCACCGCACCGACCGCTGGGGCGGCAGCTACGAAAACCGTATGCGCCTGCCGGTGGAAATCGTCCGCCGTGTGCGCGAAGCGGTGGGCCCGAACTTCATCATCATTTTCCGCCTGTCGATGCTCGACCTGGTGGAAGGCGGCAGCACCTGGGACGAAATCGTGCTGTTGGCCAAAGCCATCGAAAAGGCCGGCGCGACCATCATCAACACCGGTATCGGCTGGCACGAAGCGCGGATCCCGACCATCGCCACCAAAGTGCCCCGTGCGGCGTTCAGCAAGGTCACGGCCAAGCTGCGCGGCGAGGTGAGCATTCCGCTGATCACCACCAACCGCATCAACACCCCGGAAGTGGCCGAGCAGATCCTCGCCGAGGGCGATGCCGACATGGTCTCGATGGCGCGGCCGTTCCTCGCCGACCCGGACTTCGTCAACAAGGCCGCTGAAGGCCGCGCCGATGAGATCAACACCTGCATCGGTTGCAACCAGGCGTGCCTGGACCACACCTTCAGCGGCAAGCTGACCAGTTGCCTGGTCAACCCTCGTGCGTGCCACGAAACCGAGCTCAACTATGTGCCGACGCGGCAGATCAAGAAAATCGCCGTGGTCGGTGCCGGCCCTGCCGGTCTGTCCGCCGCCACCGTCGCCGCCGAGCGGGGTCATCAGGTGACGCTGTTCGATTCGGCCAGCGAAATCGGCGGCCAGTTCAACGTCGCCAAGCGCGTGCCGGGCAAGGAAGAGTTCTATGAAACCCTGCGTTACTTCGGCCGCAAGTTGCAGACCACCCACGTCGAGGTGTGCCTGAACACCCGCGTGGATGTGGCGAAACTGGTCGAGGGCGGGTTCGACGAGATCATCCTGGCCACCGGTATCGCACCGCGCTTGCCAGCGATTGCGGGTATTGAGAACGCCAAGGTGCTGAGCTACCTGGATGTGCTGCTCGAGCGCAAGCCGGTGGGCAAGCGTGTGGCGGTGATCGGCGCTGGCGGTATCGGGTTTGACGTCTCGGAGTTCCTGGTTCACCAGGGCCAGGCCACCAGCCTGAACCGTGACGAGTTCTGGAAGGAGTGGGGGATCGATACCCACCTTGAAGCCCGCGGCGGTGTCGCCGGAATCAAGGCGGCGCCCCATGCACCGGCCCGGGAAGTGTTCCTGTTGCAACGCAAGAAAACCAAGGTCGGCGACGGCCTGGGCAAGACCACCGGCTGGATCCACCGCACCGGTCTGAAGAACAAGCAGGTGCAGATGCTCAACAGCGTCGAGTACCTGAAGATCGATGACCAGGGCCTGCACATCCGCATCGGCGAAAGCGGCGAACCGCACGTGCTGCCAGTGGACAACATCGTGATCTGCGCCGGCCAGGACCCGCTGCGCGAGTTGCAGGAAGGGCTGCTGGCGGCGGGGCAGAACGTGCACCTGATCGGCGGCGCGGATGTTGCGGCGGAGCTGGATGCCAAGCGGGCGATCAACCAAGGTTCGCGGTTGGCAGCGCAGTTGTAATCCGCAGGCCAAATATGCCAATGGCCATCGCGGGCAAGCCCGCTCCCACAGATCACTGTAGGAGCGGGCTTGCCCGCGATGGCATCCTCAAGGCTGCTAAAATGCGGGCTCTTTCACCCTGAGCCGGCATCCATGCTTCTCCCTCCCAGTGACTGGCTACCCTCGGCCCCCCTCGAACACCTGAACCTCGACTGGCTGACAATGGCCGGCATCGACGTCGCGATGTTGCGCCTGGACCTCATCGACCCTCTGATCAGCGGCAACAAATGGTTCAAGCTGATCGACCATTTCAAGGCTGCCGACCTTATTCACGCCAGGGGCATCATCAGCCTGGGCGGTGCGCACTCCAATCACCTGCATGCGTTGGCCGCCGCCGGCAAGCGGTTTGGCTTTCGCACCGTGGGCCTGCTGCGCGGGCACCCTCAGGAAACGCCGACGGTGCGGGACTTGCAGGCGTTCGGCATGCAGTTGCACTGGCTCGGTTATGGCGGCTATCGGGCACGGCATGAGCCGGGGTTCTGGGCGCCGTGGCAGGCGCAATATCCCGACCTCTACCCGGTGGCGGAAGGTGGCGGCGGTTTGCCGGGCGCCAGGGGCTGCATGCAGCTGAAGGCGATGGTCGGGGCGTCATTGGCGCGAGTGGGCTGGAGCGACTACGACGGCTGGTGGCTGGCCTGCGGCACCGGCACCACCCTGGCCGGCCTGGTGCTGGCCGAAGCGGGGGCGCATCCGGTCTACGGAGCGTTGGCGGTGCCTGAAGATCATGGTGTGGCGCAGCAGGTGGGCCGGATCGTGGAAGAGGCGGGCGCGAACACTGTGGTCTACGAGCTGCTCGATGCCAGCCGAGGGGGCTTTGCCAGGGTCGACCCGCTGCTGCTCGAGTTCATCGAACAGACTGAACAGGCGAGCGGCGTTCCCCTTGAACCGCTGTACACCGGCAAAGCCCTGCTGGCGCTCAAGCAGCATGTGCAAGCGGGAACATTTGCCCGAGGCACGCGGCTGATCTTCGTCCATACGGGCGGTTTGCAAGGACGGCGAGGCTTCAATCCGCCAACCTGAAGTCACCCTCAAAACCATTGTGGGAGCGGGCTTGCTCGCGAAGAGGCCGTGTCAGTCACCGATGAAGTGACTGATAAAGCGCTTTCGCGAGCAAGCCCGCTCCCACATTGGGTTTTGTGTGGGGGTCAGGTATTGCGACTGACGCGCTTGGGCGTCATCCGCAACAAGGTGTTATCCCCCACCACATAGTGGTGGTACAGCGCTGCCACGGCGTGCAGGCCGATCAACCAGTAACCGAGGGTGCCACCGAGCACATGCCAGTGATGCAGGCGTGTGGCCAACGGTTTGTTTTCGGCGATCGGCATCGGCAGGTCGATGCCGTAGAACATCACCTGGTTGCCCTGGGCACTCGTAATCAGCCAGCCCAGTATCGGCATGGCGATCATGAAAATGTACAGGGCCCAGTGCATCAGGCGGGCAAGCACGGTTTGCCAGTGCGGCGAGGCGGGGAAAATTTGCGGGGCCTTGCCCAGGCTGCGGGCGAACAATCTGAGCCAGACCAGTACGAACACCGTCAGGCCGAACATGAAATGCGCTTCGCGAATCAGGGTTCTGCCGCCACTGCCTTTGGGAAAGATGCCGCGAAATTCAATACAGGCGTAGACCACCACCAGCAGGACCAGCATCAACCAGTGCAGCGCGATCGATACGGTGCTGTAGCGCGAATCGGAGTTTTTCCACGGCATCTCGCTTTTCCTCACAGGTCGGGCCAAGCCACCGTTCTTGGGCGACGGTGTGCTTTAACTGTAATCCTGTTTCAGCGGGTTTGCCTGAGGCTATTTGCGGTAAAGCGCTGTTTGTCCTTGTGGGGGCGGGCTTGCTCGCGAAAGCGGTGTGTCAGCCGACGGATGTAT
>NZ_LYVP01000073.1 GCF_001984065.1 Pseudomonas sp. KK4
TTGATGTCGCCTGACACACCGCTTTCGCGAGCAAGCCCGCTCCCACAGTTGATCTCCATGGCAAAGGAGATTTGAGTCAATCCGTTTCACATCGACCTCAATAACCATAAGAAGAGGCACTCCCCATGCAACCGCAAACCCTCACCGGGCAGGCGTCATTGGTGACGCCCAGCCGCAAGCGGTTTTTCATCATGGTCCTGCTGTTCATCACCGTGGTGATCAACTACCTGGACCGCAGCAACCTGTCGATTGCCGCCCCGGCGCTGACCAGCGACCTGGGCATCGATCCGATCCATGTCGGCCTGATCTTCTCGGCGTTCGGCTGGACCTACGCCGCCATGCAGATCCCCGGGGGCTGGCTGGTGGACCGGGTGCCGCCGCGCATTCTCTACACCGTCGCACTGCTGCTGTGGTCGCTGGCCACGGTGATGCTTGGCTTCGCCGCCAGCTTCATTGCACTGTTCGTCCTGCGTATGGCAGTCGGCGCCCTGGAAGCGCCGGCCTATCCGATCAACAGTCGCGTGGTCACCACCTGGTTCCCCGAGCGTGAACGGGCCACCGCCATTGGTTTCTATACCTCCGGGCAGTTTGTCGGCCTGGCGTTCCTGACGCCGGTCCTGGCGTGGCTGCAGCACGAATTCGGCTGGCACATGGTGTTCATCGCCACCGGTGCGGTGGGCATTCTCTGGGCGGCGATCTGGTACGCCGTGTATCGCGAACCCCGGGATTTCAACGGCGCCAACGACGCCGAAATCGAATTGATCCGTGAGGGCGGCGGCCTGGTGGACATCCAGTCCGAGCAAGCCAGGGTCAAGGCCAAATTCAGCTGGACCGACCTGGGCATCGTGCTGACCAAACGCAAGCTCTGGGGCATCTACCTGGGTCAGTTCTGCCTGAACTCGACCCTGTGGTTTTTCCTGACCTGGTTCCCCACCTACCTGGTGAAGTACCGCGGCATGGACTTCATCAAGTCCGGCCTGCTGGCATCGCTGCCGTTTCTGGCGGCCTTCGTGGGCGTGCTGTGCTCGGGGTTCTTCTCCGATTTCCTGATCCGTCGCGGCTACACCGTAGGTTTCGCCCGCAAGCTGCCGATCATCAGCGGCCTGCTGATTTCCACCTCGATCATCGGCGCCAATTTCGTGGAGTCGACGCCGCTGGTGATTGCCTTCCTGGCGTTGGCGTTCTTCGGCAACGGCCTGGCGTCGATCACCTGGTCGCTGGTGTCGACCCTGGCACCGGCGCGGTTGCTGGGCCTGACCGGTGGCGTGTTCAACTTCATCGGCAACCTGTCAGCCATCGCCACGCCGATCGTCATCGGTTTCCTCGCCACGGGTGACTCCTTTGCGCCGGCCATTACCTACATCTCGGTGCTGGCATTGATCGGTGCGCTTTCCTACATTTTGCTGGTGGGCAAGGTCGAACGTATCAAGTTGTAGTCCTGGCACGCGGGCGAACATAATGCCGCCCGTTCACTCGCTCAACGGTAAAGGCTGGATATGCAGGAAGACGCCCCAAAAATCGCCAAGGACGCCGCCCCCACCGGCACCCAGACCCTGCTACGCGGGCTGGGTGTGGTTCAGGCCGTGGCCAGCGGCGCCCGGGACCTGAAGGAAATCGCCCGACTGATCGGCACCACTCGCAGCACCACCCATCGCCTGGCCAGTTGCCTGGTGGATGAGCGTTACCTGCGGGTGGTGCCGCAGGTCGGCTATCTGTTGGGGCCCAAGCTGATCGAACTGGGGTTTCAGGCCCGGGAAGAGTTGCCGCTGGTGACCCTGGCCGGGCCGTATCTGGATGAGCTGTCGGCGCTGACCGGCGACACCATTCACCTGGCCATTCGTGAAGGCGACGAGGTGCTGTACCTGCACAAGAACCCGGGGCGCAACGGGCCAGAAATGCGTTCGCGGGTCGGCCACCGCATGCCGTTGGCGCGCACTGGCATCGGCAAGGCACTGATGCTCGACGACACGCCGCAGGAATGGCAACGTCTGTACGAAATCAGCTTGCCGGCCGGTGGGAAAAATCAGTTCTGGCCTGAACATCCGGAGCAGTCCTGGGAGCAGTTCCGACAGCGGATGCTGGAGTATGTGGCAGGAGGTTATGCCTTCGATCTGGAAGACAACGAGCCGTCGATCCGCTGCGTGGCGGCGCCGATCCGCGATGCCAGCAAGCGCATTGTCGCGGGTATCAGTATCGCCAGCACCGTGCCTTATATGCCGCTGGAGAAAATGGCCGAGCTGATTCCCCTGATCAAAGGGGTGACGGCCCGGCTATCGGCGGAGTTGGGTCTGAAGGTATAGGCCGGTCAGCTCTCGGTTTTCTTCTCGGCAGCGCCCAGCTCCTTGAGGCGCTGATCGATCAACTGGCACTTGTCCGGCAAGTCCTTGGCGGCAGTGCCCAGGTCCATCTTCTGCAACTCATCGTTGATTTCTTTGGCCTTGGCCGGGTTTTGCTCGGTCAGGCGGGTGACTTCCTTGGCCAGTTGTTCGCGCTTGGCGGTGGCTTCCTCGGGCGTGCAGGCCCAGACGGGCAGGGCGCAGGCGAGGGTGGCGGCGAGGGTGAGCTTGAGCAGGGTTTTCATCGGTCAGGCCTCGGTTCCGGTTAAGGCGGGTTAACCGGTTGAGGGGTCAGAGGTGGAAAAAGTTCAGACTCTGCATACCCCAGGAACACCCTCAACCTGGTGTGGGAGCGGGCTTGCTCGCGAATGCGCAGTGTCAGTCGGCATGATATTGACTGACCCACCGCATTCGCGAGCAAGCCCGCTCCCACAGGGGGTCTGGGGTGAGCCTATTCGCTGTGGCAGCAACTTAACTTCTGCGCCTGTTCGTATTTGTCGTGATGCCTTACCCACTCCATGATTTCATCTTCATTGCGCCCCTTGGGCGTCAGGTCAAGGTAGTTGTAGGCGCCCACCAGCAAGTCCAGGCCCCGGGCATAGGTGGAATAGGTGTGGAAAATCTCCCCGGCGTCATTGCGATAAAACACGCTCAGGCCTGGGAGTTCTTCTTCGCTGCCGTCCGTTTTTTCGTAGTTGTACGTCGCCTTGCCAGCGGCCACGTCTTCGGCCCGGGCCGAGACGCCAAAGTCGTAATTGAAATCGCAGCCGGCGGATGACACCCAGTCGAATGTCCAGCCCATGCGCCGCTTGAAGGCCTGGAATTGTGCGAACGGTGCGTGGGAGACCGCCACTACCGCCACGTCGTGATGGGCCAGGTGCTGATTGGCGCCGTCGATGTGGTCGGACAGGAACGAGCAGCCGGGGCAACCCTCGTCCCAGCCTTCGGCGAACATGAAATGGTAGATGACCAACTGGCTGCGACCGCCAAACAGGTCAATCAGCTTGAGTGCGCCCTGGGGGCCCTGGAAGCGATAGTCCTTGTCGACTTTCACCCAGGGCAGGGCGCGGCGTTCGGCGCTGAGGCGGTCGCGTTCCTTGGTGAAGGCTTTTTCGTGGGCCAGGTGCTGCAGGCGGGCGGCGAGCCATTCTTCCCGGGACACGACGGGATGATTCTGAAGGTTCATGACGATTTCTCCTGCGTGGGGCTGGGAGGTGACTTACACAGCCTAGTCGTTTGGCCCCTGGGCAATTCGACATGCCGCCGGTCGGTCAGGGCCAAATGCCAAGCTGAACGGCTACCGACGGCGCCGGTCACAACCTATGAAGGCCCACTTACTGACGGCCACCGGAGGTTGAATCAGGATGACGACTTATAACTGGGATTTGATTGAGCGCTTGCTGCACGAAGTGCAACACGGTGAAGCCAGCTTTACGCCACGGCCCTATGCCGAACAGTACGCTGCGCAGAAAGCCACCGAAGGCGAGGAGACTGAAAACCTCGACCATCTCAAGGCCGTCGCCGGTGAATATGAAAAGCTGTTGTTGACGCGGGGCTACATCGAGCCTCGGCCGCAAGAGCAGGGTGGCACGGGGTCCAATTACATTCTCACCGCACGGGGTTCCAGCTTGTTGAGCATGATCGACAGCAGTATCCCGGGTAATGACCACCCGCGGCAGGTGCTCGATGAGCAGGAAGATGCGCTGGACGAACTGACGTTCGATGAAGTGGCGTCCAAGGCGCAGATTGCCTGAGGCGTACCGCAATACCTTTGTGGGAGCGGGCTTGCTCGCGAATGCGGACTGTCAGGCACAATCAATGTCGACTGAACCACCGCTTTCGCGAGCAAGCCCGCTCCCACAGGGTTCTACGTATGCCCGTTAGCCCTGCTTGGCACCCTTCAGGCATTTCAAATCACCGAAGTCCTTCTTCACCCCTTCTATTTTCGTCAGCAACTTCTGCCGTTGCGTCGGGGTGCTTTCTGCCATCAAGTCCACGAACAACGAGCGCGCCTGGGCTTCGGTCTTGGCGAAGGCTTGCTTGTATTCCGGGGTCCATAGACGCTCACGGTTCACCAAGAGCGTCTCGATCCGTCGTGGGAACTCGGGGCTCTGACGCTGCGCCACGGCCGCACTGAACTGCTTCTGCCAATGAACGCGGTTGGCCAGCCACTGAGTGTTCTGGTCACCCAAGGCGTTGGACCAGGCCACGACCCGCTGTTGCTGGGCTGCATTGAGCGGGCCCAACCAGTCGTTCAAACGTTTTTGCATGCGCTCGGTGCGTTCCTTGATCTGCTGATCGAGGGAGGGCTTAAGGTATTCCTCCTGGCGCTTGCGCTGGTCCTTGGCGAAGGCGTCGTTCATTTCCGCCACCTGTTTGTCATCCAGACCCTGCAGCAACTCGACCGCCGAGGGGGTGATCTCCTTGGCGGTTTCGGCAATGGCCTGTTCGGCTTCTTCGGTGCGCGCCTGCAGGGCGGCGTCTGTCACCTGGTTGCTCGCCACCATGGTCTTCAATCGATCGAGCCAGTCGAGGTAGCCCGGCATTTGCGTCGAGCAGTGCCAGCTCAGGTGTTCCTTGAGACGCTCGTTGAGCCAGCCTTTCTGCTCGCCGTTCATGTCCAGGTAATCGCTTAAGGTCCAGGGAATGATGACGTCGAGGTTGCGGTAGGCCAGCCCCATACGGCTGCACGCGCCGAGGGCCAGGGTGATGGTGAGCACAAAGGCGATGTGGGTTAACCAGCGCGACATGGGCGAATCCTTGCGAAAGCCTGGCTTCGGGGAACTGATGCTTATCTGAACGCAGAATGAGTGCGGCAGTTCAGCCGATCAATAGAAGGCGCGTTCGGCCTTGAGCGTGACCAGCCCGTCGCACTGGCTGTTGTGCCCGGAGTAGGCCGAGCAATCGCTGCCGCTGAGGCTGGAGTCGCTGTAGATCAGATTGAGATCGATGCCCATGAAGGGCCGGGACAGTTTCACCGACCAATCGGTAAAACTGCCGACATAGCCATCGTCCACCGCCACCGGTGTGATCAACCGGTGGGTGGTGTACTTCATGCTGATGCCGATGCCGAAAGGCGGGTTGCCGCCCAGGTCGGCGAACAGCGTGCTGTTGCGCTTGTCCGGGTCGTTGCTCAATGCGGCGCCGAAACGGCTGCCGTACAGGGTCAGGCCGCCGAACAGTTCCTGGCTGTCGAGCGTCTCCACTTCGGGATAGCTGTAATGGATGACACCGACTTCATAGCCGAGTGTCTGGTCGAAGGGGTGTTTAAAGCCCGCGTAGGAATCGATCTCGAAGTTGCTGCCTGGACTGATGCCCATGCTGGGCGACCATTGGCCAACGTAGAAGCCGCTGTCGTGACTGAGGTCCAGACCGCCATGGAACGAGCCGACGGCGGAAGGTTTGACCAGGCCCTGGGCCATGCTGCGGCTGGGGCTGGTGCCCAGTTTGAGATCGAAATCACCCAGTTCACGCTGAAAGATTTGCGCCTGGGCCACCGAGCAGGCCAAGAAGCTGGTGAGCAGTAGTAATAAGCGAGAGGAGTGGGGCATGCGTCGCTCCTTGAACAGCGGCTGCAGCCTTGTTGACTGGAAACGCTTGATCTAGACGCGTGCAAGCATACCGGCGAATGATTGGCATCGAAGCCCGTTCGTCGATTTTTGCAAAATTGGAGAGTCAGGAGGGGATGTTTGAGGTTCGAGCGGGGGGATCCAGCCCAAGCGCTTCGAAGTTCAAAGCGCCTGTGGACCAGATGAGGCGAACGTCTTACTTTTTGCCGAGGGTGATCTGCTTGGACGGGCCGAACGTCTGGCCGCTGACGCCCTTGGCAATTTGCTGGATTTCACCGCCGGATTTGAGGAACGCAGCGATCTGGTTGTTGATCGATTCGCTGGTTTCAACGGCTGGAGCTGGCTTTGCTTTGCTGGTGGATGCTTTTACGCGCATGGCGGCCATTAACCTGTAGAAAATTAACTTGGCCAGGCATCGTACAGGAATTAGCCAGCCTTTGCTTGCCTAATATCCCCCGGATAATTGACCGAGGGGCGGGATAAAAGACGCATTAAATAGTTGAAAAACTCCCCTAAGTCGCTGTTTTAAATAAAAACAGGGCGGTCAGTAAAATCATTTCCGGTCCCGATGGCAGTGACGAAAGCCAAGGAAGCCGTCTGACGAGTGGCCGATGGGGCCGGCAAAAACCGCGAAAATCGAGGCCTTCAAGGGATTTTCCAGCGCCACCGCAGCGGGCTGCCAAACGCGGCCGGCAAAAACGGGTAGAATGCCGCCCACGCAATGAGGGTATTGGACATGGCTTTAGTCGGGCGTTACAACAGTTTGCAAGTGGTTAAACACACTAACTTCGGTTTATATCTGGACGGTGGCGCGGATGGCGAAATTCTTTTGCCTAATCGTTATATTCCAAAAGATATTCCCAGCGAAGATGAAGACTGGCTAAACGTATTTGTTTATCTGGACAGCGATGACAAACTTATCGCAACTACCGAAAAGCCGAAAGTTCAAGTAGGTGAATTCGCCAGTTTGAAAGTTGTTGAAGTCAACAGCATTGGCGTGTTCCTCGATTGGGGCCTGCCGAAGGATCTGTTGCTGCCGTATTCGGAAGAGAAGCGTCAGATGACGGCCGGTGAATACGTCGTCGTCCACGTCTACCTCGACAAGCACACCCGCCGCATCACCGCGACGGCACGCCTGGACCGCTACCTGGACAAGACCCCGGCCAACTACACCCCGGGCCAGGAAGTTGACCTGCTGGTGGCCGAAGCCACCGACATGGGCTTCAAGGCGATCATCAACAACAAGCACTGGGGCCTGATTCACAAGAACGAAATCTTCAAGTTCATGCGCGCGGGCAAAGAAGAAAAAGGCTTCATCAAGGAAGTGCGCGCCGATGGCAAGATCAGCCTGAGCCTGCAACCGGTCGGTCAGGAAGCGGCCACCAGCCTGAACGCCAAGATTCTTGCCAAGTTGCGCGAGAACAACGGCACGCTGCCCGTCAGCGACAAGAGCGACCCGACGCTGATCAGCAGCATGTTTGGCGTGAGTAAGGGCAACTTCAAGAAGGCTATCGGTGCGCTGTACAAGAACGGCCAGATTGTCATTCACGCCGATCGTATCGAACTGAGCTGAATCCCTGGTTCGCCAACGCCATTCGGTGTTGGCGTCTGCAGCGCTGCCACACGACGAGGTGTGGCAGCGACGCTGCAATCGGTTGACTGCGTAGCCGTCACCCTTTCCCATGTATACAAAGACTGTGCACCGTTTGCAGGCGCCAATGCCCTGTTCATGGGCATTGGCGGCCGCCTGTATGCGCCTTTGACACCTCGATAAACCTTCGAAAACCTTGATCTGTCACACCTTTGCGGTGCATGGCACGCATTCTGCCTAGCAACTCGTATACAAACAATGTCGTCTCCCGTACGCAGTGTGCGCGTCACACGGGTCCGGGGGCGCTTTCGAGGAGCTCCGCGAATGACCGAGCAATTGCCCAACGGCTACAGCCCGCGCTTGTACAACCAGGATCTGGGACCGCTGCCGCAAAAATGGAATTGGTACAACATCTTCGCGTTCTGGATGAGTGACGTGCACAGCGTCGGCGGTTATGTATTCGCTGCCAGCCTGTTCGCCCTTGGGCTGGCCAGTTGGCAGGTGTTGATCGCCTTGCTCGGCGGCATCTGCATCGTGCAGCTGATCGCCAACCTGGTGGCCAGGCCGAGCCAGCAGGCGGCGGTGCCGTACCCGGTGATCTGCCGGCTGGCGTTCGGGGTGTTCGGGGCGAATATTCCTGCGGTCATCCGCGGGCTGATCGCGGTGGCCTGGTACGGCATCCAGACGTACCTGGCGTCCAGTGCGCTGATCATTGTGGTGCTGCGTTTCTTCCCGTCCATGGCGGTGTACGCCGAGCCGCATTTCGCCGGTTTGTCTTACCTGGGCTGGTTCGGTTTCCTCAGCCTGTGGCTGGTTCAGGCGCTGGTGTTCTGGGCTGGCATGGAGTCGATCCGGCGCTTCATCGACTGGGCCGGGCCGGTGGTCTACGGCGTGATGTTCATGCTCGCCGGGTGGATTGTCTGGCAGGCCGGCTGGAGCAACATCAGCTTCACCCTCGCGGAAAAATCCCTCTCGGGCTGGGAAGCGTTCGGACAGGTGATCGTCGCGATGGCGCTGGTGGTGTCGTACTTTTCCGGGCCCACCCTGAATTTCGGTGATTTCAGCCGTTACTGCCGGAGCATGTCTGACGTGCGCCGCGGCAATTTCTGGGGCCTGCCGGTGAATTTTCTGGCGTTCTCCCTGGTCACCGTGGTGATTGTCTCGGGCACCTTGCCGGTGTTCGGCGAAATGCTCCACGACCCGATTGCCACCGTGGCACGGATCGACAACAGCGTGGCCGTGTTGCTTGGCGCATTCGCCTTTGTCACCGCCACCATCGGCATCAACATCGTCGCCAACTTCGTGTCGCCGGCCTTCGACTTCGCCAACGTCGCCCCGAGCAAAATCAGCTGGCGCGCCGGGGGCATGATCGCGGCGGTCGCTTCGATCTTCATCACCCCGTGGAACCTGTTCAACAACCCGGAAGTGATCCACTACACCCTGGATGTACTGGCGGCCTTCATCGGTCCGCTGTTCGGCATTTTGCTGGTGGATTTCTACCTGATCAAAAAACAGCAGATCGACGTCGATGCGCTGTTCGATGACAGCCCGAGCGGGCGCTACTACTACAACGGCGGGGTCAACTGGACGGCGGTCAAGGCCCTGGTGCCGGCAACGTTGATGGGCGTGGCGATCACCTTCACCCCGGTGCTGCAACCGATGGCCAACTTTGCCTGGTTCACCGGCTGCTTCCTGGGCGGCGTGCTGTTCTTCATGCTCGCCCGCCGTGAACAGGCGCAGCGACCGGTCGCGCTGGCCACGGCCGGATGACGCAGGCGGGCACTTAAAGGTCTCTGACAAGCGGCATTTTCTGGCCATCTGGTTAATAATCGACAGCATTATTTTTCGCCCCGCCAGCGCGTGTTCAACGGGCAGGCCGGGGCTTTGTTTTGACTGTCGAGTGCCTGCCATGTTTTTTGTCGCTGTCGAGATCTTCAAGTGAGCGCCACACGGCGCAGCACCGATGGTTTTGCCCTGCAAGTGATGCTGGGCCTGTGCCTGATCTGGGGCGTGCAGCAGGTGATGATCAAGTGGGCGGCGCCCGACATTGCCCCGGTCATGCAGGCGGCCGCGCGTTCAGGCATTTCTTCGTTGCTGGTGGGCTTGCTGATCTGCTGGAAGGGCGGCTGGGACCAGGTGGGCAACACCTGGCGCGGTGGCCTGTTGGCCGGCGCCTTGTTTGGGCTCGAGTTCTTCTTCATCTCCGAAGGCCTGCAACTGACGACGGCGGCGCACATGTCGGTGTTCCTCTACACCGCGCCGATTTTCACGGCGTTGGGCGTGCATTGGCTGTTGCCCAGTGAGCGCTTGAGGCCGGTGCAATGGCTGGGGATCATGCTGGCGTTCATCGGCATCGGCATCGCGTTTGCCGGCGGGGTGTCCTGGGACAATCTCGACCGACGCATGCTGATGGGCGATGCCCTGGGCGTATTGGCCGGTGCCGCTTGGGGCGCGACCACGGTGGTGGTGCGGGCCTCGCGACTGTCGGAAGCGCCGGTGACCCTGACCCTGTTCTATCAATTGATTGTCGGCTTCGTCGGCCTGTTGCTGATCGCCTTGCTCAGCGGCCAGATCACCCACGTCAGCCTGACCGGCGTGATGGTGACCAGCGTGCTGTTCCAGGGCGTGGTGGTGTCGTTCTTCAGCTACCTGGTGTGGTTCTGGCTGCTGCGCCGTTACCTGGCGGCCAATCTGGCGGTGTTCTCCTTCATGACGCCGTTGTTCGGCGTGACCTTCGGCGTGGTGTTGCTGGGTGAGAAACTCAGCCTGAACTTTGTCATCGGTGCGGTACTGGTACTGCTGGGGATCACCTTCGTCAGTGCCGAACAGTGGGTGCGTCGCCGCTTGCGCCGGATGCTGGGGCAGGGCTGATTGACATTCTTTTAAAAAGAACAATAGTGGGTGACTTGTTCTTATTTGGAGAATGACGTGGAATTCAGCCAATTGCGCATCTTCCAGGCGGTGGCGCAGGAAGAGTCCATCACCCGTGCCGCCGAGCGCCTGCATCGGGTGCCGTCCAACCTGTCGACCCGGCTTAAACAACTTGAAGAACAGTTGGGCGTCGAACTGTTCGTTCGTGAGCGTCAGCGCTTGCAGTTGTCGCCTGCGGGAAAAGTCCTGCTGGACTACACCGCCAAACTGTTCGCCCTGCACGATGAGGCCCACGCGGCGGTCCAGGGCGGGCAACCGGCCGGGGACTTCGTGCTGGGCACCATGTACAGCACTGCCGCCATTCACCTGCCGGCGCTGCTGGCGCGCTATCACCGGCGGTACCCGGCGGTGAACCTGCAGGTGCAGTCCGGGCCCAGCGGCGAGCTGCTCGAGGGCATCCTGACCGGCCGCCTCGACGCGGCGCTGGTGGACGGCCCGCCGGAGCTGGCGGTAATCGATGGCGTGCTGCTGTGCGAGGAACGGCTGGTGCTGATCAGCGAAGCCGACCACCCGCCGGTGCTCAGCGCCCGGGATGTGGAAGGGCGTTCGGTGTTCACCTTTCGTCAGGGCTGTTCGTACCGGATGCGCCTGGAATCGTGGTTTTCCCATGACCAGGCGGCCATGGGCCGGGCGATGGAGATCGAGTCCTACCCGGGGATGCTGGCCTGCGTGATCGCTGGCTCCGGTGTAGCCCTGATTCCAGAGTCGATGCTCGCCAGCCTGCCGGGCCGTGAAAGCGTGGCGGTCCACCCGCTGCCGGAGCCTTTCGCCAGCGCAACCACCTGGCTGATGTGGCGCAAAGGCATGGTCGGGGCCAACCTGAACGCATGGATCGAGGAGCAGCAGGCAGTCTTTCCGTCGGCACAGCGCCAGATAGAAGCGATTGCATGATTTAATGTTGCCGATTGTGATCGATTCAGTAACAGATCATTGCCACTTTGGGCGAGCATTGCTCAGGACTTCGGACTATTATCAGTTCGAAGCGGCTACAGAATTAGGGTCGCTCGGCACTACCCTGAAGGGGGCATCATGAAAGAGAAAATCCAAAACTGGCTGCATGACCTGGGTGTCGCGCTCGGTTTGATCGAACCGCCTCTGCAACCTGTGCCTATTCGCACCGACGACGAACAACGTCGACGTCAGCAACGTCGCAGGTAAGGCCTGCCGACTGCAGACGAGGGGCTTTCCGAGCTGGCAGAGTTTTAGTCTCCAGACAGCTTTTGTGGCGAGGGAGCTTGCTCCCGCTGGGCCGCGAAGCGGCCCCTCTGGATCAAATTGTTTCAATTCTTGCGCGTTGACATGTTTTGCAAGGGCTTTGTCCTTGGGCGGGAGCAAGCTCCCTTGCCACGCAAAGCGTGTTCGCTTTCATCAATGCCGCCCAATCTCCATCAAAAACCGACTCAAATCATTCGCCGTCCTGGCCGATTTGAGCATCCGGTCTTCTTCGGCGGTAAACGCCGTCAAACCCAGCTCGTCTTCCAGATGGAAGATCAAATCCTCGATATCGGCCGTATCCAGTCCCAACTGCGCCAGGCTGGCGTTGTCGTCGAAGTCATCTCGACCCTCCAGCAGGCGGCTGATGAAACTGTGCACGGCGGCGCGGACGGCGGCTCTTTTCATGATGATTCTTCGAGGGCGTGAGTGGCGCTGTCCCTGCGGGGGCTCCTGCAAATCAGTACAGCAGGCTTCAGCCGTGTGAGCGTTGCCACTCGTCAATCATGTTGCGCAGGCGTTCCCCGGAAAAACTGCCGAAGTGCCCGCCATGCACCGTGCGGATCGGCAAGGCGCGCAGGCGTTGCAGACTCTTGGCATAGTCATCGAGATCGGAGTGGTAGGCATCTTCGATCAACGGCCCGTCGTAGATGATGTCGCCGCTGAACAGGGTTTCGGTCGCCGCCTCGTACAGGCTGATACCGCCCGGCGAATGTCCCGGGGTGTGCAGCACCTGCAGCACCCGGTTGCCCAGGTCCAGCACATCGCCTTCTTCGATCGTGCCGGTGGCCGGCGCCGCCTTGACCCGATATTCGGCGTAGCACAATGGACAGTCAGGATGGGCCTCGAACATCTCGTCACCGACAAACGCCCGACTCAAATCGTTCTCGCCGTCCGGCGCGGCGAGGATCTGCGCTTCGGCGGGGTGCACCAGGCGTTCGGCGAATTCGTGATGCCCGGCAATGTGATCGAAATGGCAATGACTGGCCACCGCCACCAGCGGCCGCTCGGTGATCCACGGCAATTGTTCGCGCAGGCTGACCAGCCCGGAACCGCTGTCCAGCAGCAGGTCTTTGTCGCGGCCCTGAATGTGCCACAGGTTGCAGCGGTAGAAGGGGCGAATGTACGGCTCATGGATCAGGCGGATGCCATCGCTGAGCGGTTTGACCTCGAACCACTGGTCGCGAGAAACAATCTTCATCAACAGTTTTCTCCAGACGAAAAAAAACGGGTGTGGCAACCGACGCCACACCCGTCGAAGAAAGCATCAAGTCGTTATGTTCAGCTTAGGCCGCGCTTGCCAGGGTCGCCGGGCGACGGGACATCAGGCTGATCACCACGAAACTCACCAGGCCTACGGCCAGGCTGTAGTAGATCGGGGTGTTGGCATCCAGACCGTCCTTGACCATGAACAGCAGGGCCGTGGCGAAACCCATGCCCATGCTGGCGATGGCGCCGGCGGTGGTCGCGCGTTTCCAGAAGATCGCACCGATCAGCGGGATCAGCATGCCGCCCACCAACAGGTTGTAGGCCAGGGTCAGAGCGCTGATCACGTCGTTGACCACCAGGGCGATGCCCAGGACCACCACACCGGTCAACAGGGTGACGACACGGTTCAGACCCAGGCTCGAGGCCTTGCCGCCACGCAGTTTCGGCAGCAGGTCTTCGGTCAGGGTGGTCGCGGCGGCGAGCAGGCCGGCGCTGGCGGTGGACATCATGGCGGCCAGGGCCGCGGCGATCACCAGGCCACGGATACCGTCCGGCAGGGACAGTTTGACGATGGCGGCGAACGCGTTGTTGACGTTGTCCAGGTCCGGGATCAGCACGTGAGCGGCCATGCCGATCAGGGCACAGGCCAGGCCGTAGATGATGCAGTAGATACCGGCGGCGGTGCCGGCCACCTGAGCCACTTTGGCGGTCTTGACGGTGAACACCCGTTGCCAGATGTCCTGACCGATCAGGATGCCGAAGAAGTAGATCATGAAGTAGGTGATGATGGTGTCCCAACCGATGGTGGTGAAGCTGAAGCTTGCCGCCGGCAGTTTCAACACCAACTCATCCCAGCCGCCCACGCGGTACATACAGATCGGCAGCAGGATGAACATCAGGCCAACGGTCTTGATCACGAACTGGACGATGTCGGTCAGGGTCAGCGACCACATGCCGCCGATGGCCGAGTAGATCACCACCACGCCACCCCCGAGCAGTACCGAGACCCAGAACGGCAGACCGAACAGCACTTGCAGTACGGTGCCGATCGCCAGGATCGAGGTCACGCCGATCATCAGCGCGTACGCCAGCATGATCACCGCGCTCGCGGAGCGAGCCATCGGGTTGTAGCGCTTTTCCAGCACCTGGGTCACGGTGTAGATCTTCAGTTTCAACAGCGGTTTGGCCAGGAACAGGTTCAGCGCCACGATCCCGCAACCCAGTGCGGCGCAGAGCCAGAAGCCGGAGATGCCATGCACGTAGCCCAGACGCACGGTGCCCACGGTGGACGCGCCACCCAGGACCGTGGCCGCCATGGTGCCCATGTACAGGCTCGGGCCGAGGTTACGACCGGCGACCAAAAAGTCTTCGTTGGTCTTGGCCTTGCGCATGCCGTAGTAGCCCAGTATCAGCATCGCGGCGGCGTAGATGAGTACGACGAATAAATCCAAAGCCATGATGGCGTGTCTCCGATTGTCTTTTTTATGTGAGGCTAAGTATCAATCCCGTGTGGGAGCGGGCTTGCTCGCGAAGAGGACGGCACATTCAACATCGATGTGACTGACAGACCGCTTTCGCGAGCAAGCCCGCTCCCACAGGTAAAGCGTTTATCAGGCGACTTGTCGCATCGCCGGTTTTGCGAGCGAATCCTTGCCCTTGCTGCGTGAGTCATTCGGGCCGTACACCGCGCTCGTTTCCGGGAACAGGCTCAGCAGCACCAGGTACACCACCGAGGCCAGGCCCAGGGTCACCGGCAAACTGATGTCGATACCGTCAGCCAGATTGCCCAGCGGTCCGACGAATTGCCCCGGCAGGTTCACGAAGCACAGGCCGACGGCCGCACTCGGGATCCATGCACCCAGGCCACGCCAGTTCCAGCCGTGGGTGAACCAGTAGCGCCCACCTTTCTCACCGCGGGTGAATACCTGCAGGTCATCCGGGCAATAGAAGCCGCGACGCACCAGCAGGCCGATGATCATGATCACCATCCACGGGGTGGTGCAGGTGATGATCAGCACCGCGAAGGTCGATACGCTCTGCACCAGGTTCGCCGCGAAGCGACCGATGAAGATGAAGGCAATCGACAGCACGCCGATCAGCAACGTCGCCTTGACCCGCGACAGCACCCGCGGGAACACGCTGGACATGTCCAGCCCGGTGCCATACAGCGACGTGGTGCCGGTGGACATGCCGCCGATCACCGCAATCAGGCACACCGGCAGGAAGAACCAGCTCGGCGATACCGCCAGCAGCCCGCCCACGTAGTTGTTGGCCGCGATGTAGTCCGGTGCCTTGATCGCTACGATGGTCGCGGTGGTCAGGCCGAACAGGAACGGAATGAAGGTCGCGATCTGCGAGATCACCACCGCCGCCATGATGCGGCGCTTGGAGGTCTCACGCGGGATGTAGCGCGACCAGTCACCCAGGAACGCACCGAAGGAAATCGGGTTGCTCATGGCCACCAGCGCAGCGCCGATGAACGCCGCCCAGAACCCCGGTTGCCCCATGTTCACGGTGCCGGCGTAGTTCACATCGAAAGGTCCGGCGAAGGCGAAAATGCCCAGCAGGAACAGCAGGCTGGCGCTCCACACCGCGATCTTGTTGACCCACAGCAAAAAGCGGAAGCCATAGATGCACACCGTCAGCACCAGGATCGCGAACAGACCGTAGGCCAGGCCCAGGGTCAGGTCGGTTTCCGGCAGGCCGATCAAGCGCTTGGCGCCGCCGATCAGCGCATCACCCGAACTCCACACCGAGAGCGAGAAGAAGGCGATGGCGGTCAACAGCGACAGGAACGAGCCAACGATGCGCCCGTGCACGCCGAAGTGTGCACCGGAAGACACGGCGTTGTTGGTGCCGTTGATCGGCCCGAACAGGCCCATCGGCGCCAGGATCAGCGAACCGAGCAACACGCCCAGCACAATCGCCCAGACGCCCGCCTGGAAAGACAGGCCGAACAGCACCGGGAAACTGCCGAGCACGGCGGTGGCAAAGGTGTTGGAACCACCGAAGATCATCCGGAACAAATCCGTCGGGCCTGCGGTGCGTTCGTTGTCCGGGATCTGTTCGACCCCGTGGGTTTCAATCTGCGTAAGGCTTTGGTCGTTGTTGTTGTTATTCATGATCTGCTCCGATCATAAAGGCGCGCTCATCGTGTGTGAGCGTCACCTGTTTGGCTAAGGGGTTGGCAGCCCTTCCGGCATTGCGGACAAATGTTCGTGACAGGCCAGCCACAGGCCTTGTTGTTCTTGGCCAGACGCTTGTTTCTTGAAAACAATCGTCTCGCGCTCCTGGCTGAAGTGTTGCTCCCCTTGCATGCGCAGCTCGGTGGCCACGTCATGGATGAAAATCGCCACGTCACCCTGCAGGCTGACGAAAGCGTTGCTCGAGGTGCACGAGAGCACCTCGAAGCCATCCTCGGCACGCCAGCTGTCCCACAACGCCTGGTAGGCATCGCGCGACAGCAACGGCTGTTCGAGGGTGTAGAAGACGAAGCTGGCATCGGCGCTGAACGCGCCGAAGTAGGCTTCGCGATCGTTACGGGCGAAGGCGGACACCAGGTCGGCGGCCGCTTTCAGAACCTGATCACGTTCGTTCATGACCGATCCTCAGCGATGAACCACGCCTGGCAGTACGCAGAGCATTTCGTACAGCAGGTTGGCGGCCAGCAGCGAGGTGTTACCGGTGGTGTCGTAAGCGGGCGAGACTTCTACCAGATCGCAACCGATCAGGTCGAGGCCCTGGCAACCACGGACGATCTCGATTGCCTGGATGGTGGTCAGGCCGCCGATTTCCGGGGTGCCGGTGCCAGGGGCCCAGGCCGGGTCGATGCCGTCGATGTCGAAGCTCAGGTATACCGGACCGCCGCCGACTTTCTCGCGGACTTCGGCCATCAGCGGGGCCAGGGATTTGTGCCAGCACTCTTCGGCCTGGACCACACGGAAGCCCTGGTTGCGGCTCCAGTTGAAGTCGTCGGCGGTGTAGCCCTGGGCACGCAGACCGATCTGTACGACGCGGTCCGGGTCGATCAGGCCTTCTTCGACGGCGCGACGGAAGGTGGTGCCGTGGGCGATTTTCTCGCCGAACATGTGATCGTTCACATCGGCGTGGGCGTCGATGTGTACCAGGCCGACCTTGCCGTGCTTTTTGTGGATGGCACGCAGGATCGGCAGGGTGATGGTGTGGTCGCCGCCCAGGGTCAGCGGGATCACGTCATGTTCGAGGATGTTGTCGTAGGATTCTTCGATGATCCGTACGGCATCCAGCAGATTGAAGGTGTTGATCGCCACATCGCCGATGTCGGCCACCGACAGCGAGTCGAACGGCGCGGCACCGGTGGCCATGTTGTACGGGCGGATCATCACCGATTCGGCGCGGATGTCACGCGGCCCGAAGCGGGTGCCGGGGCGCAGGGAAGTACCGATGTCCAGGGGCACGCCAACGAAGGCAGCGTCCAGGCCGGCAGCGGTCGGTACATGGGGGAGTCGCAGCATGGTGGCGATGCCGCCGAAGCGCGGCATTTCATTGCCGCCCAGTGGTTGGTGAAGAATCTTGTCCACGGGTAGGGCCTCATCGTCGTTGTTTTATTTATGTCGGTCACGCCGGTCGGGGAGACACGGGCACCGCTTTGGGCCGATTCTGCGAAAGGTAGTGGCCGGAAAGAATCGCTACGCGCAAATACTTAGTTCAGATTTTTCTAAACTAATGGCAGGCGCGGAGATAGACTTCCACCCCTACGAACATCCCTGTAGGAGCTGCCGAAGGCTGCGATCTTTTGATCTTCAACGATCAGGATCAAAAGATCGCAGCCTTCGGCAGCTCCTACAGGGAGGTGGCTGAATTTCTCTGGAGCCCCCATGGCCAACGCTTTACCCGACCTGAAACTATTGCGCATCTTCGTCAGCGTGGTGCGCCATCAGGGATTCGCCAACGCCCAGCAAGAGCTCAACCTCTCGACCTCGGCCATCAGCACCTACATGAGCCAGCTCGAATCGGCGCTGGGCCTGGTGCTGTGCCATCGTGGCCGGGGCGGGTTCAGCCTGACCAGCAAGGGCGAATTATTCCACCAGGAAACCCTGCGTCTGTTGGGCGAGCTGGAAGGTTTCGAGCAATACGCCGCCGCGCTCAAGGGCGAACTGCGCGGCACGCTGAACCTGGGGGTGATCGACTCCACGGTCAGCGACAAGGCCTTGCCGTTCGCCGAAGCCATCGGCGCCTACAGCCAGGAACACCCGGCGGTGCACCTGCACTTGTCGGTCATGAGCCCCTACGAATTGCAACTGGGCGTGCAGGACAACCGCCTGGACCTGGCCATCGGCGCGTTTTCCACGCGCATGAGCGGCCTGGTGTACATGCCGCTGTACCGCGAGCAGCACTGGTTGTACTGCAGCACGCGCCACCCGCTGTTCAACGAGCGGCGCATTCCCGAACAGGTCATTACCCAGCAGCGCATGGTCGGGCGCGGCTACTGGAGCCAGGCCGAACTGGCCCGCCACGGCTTCAAGCACAGCGCGGCGACGGTGGAGAGTATGGAGGCGCAGCTGATCCTGGTGCTGTCCGGGGCCTACATCGGCTACCTGCCGGAGCACTATGCCCAGGCCTGGGCCGACAAGGGCGACTTGCGCGTGCTGTTGCCGGCCACCTTCGGCTATCAGGCGCCGTTCTCGATGATTGTGCGTCGGGGCCGCAGCCGCGAGCCGCTGATCCAGACCTTTCGTGATCTGCTCAAAGCACAACTGAACCAGGCGTGAACGACATGTCCAGAATCCAGTGCCCCCGTTGCCTGCGTCCGCAAAGCCATTGCCTGTGCCCGCTGATCCCCAGCCTCGACAGCCGCACCCGGGTGTTGCTGCTGCAGCATCCGAGCGAGGTGAACCACGCATTGAACACCGCGCGGCTGGCGGCCCTGGGCTTGACCAATGCCGAGTTGATCGTCGGCGAAGTGTTCGAGGACTTGCCGCGGCTGTTGAATCAACCGGGGTATCGGGCACGGCTGTTGTTTCCGGGCGACGATGCGCAGCCGATGCACGCGTACGACGCAACCGAAGAGCCGCTGCTGCTGGTGGTACCGGACGGCACCTGGCGCAAGGCGCGCAAGATGCTGCACCTCAATCCGCTGCTGGCGGCGTTGCCCAGGGTGACTTTGGCGGAAGGTGGCGTGTCCCGATACCGGTTGCGCAAGGCTCCGGGACCGGGGGCGTTGTCGACGGTGGAGGCAATAGTGCAGGCGTTGCAGGTGCTTGAAGCGCCTGTCAGTTTCGAGCCTTTGTTGAAACCGTTCGAGGCGTTGATCGAGGGGCAGATTGCGGCGATGGGGCAGGAGACTTTCCAGCGTAATCATGGGCAGAAGTAGTCGCTGAATCTGCCGGCCCCTTCGCGAGCAAGCCCGCTCCCACAGGGATAGGTGTCGTACACAAATCATGTGAACACTACAAAACACTGTGGGAGCGGGCTTGCTCGCGAAGAGGCCCTATCAATCACAGAGGTTCTAGCAGACTGCCTAACGCTCGCGCATCGCCTCAGTCCGCGCCTTCAACACCGGTTTAAGCAGGTAATCCAGCACCGTTTTCTCCCCGGTAATGATGTCCACCGTCGCCACCATCCCCGGGATGATCAGCAGCGGTTTCACGTCCCCGCCCAAATGGTTTTTATCGGTGCGCACCTGGATCAGGTAGAAGCTGTTGCCCTTGTCATCGGTGATGGTGTCGGCGCCGATCAGTTCCAGTTTGGCGCTCAGGCCGCCGTAGATCGTGTAATCGTAGGCACTGAACTTGACCATGGCTTTCTGCCCCGGATGCAGGAACGCGACATCCTGTGGCCGCACCTTGGCCTCGATCAGCAGGTTGTCTTCGAACGGCACGATTTCCACCATGTCACTGCCCGGCTGGACCACGCCGCCAATGGTGTTGACCTTCAGCACCTTGATGATGCCCTTGACCGGCGACACTACCGTAGTGCGGGTCACGCGGTCGTCGATGGCAATGCTCGAGGCGGTGATTTTCGACAGGTCAGTGCGTTTCTCATTCAGTTCCTTGGCGGCGTCCGAGCGGAAGCTTTGCTCCGACTCGTCGATCTTGCTGCGGATCTCGGCAATCGCCGATTCCGCCCGGGGGATCGCCAGGGTGGTGGCGTTCAGCGAGCCGCGAATCTCCACCGCGCTGCGCTTGAGCCGCAGGATCTCCACCGGTGAAACCGCGCCGGTCTTGACCAAAGGCTCGGACATGGCCATCTCCTGATTGACCAACGCCAGGCTTGATCCGTACTGCCCGGCCTTGGAGCGGAACTCCGCCAGCTCCTGGGTTTTTTGCCGAAGCTGTTCGGTCAGCGTGCGCTGTTCGCTGGCCAGCCGCCGTTGCCGTTGTTCATACAGCGAGCGCTCGTCTTCGGCCACTTGCGGCGCCTTGGCGATCACTTCATCCGACAGTTTGAAGGGGCGGCCTTCGGCCTCTGCCGACAGCCGTTCCACCTGCGCCGTCAGCGCATACCGATCAGCCTCGCTCTCGCCCTTGTTCGACAGGTAGCGGGTGTCATCCAGGCGCAGCAGGGTGTCGCCCTTGTTCACCATCTGGCCTTCGCGCACGAAGATTTCGGTGACGATGCCGCCCTCGAGGTTCTGGATCACCTGCACCTTGCTCGATGGAATCGCCTTGCCTTCGCCCATGGTCACTTCCTGCAACACCGCGAACTTGGCCCACACCAGCGCACTGATCAACAGCGCCGCCGCCAGCCACACGGTGATGCGCGACCAGCGCGGCGTATCCTGCAGCGAGGCACCGGCGGTTTCCGGCATGAACTCGACTTCAGCGCTTTTGTTGAAACTGTTGAAGTAGCCTCTTGAACCTTGATCGGCGGACATGGGCTGCTCCTAGACGGCCGCAGAGCCGACGCGGCCCTTGCGCAGTGCATCGATAACCGCTTCTTTCGGGCCGTCGGCGACGATCCGTCCGTTATCCAGCACCACCAGCCGATCCACCAGGCTGAGCATCGAGGTGCGGTGGGTGACCAGCAGCACGGTCTTGCCCTGGACCCAGCCGTGGAGCTTTTGCCGCAGGACATCTTCGCTGCTGTTGTCCATGGCGCTGGTGGGTTCATCGAGCAGCATGATCGGCGGGTCCAGCAGCAAGGCCCGGGCCAGCAACACGGCTTGGCGTTGACCGCCGGAAAGCAATTGCCCGCGCTCGCCCACGGGGCGGTCGAAGCCCTGCGGATGTTGCCGTGCCAGTTCGGTGACACCGGTCAATTCCGCCACTTCCAGCATGCGCGAATCGCTGATGTAGCGCGCGCCCAGGGTCAGGTTGTCGCGCAGGCTGCCGGCCAGCAGCGGCAGGTCGTGGGCGACATAACCGATCTGATGGCGCAGGTCGGCGACGTCCAGTTGCCGCAGGTCCAGGCCATCGAGCAGCAACTGGCCTTCCTCCGGTTCGTAAAAGCCCATCACCAATCGACCCAGGGTACTTTTGCCCGAGCCGCTGCGGCCGATGATGCCGATCCGTTCGCCGGGTTTGACGCTGAAGCTGACATTGGCCAGCGCCGGGGCGTTCTGGCCGTTGTAGTGGAAGGTCACGCCCACCACATCCAGCGCGCCTTGCAGCTGCGTGCGTTCCAGCGGCCGTTGCCGGGCGTCGCGCTCCTGGGGCAGCGACATCAGGGCGTCGGTGCTTTTCATGGTCAGTTGTGCTTGCTGATAGCGGGTGATCAACCCGGCGATCTGCCCCAGGGGCGCCAGCACGCGGCTGCCCAGCATGTAGGTCGCCACCAGCGCCCCCACGCTCAGGTTGCCGGCAATGATGCTGTAGACCCCGGCGACGATGGTCGCCATGCCGGAAAACTGCTGGATGAACAGGGTGCCGTTGGTCGCCAGCGCTGCCAGGTTGCGGGCGTGGCTATCGAGGCGGGTGAGGGCGCCGTGGGTGCTTTCCCATTTGTGCTGGCGCTCGCTTTCGGCGCTGCAGGCCTTGAGCGTTTCGAGGCCGCCGAGGGTTTCGATCAGCAGGGCCTGGCGTTCGGCGCCCAGGCTCAGGCTTTTCTGCACGGTGTCGCGCAGCCGCGCCTGAATCACCATGGCGAAAATGATGGTGATTGGGAACGCCAGCACCGGGATCACCACCAGCCAGCCACCGAGCAAACCGATCACCACCAGCATCAACAGGGCGAAGGGCAGATCGATCAGGCTGGTCAGGGTCACGGCGGTGAGAAATTCACGCAGGCCCTGGAAGTCATGGATGCTCTGGGCAAAGCCACCGATGGTTGCCGGCCGCGCCTTCATCGCCATGCCGGTGATGCGCTCGAACAGGGTCGCGGAGAGGATCACGTCGGTTTTCTTGCCAGCGGTGTCCAGCAGATGTGCGCGCACCACCCGCAGCACCAGTTCGAAACCGGTGCCGATCAGCAAGCCGATGGACAACACCCACAGGGTCGAAGTCGCCTGGTTCGGCACCACGCGGTCGTAGGTCTGCATCACGAACAACGGCACCATCAGCCCCAGCAGGTTGATCAGGAAACTCGCCAGGATCGCATCGCCATACAGCCATTTAGACAGCTTCAGGGTGTCGCGAAACCACGCTTGCACTCGCGGCACCAGGGGCGAGCGCAGGTCTTCGAGTTCATGCCGGGGCCGGGCGAACAGGGCCTGGCCGCTGTAGTGTTCGGCCAGTTCTTCAGGCTTGATCCATTGTTCGCCGCCGTCGGCTTCGCTGGGCAGGATCAGTACTCGGCCGTCCTCGCCGATGCGCCGCAGCACGGCGGTGCGGCCATTGTTGAGCAGCAGCAACACCGGCAGGTTGAGCGGGGAAATGTCCTTGAGGTCGCGGCGCAGCAGGCGCGCCTGCAGACCGGCCCGGGCCGCTGCGCGGGGCAGCAGGTCCAGGCTCAGGCGTTGGTGTGCCATAGGCAGCCCGGCACTGAGGCTGGCGCGACTGACCGTCGCGCCGTGGAGTTTGCAGAGGATCAACAGACCGTCCAGAAGCGGGTCATCGAAGCTCAGGCGCGGATCGACACCGGTGTTGCCGGGTTCCATGCTCGTCACATTGTCGCTCCCGTGCACTACTTCAGTTCAGGCAAACGCGCTTCGTTTTTCACTTCGGTCTGGGCGATCGCATCGGCGGGCAGCACCACCCGCTGTTTGCTCAGCAACTGACCCATGTTCGCCAGTACACGGTACATCGAATATTCCTCGGTGTAGCGCACTTCGGTGTAGCGACGGTTGGCGTTGTACAGTTCGTTTTCGCTGTCCAGCAGGTCGAGCAGGGTACGTTGACCCAGGCCGAACTGGTCCTGATAGGCCACGCGCACGCGGCGGCTGGTGTCGGCGTACTCACGGGCAGTGGGGGTTTGTTTCTTGGCGTTGACCATGGCGTTCCAGGCCAGGTGGATGTTCTCGTTGAGCTGGCGCAGGGCATTGTTGCGGATGTCCATCGCCTGGTTGATCTTGTGCGCGTCCGATTGCAGCCGTGCCTTGTCGCTGCCGCCGCGGAACAGGTTGTAGTTCATCACCACGCCCACGCGCCATTCGTTGTCGTGCCCTTCTTCGCCGGCGATGTTGTTGTTGGCGCCCACCGCGGCTTCGGCGTCGAAGCGCGGGTAGAACGGCGACTTGGCGACTTCGTACTGGCTCTCGGCCGATTGCACGTCGGCCTGGGCCGATTTCAGGTAGGGGTTGTTGTCCACCATGCTCTGCTGGGCTTCCTGCAGGGACGCCGGCACTTCGCCGCGAATCGAAGGCGGTGCTTCCAGCTCATCGGGCAGGCGCCCGACCACGGCGGCGAAGTTCGACTCGGCATCCGCCAGATCCACTTCGGCGGTATCGAGGTTGTTTTCCGCCAGCGCCCGACGAGCGGTGGACTGGTCGGAGTCGGCGTTGCTGCCGATGCCGCGCTGGGTCCGCAGGCCGATCTGGTCGTTGACCCGCAAATGCGCCTGCAGGTTGTTCTTGGCCAGAGTCACCAGTTCGCGACGCTTGAGCACTTCGAGGTAAACCTCGGTGGTGCGCAAGGCCAGGTCCTGCGCAGTGCCCTGGGCGTAATAGGCCCGGGAGTTGACCACACCCTTGGTACGTTCGACTTCGTTGGCGGTGTTGAAGCCGTCGAACAGCATCTGCCGCAGGCGCAGCTCCGACTGGGTGTAGTTGAGGATTTCCGTGTGGTGATTGCCGAACGCCCGGGTGTTGGTGTTATCGCTGTAGCCGCGCCCGTAAGCCGCGTTGAGGTCGACCGATGGATAGAAGCCCCCCTTGGCGACCTTCACGTCTTCGTCAGCCGACAGACGGCTGTCCACCCGCGAGGCCAGTTCCGGGTGAGTGGCGATCGTGCTCTGTATCGCTTCGGTCAAGGACATGGCCTGAGCCTGGTGTGTGCAGGCCATGGCCAATAAAACTGCGGCGCAGAGGGGGGTTAAACGGCACATGGTGCATCTCCCTGGAGTCCTGATGGTGCTTTATCAGTCGCCAATTATTTGACGACATTTATAGGTAAAGCGTTTCACGCGTTTTACAGAAGAGCTAAGAACATTCTGGAGAGAACCTAAGAAGCTTTTCTCATAAGACTTATGCCGAAAAAAACTTATGCGCTCCGCAAAATCCAGCACATTGTTCAGTTGCGAAGCCCTTGATTTATGAGCTTTAGGGCGCTCATCAGGGTTTGGGAAAAGTTCCAATCCACTTATCGACATAGAGCGGAGAAGTGCTGGAGGGGAGGGAAGCGAAGCGGTTCTGGGTGACAAATTTTTGTCACTTGAGTGATTCAGAATCGTTACGCATCGCCCGCAGGGCACGTTGTCCAGCAGTGAGTTCCGATGCCATTGATTGCAAAGGGATTTATCTGCGTCGTAGACAACGCTCGCGGGCTACATACCCGGGCAAGATCGCCGCCGGGTCAGCGATTGACTTCAGGTAATCGCTGACCGGCAGACGATCCGTCCGGGTGAACCCGCAAAGCCGTCCACAGAGCATTCTCCGCAACAAAAAAAGTGCCGACAGCGGTTGGCAGCGGAGGGAATGCACATGGCAACGCTCATCGGTATCGTCAGTAAAGTCATCGGCCAGGTGTTCGCGGTAGCGGCCGACGGCACCCGTCGCACGCTGGTGGAGGGCGACCGGTTGTTCGCCGGCGACCAGCTCATCACCGGGGCTGAAGGCGCGGTGGCGGTGCATTTGCAAAATGGCCAGGAGCTGACCCTCGGACGCGGCAGCAGCCTGCAGATGACCGCGCAGTTGCTGGCCGATGAATCCCCTCACCTGAACACCAACGAAGCGGTGACGCCGAGCCAGGCGCAACTGAGCGACGTCGAGCAACTGCAAAAAGCCATTGCCGCCGGTGACGACCCGACGCAGACCGCCGAAGCCACGGCGGCCGGACCGGGTACGACCGGGCCTGCCAACGGTGCAGCGGGCGGCGGCCACAGTTTCGTGCTGCTTGAGGAAGTGGGCGGGCGAGTCGACCCGACCATCGGCTTTCCGACAGCCGGTTTCAATGGCATCCCCGAGTTTCCCGAGGCGCGCTTCAATGGCGACGCCAACCCTGACGCCGCCGCTCAGGCGCCGGTGATCACAGCGCCGGTTCCCCCTGTGAATAACCCGGTGACCCTCAGCGGGCTGTCGGTGTCGGGGGGCGAACTGACCCTCAACGAAGCCAACCTGGCGGACGGCTCGGCCAGCAATCCGGCGGCCCTGACCCAGAGCGGCACTTTCACCGTCACCGCCCCTGACGGGCTGACCAGCCTGAGCATCGGCGGGATCAACGTCATCAGCGGCGGTGTCGCCGTGGGCTTCCCGCAATCGATCACCACGCAGTTGGGCAGCACCCTGACCATCACCGGGTACAACCCGGCCACGGGCGTGGTCAGCTACAGCTACACCCTCAACGGCAGCGAGACCCATTCGGCCGGTGACGGCACCACCCTCAGCGAACATTTCACCGTGGTGGCCGGGGACAGTAACGGCGACACCACCACCGGCTCCCTGGACGTCAACATCACCGACGATGTGCCCAAGGCCATCGACGACAACAACGGCGTGGCCTCGGAAACCCAGCTGACCCTCAACGGCAACGTGCTGACCAACGACATACAAGGCGCCGATCGCGTGCCGGTCGGGGAAAATGCCGGGCCGATTACGCCCGGTACTTTTGTGGGGGTGTATGGCACCCTGGTGCTCAACGCCAACGGTACTTACACCTACACCCTCAACACCAGCGACGCGGATTTCAAAGCCCTGCATGGTGGCGGCAACGGCACCGAGACCTTCACTTACACCCTGACCGATGCCGACGGTGATAGCAGCACCGCGAACCTGGTGCTGAACATCCACAACAACGACGATGGCGTGACCATCAATGGGCTGAACGTCGAGGGTGGCGAGCTCACTGTCTACGAGAAAAACCTTGGCGACGGCAGCAGTCCGGACGCTGGCGCACTCACCCAAAGCGGCACCTTCACCATCACGGCGCTGGATGGCGTGCAGTCGCTGACCATCGGCGGCATCAATGTGGTGGTCGGTGGTGTCAGCGCAGGCTTCCCGCAATCCATCACCACGCCATTGGGCAGCAC
>NZ_LYVP01000074.1 GCF_001984065.1 Pseudomonas sp. KK4
AGCTTGCTCCCGCTGGGCTGCGAAGCGGCCCCAAAGTGACTGCTGCGCAGTCGAACGGGAGCAAGCTCCCTCGCCACAGGCAAGCTCCCTCGCCACAAAACGCGCTCCTCCCGGCCGTAAAAACTTCCTGCTCTCCCTGGAAAAGTGTCCCTGCCTCAAGATCTCGCCAGCCAAAGACCAAACTGGATCCACGACATCCGGCCACTCACAATTTTTTCACCATCGCCAACCACCGTCTAAGCTTCAGACAAGTCCGATCAATCTGCGTGAATGGATCAGTCGACTATGGGCGCTTTATGGCAAACCGATTCGAGTAAAACCGTGGTCCCGACTGAACCTGTGGATGAAGCGCCATTACCTGAAAAACCGCCTCGCAGTCGTACCAAGCACGGCTGGAAGGCGTTTTGGTTGCTGATTTTGATCATTGCGATTGTCGTGGGGTTGGCGGCGCAGAAGGAGATGCGCACCTCCAGGTTTCAGGCCCGGGAGCTGAGCAAGTTCGCCAAAACCTTGAGTTATGAGCTCAAACCCGGCCCCAGCGATGCGATCCATTACCCGGGGGCCGGTCCGTTCGACTTGCGTCTGGGCTATAGCTCGCTGAATGAATTCCTGCCGCGGCTACTCAAGCGCGACTATGTGATTGCTGCCCAGACCCGCTTTTCCCCAGCCCTTATGAACTACAGCGACAAGGGCCTGTTCGTGCCCTATTCGGAGAAAATCCAGGCCGGGCTGTCGATCACCGATTGCCGGGCCGCGCCGCTGTACCAGTACAACTACCCGCAACAACTCTATTCCAGCTTCGAAGCGATCCCGCCGGTGGTGGTCAGCAGCCTGTTGTTCATTGAAAACCGCTTCCTGCTCGACCCCCGCCAGCCCCTGGCCAACCCGGCGGTGGACTGGCCGCGGTTCGGCATGGCCGCCTATACGCAGGTGGCCAAGATGCTGCACCTGCCCGGCCAGTCGGCGGGTGGCAGTACTCTGGCCACCCAACTGGAGAAATACCGCCACTCCCCCGATGGCCTGACGGTGTCGGGTGGGGAAAAGATCCGCCAGATGATCTCCGCCAGCGTGCGCGCCTACCTGGACGGCCCGGAAACGCTTACGGCGCGGCAGAACGTAGTGCGTGATTACCTCAACAGCGTGCCGCTGTCGGCTGTGCCCGGTCACGGTGAGGTGCACGGCATGGCCGAGGGCCTGCGGGTGTGGTACGGCGCCGACTTCAATGAGGCCAACAAGACCCTGGCCAGCGATGCGACGGATCCCAAGACCCTGGCGGCCAAAGGCTTGGCCCTGCGCGAAATGCTGTCCCTGATGATTGCCCAGCGCCGACCTTCGCACTACTTGAGCAAGGGTCGTGATGAGCTGGCCGAACTCACCGACAGCCACATTCGCCTGCTGGCCCAGAACGGCGTGATCGACAAGCCGTACGCCGATGCGGCACTGGCCAGCAAGGTCACCTATCGCGACTGGGCGACCCAGCCGACCATCCAGCCGATCGAAACCAACAAGGGCATCAGCGTGGCCCGCAGTCGTCTGGCGGGGCTGCTCAATCGTCCGCTGTACGACCTTGACCGCCTCGATCTCTCAGCCACCAGCACCCTGCAAGGCGATCTGCAAACCCAGGCCACGGCCTACCTGAAAAAACTCGCCGATCCGGCGTTCGCCGCACAAATCGGCCTGATGGGCGAGCGTTTGCTGACCCCCACCAGCACCACCCAGGTGCGCTACAGCTTCACCTTGTTCGAGCTCACGCCCGACGGTTCGCGGGTGCGGGTGCAGACCGACAGCACCGACCAGCCGTTCGACATCAACGAGGGCAGCAAACTGGAACTGGGCTCCACGGCAAAAATGCGCGTGCTCACCACCTACCTGCAGATCATCGCCGAGCTGCACGACAAATACGGCGCCATGAGCGTGCCGGACCTGAAGAAAGTCCAGGTACCGGAGCAAGATCGCCTGAGCCGCTGGGTGGTCGATTACCTGATCCAGAACAAGGACCACGACCTGCAAACCATGCTCGGCGCCGCGCTGGACCGTAAATACTCCGCCAGCCCCGGCGAGGCGTTTTTCACCGGTGGCGGCTTGCACGTGTTCCACAACTTCCGCAAGGAAGACAACGGCCGCCTGCCGACCCTGCGCGACGCCATTCGTGAGTCGATCAACCTGCCGTTCATCCGCCTGATGCGTGACCTGGTGCGTTACACCACCTATTCAGGCCCGAACAACAGCGCCGAACTGTTGATGGACGATCGTGACCCGCGGCGTCAGGAGTACCTGGCTTCGTTCGCCGACCGCGAGGGCAGTTCGTTCCTGCTCAAGTTCTGGAAAAAATACCGCAACAAGGACACCCAGGAACGCCTCGAAACCTTCCTCGACAGCATGCGCCCGACGCCGATCCGCATGGCCGCGGTGCACCGTTACCTGCTGCCCCACGCCAGCCAGGAAAGTTTCAACAGCTTTGTGCGTTCGCACCTCAAGGGCACCAAGCTCACCGAAAAACTCGATGACGATCGCCTGCAGCGCCTCTATGAATCTTACGGCCCCGGCAAATATGACCTGCCGGACCAGGGCTTCATCGCCAAGGTCCACCCCCTGGACCTGTGGATGATGGGCTACCTGCTGAACCACCCGGACGCCACGTTCAAGGACATCGTCAAGGCCAGCCAGTTCGAGCGCCAGGAAGTCTACAGCTGGCTGTTCAAGAGCCGGCACAAGGGCGCGCGGGACAACCGTATCCGTACCATGCTGGAGATCGAGGCGTTCCTCGACATTCACCAGCGCTGGCAGCAGGTCGGCTATCCGTTCGACCATCTGGTGCCGTCGCTGGCCACCGCCATCGGCAGTTCGGGCGATCGCCCTGCCGCCCTCGCCGAGCTGATCGGCACCATCCTCAACGACGGCGTGCGGATGCCGACCCTGCGCATCGACAGCCTGCACTTTGCGGCCAATACGCCGTATGAAACCAAACTGATCAACGACCCTGACGTCGGCAAACGGGTGATGCCGGTCGAAGTCGCCCGGGCCATGCGCGAAGCCCTGTCGCAAGTGGTGGACGCCGGGACCGCCAAGCGGGTGTCCGGCAGCTTTACCACACCCGATGGCAAGCCCTTGGCCATGGGGGGCAAGACCGGGACCGGGGACAACCGCATCGAAGCCATCGGTTCCGGCGGGCGGATCCTGAGTTCCAAGTCCCTCAACCGTACTGCGACCTTCGTGTTCTACATCGGCGACCACCATTTCGGCACCCTGACCGCCTTCGTCGACGGCCGCTCCGCTGAAAACTTCAAGTTCACCTCGGCCCTGCCCGTGCAAGTGCTCAAGGGCATGGCGCCGATTCTCACGCCTTTCCTGCAACCGGGGAGCAACACCGAGTGCCTGCCGGTCGAGGTGGCACGGCGCTGACGCACCCTTAGCCCTTGTAGGAGCGAGCTTGCTCGCGATGGACGTCAACGATGACGCGGGGTGCCTGAATGCCCGCGTTGTCCCTACGTTTTTCGCGAGCATGCTCGCTCCTACAGGTAAAAACCGTTCGTCAGCCGATGAAAGTCATTCTCAACAAAAACTTGCAAGCCGCATAAGATATATCTTAAGTTGTATCTAAATACGACGAGAGAGACTATCAATGAGAGACCCTCATTCCCCCCATCGCGAGCATGGCGACGGCCGTGACGGCTTCGAGAAGCGCCCCGGCCGTGAACGCGGCGGCCGCGGCCCGCGAGTATTCGCCCCAGGCGACCTGAAGTTGCTGCTGCTGGCGCTGATTGCCGAGCAGCCGTGCCACGGCTATGACCTGATCCGCCAGATCGAAGGCATGTTCGACGGCGCCTACAGCCCCAGCCCCGGCGTGATCTACCCGACCCTGACCTTTCTCGAAGAAAGCGACCTGATCCAGGCCGATGCCGAGGCCGGCAAGAAACGCTACAGCGTGACCGAGCTCGGTCGTCTGTCATTAAGCGAGCAAGCGATTGCGCTGGATGGCGTGCGCATGCGCATCGAGGTCAGCAAGCGCTCGTTGCGCGGCCACGATCGCCCGCCAGAAATCCACGAGGCGGTGCACAACCTGCGCCATGCCTTGCAAATGCACCACGGTCGCTGGAGCCCCGACGAAATCCTGCGGGTGCGCGATCTGCTCAACAACACGGCCAAGGCCATTGTCGACGGCCCCGCCGTTCAATTCGTACAGGAGAAAGCCGATGACTGAAGTGATCGGGCAGACCATTCACCGCGTCATGCACGAGATCAAACGCCGTCGCCTGGAGGTCCTGCGGGTGGTCGACCTGACGCCGCGCATGCGCCGCATCACCCTGGGCGGGCCCGAGCTCGCCGGCTTCGTCAGCCTGGGCACGGACGACCACGTGAAATTGCTGTTCCCGCAAAACGCAGCCGAACAGGCGGCACTGGATACCCTGGTGCTCGGCGCGGGTAAAAACGACGGGCCGATGCCAGCGATGCGCGACTACACGCCCCGTCGCTATGACCTGGAAACATTGGAACTGGACATCGATTTCGTCCTGCACGGCGACGGCCCCGCCTCGACCTGGGCCGAGCAGGCCAAACCCGGACAATGCCTGCACATCGGCGGGCCACGGGGTTCGATGATCGTGCCGGACATCTTCGACAGCTACCTGCTGATCGGCGACGAAACCGCCCTGCCCGCCATCGCCCGGCGTCTGGAAGGCCTGGCGGCCAACCGGCGGGCATTGGTGATCATCGAAGTGGAAAACGGCAAAGAGCAGCAAGTGCTGGAGAGCGCAGCCGACGTCAACGTGATCTGGGTGTTGCGTGAGGGCGGCAAGGATCATCTGCTGGCCACGGTGCGGCAGGTCAAGGTGCCCACCGGCAGCCTCTACGCCTGGGTCGCGACCGAGAGCAAGGCATCGCGGCAGATCCGCCGGGTGCTGCTCGATGAGCACGGGCTGGATGATCAGTTCGTCAAGGCGGCGGGGTATTGGCGGTTGGATGACAGTCCCGAGGAGTGATTTTTTCCTTGAGGGCCTCTTCGCGAGCAAGCCCGCTCCCACAGTTGATCGGCGTATACAGGACCAATGTGGGAGCGGGCTTGCTCGCGAAAGCAATCTCATTGCCGCCGAGAATCCCGCCGCCCCAGCCACCGATCCAGCCCGACCACCATCAACGCAATCACCACAAACCCCACCAGCAACCCCGCCGCATTCATGAACACCTGTGGATAACCCAGCTTCGTCACATCGATGAACGGGTACGGATAGGTCGCCAGCAAATGCCCGCGCAACAAGGCATGGGCGAAGTACGCCAACGGATAAATCATCCACAGCGCGATATGCCCCAGCTGCAACCTGCCCTTGGGCACACAGCGCCACCAGTAGATCAGGAACAGCAGCGGCATCACGTCGTGCAGCAGTTCATCGGCCAGCCATTGCCAGCCCTCGGGGTGCCACAGATGGCGCAGCAACAGGCTGTACGCCAGGCCGACCACGGCGATGCTCACCGCAATGCCACTGCTGACCCACGGCTGCAAAAACCAGCGGCGCGCGGCGGAGTCGCGGCAGGTCAGTTCACAGGTCAGCACGGTTGCCACCAGGGTGTTGCTCAGCACCGTGAAATAGCTGAAGAAACTGACCAGGCCGCCCAACAGACTGGCCGCCAGGGTCCAGCGCGAGTAGAAAATCAGGTACAGCTGAATGCTCAATCCGGCCCAGCCAAGTACCGCAGCCAGGGCAATGAAACGATGCCGGGTGAACATCGTCAGAGCGGACGCTTGGTGCGCATCAGCTTAACGTACAAGCGTTCGACCTTCTCCCGCGCCCAAGGGGTCTTGCGCAGAAAGGTCAGGCTCGACTTGATGCTCGGATCACTCTTGAAGCAGCGGATATCAATGCGCTCGGCCAACCCCGACCACTCGTAATGCTCGACCAGGGCGTTGAGGATGTGCTCCAGCGTCACGCCGTGCAGCGGGTTGTTGTTGTGTTCGGTCATGCCGGGCCTTCAAGCAGGGAAAGAATGGGAAGCCGCGCACCTTAGCCGAGGGCTTCGCCGGGGGGAAGCGGTGCATTAAATGTAGGTGAAACACGGGAAACCGTCCGCGCGGCCCCTCGCCACAAAGTCCCTCTGAAGAAGGCACCACCGGTTTTATCTGAACCATGCCCTTTCTGGATCGTCTTCTACAGTGAACTTGTGCAGGACCCCGTGAAACATCAAGGAGAAACACACTATGGGCACTGAAGGTGCTTTGAGTCGAAGCCGCTTGCTGCCGAGCCTGCTCGGTATCCTGCTGCTGCTGATGGGCCTGGTCATGCTGGGCCTGGGCGTCCAATTGGCTGCGCTTGGCGGCTCGCTGTATTACCTGCTGGCCGGTGTCGGCCTGGCGCTGACCGGCGCGTTGCTGATCGCCGCCCGCCGCGCAGCCCTGGGCCTGTACGCGCTGGTGCTGTTCGCCAGCACCGTGTGGTCGCTGTGGGAAGTGGGCCTTGACTGGTGGCAACTGGTGCCGCGCCTGGCGCTGCTGTTCGCGCTGGGCATCGTCATGTTGCTGCCGTGGCTGCGCCGTCCGCTGCTGCGCCAGGGCTCCGCACCAATGGCTACCGGCGCGCTGAGCGTGGCCGTGGTGCTCGCGGGTGCTACGGCAGTGGCCAGCCAGTTCACCAACCCAGGCGAATTCAAGGGTCAACTGGACCGCGACAGCGTGCCGGGCATGACCAACACCGCGCCGGCCATGGCCGATGGCGACTGGAACTCCTACGGCCGTAGCGCCCACGGCGATCGTTACTCGCCACTGGCGCAAATCACGCCGCAGAACGTGCATAAACTGGTGCCGGCCTGGACCTATCGCACCGGTGATATTCCTGGCCCGAACGATCCGGGGGAAACCACCGCTGAAAATACTCCGCTGAAAGTCAACGGCATGCTCTACGTGTGCACGCCCCACAGCCAGGTGATCGCCCTGGACCCGGACAGCGGCAAGGAAATCTGGCGCTTCGATCCGAAACTCTCCACCCAGAACGCCAAGGACTTCAAGGGCTGGGCGCACATGACCTGCCGTGGCGTGAGTTATCACGACGACGCGGTGTATGCCTCCGAACAGAGCCCGACCGGCAGCGCCAGCGCCCCGGTGGCCAGCGCCTGCCCGCGCCGTATCTTCCTGCCCACCGCCGACACCCGCCTGATCGCCCTCAACGCCGACACCGGCAAGATGTGCGAAGACTTCGGCGACAAGGGCCAGGTCGACCTGCGCGCCAACATCGGTGGTTTCACCGCCGGTGGCTACTACTCCACGTCGCCACCGGCGGTCACCAAAGACCTGGTGGTCATTGGCGGCCACGTCACCGACAACGTCTCCACCGACGAGCCGAGCGGCGTGATCCGCGCGTTCGACGTGCACACCGGCAAACTGGTGTGGAACTGGGACAGCGGCAACCCGGACGATACGACGCCGATTGCCGAAGGCAAGACCTACACCCGCAACTCACCGAACATGTGGTCGATGTTCGCGGTCGATGAAAAGCTCGGCATGCTTTACCTGCCCATGGGTAACCAGACCCCGGATCAGTTCGGCGGCGCCCGCACCCCGGAATCGGAACTGCATGCCGCCGGCCTGACCGCTCTGGACATCGCCACCGGCAAAGTCCGCTGGCACTTCCAGTTCACCCACCACGACCTGTGGGACATGGACGTGGGTGGCCAGCCCACCCTGATGGACCTGAAAACCGCAGGCGGCGTCAAGCCTGCGGTCCTGGCCTCCACCAAGCAGGGCAGCATCTACGTGCTGGACCGCAGCACCGGCCAGGCCATCGTGCCGATCAATGAAGTGCCGGTACCGCAAGGTGCGGTGGCAGGCGACCATACCTCGCCGACCCAACCGAAATCCGACCTCAACCTGATGCCCCCACCGTTGCAGGAGCGTGACATGTGGGGTGTGACGCCGTTCGATCAACTGATCTGCCGGATCGATTTCAAATCCATGCGTTACGACGGCCCGTTCACCCCACCGTCGCTGCAGGGTTCGATCGTCTATCCGGGCAACTTCGGCGTGTTCGACTGGGGTGGTATCTCGGTCGACCCGGTGCGTCAGATCGCCTTCGTCAACCCGAGCTACATGGCGTTCAAGTCGAAACTGATCCCGGCCGCCGAAATCGCCGCCCAGGGCCCGCGCAAGAGCGAGACCGAAGGCGTGCAGCCGAACAAGGGCGCGCCCTACGGCGTGGTGCTCGAAGCGCTGCTGTCGCCGATGGGCCTGCCCTGCCAGGCACCGGCCTGGGGCTACGTGGCCGCCATCGACCTGACCACGGCCAAGGTCCTGTGGAAACACAAGAACGGCACCGTGCGCGACAGCTCGCCCGTACCGATCCCGCTGAGCATGGGCGTCCCCAGCTTGGGCGGCACCTTCACCACCGCCGGTGGCGTTGGCTTCCTGAGCGGCACCCTGGACCAGTACCTGCGTGCCTATGACGTGAAAAACGGCAAGCAACTGTGGGAAGGCCGCCTGCCCGCCGGCGCGCAAACCACACCGATGACCTACACCGGCAAGGACGGCAAGCAGTACGTGCTGGTGGTGGCCGGTGGGCATGGTTCACTGGGGACCAGACAAGGGGACTATGTGATTGCCTACAAACTGTCCGAATAGTTGTAGCGGCGGTTGAAACCAAGGCGACGCTCTTGAGGGCGTCGCCTTTTTCATTGTCACCGGGACACCCATTGTGGGAGCGGGCTTGCTCGCGAAGGCGGTGTGTCATTCACCCTCAATCTTGAATGAAATACCGTCTTCGCGAGCAAGCCCGCTCCCACAATTGATCGCGCCGCACTCAAGACCAGCTAACCTGAATCCCTGCTGAATACACCTTCGAATAGTCCATTAACCTCAAGGCATCATTGAAACCACCGCCTACCTGCCCCATCTAAGACCCATACCCATTGCGCAGGTGCCCAAATGAGCGACCAGCAAGAATTCCCCGAAGACCCAAGCGAATACGCCGACCCGCAAAACGCCACCCGTCATACTCCGGGCAAAGGCCTGGCCCTTCCCGGCCAGAACCTGCCGGACAAGGTCTACATCATCCCGATCCACAACCGGCCGTTCTTCCCCGCGCAAGTGCTGCCGGTCATCGTCAACGAAGAACCCTGGGCCGAGACCCTCGACCTGGTGGCCAAGTCCGATCACCACTCCCTGGCCCTGTTCTACATGGACACGCCCCAGGAAGACCCACGCCATTTCGACACCTCGGCCCTGCCGCTGTACGGCACCCTGGTCAAGGTGCACCACGCCAGCCGCGAGAACGGCAAGCTGCAATTCGTCGCCCAGGGCCTGACCCGCGTCCGCCTCAAGACCTGGCTCAAACACCATCGCCCGCCTTATCTGGTGGAAGTCGAATACCCGCACCAGCCCACCGAGCCGACCGACGAGGTCAAGGCCTACGGCATGGCGCTGATCAATGCGATCAAGGAACTGTTGCCGCTCAACCCGCTGTACAGCGAAGAGTTGAAGAACTACCTCAACCGCTTCAGCCCCAACGACCCTTCGCCGCTGACCGACTTCGCCGCCGCCCTCACGTCAGCCACCGGCAACGAATTGCAGGAAGTGCTCGACTGCGTGCCGATGCTCAAGCGCATGGAAAAAGTCCTGCCGATGCTGCGCAAGGAAGTCGAAGTCGCGCGCCTGCAGAAAGAGATTTCCGCTGAGGTGAACCGCAAGATCGGCGAGCACCAGCGCGAGTTCTTCCTCAAGGAACAGCTCAAGGTCATCCAGCAGGAGCTGGGCCTGACCAAGGACGACCGCAGCGCCGACCTTGAACAGTTCGAACAGCGACTGGTCGGCAAGGTGTTGTCTGCTCAAGCGCAGAAACGCATCGAAGAAGAGATGAACAAGCTGTCGATCCTCGAGACCGGTTCGCCCGAATACGCGGTGACCCGCAACTACCTCGACTGGGCGACCTCGGTGCCCTGGGGCGTGTACGGCGAAGACAAGCTCGACCTCAAGCACGCGCGCAAGGTACTGGACAACCACCACGCGGGCCTGGATGACATCAAGGACCGCATCCTCGAATTCCTCGCGGTCGGTGCCTACAAAGGCGAGATCAGCGGCTCCATCGTGTTGCTGGTAGGCCCGCCCGGCGTGGGCAAGACCAGCGTCGGTCGCTCCATCGCCGAGTCCCTTGGCCGGCCGTTCTACCGCTTCAGCCTTGGCGGCATGCGCGACGAGGCCGAGATCAAGGGCCATCGCCGCACCTACATCGGCGCGCAGCCGGGCAAGCTGGTGCAGGCGTTGAAAGACGTCGAAGTGATGAACCCGGTGATCATGCTCGACGAGATCGACAAGATGGGCCAGAGCTACCAGGGCGACCCGGCTTCGGCGCTGCTGGAGACCCTGGACCCTGAGCAGAACGTCGAATTCCTCGACCATTACCTCGACCTGCGCATGGACCTGTCGAAAGTGCTGTTCGTCTGCACCGCCAACACCATGGATTCGATTCCCGGCCCACTGCTGGACCGGATGGAAGTGATTCGCCTGTCGGGCTACATCACCGAGGAAAAAGTCGCCATTGCCAAGCGTCACCTGTGGCCGAAACAGCTTGAGAAAGCGGGTGTTTCCAAAGGCAGCCTGAGCATCAGCGACAACGCGCTCAAGGCCTTGATCGACGGCTACGCACGGGAAGCGGGTGTCCGTCAGCTGGAGAAAAACCTCGGCAAACTGGTGCGCAAAGCGGTGATCAAGCTGCTCGACGATCCGAAAGCGGTGATCAAGCTCGGCCCTAAAGACCTGGAAACGTCATTGGGCAAACCGGTGTTCCGCAACGAGCAAGTGCTGTCCGGCACCGGCGTGATCACCGGGCTGGCCTGGACCAGTATGGGCGGCGCCACCCTGCCGATCGAGGCGACGCGGATTCATACCCTCAACCGTGGCTTCAAGCTCACTGGGCAGTTGGGTGATGTCATGAAAGAGTCCGCGGAAATCGCCTACAGCTACGTCAGTTCCAACCTGAAGTCGTTTGGCGGCGATCCGAAGTTCTTCGACGAGGCCTTCGTGCACCTGCACGTCCCGGAAGGCGCCACCCCGAAAGACGGCCCGAGCGCCGGCGTAACCATGGCCAGTGCCCTGCTCTCGCTGGCACGCAACCAGCCGCCGAAAAAAGGTGTGGCCATGACCGGCGAGCTGACCCTGACCGGGCATGTGCTGCCGATCGGCGGCGTGCGCGAGAAGGTGATCGCAGCGCGGCGGCAGAAGATATTCGAGCTGATTTTGCCGGAGGCGAACCGGGGCAATTTCGAGGAACTGCCGGAGTACCTGAAGGACGGCATTACCGTGCACTTCGCCAAGCGGTTTGCGGATGTGGCGAAGGTGTTGTTCTGACAGCCCTGTAGCGCCTGGAGCAGCGCTTTCGCGAGCAAGCCCGCTCCCACAGTTGAACGCGTTCTGTCCTGAGAATGCGATCTGAAGGTGGGAGCGGGCTTGCTCGCGAAGGCGTCAGCCCTGCCCCCTCTCCTCTGCTGTCACAATTTGTCTCATCTCGGTTATGCTCGCCGTTCGTCGTGAACGCCGGAGCCACTGACCCCATGTCCCCCACCCGCCTGTTTGTCCCCCTCGCCTTCGCGCTGCTGGCCGCTTGCGCCACCCCGCCGAAACACAACGTGACCGTGGAAAAACAAAGCGAATGCCCGGTGAAGCTCACCAACGGGCAGAACCTGATCCTGACCCTGCCCAGCAACCCGACCACGGGTTATCGCTGGTCGATCCAGGATTCGGCCGGTGGCGTGCTGCGCTCGTTGGGGCCAGAGGTTTACCGCAACCCGGAAGACGCCGGCATCGTCGGCGCCGCTGGCGTGTCGATCTGGCGCTTTCAGGCGTTCGCCACGGGCAACGGCCGTTTGCGCCTGACGTCCCAGCAACCCTGGGCACCGGAAGTATTGCCGGTGGACGCCTTCGACTGCGCAATCTCGGTCAACTGACCGTGGGCTGGCTGATTCTGGCGCTGATGGGCGCGGTGACCTTCCTCTATGGCCTGAGCGTGCACGCCGCGCTGCTGTGCCTGCTGGTCAAGCCGCTGCCGGTCCTGGCCCTGCTCGGCTGGCTGCACGACGCACCGCCGGGGGACTATCGGCGCTGGATCAGCCTTGGGCTGATTTTCTCGTTGATCGGCGATGTGTTGCTGGCCTTGCCGGGTGATTTGTTCGTGTTTGGCCTGGGCGCGTTTCTGGTGGCGCACCTGGCGTATCTGAAGGCTTATCTGAGTGATTGTCGGCGGTTGGCCCTGTTGCCGTTGATCATTGCTGTCGTGGTTGGCGCTGTGCTGCTGGGGATTCTGATTGTCCATGGATTGGGGCCGTTGCTGATTCCGGTGATCGTCTACGGTTTGGCCATCAGCGCCATGCTCTGGCGGGCCCTGGCGCGACTTGGCACCGAGGTGCCCAAGCGCTCGGCGCTGCTGGCGGCCGCTGGTGCCGTGGCGTTCGTGTTCTCGGACAGCGTGATTGGCATCAGCCGGTTTGTGGTGCCGTTCGATGCCGCGCCCTATGTGATCATCCTCAGTTACTGGCTGGGGCAATGGGGGATCACAGCGTCAGCGTTTACCCAACGATCACGCTGAACACTGTGGCGAGGGAGCTTGCTCCCGCTCGGCGGCGCAGCCGTCGTCAATCCGGTTAGCGGGGTGTTGGCCGGTTGACGGGTATTGGGGCCACTACGCAGCCCGACGGGAGCAAGCTCCCTCGCCACAAAGGCTCATTCGCCCGGAAAATGAGGCCGCCCGCCGGTTTATCAGACAACCCGCGCATCCCCGCGCCAACTTGGCTAAAATGCCGGCCTTTTCCACCGACACTGCCGGAACCGCCGTGAGCAAAGAATCCGATCGCCTTTTCGCCCAGCCATTGGCCCAGGTGCCTGACTTCGCCTTCAACGAGGACGTGGTGCGGGTGTTTCCGGACATGATCAAGCGCTCGGTACCCGGCTACCCGACCATCGTGGAAAACCTCGGCGTGCTCGCCGCGCAGTTCGCCCAGCCCAATAGTGTGCTCTACGACCTCGGTTCATCCCTCGGCGCGGTGACCCAGGCGTTGCGACGGCATGTGCGCACCGACGGTTGCCGCGTCATCGCTGTGGATAACTCCGCGGCCATGGTCGAGCGCTGCCGCGAATACCTCAACGGTCAGGATTCAATGTTCCAGGAGTTGTTGCCGGTGGAAGTGATCGAAGGCGACATCCTGGCCCTCGACTTCCAGCCCGCCTCAGTGGTGGCGCTGAACTTTACCCTGCAATTCATCGCCCCCGAGCGGCGCACCGAACTGCTCTCGCGCATTCATCGGTCGCTGCTGCCCGGCGGCGCCCTGATCCTGTCGGAAAAGCTGCGCTTCAACGATCCGCAGGAACACGCCCTGCTGACCGATCTGCACATCGCCTTCAAACGCGCCAACGGCTACAGCGAACTGGAAATCGCCCAGAAGCGCAGCGCCATCGAAAACGTCATGAAGCCCGACAGCCTCGAAGAACACCGCGAGCGCCTGCTGGCCGCCGGTTTCTCGAAAGTCGTGCCGTGGTTCCAGTGTCTTAACTTTGCCTCGTTGATTGCCTTGCCATGATTGATCTGTCCCCCCTCGCCCGCCGTCTGGCCGGCACGCCGCTGGCCGAATGGGCCAACACCCTGCAGGCGCAACTCGACAAGAAAATGGAAAAGGGTCATGGCGACCTGGAGCGCTGGCAAAGCGCACTGGACGCCCTGCCGAAGATTCAGCCGAGCCAGGTCGACCTGCTCAACGGCCTGACACTGGACACCGACTGCGACGAGGCTACCCGCGCGCAGATGCGCACGGCGCTGATGGGCTTGTCACCCTGGCGCAAGGGGCCGTTCGACCTGTTCGGCGTGCACGTCGACACCGAATGGCGCTCGGACTGGAAGTGGTCGCGGGTCGCCCCGCACCTGGACCTCAAGGGCAAACGCATTCTCGATGTCGGCTGCGGCAACGGCTACTACATGTGGCGCATGCTCGGCGCCGGTGCCGACAGCGTGATCGGTGTCGACCCCAACTGGCTGTTCTTCTGCCAGTTCCAGGCGGTGCAGCGCTACCTGTCCGAGCCCAATGCCTGGCACCTGCCCTTCCCCTTTGAAGACCTGCCACCGAATCTGGAAGGCTTCGACACGGTGTTTTCCATGGGCGTGTTCTACCACCGCCGTTCGCCGATCGAACACTTGCTGGCGTTGAAGGATTGCCTGGTCAAGGGTGGTGAGCTGGTGCTGGAAACCCTGGTGGTCGAGGGTGACAAACATCAGGTGCTGGTGCCGGAGGATCGTTATGCGCAGATGCGTAACGTGTGGTTCCTGCCGTCGGTGCCGGCGCTGGAATTGTGGCTGCGTCGCGCCGGGTTCAGCGATGTTCGCTGTGTGGACGTGAGCACCACCAGCGTCGAGGAGCAGCGCGGGACGGAGTGGATGAAGTATCAGTCGCTCAGCGATTTCCTCGATCCCGAGGATCACAGCAAGACCATCGAAGGGCTGCCGGCGCCGATGCGCGCGGTGATCGTGGCTCGTAAGTAACACCAACCTCCAGGTAGATGGAGACCCCCATTGTGGGAGCGGGCTTGCTCGCGAAAGCAGTGTGTCAGTCGGTAAATCAGTGACTGACACACTACTTTCGCGAGCAAGCCCGCTCCCACATTTTGGTTCGGTGTCTATTCTGCAGGCTTTGCGCGGCGCGCCTTGAAGAACTCGCTCAGCACCGCCCCACATTCCTCAGCCAGCACCCCCCCCTCATACAGCACCCGGTGATTCAAGAAGCCCTGGGTAAAAAACTGCCCCTGGCTCTGCACAATCCCTGCCTTGGGCTCCAGCGCGCCATACACCACCCGGGCAATCCGCGAATGCACGATCAACCCGGCGCACATGCTGCACGGCTCCAGCGTCACGTACAGCGTGCTGCCCGGCAGGCGATAGTTGCTCACGGCCTGAGCGGCCGCCCGGATCGCGACCATTTCGGCGTGGGCGCTGGGGTCGTTGCCGCTGATCGGGCAATTGAAGCCGCGACCGATGATTTCACCGTCCTGCACCAGCACCGCGCCCACCGGCACTTCGCCCAGTGCCGCGCCCTGTGCGGCCAGGGACAGGGCTTCGCGCATGAAATCACGGTCACGGCTGCGGTCGATGATCGCGGCGGGTCGAATCTGACGCATCAGGCCACCTCGATGGCGGCCATCAGGCCGGTTTCCATGTGGTCGATCACATGGCAATGGAACATCCACACCCCCGGGTTATCCGCCACCAACGCCACTTGCGCCCGCTCGTTCTTGCCCAGCAGGTAAGTGTCGGTGAAGTACGGGATGACCTTGTGCCGGTTCGAGGCAATCACCTTGAAGCTCATGCCGTGCAGGTGAATCGGGTGCTGGTATTGAGTCATGTTCTTCAATTCGAAAATGTAGCTCTTGCCCTTCTCGAGCTTGGCAATCGGCCGATCGGCGCAGGTCTTGTCGGTGATGTCCCAAGCCTTGCCGTTGATCTGCCACAGGCTCGGCGGCTTGCCGTTGTCGACGTTGACCGACACCGAGCCCACCCATTCGAAATTGAAGTTGAGTTTCTCGGCATTGGCCAGGTCCGGCTCGGCCACCGGGTTGGCAGGCAGCGCCGGCGGCCACTCGGTGGGCGCGTCGGCATTGGCCACCGAGCGCAAAGTGCCCAGGCGTACCGGGCCGTTGCGCAGGGACAACTCTTCACCGGCCGGCGGCGCCTTGATCGCCAGGCAAATGCGCATGCCGGGGCCGAGCCAGTATTCCTTGCCCAATGGGCGCGGTTCCACCGGGTTGCCGTCCAGCGCATAGATCTGCGCTTCGACGCCCGGAATGTTCAGGCGATAGGTCAGGGTGTTATCGAGATTGAGAATGCGCACGCGGGTGATCTGCCCGGCCGGCAAGTCGACCACTGCCTGCGGCACGCCGTTGATGGTCGCCAGGCGCCCCGCCGTACCGCCACGGGCCGCTTCCCGGGGAATGCTGAACTCGACGAAATTGCCCACCTCGTCGACGTGCCAGCTCTTGAGGCTCAAGGTCTTTTCATACTTGAACCCGGTGGGCTCGCGCTCTTCGACGATAAGCGGTCCCACCAGCCCGCGGCCCAGCTCTTCACTGCTGTTCACATGGGGGTGATACCAGTAGCTGCCGGCGTCCGGCACCCGGAACTTGTAGTCGAAATATTCGCCCGGCAACACCGGCAGTTGCGACACGTAAGGAACACCGTCCATTTCCAGGGGCAGGCGAATGCCGTGCCAGTGGATGGTGGTCGCCACCGGCAGATGGTTGATGAACCGTACCCGCAGCCATTCGCCCTGGCGCACCCGCAACTCGGTGCCCGGCGCCGACGGGCCGAACGCCCAGGCCTGGGTCTTGTGCCCGGCCACCAGTTCGACGTCCAGCGGCGCCGCGATCAGCTCGTAGTCGTGGCCCGCCTCGGCGTCGGCCATCTTGCCCAGCCAGTAACGCGACGCGCCCCCCGCACCAACGCCAACGACAACAAGACCGGCCAGGCCACCGAGGATTTGGCGACGGGTAAAGGACATGAACTCAACTACCTCACGTATCAACAGACAGGCACCGGGCCCGCAAAAGGCGAATACGATACACCTGCGGTTGCGAAACAGTAAGGGCAGCGCGGCGGATGGACGCAGGCGCGAGGCGGTACATATGTAAAGCACCGCCCTTGAGTACAGGCGCCATGCTTGGCCTCCCCCTCTCTCAAGGAACAGAGTGAATGCCTGCGCTAGAAACCCGCCCCCTGCCCAATGCCGCCGACAAGGCCGCCCTCAAGGTCATCGCCACCCACGTGGTCAAGGCCTGCCCAAGCCTGCACGACACCGCCCATGGTGTCGCCGCGCAGCTGCTGGAGAAATACGGCGTGGTCGGCCTCGACCCCGATCAGGTCTATTTCCACCGCTTCAAGACTGCGCAAAACCTGGCGCCGTCGTTCACCGGTTGGCAGCACTACGGCGAAAAACCCTATGAATCCCAGACCCTGACGCAATTGGTGATCCACCGCTTTCGTGCCACCGATCAGGACAACGCCGACTTGCTGGACCTGTACGGCGGCTTCTACACCGCTGGCCCCGAAGCGGAAAACTTCGATGCCAGCAACGAAGTACGCCTGCACGGCAGCGATGTGCTGAAAGACTTCTGGGCCATCGACTTCAACACCCTGTACCGCAACAAGCTGCAGGCGTTCTGGAGCGACTGCGCCACGGATTTTCGCACCCTGGCCAAATCCAACTTCCTCAGCAAAGCCGTGCAAGCCCGAGACAGCGGCCACCTGACTGACCAGGATTTTCAAACTGCAATCAGTGCAGTCATCGGCCCGCTGACCTGGCCGATCACCTTGCACACCCTGCAAACCGAAGCGACGTCCAGCCAGGTGTATGCACTGGACATCGCCGGCCATGCCGCGACCGACATCCTGCGCATCGGCGATCCCAAGGGACGGCAAATCCTTTACGTGCCAGGCGATACCCAGGTATTCCACGTACTGGAGACCGCGGGTGACCTGCACTGGTGGGTCTTGCAGCAGCTGAACGAAAAAGGCCCACGGGAGCTGTTCCTCAAGCATTTTCCGCTCGCCGACCGACAGCAGATCAGCGAAGGCATCAGCGACCTGATGAACCGCCTCGTCAACACCTGGGGCCAAAGCGATCATCACCTGGTGAACCAGAACGATCAGGCAGTCATCGGGGATGCGTTCAGCTGGTTGCGTGAGGGTGCGCGTACCGCGATGTTCGCCGAAGCCGATCTGTCCCTGACCTCCAAAAGCGAACTGCTGAAAAAATTGTGGATCGGCTATTTGAGTGCCGGCCTGAAGGTCTTCGGCCCGATGGCGGCGGTAGGCTGGCCGGTGGCTTTGCCGGTGATTGGCGCAGGCATCGCCAGCATGGGCCTGAATATCGATCAGGCGGTCAACGGCAAGACCTCCGCCGAGCGCAAGGCCGGGGTCATCGCGGCGATTCTCAATGGCATCGATGTGCTGTTCAACCTGCCGTTCCTCAAAGGCACCGGACCGCTGGCGGAAGTGGGCGCCGAAGTGGACGCCGCCGAGGCGGCTGAATGGGCACAGCTGTCCGAGGAACTGGCGCGCGATAGGCCGACCGGCACGTTTCCTGTCCCGCAGGACCTGTCGCCAATACCGTCCGAACCGGAACAAGTCCCCGAGATCGCACAGACCTATCAGTCCAATGAGTTGCTGGATGGACTGGAACCGGAAACCGAACCGGGGAAATTCCAGGGCATCTACCGCCTCGACGGCGAGCCACCCTTCGCCATTCTGATGAACGACACGGCTTATTACGTGCGCTACTTCAACGACTCGCGCGGTGGCGGATTCTGGGCGATCGTCGACCCGGCCAGGCCCAACCAGCTCGCCCACTCCATGCCGGTGCGCTTGAACGCTGAAGGCACCTGGGAGCGCATGACACGCCTGGGTTTGCAGGGTGGCGGCCAGTGCCTGGGCAAGGAGTGCACCGTAGAGCTGGAACTGGATGTGCGCGACTCGGCAACGGCCGAACCGGAGCCACCGTCGGTCGAGCCCGGCACGCTGCCTGCCGCGCCCGACCCGCAACCTCAACCTCAACCTCAACCTCAACCTTCGACCTCGACCGACATCCGCCCGGTGAAAACACCCTACGATGTTGACCCCGCGCGCCAATCCGAACTCAGGCGCTGGGCGATGCAAATCCGCGAGACACACGTGCACGTGCAGATCGGGCCTAATGGCGATCTGATCGTCCCGGATCGATATGCGCTGAATTTCGCCGCCAAGGCCAGGGCTTTACTGTCCTCCGCCGCCCGCTTCTACCACAACCTGTCCTGGGGCAATCTGCCGCCGCGTCCGGGCATTGCGCCGATCAACGCATCAACGACCGTGGCGGATGCCCTGACACAAGCCTTGGAGGCTGCCCCCGGCCTGGTCATCGGCGAAACGCCGGGGCGTATCACCAGCATGCGCCTAATCATCGAAAACATGCCCGCGCTGGCCCGGCAAGGCCTCAAGACCCTCTACGTGCGCCGCTTGCTCAGCGACTTTGTCCAGACCGACCTCAATGCCTACTTCAAGAGCGGTGTCATGCCCGAGGAGCTGGAGCGGTACCTGAGCCGCCTGGGCACCGACCCCGCCGGGCGGTTCAATGAGCTGGAACTGGTGAAAACCGCCCGGCAAAACGGCGTGCGCATCCAGGCCACCGATTGTGCAGCCACTTATCGCAAGACGCTGCTGTTCACCCGCATCGAAGAGCAAATGTGCACCAACCACCTGACCGCCGACATCCTGTTCATGGACAAGACCCTCAATGATGTGGGCAAGTGGATAGTGCTCACCGGAGTGGAAAGTACCAATACCTTCAGGGGGCTGGCCGGGATCAGTGAACTGGAAGGCGGCATCGGCCTGCGGATCGAAGAAGTCAGTCCGGGGCATGGCGAAAGCGTTGTGGCTGATCCCGGCATTGAAATCGAACGCGGCCCCTTCTCACAGGGCGACACCCAGCGTGGGACCTTCCACCACCAATACGCCGATCTGTTGCTGCGCCTTGAAGCACCAGCGGTCAGCCGCAGCGAGAAGCAAATCAGCCGGTTGCTTTATCGCCCGGGCATGTATGTGTTCGAAGGCTCGGAGGGCACCTACACCCTGATTCACCGCAGCCAGAGCAACTCGATCCTGCGAACAGCGGTCCAGACCCTGGCCGACGGGCGCATCTCCATCAATCGCCCAGCGTGGAGCCACGTCAGCGGCGTGCACTTTGACAACCTGGCGCAATTGTCGACGGCACTTGAACAGATGGGCTTGAGCCTGCAGAGCCGATTGCCGGGCTGACACCGATCTCCCGAGTGACAGACACGCCTGAGGAGCACGCGATCGATGGAGGGAGCGGGCTTGCTTGCGAAGGCGGTGTGTCAGTCGGTCAATCAGTTGACTGACACACCGCTTTCGTCGGAACGCCGCCCGGAGCAAGCCCGCTCCCACAAGGTGTACGACGGGCATAAAAAAACCTGGCCGGGGCCAGGTTTTTTTATTGCTTCACAACAACCCTATCGCAGGATCATTCCCACTCAATGGTCGCCGGCGGCTTGCTCGACACGTCGTAGGTGACGCGGGAGATGCCTTCGATTTCATTGATGATACGGCCGCTGACGGTTTCCAGCAGTTCGTACGGCAGGTGTGCCCAACGGGCGGTCATGAAGTCGATGGTTTCCACGGCACGCAGGGCCACGACCCAGGCGTAACGACGGCCATCGCCGACCACGCCCACCGATTTCACCGGTTGGAACACCACGAAGGCCTGGCTGACCTTGTGGTACCAGTCGGCCTTGCGCAGTTCTTCGATGAAGATGTGGTCGGCGCGACGCAGCAGGTCGGCGTATTCCTTCTTCACTTCACCGAGGATGCGCACGCCCAGGCCCGGGCCCGGGAATGGGTGGCGGTAGACCATGTCGTACGGCAGGCCCAGTTCCAGACCCAGACGGCGGACTTCGTCCTTGAACAGTTCGCGCAGTGGCTCGACCAGTTTCAGGTTCATCTCTTCCGGCAGGCCGCCCACGTTGTGGTGCGACTTGATCACGTGGGCCTTGCCGCTTTTCGCGCCAGCCGACTCGATCACGTCCGGGTAGATGGTGCCCTGGGCCAGGTACTTGATGTTGTCCAGTTTGCAGGATTCGGCATCGAACACGTCGATGAAGGTACGGCCGATGATCTTGCGCTTCTTCTCAGGGTCGGCTTCGCCGGCCAGGTTGTTGAGGAACTGCTCCTCGGCGTTGGCGCGGATCACCTTGACGCCCATGTTCTCGGCGAACATGGCCATCACTTGCTCGCCTTCGTGCAGGCGCAGCAGGCCGTTGTCGACGAACACACAGGTCAGCTGATCACCGATCGCCTTGTGCAGCAGCGCGGCCACAACGGAGGAGTCAACACCGCCGGACAGGCCCAGCAGCACGTTGTCGGTGCCGACCTGGGCGCGAACCTGGGCGATGGCGTCTTCAGCGATTTTCGACGGGGTCCACAGCGCTTCGCAGCCGCAGATGTCGAGGATGAAGCGCGACAGGATGCGACCGCCCTGTTTGGTGTGGGTCACTTCGGGGTGGAACTGCACGCCGTAGTAGGCGCGCTCGTCGCTGAACATGCCGGCGATCGGGCAGCTCGGGGTGCTGGCCAGGATGTGGAAGTCTTCCGGCATCTTGGTGACCTTGTCACCGTGGCTCATCCACACGTCGAGGCCGAACAGGCCGTCCGCGTCGATGTGGTCTTCGATGCCGTCCAGCAGGCGGCTCTTGCCGACCACGTCGACACGGGCGTAACCGAACTCACGCAGTTCGGAGCCTTCGACCTTGCCGCCCAACTGCTCGGCCATGGTCTGCATGCCGTAGCAGATACCGAAAACCGGTACGCCCAGGTCCCAGACTGCCTGGGGTGCCCGTGGGCTGTCGGCCACGTGTACCGACTCCGGGCCGCCCGCGAGGATGATCCCCTTTGGCGCGAATTCGCGGATCGCTTCGTCATCCATGTCGAACGGGTGCAGTTCGCAGTACACGCCGATCTCGCGCACGCGGCGGGCGATCAGTTGGGTGTACTGGGAACCGAAGTCGAGGATCAGGATGCGGTGAGCGTGAATATCGAGGGCCATGATTCAGTCTCGTCTAAGTCATTCAGAAACAGTCGTGATTCAGAAACGACTCGGGGCTGAATCAAACAGCCCCGGTCGTTAACTTTTTGCTGGAAGGCTCAACCTACGCGGTAGTTTGGCGCTTCCTTGGTGATCTGCACGTCGTGCACGTGGGACTCGGCCATGCCAGCGCCGGTGATCCGCACGAATTCCGGCTTGGTGCGCATTTCTTCGATGTTGGCGCTACCGGTGTAGCCCATGGAAGAACGCAGGCCGCCCATCAACTGGTGGATGATGGCGCTCAGGGTGCCCTTGTACGGAACACGCCCTTCGATGCCTTCCGGAACCAGCTTCTCGGCGCCGGCCGAGGAGTCCTGGAAGTAACGGTCGGAGGAACCTTGAGCCTGGGACATGGCGCCCAGCGAACCCATGCCACGGTAAGCCTTGTACGAACGGCCCTGGAACAGTTCGATCTCGCCTGGCGCTTCTTCGGTACCGGCGAACATCGAGCCCATCATCACGCAGGAGGCACCGGCCACGATGGCCTTGGACAGGTCACCGGAAAAACGGATGCCGCCGTCGGCGATCAACGGAACGCCAGTGCCTTCGAGGGCAGCGGCGACGTTGGCGATGGCACTGATTTGCGGGACGCCGACACCGGCGACGATACGGGTGGTGCAGATCGAGCCTGGGCCGATACCGACCTTGACGGCGTCAGCGCCAGCTTCGGCCAGGGCCTTGGCGGCAGCGCCGGTGGCGATGTTGCCGCCGATGACCTGCACTTCAGGGAAATTCTGTTTGACCCAGCGAACGCGGTCGATCACGCCTTTGGAATGACCGTGGGCGGTGTCGACCACCACCACGTCCACGCCGGCGTTGACCAGGGCGGCTACGCGGTCGCCGGTGTCTTTACCGGTACCGACGGCAGCGCCAACGCGCAGACGACCTTGGTCGTCCTTGCTGGCCAGCGGGTAAGCCTTGGCTTTTTCGATGTCGTTGACGGTCATCATGCCCTTGAGGGCGAACTTGTCGTCGACGATCAGCACGCGCTCGATGCGGTGCTTGTGCAGCAGCTCGCGAACGTCGTTCTTGTCGGCGCCTTCCTTGACCGTGACCAGACGCTCTTTGGGCGTCATCACTTCACGGACACTGGCGTCCAGGCGGTTTTCGAAACGCACGTCACGGGAGGTGACGATGCCGACCAGGTCGCCATCGTGCAGGACCGGAACGCCGGAAATGTTGTGCAGGCGGGTCAATTCGAACAGGTCACGCACCGTGGCGTCAGCCTCGATGGTGATCGGATCCTTGACGACACCGGCTTCGAACTTCTTGACCTTGCGCACTTCGGCAGCTTGCTGCTCGATGGTCATGTTCTTGTGGATGATGCCGATGCCACCTTCCTGAGCCATGGCGATTGCCAGACGGGCTTCAGTGACGGTGTCCATGGCGGCAGAAACCAGAGGAATGTTCAGCTCGATGCCACGGGTAAGGCGGGTCTTGAGACTGACTTCGTTAGGAAGCACCTCGGAATAACCGGGCACGAGGAGAATGTCGTCGAATGTCAGAGCTTCTTGGCTGATACGCAGCATCGCGGGGGCTCCCGAGCGGGAAAATGGAAGCGCGCCATTATAGTCAGACACCCCCTCGGGTTCAATGTAAAACTCTGTGTATTATTGGCATTACAGATATACGGGGTGCTTTTTTGCAGGAGCGAGCTTGCTCGCGATGGTCGTGAACGATAATGCGGGTTGTCCGGAAACCCGCGTGGCCTGAACATTCATCGCGAGCAAGCTCGCTCCCACAGGTGTTCAGAGTTCTACTTTGACCCAACTGACCGGCTGATCCAGCCAATCGGCAAACTCGTCGAGAAAGCTCTGCTTGAACCCGGCCTCGGCCCAGTTGTTGAAGATGAAGCCCAGGTTGGAGAAGCCGCACTCCTGCAAAAACAGAAAGCCGTTGATGTCGTCTTCATGCCCGCATTCCGGGCAGGTGAAGTTGTCCGTGCGCCCGGGCATCCAGTCTTCCAGGCTTTCGAACAGGGCTTCGCCGATTTCCTTGCGGCATTCGGCGCAGCCCGCCTCGCCCAGGAAACCCTTTGCCGGGGTATAGATGCAGCGTTTGGTGATGATCTCCAGGCCATTGACCTGCTCACCGAATGGCAGCGCTTCGGGGTGCAGCACCACCGCGCGGGCACCGTCGCCGATGGCATGGCCCATGCGATTGCCGGTACGACCGCAGGTGGTGAGTTCTTCCTTGATGATGTTCTTGCGCACCAGCCAGCGCACGATCGCCCGAGCCCGGGGCTCGTGCACCGGCAGCGTGGAGATTTTCGGGACGATGATGCTTTGCGAATTCATGGGGTACAGGCCTGGAACATTGATGAATGACCTGGAGGAGCGAGCAGGCTCGCGATGGTCGCGAACGATAACGGGGGGGAAATTGACACCCCGCGGCGCGCTCGAGTCCATTGCGAGCCTGCTCGCTCCTACAGGTAAAGCCATTGTGCGGCGCCCATAGAAGGTATAGGCCCGCCCGACAGGTTTTTACAGCTCTACGACCACAGCCTGCGAAGCACGGGTCGCCTTGGCCCGCGCAGCTTCGATCGACTCGTCCCGCGCCAGGGCCACGCCCATGCGGCGCTGGCCGTTGACTTCAGGCTTGCCGAACAGGCGCAGCGCGGTGTCCGGTTCGCTCAACGCGGCGCCCAGGTTGGCGAACGCGGTCTGGGTCGACTGCCCTTCCACCAGGATCACCGCCGAAGCCGATGGCCCGAACTGGCGTACCACCGGGATCGGCAGGCCGAGGATCGCCCGGGCATGCAGGGCGAACTGCGACAGGTCCTGGGAAATCATCGTGACCATACCGGTGTCGTGCGGGCGCGGCGACACTTCGCTGAACCACACCTGATCACCCTTGATGAACAGCTCCACGCCAAACAGACCGCGTCCGCCCAGGGCCTCGGTAACGGCCTTGGCCACGCGCTCGGACTCGGCCAGGGCAATCGGGCTCATGGCCTGTGGCTGCCAGGACTCCTGGTAGTCGCCCTTCTCCTGACGGTGGCCGACCGGCGCCAGGAACGTCGTGCCGCCAACGTGCCGCACGGTCAGCAGGGTGATTTCGTAGTCGAAATCGATGAAGCCTTCGATGATCACCCGGCCCTTGCCGGCACGGCCGCCTTCCTGGGCGTAGTCCCAGGCTTTCTGCACGTCATCGACGCTGCGCAGCAGGCTCTGGCCCTTGCCCGAAGAGCTCATGACCGGCTTGACCACGCATGGGAAGCCAAGGTCTTCGACCGCCTTGCTGTAGTCCTCGAAGGTGTCGGCGAAGTGGTAAGGCGAGGTCGGCAGGTCCAGTTCTTCGGCGGCCAGGCGACGGATGCCTTCGCGGTTCATGGTCAGCTGCGTGGCGCGGGCTGTCGGGATCACGGTGAAGCCTTCGGCTTCCAGTTCCACCAGGGTGGAGGTGGCGATGGCTTCGATTTCCGGCACGATGAAGTGTGGTTTCTCGGCCTCGATCACCGCGCGCAGGGCGGCGCCGTCGAGCATGTTGATCACGTGGCTGCGGTGAGCAACCTGCATGGCCGGCGCGTTGGCGTAGCGGTCCACGGCAATCACTTCAACGCCCAGGCGCTGCAGCTCGATCACCACTTCCTTGCCTAACTCGCCACAGCCACACATCAATACACGGGTCGCGGTGGGCGACAATGGAGTTCCGATACGGGTCATCTGGAGGTCCTCAAAGAAGCGGATCATCGAGGGAAGCAGGCTTCCCATGGGAGAAAGCGCGGCATTTTACATGAACCGCAGGGTTTGGCTTCAGCTGACGACGGCTTGCTTGCGCAGGCGCCAGGCCATGATCAGCCACACCGCCGTGACACCAGCGAATTTCGAGCCCAGGGCGGTGAGGATAACGCCGGGCGTCAGCGCACCGATCAGGCCGAAAAAGATAAAGGTGTCGAGGGGAATGCTCAGGGCCGAACTTATCCACAGGCGATCGTGCAAGGGCCGCTTGGTGATGCTGAACACCAGCCAGTCAATGCACTCGGACACCGCGAACGCCGTGGCGCTGGCCAGGGCGATGGCCGGGTCGGAGGTGACATAGGACAGCACCAGCGCCGCCAGCATGGCCGCGATCGCGCCGTGACCGAAGCGGGTTTGCACCATGTCGCGCAAGATGAACACCAACCCGCCCCAGGCGGACCAGATGATGTCCAGGTGCGGGGCGGTGGAAAAGGCGAAGTTGATCAGCACGACGCTGCTGATGTAGGCGATCAGGAAGAGCATAAAGGGAGAAGTACCTGTGAATGTGCCGCACAGGATACTTCATCACCGGATGACAAATAACCTGTGGCGAGGGAGCTTGCTCCCGCTGGAGCGCGGAGCGGTCCCAGGATCTGAGCATACGGTTTACAGGTCTGCAACGCAGGTTAAATGGGGCTGCTCCGCAGCCAGCGGGAGCAAGCTCCCTCGCCACA
>NZ_LYVP01000075.1 GCF_001984065.1 Pseudomonas sp. KK4
GAAGAATGGCCGCAACTGTCGAGCCAGCGCCACGTCAAACCCGCCAGCCTCGACCCCGAGCACCTCAAGGCCGTATGGCGCGGTGAGGTGGTCGACAGCTATCCGCACATGGCCCTGATCGCCACCATGGCCCTGGCCTTGCGTGGCCTGGGGCAAACCCGCGAGCAAGCCTTCGAAACCGCCCAGCATTATTGGGACGCCCGGGATCGATCGATTTAATCGAACATAGCTTCCCGACTTTTGCGCTTTTATATCGAACTCAGCGGCATAGACTCCTCTCCAACACTTATCGGTTGAGGAGTCTCGGACATGGGTTTGTTAGTTGAAGGTCGTTGGCAGGACAAATGGTACGAAAGCAGCAAGGACGGCGCGTTCCAGCGTGAACAGGCGCAGCGCCGCAACTGGGTCACGGCCGACGGCCAACCCGGCCCGAGCGGTGTCGGTGGCTTTACGGCAGAGGCCGGCCGCTATCATCTCTACGTCTCCCTCGCCTGTCCGTGGGCCCATCGCACGCTGATCGTGCGCAAGCTCAAGGGTCTGGAAAGCCTGATCGACGTGTCGGTGGTCAGTTGGCTGATGCTGGAAAACGGCTGGACCTTCGACCAGTCGCTGGGCTCGACCGGTGACAAACTCGACCACTTCGACTTCATGCACCAGCGCTATACCGCCGATACCGCCGACTACACCGGCCGCGTGACCGTGCCGGTGCTCTGGGACAAACAGCAGAACCGCATCGTCAGCAATGAATCGTCGGAAATCATCCGCATGTTCAACAGCGCCTTCGATGATCTGACCGGCAATGATCTGGATCTTTACCCGCAAGCGCTGCGCGGCGAGATCGATGCGTTGAACGAGCGCATTTATCCGGCAGTGAACAACGGTGTGTACCGCGCCGGGTTTGCCACCTCGCAGCAGGCGTATGAAGAAGCCTTCGATGATGTGTTTGCCGAACTGGATCGACTGGAGGCTTTGTTCAGCACCAATCGTTACCTGGTAGGCGAGTACCTGACCGAAGCGGATGTGCGGCTGTTCACGACCCTGATCCGGTTTGATGCGGTGTATCACGGCCACTTCAAGTGCAATCTGCGGCGCATTGCCGATTATCCGAACCTGTCGAACTGGCTGCGGGAGATGTACCAGATCCCGGGGGTTGCCGAGACGGTGGATTTCCAGCACATCAAAAATCACTACTACGGTAGCCACAAGACCATCAACCCGACGGGTGTCGTGCCGAAGGGCCCGGCGCAGGATTTCACCGTGGCCCATGATCGGGCGCGGTTGGGTGGGAAAGGGGTTTGGCGAAAAGGTTGAGATTTTTGCCGTTTTCGAGGGCCCTTTCGCGAGCAAGCCCGCTCCCACATTTAACCGTGTTCTCCTGTGAAAACGCGGTCGAATGTGGGAGCGGGCTTGCTCGCGAATAGGGGCGGCGCGGTCCTAGACCTGCCCCTGAGCCCCTTCAAACCACGCCAGTTTCTCGCGCAGTTGCACCACTTCCCCGACGATCACCAGGGTCGGTGCATGCACTTCATGCTCCGCCACCAGAGTCGGCAGGTCGGCCAAAGTGCCGGTAAATACCCGCTGATTGACCGTGGTGCCCTGCTGGATCAGTGCTGCCGGGGTATCGGCGGCGCGACCGTGCCGGATCAGTTGCTCACAGATGATCGGCAAGCCCACCAGGCCCATGTAGAACACCAGGGTCTGCGCCGGCGCGACCAGGTCGGCCCAGGGCAGATCAGTGGAACCGTCCTTGAGATGCCCGGTGACGAACCGCACCGACTGCGCGTAATCGCGGTGGGTCAGCGGAATCCCGGCATAAGCGGCGCAACCGCTGGCTGCCGTGATGCCCGGCACCACCTGGAACGGGATGCCATGGGCCGCCAGTTCCTCGATCTCTTCCCCGCCACGGCCGAAGATGAACGGATCGCCGCCCTTGAGCCGCACCACGCGTTTGCCGGCCTTGGCCAGGTCCACCAATTGCTGGTTGATCTGATCCTGGGGCACGGCGTGATCGGCGCGGCGCTTGCCGACGTACACCCGTTCGGCATCGCGACGACACAGTTCGAGAATCGCCGGCGCCACCAGACGGTCGTACAGCACCACGTCCGCTTGCTGCATCAGGCGCAAGGCGCGGAAGGTCAGCAGGTCCGGATCACCGGGGCCGGCGCCCACCAGGTACACCTCACCGGTGGCCACCGGTGCTTCGCCATCGACTTTCGCCTGCAGCAAACGCTCGGCTTCAGCGCCCTGCCCGGCCAGTTGCCGATCGGCGATCGGGCCCTGGAAGACGTCTTCCCAGAATGCGCGGCGTTGCTGCACATCCGGGAACAGGTTTTTCACCTGGGTCCGAAAACGCGCCGCCAAACCAGCCAACTGACCGTAGGTGGAAGGAATCCAGGTTTCGATCTTGGCTCGGATCAATCGCGCCAGCACCGGCGCATCGCCACCGCTGGACACCGCGATGACCAGCGGCGAGCGGTCGACGATCGCCGGGAAGATCACGCTGCACAGGGCCGGTGCATCCACCACGTTGACTGGCACGCAACGCCGGTGGGCATCGGCGGAGACTTGCGCGTTGAGCGATTCGTCATCGGTGGCGGCGATGATCAGCCCGCAACCGTCCAGGTCCGCCTCGACATAGCCGCGCAGCACGCACTCGCCACCGCTGGCAGTGACCAGTTCGCGCAATTGCTGTTCGATCTGTGGTGCAACCACCCGCAGCAGCGCACCGGCGTCGGCCAGCAGGCGGGATTTGCGTAGCGCAATTTCCCCCCCACCGACGACCAACACACGACTGCCGCGCAGGTTATGGAACAGCGGCAGATAGTCCATTTAGCCGATGACCTCGAGGCCACCCATGTAAGGCTTCAGCACGTCCGGCACACGGATCGAACCGTCGGCCTGCTGGTAGTTTTCCAGCACGGCCACCAGGGTACGACCGACCGCCAGGCCGGAACCGTTGAGGGTGTGCACCAGTTCCGGCTTGCCGGTTTCCGGGTTGCGGAAACGCGCCTGCATGCGGCGGGCCTGGAAATCGCCGCAGTTGGAGCACGACGAGATTTCACGGTATTTGTCCTGGCTTGGAATCCACACTTCCAGGTCGTAGGTCTTGACGGCGCTGAAGCCCATGTCACCGGTGCACAGCGCCAAGGTGCGGTACGGCAGCTCCAGCAGTTGCAGGACTTTCTCGGCGTTGGCGGTCAGGCCTTCCAGCGCCTCCATCGATTTCGACGGCTCGACGATCTGCACCATCTCGACCTTGTCGAACTGGTGCTGGCGGATCATGCCGCGGGTGTCGCGACCCGACGCACCGGCTTCGCTGCGGAAGCATGGCGTGTGGGCGACGAACTTGATCGGCAGCAGTTTCGAATCGACGATTTCATCGGCGACGATGTTGGTCAGCGACACTTCAGCGGTCGGGATCAGGTACAGATCGGCTTCGCCTTCGCGGGCGATCTTGAACAGGTCTTCTTCGAATTTCGGCAGCTGACCGGTGCCTTGCAGCGCCGGGGCCTGGACCAGATAAGGCGTGTAGGCCTCTTCGTAGCCGTGCTCGGTGACGTGCAGGTTGATCATGAATTGCGCCAGGGCGCGGTGCAGGCGGGCAATCGGACCGCGCAGCAAGGCGAAACGCGCGCCGGACAGCTTGGCGGCGGTTTCAAAATCCAGCCAGCCGAACTTCTCGCCCAGGGCGACGTGGTCCTGGACCGGGAAGTCGAACGCGGTCGGCGTGCCCCAGCGGCGCACTTCGACGTTGCCGTCTTCGTCTTCGCCGACCGGCACCGATTCGTGGGGCAGGTTGGGAATGCCCAGCACGATCGAATCCAGCTCCGACTGGATCGCGTCCAATTCGGTCTTACCGGCGCTCAACTCCCCCGCCATGCGCTCGACGTCGGCCATCAACGGCGCGATGTCTTCGCCGCGCTGCTTGGCCTGACCGATGGATTTGGAGCGCGCATTACGTTCAGCCTGCAGTGCTTCGGTGCGGGTCTGGACGGTCTTGCGCTGTTCTTCCAGCGCTTCGATGCGCGCGACATCCAGCTTGTAACCACGGGATGCCAGGCGGTCCGCTACGTCCTGAAGGTTGCTACGTAACAGTTTGGAATCGAGCATGTCGGTCTCTCGTTATCAAAGTTTGGTCAAGGACAGGCCGGCCCAGGTGGCGAGCAGCCCGCCGAATACGCTGATGGCCGCATAGCCCAGGGCCAGCGGCACTTGCCCGCTTTCCAGCAGGCGCACCGTATCCAGTGAAAAGGATGAAAAAGTCGTCAGGCCTCCGAGGAAGCCGACGATCAACCCGGCACGCACCTCAATGGGCACCTCCGGGCGAATCAAAAACAGACCGTATAGAACGCCGATCAGCAAACAGCCCACGATATTAACGGCCAGCGTCGCGGTATAGAAGTGCCGCGGCCAATTAGCGTTGATCCAGTTACCGGTGGCGAAGCGCAAAAGCGTGCCGGCGATCCCGCCGACGGAAACCGCAACGATCAAAGGAAGCACTATTTTCTCCGCTGTCGGGGGCTTAGACGATCGAGTTGCGCCAGGTGATTGAGCTTTTCGCCGATTTTCAGCTCCAGGCCACGGGGCACCGGCTGATAGAAGGGAATAGGGTCAAGCTCTTCCGGGAAATAGTCTTCCCCGGCGGCGTAGGCGTCGGGTTCATCGTGGGCATAACGGTATTCGTCACCGTAGCCCAACTGTTTCATCAACTTGGTCGGCGCGTTGCGCAGGTGCAGCGGCACTTCCAGGGAGCCGTGTTCGGCGGCGGCACGCAATGCGGTCTTGAAACCCATGTACACCGCGTTGCTCTTCGGTGCGCAAGCCAGGTAAGTGATGGCCTGGGCCACCGCCAGTTCGCCTTCGGGACTGCCCAGCCGCTCCTGCACTTCCCACGCTGCCAGGCACAGGCTCAGGGCGCGGGGATCGGCATTGCCGATGTCTTCACTGGCCATGCGCACCACGCGACGGGCCAGGTACAGCGGATCGCAACCGCCGTCGATCATCCGCGCAAACCAGTACAACGCGCCGTCGGGGTTGGAGCCGCGCACCGATTTGTGCAGTGCCGAGATCTGGTCGTAGAAGGCTTCGCCGCCCTTGTCGAACCGCCGGCGGGTGTCGCCGAGCAGGCTTTGCAGCAGCTCGACACCGATTTCGCTGTTGTCTTCCGCCAGGTCCGAGGCGTTTTCCAGCAGATTGAGCAGGCGCCGGCCATCGCCATCGGCGGCCGACAGCAGCATCTGAAAGCCTTCATCACTGAGGGTCAGCTGCCGTTTGCCCAGGCCACGTTCTTCGGTGAGGGCGCGGTGCACCAGTTTGCGCAGCGCGGTTTCGTCGAGGCTTTTGAGCACATAGACCCGGGCGCGAGAGAGCAAGGCGTTGTTGAGTTCGAACGAGGGGTTTTCGGTGGTCGCGCCGATAAAAATCAGCGTACCGTCCTCGACGTAGGGTAGGAAAGCATCCTGCTGGGACTTGTTGAAGCGGTGCACTTCGTCGACGAACAGGATGGTGCGCCGACCATATTGCGCGGCCTGCTGCTTGGCGATTTCCACCGCCTGACGGATTTCCTTCACACCGGCCAGCACCGCTGAAACCGTTTCGAAATGCGCCTCCGAGACTTCCGCCAGCAACCGCGCGAGGGTGGTCTTGCCCACTCCGGGCGGGCCCCAGAAGATCATCGAATGCAGAGCACCCTGCTCCAGGGCTTCGCGCAATGGCTTGCCGCGGGCGAGCACGTGCTCCTGACCGACGTACTCGTCCAGGTTGGCCGCACGCAAACGCGCGGCCAGGGGCTGAGAGATCGGGGCGCTGCGAAACAGGTCCATCACTACCTCTGAAACCTCAATTGAACACCGTCTCTACTGTAGGAGCGAGCATGCTCGCGATGGATTCAAGACCACCGTTGGGTGTCAGGCTGCCAGCGTTATCGTTGACGTCCATCGCGAGCATGCTCGCTCCTACAGGGGGTCTCGTCTTATTCCTGGATCACGTCCGCACCCTTGGGGATGTCGAACTTGAACTTGGACGCCGGGATCGGTTCGTTGGCCTTTACACCGGTGAACAGGATGTTGGTGCGCTGGCCGACGCTGTCGATCAGTTGCATATCATTGACCAGGCCATTGCGGAACGACAGACGCAGGCTGTCGAACAGGGTGTCCTTGGTTTTCGGCTTGAGGGTGAAGTCGATCACGCCACCGGCTTCCTTGGCACTGATGTCGAAGCTCTGGTTGATCTTGGACACATCACCGGACAACAACAGGGCCGGGGTCTGGGTCAGGCGCACGTCCAGTTTCTTGATGGTCGCCTGCTCCAGGTCCGGGTCCCACAGGGTGACCTTGGCGCCATCGGACACCACCAACTGCTCCTGAGGCGCATCGGTGTGCCAGTAGAACAGGCCAGGACGTTGCAGCGACATCTGGCCGGCGGTTTCCTGCAACTGGGTGCCGGAGCCGTCGAGGGTCAATTGGGAGAAACGTGCGCTCAGGGTCTGGGATTTTTCCAGCAATTGAGTCAGGCGCGCCACGTCCTTGTCATCGGCGTGGGCCGAAAGCGTGGTCAGGGCCAGTACCGGCAGCAACAGCATGCGGATAAGACGCATGGGAGTCCTCATAACATTCGTGGGAGTGCGGGCGGCGCCACGGGGCACCGCCCTTTCAAAATCCGGTCAGTCGCGCACCGGGCCCGGGGCCAGGACTTCACGCGAACCGTTGGTGTTCATGGACGTCACGACACCGGCCATTTCCATGGCCTCGATCATGCGTGCGGCGCGGTTGTAGCCGATCTTCAGTTTGCGCTGAACCGCGGAAATGGACGCGCGTCTGCTTTCCAGGACGAACTGCACCGCTTCGTCATACAGCGCGTCAGCCTCTGGATCATCACCGTCGCCACCGCCGCTGCTGCCTTCAAAGCCGCTGCCCGCCTCTTCGACACCGTTGAGGATGTCGTCGTTGTACTCCGGCGCGCCGCGCAGTTTCCAGGCTTCTACTACCCGGTGAACCTCATCGTCGGAAACGAACGCGCCGTGGACCCGGATCGGCAGACTGGTGCCCGGTGGCATGTACAGCATGTCACCATGGCCGAGCAGTTGTTCGGCGCCGCCCTGGTCGATGATGGTCCGCGAGTCGATCTTGCTCGATACCTGGAACGCCATGCGGGTCGGAATGTTGGCCTTGATCAGACCGGTGATCACGTCCACCGACGGCCGCTGGGTCGCCAGGATCAAGTGGATACCGGCGGCACGCGCCTTCTGGGCGATACGGGCGATCAGCTCTTCAACCTTCTTGCCGACGATCATCATCATGTCGGCGAATTCGTCCACCACCACGACGATGGTCGGCAGCTTCTGCAGCAGCGGCGCTTCGTCGTGGATGCTTTCGCGCTTGTACAGCGGATCGCTCAGCGGCTCGCCGGCGTCCTGGGCTTCCTTGACCTTGGCGTTGAAGCCCGACAGGTTCCGAACGCCCATCTTCGCCATCAGCTTGTAGCGACGTTCCATCTCGGCAACGCTCCAGCGCAGGGCGTTGGCGGCGTCCTTCATGTCGGTGACCACCGGGCACAGCAGGTGCGGAATGCCTTCGTAGATCGACAGCTCGAGCATTTTCGGGTCGATCATGATCAGCTTGGCGTCTTCCGGGCCGGACTTGAACAGGATCGACAGGATCATCGCGTTCACGCCCACCGACTTACCGGAACCGGTGGTACCGGCCACCAGCAGGTGGGGCATTTTCGCCAGGTCCGTGATGACCGGCTTGCCGCCGATGTCGTGGCCCAGGGCCAGGGTGACCGGCGACTTGAAGTTGTCGTACTCGGGGGTCGACAGCACTTCGGAGAAGCGCACGATCTGCCGGTCTTCGTTGGGGATCTCGATACCGACGGTGGTCTTGCCCGGAATCACTTCCACCACCCGCACGCTGGTCACTGCCAGGGACCGGGCAAGGTCCTTGGCGAGGTTGGCGATGCGGCTGACCTTGACCCCGGCCGCCGGCTGGATTTCGTAACGGGTGATCACCGGCCCCGGGTGGATCGAATCCACGGTGACTTCGACGCCGAATTCCTTGAGCTTGATTTCCAGCAAATGGCCGACCGCGGCCAGGGATTCCGGCGAGTAATTGAGTTGTTTCTTTTCTGCGGGGTCGAGGATCGAGATCGGCGGCAAGGTGCCTTCCACGGCGCTGTCGACGAACAACGGTGCCTGTTTCTCTTTCTCGACGCGCTTGCTCGGGGCTGGCGGCTTGACCGGCGCCGGGGCAATCACCGGCGGCACCTGTTTTTCGCGCTCGGACATGTGCTTGCTCAAGGCCTGCTCGCGCTCGATCAAGCGCTCCTTGACCTTGGCCTGCTCGCGCTTGTCGGTGACGGTTGGCGCGACCACGTCATGCACGCGATCGTCGACTTCCCGCAATTGCGCGACCAGTTGCTTGCGCTCGGTGCGGGCTGCCCACCAGCGATTGGCGGCACCCTGGAACAGTTCGAACAGATCGAGAGTGATCTTGCCGGTGACGTCCATCACCTTGAACCACGACAGGTCGGTGAACACGGTCAGGCCGAACAGGAACAGGGCGATGAACAGCAGTGTGCTGCCCTGGATGTTCAGCGCGTTCCTGGCCAGATCACCAAGGCTTTCCCCCAGCGCGCCGCCGGCACCGGCCGGCAGACCGGTGGCCGCATGGAAATGGATATGCGCCAGCGCAGCGCCGGACAGCACCAGAAACACCAGGCCGATCAGGCGCCAGGAGAATAGCCAGCCGCTCCACTGCCAAGGTTCGTGGCGTTGGCGGAAGATCTGGTAAGCCTTGATCGCCAGCAACAACGGGAAGATATAAGCGAAGTAACCCAGCACCATGAACAGGATGTCGGCGCTGTAGGACCCCGCCGGCCCGCCGAAATTCTGCACGTCGTCGATCTTGCTGTTATGGCTCCAGCCCGGATCGTCCTTGCCGTAGGTCAGCAAGGCCATCATCAGGAACAGGCACAACGCACCGATGGCGATCAATGCACCTTCCTTGAGGCGGTAGTGCAAATGCTGGCGCCAGAGCGGAACGACTGTCTTGGGTGCTTCGGTGGATTTCTTCAAAACGCTTCTATTCCTGCGCCATGGGCGCGTCCATCTGGTGAATGTCTTTAAAAAACTGGCAAAAAAACTGCCCGATCCAGGCAGGTAAAAAAGTCAGCGGGCGTAACTGGGACTACTTTTAACACTGCGCCCCGACTTTTATAAACACGAGGCGCACTGCTGATTTGTTACAGCCACTGTGACAGCCAGGCATTGTACGGGTTTGTTCGTCCGATGCCATGTTTGAAACACTGGGTACAGCATAGTCAAAAGTCCGTTGCATGCGACTCAATTTGAGCATGCATTCTCTTTTGTGACAAAGGCTTATGAGGTGTTTTTATGAGCGAAGCGCAGCATCACCGCCTGATCATTCTGGGTTCCGGCCCTGCCGGTTACAGCGCTGCCGTGTATGCCGCCCGCGCCAACCTCAAACCCGTTGTCATCACTGGCATACAGGCAGGTGGCCAGCTCACCACCACCGTCGAAGTCGACAACTGGCCGGGTGACGTCGAAGGCCTCACCGGACCTGCCCTGATGGAGCGCATGCAAAAACACGCCGAGCGCTTTGATACACAGATCGTTTACGACCACATCCACACCGCCAAGTTGCAACAGCGCCCCTTCCAATTGACCGGCGACAGCGGCACTTATACCTGCGACGCGTTGATCATTGCCACCGGCGCCTCGGCGCAGTATCTGGGGCTGCCATCGGAAGAAACGTTCGCCGGCAAAGGGGTCTCCGCCTGCGCCACGTGCGATGGATTTTTCTACCGCAACCAAGTGGTCGCCGTGATCGGTGGCGGCAATACCGCGGTTGAAGAAGCCCTGTATCTGTCGAACATCGCCAAGGAAGTGCATCTGATTCACCGTCGCGACAAGCTGCGCTCGGAGAAAATCCTGCAGGACAAACTCTTCGACAAGGCCGCCAACGGCAATATCCGCTTGCACTGGAACCAGAACCTGGACGAGGTGCTGGGCGATGCCAGCGGCGTGACCGGCGCCCGCCTGCGCGACAGCCATAGCGGCCAGATCAGCGAACTGGCGCTGACCGGTGTATTCATCGCCATCGGCCACAAGCCCAACACCGATCTGTTCACCGGCCAACTGGACATGCGCGATGGCTATCTGGTGATCAAGAGTGGCAGCGAAGGCAACGCCACGGCCACTGCCATTGCAGGCGTGTTTGCCGCGGGCGACGTGGCCGATCACGTCTATCGCCAGGCAGTGACTTCCGCCGGCGCCGGCTGCATGGCGGCTCTTGACGCGGAAAAATACCTCGACGACATTCCCGTTGTTTAACGGCACACTGGGTGGCGGGCCATGCGTCCGCCACCGCCCTCCCCTTCTGCAAGCCCGGATGCCATGCTGACTTGGTTACAACGCAACTCCCTGACTTTCCCTGCGCTGGAAAAAGCCATGCGCGACCCCAACGGTTTGCTGGCAGCCGGCGGCGACCTGTCCGCCGACCGGTTGATCAAGGCCTACCGGCACGGCTGCTTTCCGTGGTTTTCCGAAGGCCAGCCGATTCTCTGGTGGTCGCCGGACCCGCGCACGGTATTGTTTCCCGACGAACTGCACATTTCCCGCAGCCTGAACAAGTTGCTGCGCCAACAGCGCTATCAAGTGACGTTCGATCAGGATTTCGCCGCGGTCATCCGTGCCTGCGCCGCGCCACGGGACTATGCCGACGGCACCTGGATCACCGAAGCCATGCAGGACGCCTACCTGGAACTGCACAAGCGTGGTTACGCGCATTCGGTGGAAGTCTGGGACCATGGCACGCTGGTCGGTGGTTTGTATGGTTTGGCGATGGGCCGGCTGTTTTTCGGTGAGTCGATGTTCAGCCGCGCCGACAACGCTTCCAAATTCGGTTTCGCCACGCTGGTGCGCCACCTCAAGGACGCGGGCTTTGTGCTGATCGACTGCCAGATGCCCACCGATCACCTGCACAGCCTGGGTGCGCGGGCGATCCCCCGCAGCGCGTTTGCCGGTTACTTGTCGCAATATATCGATCAACCCAGCCGTGCAACCTGGGTTTGCTGAGCGACTTTTCTCAGCGTGGCTTACAATTAATCAAAAGCTTTTACCGAGGGTTGATCATGACCGAGTTGGCGCGCTTGAAGTTCTATGCCACTCAGCCCCACTCTTGCAGTTATCTGCCCGAGGAGCAGGCCACGACCCTGTTCCTCGATCCCAGCCAGCCCATGGATGTGCATGTCTACGCAGACCTGTCGGAAATGGGTTTTCGTCGCAGCGGCGACCACCTGTACCGCCCTCATTGCCAGAACTGCAATGCCTGCGTGCCGGCGCGCATTCCCGTGGCGCAGTTCACGCCCAACCGCCAGCAGAAGCGGATTTTCAAACGCAACGCCGACTTGCAGGTCCGTCCGGCCAAACCCGGCTTCAGCGAAGAGTACTTCGACCTTTATCAGCGTTATATCGAACAGCGCCACGCCGATGGCGACATGTACCCACCGAGTCGCGATCAGTTTTCCACCTTCCTGGTCCGCGACCTGCCCTTCTCACGCTTCTACGAATTCCGCCTCGAAGGCCGGCTGGTGGCGATTGCCGTCACCGACCTTCTGCCGAACGGTCTGTCGGCGGTCTATACCTTCTATGAACCCTCTGAAGAGCGACGCAGCCTGGGCCGTTTCGCCATTCTCTGGCAAATTGCCGAGGCCCGGCGGCTGGGGCTTGAAGCGGTGTACCTGGGCTACTGGATCAAAAACTGCAAAAAAATGAGTTACAAGACCCAATATCGCCCCATTGAGCTGCTGGTTAACCAGCGCTGGGTCGTTCTGAACTAGAGCACGCCCTAAACCCCTTGGCTTGAACCCCACTTTTCGGGCACAATGCACGCCGCTTTTGCCTGGCGCAGTTGCACCGGGCCATTCACTGGACACCGAGGGCTTTACTGCATGTCGAAAGAAGACAGCTTCGAAATGGAAGGCACTGTCGTCGACACCCTGCCCAACACCATGTTTCGCGTGGAGTTGGAAAATGGGCACGTCGTAACCGCGCATATTTCCGGCAAGATGCGCAAGAACTACATTCGTATTCTTACCGGTGACAAAGTGCGCGTCGAGCTGACGCCCTATGACTTGAGCAAAGGGCGCATCACTTACCGCGCTCGCTAAGGTCGGAGTGAGCTTGCTCGCGAAAAACCTGAGAGTACCGCGTCAAGTCAGACTCCCCGCATCATCGTTGACGACCATCGCGAGCAAGCTCGCTCCTACTGTGATAGGGCCCGCTCGCTAATCAAGTCAATACAAGACGCCCGGCCCATGCCGGGCGTTTTTGTTTGTGCACGATTTAGCTGCCATCACACCAAACCCTGTGGGAGCGGGCTTGCTCGCGAAAGCGGTGGATCAATTTGCATCAATGTTGTATGTGCTGACGTCTTCGCGAGCCAGCCCGCTCCCACAGGGAATCTACGGCGACAGCCCAATTTCTGACAGGCAACAAAAAGGCGCCTTTCGGCGCCTGGTTGTTTTGCTTCTAAACGTCAGGCCATCTCGGCCGTGGTCTCGAACTCGAAGGTCAGTTCGCCGTCCTTGATGTCGATGTGTACCACACCGCCATGTTCGGCCAGTTCGCCAAAGAGAATCTCCTCCGCCAGTGGGCGCTTGATCTTGTCCTGGATCAAACGGGCCATGGGTCGAGCCCCCATCATTGCGTCGTAACCACCGGCCGCCAGCCAGCTGCGGGCCGCGTCGGTGACTTCCAGCAGTACACGCTTGTCTTCCAGCTGCGCCTGAAGTTCGATAAGGAACTTGTCCACCACGCTCTTGATAACCTCATGGCTGAGGCGACCAAACTGGATGATGGTGTCCAGACGGTTGCGGAATTCCGGCGTGAAGCTTTTCTTGATGACTTCCATTGCATCGGACGAGTGATCCTGCAACGTGAAGCCGATCGAAGCACGCGCCGCGGTTTCTGCACCGGCGTTGGTCGTCATGATGACGATCACGTTACGGAAGTCCGCCTTGCGCCCGTTGTTGTCGGTCAGCGTACCGTGGTCCATGACCTGCAGCAGCAAGTTGAAGACTTCCGGATGCGCCTTCTCGATTTCGTCGAGCAGCAGCACGCAATGTGGCTGTTTGGTGATGGCTTCGGTCAACAGACCGCCCTGGTCGAACCCGACATAGCCTGGAGGTGCACCGATCAGACGCGATACGGTGTGGCGCTCCATGTACTCGGACATGTCGAAACGAACCAGCTCGACGCCCAGCGCCTTGGCCAGTTGCCGTGCGGCCTCGGTCTTGCCGACGCCGGTAGGCCCTGCGAACAGGAACGAACCGACCGGTTTGTCCGGCGACTTGAGGCCCGCACGGGACAGCTTGATCGCGGTGGCCAGCGAATCGATCGCCGCATCCTGACCGAACACGGTCAGCTTCAGGTCACGCTCGAGGTTACGCAGCAGTTCCTTGTCGGAGCTGGTGACGTGTTTTGGCGGAATCCGCGCGATTTTCGCGACGATGTCCTCGACCTGAGGCACTTCGATGCGTTTGACGCGCTTCTCGACCGGTTGCAGGCGCTGGTAGGCACCCGCCTCGTCGATGACATCGATGGCCTTGTCCGGCATGTGCCGGTCATTGATGTAGCGCGACGCCAGTTCGGCAGCGGCACGCAAGGCCTCATCGCTGTATTCGATGTTGTGATGGCTTTCGAAACGCCCTTTCAGGCCGCGCAGAATGCCAATGGTGTCTTCCACCGAAGGCTCCGACACGTCGACCTTCTGGAAGCGCCGGGCCAGGGCACGGTCCTTCTCGAAGATCCCGCGGAATTCCTGGAAGGTGGTCGAACCGATGCAGCGAATATCGCCGGACGACAGCAGCGGCTTGAGCAGGTTCGAGGCATCCATGACGCCACCGGACGCCGCACCGGCACCAATGATGGTGTGGATCTCGTCGATGAACAGGATCGCCTGCGGACGTTTTTTCAGCTCGTTGAGCAACGCCTTGAAGCGCTTCTCGAAATCACCGCGGTACTTGGTGCCTGCCAGCAGCGCACCCAGGTCGAGGGAATAGACGACGCTGTTGATCAGCAGGTCCGGCACCTGGTTGTCGACAATGCGCTTGGCCAGGCCTTCGGCAATCGCGGTTTTACCCACGCCCGCCTCGCCCACCAACAGCGGATTGTTCTTGCGACGACGCGCCAGGATCTGCGCAACGCGCTCGACCTCCAACTCACGCCCCACCAACGGGTCGATGCGACCCTGGCGCGCGAGTTCGTTGAGATTGCTGGCATAAGCATCCAGCGGATTGCCTGAAGAAGAAGACTCACCGCCCTCGTCGTCCTGCATATCTTGCTCGCCCTCGGAGTGATCGCCGTGCCCTGGCACCTTGGAAATGCCATGGGCGATGTAGTTGACGACATCGATACGGGCAACGCTCTGCTGTTTCAGCAGGAACACTGCCTGACTCTCTTGCTCACTGAAGATCGCGACCAGCACGTTGGCGCCGGTCACTTCGCGCTTGCCCGAGCTCTGTACGTGAAACACAGCACGCTGCAGCACACGCTGGAAGCCCAGGGTTGGCTGGGTCTCGCGGTCCTCGTCGTGTACGGGGATCAATGGCGTGGTGGAGTCGATGAACTCCTGCAGGTCATGCTTGAGTTTGTCGAGGTTTGCGCCGCACGCCCGTAAAACGGTGGCGGCAGCCTCATTGTCCAATAGGGCCAGCAGGAGGTGCTCGACGGTCATGAACTCATGACGTTTCGAGCGTGCCTCTTTGAAGGCAAGATTGAGGGTGACTTCGAGCTCGCGGTTTAACATAGCTTCACCTCATACCCAAGTGTCCGGCGATTAACCGTCCTTCTCGATTTCACAGAGTAGCGGATGCTGGCTTTCCCTGGCGTACTGGTTGACCTGCATGGCCTTGGTCTCGGCGATGTCGCGGGTAAACACTCCACATACTGCCCGTCCTTCTGTGTGGACGGCCAGCATGACCTTGGTCGCCAGCTCGCGATTCAGGTTAAAAAACACCTCGAGCACTTCGACGACGAAATCCATCGGTGTGTAGTCATCGTTGAACAAAACCACCTTGTACATCGGCGGCGCCTGTAAAGCAGGCTTGGCCTCCTGAACAGCAATGCCTGCGGAATCGTCGTCGTGTAAATCAGGGCGATCCTGATTGAATGTTAGTCGAATCTGGCTGATTGCATGCATGGAAAGAAAGGTTCGTCAGTTGTGCGAATACAGTAGTGGGGCCGGCTTTGTACGATTTCAACTCCGACTGCCGGGTCAACTTGACTATCGGCAAAACGGTGTTACAACCAATAGAGCCCACAGTGGGTAAAAAAGATCCGCGGAGTCAACTTCTTTTCGAGAAAGCGACTGCGGATGGACTGGATGATACTCCAGTGATGGGGTCTGTTGCAGAGGGATATGAGCATGGCGTTCGGCAAGGTGAAATGGTTCAACAATGCCAAGGGATACGGCTTCATCAATGAGGACGGCAAGACAGAAGATCTGTTTGCCCATTACTCGGCCATCAAGATGGAAGGCTACAAGACCCTGAAGGCTGGCCAGGCTGTCACCTTCAATATTATTCAGGGACCCAAGGGCCTGCATGCGGTAGAGATTAATGACGCGGCGGTCAAAAACGCTGATGCGGCCGCCGTGGTGGCGCCCACCAGCACCCATGACACTGCTCTGAGCTAATCGAACCGCCTTGATCCAGTCATAAAAAAACCGCCCCGCTCAATCCGAGCCGGGCGGTTTTTTCGCTGCCTGGGTTTTTCTTACATGTGTTTGATCAATGCTTCGCCGAAGCCCGAAGACGACACCAGGGTGGCGCCTTCCATCAGACGTTCGAAGTCATAGGTCACGGTCTTGGCCTTGATCGCGCCATTGGTACCCTTGATGATCAGGTCCGCCGCCTCGGTCCAGCCCAGGTGACGCAGCATCATTTCGGCCGACAGGATCACCGAGCCGGGGTTGACCTGGTCCTTGCCCGCATACTTGGGCGCAGTACCGTGGGTGGCCTCGAACATGGCCACGGTGTCGGACAGGTTGGCGCCCGGCGCGATGCCGATGCCGCCCACTTCCGCCGCCAGGGCGTCGGACAGGTAGTCACCGTTCAGGTTCAGGGTGGCAATCACATCGTACTCGGCCGGACGCAGCAGGATCTGCTGGAGCATGGCGTCGGCGATGGCGTCCTTGACGATGACTTCGCGGCCGGTTTTCGGGTTCTTGAATTTCATCCACGGGCCGCCATCGAGCAGCTCGGCGCCGAACTCGTTCTTCGCCACCTCATAGCCCCAGTCCTTGAAGGCGCCTTCGGTGAATTTCATGATGTTGCCCTTGTGCACGATGGTCAGCGACTTGCGGTCGTTATCCACGACATATTGCAGGGCCTTGCGCACCAGACGCTGGGTGCCTTCCTTCGACACCGGCTTGATGCCGATGCCGCAGTCCTGATCGAAACGGATCTTGGTCACGCCCATTTCTTCTTTCAGGAACTTGATGACCTTGTTGGCTTCCGGCGAGCCGGCCTTCCACTCGATACCGGCATAGATGTCTTCGGAGTTCTCGCGGAAAATCACCATGTCGACGTCGCCAGGCTTTTTCACCGGGCTCGGCACGCCTTCGAACCACACCACCGGACGCAGGCACACATACAGGTCGAGTTGTTGGCGCAGGGCGACGTTGAGCGAACGGATGCCACCGCCCACCGGCGTGGTCAGCGGGCCCTTGATGGAGACGACGTAATCTTTCACGGCATCCAGGGTTTCCTGAGGCAGCCAGGTGTCCTGGTCGTAGACCTGGGTGGCTTTCTCGCCGGCGTAGACTTCCATCCAGGAAATCTTGCGCTTGCCCCCGTAGGCCTTTTCCACTGCAGCATCAACCACTTTGATCATGACGGGACTGACGTCCACGCCAATGCCGTCGCCTTCAATGAACGGAATGATCGGATTGTCAGGAACATTGAGAGAATGGTCTGCATTGACGGTGATTTTGGCACCGACGGCTGGAACCTGAATCTTCTTGTAACCCATGCTGAACTCCATTGATTGGATTGAACATCTGGCTTGGTTCGAGCGTAACCCAGTTAAATCAACGCGCAAACCCTATGTTCCGTCGTTCTGCCGCAAAGCTGTGAGATGAGCGATCTACAAGCCTGAAAAGCAAGGGAAAAGCGCCAGAATCAAGCACGACGAATGACCCTGCGCGCGATCCGCCCCTGCGACCTTTAGACCAATGGACGAGAATCGATTCACATGAACCATCGGCAGATTGCCAGCTACCTATGTATAATGCCGCCCGCTGACCATCGGGTCACGACGGCCGACCTCTCCTGCTGCTGAAAAACGTAGCCGAGACTTTCCGCCAAAAGCCGGGTTGTTACCGCAGCCCACCTGCTTGACGCTCGACTGATGCACCCAACATCACCGCATAGAAACCTCGACATTCGGCTCATGGATGACTTTGAACGAACGCGCTTACCCGGCGCCCCTCGAGTTTCTGCGCACGCTTTAGCAAAGAAGAGAGAGTTAATCCGAATATGCCCACCCGCTCGAAGATCATCTATACCTTCACCGACGAAGCTCCCGCCCTCGCCACCTATTCACTGTTGCCTATCGTAGAGGCCTTCACCGCCTCGGCTGATATCGCCGTGGAAACCCGCGATATCTCTCTTGCAGGGCGCATCCTGGCCAGCTTCCCCGAGCAACTGGGTGACAAAGCCGTAGCCGACCACCTCGCCGAACTGGGCGACCTGGCCGTTACGCCTGAAGCCAACATCATCAAGCTGCCGAACATCAGCGCCTCGGTTCCGCAACTGCAAGCCGCGATCAAGGAACTGCAAGCCCAGGGTTACAACCTGCCGGACTACCCGGAAACCGTGACCAGCGACGCCGACAAAGAAGCCAAGGCCCGTTACGACAAGGTCAAGGGCAGCGCCGTGAACCCGGTCCTGCGCGAAGGCAACTCCGATCGCCGCGCCCCGCTGTCGGTCAAGAACTATGCACGCAAGCACCCGCACAAAATGGGCGCCTGGGCTGCGGACTCCAAGTCCCACGTCGCGCACATGAGCACCGGTGATTTCTACGGCAGCGAAAAAGCCGCCCTGATCGACGCCGCTGACGCCGTGAAGATCGAACTGATCGCCAAGGACGGCACCGCCACCGTCCTGAAAGAAAAAACCAGCGTCCAGGCTGGCGAGATCCTCGATTGCGCCGTCATGAGCAAAAACGCGCTGCGCGCCTTCATCGCCGCCGAAATCGAAAGCGCCAAGCAACAGGGCGTGCTGCTGTCGGTTCACTTGAAAGCCACCATGATGAAGGTCTCCGACCCGATCATGTTCGGCCAGATCGTTGCCGAGTTCTATAAGGACGCACTGGCCAAGCACGCTGACGTGCTGGCGCAGATCGGCTTCAACCTGAACAACGGTATCGGCGACCTGTACGCTCGCATCAAGGCTCTGCCGGCCGAGCAGCAAGCGCAGATCGAAGCGGACATCCAGGCCGTTTACGCCGTTCGTCCGTCGTTGGCCATGGTCAACTCCGACAAGGGCATCACCAACCTGCACGTGCCGAGCGACGTCATCGTCGACGCCTCGATGCCAGCCATGATCCGTGACTCCGGCAAGATGTGGGGCACCGATGGCCAGCTGCACGACACCAAGGCCGTGATCCCGGACCGTTGCTACGCCACCATCTACCAGGCTGTCATCGAAGACTGCAAGGTCAACGGCGCCTTCGATCCGACCACCATGGGCAGCGTGCCAAACGTTGGCCTGATGGCGAAGAAAGCCGAAGAGTACGGTTCCCACGACAAGACCTTCCAAATCAAGGCCGACGGCGTGGTTCGCGTGACCGACAGCAAAGGCACCGTGCTGATGGAACAGGCTGTTGAAGCCGGTGACATCTTCCGCATGTGCCAGACCAAGGACGCGCCGATCCAGGACTGGGTCAAACTGGCCGTCAACCGTGCCCGCGCCAGCAGCACCCCGGCTATCTTCTGGCTGGACCCGATGCGCGCCCACGACGGCGTGGTGATCGAGAAAGTTCAGGCTTACCTGAAGGATCACGACACTGCCGGTCTGGACATCCAGATCATGGCGCCGGTCGATGCCATGAAGTACACCCTGCAGCGCACCCGCGAAGGCAAGGACACCATCTCGGTGACCGGCAACGTATTGCGCGACTATCTGACCGACCTGTTCCCGATCATGGAACTGGGCACCAGCGCCAAGATGCTGTCGATCGTGCCGCTGATGAACGGTGGTGGCCTGTTCGAAACCGGCGCTGGCGGTTCGGCTCCGAAGCACGTGCAACAACTGCTGGAAGAGAACTTCCTGCGTTGGGATTCCCTGGGTGAGTTCCTGGCCCTGGCCGCGTCCCTGGAACACCTGGGCGTGACCTACGACAACCCGAAGGCGCTGGTTTTGGCCAAGACCCTGGACCAGGCCACCGGCCAGTTCCTGGACAACAACAAGTCGCCATCGCGCAAAGTCGGCAACATCGACAACCGCGGCAGTCACTTCTACCTGGCGCTGTACTGGGCCCAGGCCCTGGCCGCCCAGACTGAAGACGCTGCACTGCAAGCGCAGTTCGCGACCCTGGCCAAGACCCTGACCGAGAACGAAGCAACCATCGTTGCCGAGCTCAACGCCGTTCAAGGCAAGCCAGTGGACATCGGTGGTTACTACCACGCCAATGCCGAGCTGATCAGCAAAGCCATGCGCCCGAGCGCCACGCTCAACGCGGCGATCGCTGCACTGGTTTAAGGTTGTAATGCTCTAAAGAAGCCCCGGCCCAGTGCCGGGGTTTCTGTTTCCGGGACTTACTGTCGGGCACGATCCCCCTGTGGGAGCGGGCTTGCTCGCGAAATCGGTTTATCATTCAACACGTTTATTGACTGACCGACCCCGTTCGCGAGCAAGCCCGCTCCCACATTGACCGTGTTTCAATGTTCGAATTTGAGGGACTTTCATGGACTGGCAACCCCACATCACCGTCGCCACCATCGTCGAAGACAACGGCCGTTTCCTGATGGTCGAGGAAACCAAACACGGACGAACGGTACTCAATCAGCCCGCCGGCCACCTGGACCCGGACGAGACCCTGATCGAAGCCGCCGTGCGCGAGACCCTCGAGGAAACCGGTTGGGACGTCGAGCCGACCGGCGTGCTGGGCATTTATCTGTACACCGCCCCGAGCAACGGCGTGACCTATCAACGGGTCTGCTTCATCGCCAAACCCCTGAAGCACCACCCCGATTATCAACTGGACGACGGCATCGTCGGCGCCAAGTGGTTGACCCGCGAACAATTAATGGAGCAACGCGACCACTGGCGCAGCGAACTGATCATGCGCTGCATCGACGACTATCTGGCAGGCATTCGCTTCGGCCTGGAGCTGATCCGTCCTTCTCTTTAGCCTTGCGCGCGCGAGCCTGTTAGAATCGCGTCCTTTTTCAAGACACTCATTGAATCCCTATGCGTGATCCAGCCCCTTCTGACACACAAAAGAAGCGCGTCATTGTCGGCATGTCCGGCGGCGTGGACTCTTCCGTTTCCGCTCTCCTGCTGATCGAGCAGGGTTATGAGGTGGAAGGCCTGTTCATGAAGAACTGGGAAGAAGACGATGGAACGGAATACTGCACCGCCATGGACGACCTGGCGGACGCCCAGGCCGTGTGCGACAAGATTGGCATCAAGCTGCACACTGCCAACTTCGCCGCCGAGTACTGGGATAACGTGTTCGAGCACTTCCTGGCCGAATACAAGGCCGGCCGCACGCCAAACCCGGACATCCTGTGCAACCGCGAGATCAAGTTCAAGGCGTTCCTCGACTACGCCATGATGCTCGGCGCCGACCTGATCGCCACCGGCCACTACGTACGTCGCCGCGACATCGATGGCCGCACCGAACTGCTCAAGGGCCTGGACCCGAACAAGGACCAGAGCTACTTCCTGCACGCTGTCGGCGGCGAACAGATCGCCAAGACCCTGTTTCCGGTCGGCGAACTGGAAAAGCCCCAGGTCCGCGCGATTGCCGAAAAATATGAGCTGGCGACCGCGAAGAAAAAGGATTCCACCGGGATCTGCTTTATCGGCGAACGCCGCTTCAGTGATTTCCTCAAGCAATACCTGCCTGCGCAACCGGGCGAGATCAAGACCACCGAAGGCGAAGTCATCGGCCGCCATCACGGCCTGATGTACCACACCATCGGCCAGCGCCAGGGCCTGGGCATCGGCGGCCTGAAAGACGCCAGCGACGAACCGTGGTACGTGCTGATCAAGGACCTGGAGCACAACGAACTGATCGTTGGCCAGGGCAATGATCACCCCTACCTGTTCTCCCGCGCCCTGCTCGCCTCGGACATCTATTGGGTCAACCCGATCGACCTGAGCGCGCCGCGCAAGCTGACCGCCAAGGTGCGCTATCGCCAGGGCGACCAGTCCTGCACCCTGGAAAAGACCGCCACCGGCTACCGCGCGACCTTCTATGAACCGCAACGCGCAGTCACTCCGGGCCAGTCCGTGGTGTTCTACGACGGTGAAATCTGCCTGGGCGGCGGCGTGATCGAGATTGCAGAACCCTGGACCAGCAAAGGCCAGGCTCAATGACCCCCACTCAGGAACAACTGACGGCGCTGGGCGGCGTGTTTCTCGCTGCCGTATTGGTGGACAAGATCGCCAAGACCGGCCAGACCAACGAAGCCGGCCTGACCTGCATGCTCGGCAGCCTGCTGATCCGCGACCCCAAGGACACCCTGGAAGTCTATGGCGGCGACGACATCAACCTGCGTGAGGGTTATCGCGCCCTGATCGGCGCCCTGGAACGCGACCCCAGCGCCTTGCAGCGTGAACCACTGCGCTACGCCCTGGCCATGCTCGGCCTCGAGCGGCAACTGGCCAAGCGCGAGGACATGCTGGAGACCATCGGCAAGCGCCTGCCGCAGATTCAGTCCCAGGTCGAGCATTTCGGCCCGGCCCACGAAAACGTGGTCGCCGCCTGCGGTGCGCTGTACCAGGACACCCTCAGCACCCTGCGCCAACGCATCCAGGTCCATGGCGACATGCGGCATCTGCAGCAACCGAGCAACGCCTCGAAGATCCGCGCCCTGCTGCTGGCCGGCATTCGCTCGGCACGCCTGTGGCGGCAATTGGGCGGTCACCGTTGGCAGTTGGTGATCAGCCGTCGCAAATTGCTCAAAGAGCTTTACCCGTTGATGCGCAACAGCTGAAGCGCCCCGACAACACCGTTTTGTAGCCTGTAACGCGTAATACGCTGGTCAGTTGGCAACGGACCCGCGGATTTTTTCATGTATGATACGCGCCCCATTTCGTTGCCCGACTGTCCGAGAACACCCCATGCAGCTCTCTTCGCTCACTGCGGTTTCCCCTGTTGACGGCCGCTACGCCGGCAAAACCCAGGCCCTGCGCCCAATTTTCAGCGAGTACGGCCTGATCCGTGCCCGCGTCCTGGTTGAAGTGCGCTGGCTCCAGCGCCTGGCCGCTCACCCTGCCATCAGCGAAGTGCCGGCGTTCTCCGCCGAAGCCAACGCGGTCTTGAACACCCTGGCGGAAAACTTCTCTCTGGAGCACGCCGAGCGCGTCAAAGAGATCGAGCGCACCACCAACCACGACGTCAAAGCCATCGAATACCTGCTCAAAGAGCAAGCGGCCAAGCTGCCGGAACTGGCCGCCGTCAGCGAATTCATCCACTTTGCCTGCACCAGCGAGGACATCAACAACCTGTCCCACGCCCTGATGCTGCGCGAAGGCCGTGATGACGTGATGCTGCCGCTGATGCGCCAGACCGCCGAAGCCATTCGTGAACTGGCCATCCGCTTCGCCGACGTGCCAATGCTGTCGCGCACCCATGGTCAGCCGGCTTCGCCGACCACCCTGGGCAAAGAGCTGGCCAACGTGGTTTACCGCCTGGAGCGTCAGATCGCTCAGGTCGCCGCCGTTCCGCTGCTGGGCAAGATCAACGGCGCTGTCGGCAACTACAACGCTCACCTGTCGGCCTACCCTCAGATCGATTGGGAAGCCAACGCCCGCGCCTTCATCGAAGACGAGCTGGGCCTGGGCTTCAACCCGTACACCACGCAGATCGAACCCCACGACTACATTGCCGAGCTGTTCGACGCGATCGCCCGCTTCAACACCATCCTGATCGACTTCGACCGCGATATCTGGGGCTACATCTCCCTGGGTTACTTCAAGCAGCGCACCATCGCTGGCGAAATCGGCTCCTCGACCATGCCGCACAAGGTCAACCCGATCGACTTCGAAAACTCCGAAGGCAACCTGGGCATCGCCAACGCACTGTTCCAGCACCTGGCGAGCAAGCTGCCGATCTCCCGCTGGCAGCGCGACCTGACCGACTCCACCGTACTGCGCAACCTCGGTGTGGGCTTCGCCCACAGCGTGATCGCTTACGAAGCCAGCCTCAAAGGCATCAGCAAGCTCGAGCTGAACGCCCAGAAGATCGCCGAAGACCTGGACGCCTGCTGGGAAGTCCTGGCCGAGCCGATCCAGACCGTGATGCGTCGCTACAACATCGAGAACCCGTACGAGAAGTTGAAAGAATTGACCCGCGGCAAGGGCATCAGCCCTGAAGCGCTGCAGACTTTCATCGACGGCCTGGACATGCCTGCAGCCGCCAAGGCCGAGCTGAAATTGCTCACCCCGGCGAACTACATCGGCAACGCCGTGGCGCAAGCCAAACGCATCTGATCCACCGCTGAACCCTTTAAAAGACGCCCGGCCGCGCCGGGCGTTTTTATTCCCGTATGAAAAGCGCATTTTTTCAATAGGTTACACATGAATCCTGACATTCCTCTTCAACTTCTGGGCGGCATCACGGCACGGGAGTTCCTGCGCGACTACTGGCAGAAAAAACCACTGCTGATCCGTCAGGCCATCCCTGACTTCGAAAGCCCGATCGACGCCGACGAACTGGCCGGCCTGGCCCTTGAAGAAGAAGTCGAATCGCGCCTGGTGATCGAGAACGGCGAGCGTCCATGGGAATTGCGTCGCGGCCCGTTCGCCGAAGACGAGTTCAGCAAGCTGCCGGAGCGCGACTGGACCCTGCTGGTTCAAGCGGTCGACCAGTTCGTGCCGGAAGTCAGCGAATTGCTGGAAAACTTCCGCTTCCTGCCGAGCTGGCGCATCGATGACGTGATGATCAGCTTCGCCGCCCCGGGTGGCAGCGTCGGTCCGCACTTCGACAACTACGACGTGTTCCTGCTGCAAGGCCACGGCAAGCGCAACTGGAAAATCGGCCAGATGTGCGACGCCGAAAGCCCGCTGCTGCAGCATGCCGACCTGCGCATCCTCGCCGAATTCGAAGCCACCGATGAGTGGGTCCTGGAACCGGGCGACATGCTTTACCTGCCGCCGCGCCTGGCCCACTGTGGTGTGGCCGTGGATGACTGCCTGACCTACTCCGTCGGTTTCCGCGCGCCAAGCGCTTCGGAAGTGCTGACCCACTTCACCGACTTCCTCAGCCAGTTCCTCTCTGACGAAGAGCGCTACACCGACGCCGACGCCCAGCCTGCGGTCGATCCACACCAGATCCAGCACGACGCCCTTGATCGCCTGAAGAGCCTGCTGGCCGAGCACATGAGCGACGAGCGTCTGCTGCTGACCTGGTTCGGCCAGTTCATGACCGAGCCGCGCTACCCGGAACTGGTGGTCGGTCCGGAAGATCTGGTCGAAGACGACGTCCTCAGCGCGCTGGAAGAAGGTGCGGTGATGATTCGCAACCCGAGCGCGCGCCTGGCCTGGTCGGAAGTCGATGACGACCTGCTGCTGTTCGCCAGCGGCCAGAGCCGTTATCTGCCGGGCAAATTGCGCGAGCTGCTGAAGCTGATCTGCGCCGCCGACGCCCTGCACGCCGACAACCTCGGCCCATGGCTGAGCGATGAAGACGGCCGCGGCCTGCTGTGCGAACTGGTCAAGCAAGGAAGCCTGGGGTTTGCCGATGAATAAGATTCACGTACGTGTCGCAGACTGGCAAAAGGATAACGCCGAGATCCGGCGCATTCGTGAAACGGTATTCGTCGCCGAGCAGTCGGTCCCGCCTGAACTGGAATGGGATGCCGACGACGCAACGGCCGTGCATTTCCTCGCCCTCGAAGGCGACTTTCCAATCGGCACCGCACGTCTGCTGCCCGACGGTCACGTCGGCCGGGTGTCGGTGCTCAAGGACTGGCGCGGCCTGAAAGTCGGCGATGCGCTGATGCAAGCGGTGATCGGTGAAGCCGAAAAGCGCGGGCTCAAGCAGCAGATGCTCAGCGCCCAGGTTCAGGCCACGGCGTTCTACGAGCGCCTGGGTTTCAGCCTGGTCAGTGAGGAGTTCCTGGAGGCAGGGATTCCGCATGTGGACATGGTGCGCCATTCGGCTTGATTCTTGAGTCTTGATTCTTGAGTCTTGAGTCTTGAGTCTTGAGTCTTGAGTCTTGAGGCTTGGGGCTTGAGTCTTGAGTCTTGAGTCTTGAGTCTTGAGTCTTGAGGCTTGAGGC
>NZ_LYVP01000076.1 GCF_001984065.1 Pseudomonas sp. KK4
GAGGATGGCGCGGTCGGCACCCAGCGCCAGCGCGGTGCGCAGTTGCTCTTGAGCGGTGGATGGGCCAATCGACACCACGACGATCTCGCTCACGATTCCCTTTTCTTTCAGGCGTACCGCTTCTTCCACGGCGATTTCGCAGAAGGGGTTCATCGACATCTTGACGTTGGCGAGGTCGACGCCGCAATTGTCCGCCTTGACGCGAACTTTCACGTTGTAATCGACCACGCGCTTTATCGAGACCAAAACTCTCATACCGAGGGGTGCTCCAGGCAATGTTTACGCAATATCGACTGTCGGCAATGCTGCATCAGCAGGCCGCAGGGATACCTCCTGAGTTGCCCCCGCCGGTGGGCGTCGTGGGCGTACCGGCGCAGGCAACTCGTCATGGGTGTCTCTTGAATCAGGTACTTCGAAGCGGTCAGCGACCACCGTCACTTTTGGGCGGGGCGGCCCCGGCGCCGAGGGCCAGAAACTGTCGGGCGCGGGCCATCACCGGCGCGTCGATCATTTCGCCATCGAGTTTGAATGCGCCTCGGCCGTCCGCCGCCTCGAGCACACGGCGCGCCCAGGCCAGATCTTGCTCACTCGGCGCCAGTGCGCTGTGCACCACGGCCACCTGTCTGGGGTGGATGCACAACATGCCGGCAAAGCCCATGTTCCCGGCCGTGCGGGCGTAATGCAGCAGGCGCTCACTGTCTTCGATGTTCGCAAACACGCTTTCCAGTGGGGCGTCCAGACCGGCCAGTCGCGTCTGCAGCAGCAGCGCGTACCTGACCTGGTCGAACATGCGTTCTGCGCCATAACTGGTCACGGTCAGGCCCAGGTCGAGTCCAAGGTCCAGCCGGCCATAGGTCAAACGCACCACACCCGGTACCCGAGCCATGGCCGGCAGCTGATCCAGGCCGCGCGCACTTTCGATGATGGGGATCACCTGTTTGCCGGTTGTCGCCACGCGCAGCAGTTGCTCGGCGCTCTCGGCCTTGGGCAGGAAAATCCCATCGACTCCCGGGTGCAGGCACATTTCGAGGTCAGCCTGATATTCGGCATGCCCGGCCTTGTTCACGCGCACCCACACACGGGCGTCTGGGTTGTCGTTGAGAAAGGCATTCAGATTGGCGCGAGCCCTGGCCTTTTGCTGTTCCTCGACCGCGTCTTCAAAGTCGACGATGACGATATCCGCGCCACTGACCAACGCCTTCGCGAAGCGTTCCGGGCGATTGCCCGGGACGAAAAGAGCAGAACGCATCACTGGGTTTTGCATACGCCTGTTCCCTTAAAACGAACGTGGCAGCTCGAGCAGGTGCTCGGCGACGTAGGAAAGAATCAGGTTGGTGGAAATCGGTGCGACCTGGTACAGACGGGTTTCGCGGAACTTGCGCTCGACGTCGTATTCGCAGGCAAAACCGAACCCGCCATGGGTTTGCAGACAGGCATTGGCAGCTTCCCAGGACGCCTTGGCGGCCAGGTACTTGGCCATGTTCGCACTGGCACCGGCATTCTGGCCGCTGTCGTACTCTTCGCAGGCTTTCCAGCGCATCAGGTCAGCGGCTTCGATCTCGATGTGCGCTTCTGCGATCGGGAACTGTACGCCCTGGTTCTGGCCGATGGGGCGCCCGAACACCACGCGGTCGCGGGCATAGGCACTGGACTTTTCGGTGAACCAGCGACCATCGCCAATGCACTCGGCGGCGATCAGCGTGCGTTCGGCATTGAGGCCGTCGAGGATGTAGCGAAAGCCTTTGCCTTCTTCACCAATCAGGCTGTCGGCCGGCAGTTCGAGGTTGTCGAAGAACAACTCGTTGGTTTCGTGGTTGACCATGTTGGCGATGGGTTGAACGGTCAGGCCCTTGCCGATCGTCTCGCGCAGGTCCACGAGGAAAATCGACATGCCTTCGGATTTTTTCGTCACCTCGGCCAGTGGCGTGGTGCGAGCCAGCAGGATCATCAGGTCCGAATGCTGGACTCGCGAGATCCACACCTTCTGGCCGTTGATCACATACTTGTCGCCCTTGCGAACAGCGGTGGTCTTGATCTTCGTGGTGTCGGTGCCGGTGGTGGGCTCGGTCACACCCATCGATTGCAGGCGCAGTTCGCCGCTGGCCAGCTTCGGCAGGTAATAGCTTTTCTGTGCTTCGCTGCCGTGACGCAGCAGGGTGAACATGTTGTACATCTGGCCGTGAATGGTGCCGGAGTTACCGCCACAGTAGTTCACTTCTTCCAGAATCACCGAGGCTTCGGCCAGGCCCAGGCCCGAACCGCCGTACGCTTCGGGGATCATGGCCGACAACCAGCCGGCCTGGGTCATGGCGCTGACGAACGTTTCCGGAAAGCCCTTTTCTTCATCGATCTTGCGCCAGTAGGCAGCGTCGAACTCGGCGCACAGGGCGCGGACCCCTTCACGAATGGATTTGATGTCTTCGCTGTTACGTTGGCTCATGGAACGTTCCTCGGATGGGCGTCCGCTATCGAGGCGGGCGCGTTTTTATAGAGTCAGTCGAATTGCACTTCGGCGAGCTGGCACAGGCCGCTGGCGTTGTTCGCCCACAACTGGGCTGTACCGGAACCGGTATGGCGACCACCGAGCTGGAAGTCGTCCGGGGCGATCAGCGGGCGCAACCCGCGGAAAGAGAAGCTGCGCACGCGGGCCAATGGATTGGCGCGCACGAACGCGGTCATGCTCAGGGTGGCGGTCAACGGACCGTGCACCACCAGGTCGGGATAGCCTTCGGCCTCGGTGACGTAGGGCCAATCGAAGTGGATGCGATGGGCATTGAAGGTCAATGCCGAGTAGCGGAACAGCAGCACCGGGGTAGGGCTGACACGCTCCTGCCATTGCTGTTCGGGCACCGGTTCGCCGTGGCCCAGTTTGGGAGGGCTCGGTTCGCGGTACACGATGTCCTGTTCTTCCGAGATGCACAGCTGGCCGTCCTGCCAGTACTCATGCTTGAGGGTGACGAACAGCAGCGAGCCGGTGTTGCCGTGCTTCTGTGTGATCTTTTCGATGCGTGTCTTGCGTGTGGCTTCTGCGCCGACGCGCAATGGCTCGATGAACGCCAGGCGCCCGCCGGCCCACATCCGGTTGCGCCCGTGGGCTGGCGGCATGAAGGTGCCCAGTGCCGGATGTCCATCCACCCCCAGGTCGCTGCTGTTGACCGGCTCGTTGAAGAAACACCAGTGCCACAGCCATGGCAGTTCTTCGCCGTGGCCTGGCGCCTCGACATTGAAGGTTGCGGCAATACGCTGGATCAGGTTACGGCTGAGCTGGTCGTGTACCTCCTGGGTACGTCCCAGCCATTGGGATGGATCGAAACTGAGCATGTCTTGCATCCGCTGAAGTTGTGCGATGCATGATGCTGGGAGCTTGAGCAGAGGGGGAATTAGCTTTTGCGGAAGAGGGGATCAACCATGGGCTAAGAAGGTCGAGCGGGCCGAGCCGCGCCTGCTTAAGCCAACTGGAAGGCGGGCTTTCGCGATGCAAAATTGCCGACGCCTTCGAACACCGCCCATGCTGTCGGCATTGCCCACTCCATCGAGGTTTAGCTGCAATGAAAGACGCGCTGATCGTTTCACCCCTTCGCACGCCCATCGGCAAGTTTGGCGGCGCACTGGCCGCGCTCACGGCCGAGCAGTTGGCAGCCTTCATGATCCAGCAAGTGATGGCGCGCACCGCCGTGCCGGGGGACTCGCTCGACGAAGTCATCGTGGCGCAATCCTATTCATCCAGCGAAGCACCCTGCATCGGGCGTTACGCGGCCTTGTCCGCCGGCCTGCCGGTGCAAGTGCCCGGCTACACGCTTGACCGTCGCTGCGGCTCCGGCCTGCAAGCGGTGATCGATGCGTCCATGCAGATCCAGACCGGTCGTGCCGAAGCGGTGCTGGTGGTGGGGGTGGAGAGCATGAGCAATATAGAGTACTACAGCACCGATATGCGCTGGGGCGCGCGCGCCGGCAGCGTTCGCTTTCACGACAGGCTCGAGCGCGGCCGCGAACGTTCACAGCCGTTGGAGCGTTTCGGTCCTATTTCCGGAATGCCGGAAACCGCCGACAACCTGGCCCAGGACTACGGCATCAGCCGCCAGGAGGCTGACGAATTTGCCGTGCGCAGTCACCACAAAGCGGCAGCTGCCTGGCGGGAGGGGCGTTTTGCCGACGAGGTTGTCGCCTTGGATGTTCCCGGTAAGCGCGGCAGTGTCACGCATGTATCGATGGATGAGGGCATCCGTGAAGACGCCAGCCTCGAGAGCATGAAAGCCCTGCGTTTGATTCGCCCTGAAGGCGTCTGCACGGCGGGTAACTCCAGTCAGCAGAATGATGCGGCGGCCGGTTGCCTGGTGGTGTCGGCCGACTATGCGGCGCGCCACGGCCTGACGCCGATGGCCCGCCTGGTTGACTGGGCGGCCGCGGGTTGTGAACCTTCGCGCATGGGCATCGGGCCAGTGCCGGCTACCAACAAGCTGCTTGCTCGCACCGGGTTGAGCCTCGCCGATCTGGACCTGATTGAACTCAATGAGGCGTTCGCCGCCCAGGCGCTCGCCGTGCTCAAGGCCTGGGGGCTGGAGGATCATTCGCGGGTCAACGTCAACGGCTCGGGGATTTCCCTGGGGCATCCGATCGGCGCGACGGGCGTACGGATCATGACCAGCCTGTTGCATGAGATGCGCCGCCGCGAGGCGCGCTACGGTCTGGAAACGATGTGCATCGGCGGCGGCCAGGGCCTGGCGGCGTTGTTCGAACGCCTCTGATACAGGGGGCCTGTTGCGCAGCGTGAATCGACTTAAGCCCTTCTTAAGGTGCCGTTAACGAGATTTGAACTGCGCAGTCGGTGCCCGCGACGGATAATCGGGAAAAATTTGCGGCGCAGCCGCGATCTAACAATAAGCCTTGAGGTGCAGTGCCATGATGCAGTCCCGCATGATCGGAGACATTAAAGTGACCCGGATTCTCGAGTACGCGGGGCCGACCCATGATCCGGCTTTCCTGTTTCCGGGCATGGAGGAGGGCGTACTGCAAGCGCATCGGGAGCTGATGGCGCCGAACCACTGGATCGAGCACATGAACAAGCTGCTGGTGACCATTCAGTTCTGGGTGGTGCACGCGGGCAGCAACATTATCGTGATCGATACCGGGGTGGGAAACCTCAAGCCCCGTCCGGGCATTGCCCGCATGAACATGCTCAACACCCTGGTCAAGGAGTGGATGATCGCCGCCGGCGCGCCGCCTGAAAAAGTCACCCATGTGGTCATCACGCACCTGCATTCCGACCATGTGGGCTGGAACACCACCTGGCAGGACGGGCGCTGGGTGCCGACCTTCCCCAATGCACGTTACTACCTGCCCAAGGATGACTTCGATTTCTGCCACCAGGGCAAGAACAAAGAGGCCGGTGTGATCGACGTGTTTGGCGAGTCCTTCTTCGACAGCGTGATGCCGATCGTCAATGAGGGGCTTGCAGAGATGATGACCCCGGGGGAAGAAATCGCCGATTGCCTGGTGGTGGAGGCCGCGCCTGGGCACAGCCCTGGCCAGGTGGCGTTCCGCGTGCGCTCGCAGGGCCAGGAAGGGATCTTCTGTGGCGACATCCTGCATAGCCCGATTCAGATCGTGCGGCCAGACATCAACTCCGGGTACTGCATCTGGGAAGACATCGCCCGCCGCACCCGCATGGCGTTCCTCAACACCGCCGCCGACCGCGAGGCCTTGATCATGCCCGTGCATTTCGGTGAGCCGCATTGCGGTTTCATCCGTCGTCAGGGTGACGGATTCGTCTTCGAGCCTTCGCACTGGCAATGACGTTTGCCGGTTCGCCTTGCTTGAACAATAGCTGCGGCCGGTTCGGCCGCAGCCATGATGAATGCCACTAGGCAGACTCAATGTACTGTGAGTACAGTAAGTCTCACTTGGCAGGAACCGTCCGACCATGGCGATGCATTTCGATATCACCGATTTCCGCTTGTTCATCAACATTGCGGAAACCAGCAGTCTCACCCGCGGCTCCGAGCGCTCTTTCCTTTCGGTACCGGCGACCAGCAACCGCATCAAGAATCTTGAAGAAAACCTCGGCGTGCGTCTGCTCGAACGCTCGCCTCAAGGGGTGACCCTGACCAACGCCGGCAAGACCTATCTGCAACACGCGCGGGTCATCCTGTCCCAGCTGGAAATGCTCACCGGCGATCTTCAGCAATACACCGACGGGCTCAAGGGGCAGTTGCGTCTGCAGGCCAACACCACCGCGATCACGGAATACCTGCCACCGGTGGTGGGCGACTATTTGACCAGCCATCCCGATGTGCACATCGACATGCGCGAACGGCTCAGCGATGACATCGTGCGTGCCGTGCGCGAAGGCAGTACCGACCTGGGCATCGTGTCCGGCAGCGTGGTCACCGACGGCTTGCAGAGTGTGCCGCTGGTCTCCAGCCGTTTGATGGTCATCGCGCCGCTGGATCATCCGATCCTGTTGCGCCCGGAGGTGTTCTTCAAGGAAACCCTGCAGTACGCCTTCGTGTCACTGCTCGAGGGCAGCGCCATCAATGTGTTTCTCAGTCGCGCCGCGGCTGCGCTGCATCTGCCGTTGACGATCCGTGTGCAGGTCGCCAGCTCCGACGCCATCTTCCGCATGGTTGAGGCCGGTGCCGGCATTGCGATCGTGCCGCAGGCCAGTTACGACCGGCTCAAAGGCCGGCAGGGTATCGGCGCCTGCCAATTGCTCGACCCCTGGGCGGTGCGCACTTTCCAGCTGTGCGCCCAGGATTTCGATGGCCTCTCGACCTTTGCCCGTGAGTTTGCCGACTCGCTGATCGAGCGCTATCGCACGGTCTGACTGTCCTTCAATTGCTCCCTGAACCCTGCCTGCGCTTTTGTGCACGGGCATGGTTTTGCCTGCGCGCCGCTGGCCGCTGGCAGCCATTAATCGAACGTTAATCCGCCCTTTCGAAGTCCGAAATTGTGGGCCATGGGTCGCACTGGCAAGCTGATTCCAACGCGGGGTAGCGCCTTGCACGGCTTGCCAGACTCCGGCCTGGCCCCAAGAACGAGAAAGGATGTATAGCGATGATTAACAAGCTGTTGTCCAGCGCGATCGATGCACTGGCGGACATTCCCGACGGGGCCGTGGTTGCCGTGGGCGGCTTCGGCGGTGCAGGCATGCCTGACGACCTTATCCAGGCATTGATCGCCCAGGGCGCGAGCGACCTGACGCTGGTCAGCAACAATGCCGGCCAGGGCGATACCGGGTTGGCCGCACTGCTCAAGGCGGGTCGCGTGCGACGGATCCTGTGCTCCTACCCGCGCATGGCCGGCTCCCATGTGTTCGAAACGCTCTACCGCGCCGGAAAGATCGAGCTGGAGATTGTCCCCCAGGGCAATCTGGCCGAGCGCCTGCGTGCAGCGGGCTGTGGCATCGGCGGTTTCTACACCCCCACCGGTTTCGGCACCTTGCTGGCCAAGGGCAAGGAGACCCGCAACATCGAAGGGCGCAACTATGTCCTGGAGTACCCCATCCACGTTGACTACGCGCTGATCAATGCCGAGGAAGGCGATCGCTGGGGCAACCTGGCCTATCGCAAGACCGCACGCAATTTCAGCCCGATCATGGCCATGGCCTCACGCAATACGATCGCCTCGGTCGGGCGTGTGGTGGAGCTCGGTGAGCTCGATCCCGAGCGGATCATCACCCCCGGTATCTTCGTCAAACACATCGTCCAGCGCACCGAAGTGGCGCCGGCACAGCAGCAGGTGGGATGAGCGACATGGACAAAGACACTCGCAATGCAATGGCTGCCCGCGTCGCTCGAGACATTCCCGAGGGGGCTTATGTCAACCTGGGGATTGGCCTGCCAACCCTGGTGGCCAACCACCTGCCGCCGGAAAAGGACATCTTCCTGCACAGCGAAAACGGCGTGCTCGGACGCTGGGTGGCGGCGCCCGCCGGTGAGGAAGACTGGGACATGATCAACGCCGGCAAGGAGCCGATCCTGCCGTTGCCCGGCGTTGCGTTTTTTCACCATGCCGATTCTTTCGGAATGATGCGCGGCGGTCACCTGGATATCTGCGTGCTGGGGGCTTTCCAGGTGGCGGCCAACGGCGACCTGGCCAACTGGCACACCGGCGCCAGGGACGCCATTCCGGCAGTCGGTGGGGCGATGGACCTGGCGATCGGCGCCAAGCGCATTTTTGTGATGATGGATCACCTGAACAAGGACGGGCAGAGCAAGTTCCTGTCCAGCTGTACGTATCCGCTCACCGGTCTGGGGTGTGTCAGCCGGGTCTATACCGATCTGGCGACACTGGAATTGACCGACAGGGGTGTGTTGGTGCTGGAACTGGTCGGCGACACGACCGCCGAGCAACTGCAGGCGCTGACGCCCGTGCCCCTGGACTTCTCTGCCGTTGCCTGCGCATTGGCGGCCGAGTCTTAAGTGGTGAACCGGCCGCTGCATGCATCCAGACACTATTGGGATCAGCGGGATCTGACCGAGTTGCTGGCACTGGACGCGGATGGGCAAAACCGCTACCGCAGCCATGCCTGTGACCTGGATGCCGATGGGCGGTTGCACGGCGGGCAGTTGATCGCCCAGGCACTGTGGGCGGCGGCGCAAAGCGCAGGCGGGCGCAGCCCCGGCATGCTGCAGAGCACCTTTTTGCATGACGCGGACCCGCAAGGTGCCATCGAGTACAGCGTGGAGTCGTTGCAGGACGATCGACGCTTATCCAATCGACACGTCTATGCAGTGCAGGGCACCGGCCTGGTGCTCAGCGCCCATGTATCCTTCCAGCAGCCCGGTGTCGACAGCGGCCGGTTCCATCACCTGGACCGCCAGATGCCGGCGCCGGACACACTGCCCACCCTGGCCGAGCGGGCAACGATCGACGCGAATCCTGGCGAGGGTTTGCGGTTGCGCATGATTGACCACCCCATGCTGGACGTGCGCCCGATCGCCCTCCAGTCGCAATGCGATGGGGTGGCCGAACATGGCGAATCGGCTGTCTGGGTACGCTTGAAACACGCGCTGCCGGGGGAGGGCTGTCTGCACCACGCAGCCCTGGCCTACATGTCCGATTGCCGACTGACTCGATGGCCGGTTCCCTCGACCATGACGACGCAGGCGTGGCAGCACTGTCGCGTCAGCAGCCTCAATCACACCCTGTGGTTCCACAGCCCGGCCATCGATGCCAACGACTGGCTGCTGTTTCTGAGTGACCCGGTGCGTAGCCTGTCGGGGCGAAGCCTGGTCAGTACGCGCATCTACCAACGCTATGGCCGCCTGGTCGCGAGCAGGGTGCAGGAGCTCTGGGTGGAGGCAGCGACCGATTGACGGGGTGTTCGGTATTGCGAAAGAGGGGCTTCCACAAGTGTAAATGGGCAGCCGGGAAAAACTTCCTCATGCTGCAAATGCACGATCACGGTGGTGATACAGCCCCGGGATAACGATGCAGTGGCCCACGCCGGCCATGAGCAGATCGCCAATAACAATAAGGAAAGTCAACATGTTCGATTGGTACAGAAAAGGCTCGCCTCGCGAACGCAAGACATTCTGGGCTTGCTACTCCGGTTGGGCACTGGATTCCTACGACATGCAGATGTTCAGTTTTCTGCTGCCGACGATCATTGCCCTGTGGGGCCTGACCAAGGCCGAGGCGGGCATGGTCGGTACCGCAGCCTTGCTGTCGGCGGCCGTCGGCGGCTGGATCGCGGGCATCCTCAGTGACCGGCACGGTCGTGTGCGCATTCTGATTTTCTCTATCGTCTGGTTCACCTTTTTTGGGGTGCTGGCGGGCTTCGCGCAAAACTTCGAACAGCTGCTGATCGCTCGAACCCTGCAAGGCTTCGGCTTTGGCGGGGAGTGGGCGGTGGGCGCCGCGCTGATGGCTGAAGTGATCAACCCCAAGTACCGCGGTCGCGCAATGGGGTTCGTGCAGTCAGGCTTTTCACTGGGCTGGGCGGCAGCGGTGATTATCATCACCGTGATTCTCAGCCAGTTCCCGGCCGAACTGGCATGGCGCGTGGCGTTCTGGTTCGGTGTGATCCCGGCCCTGGTCGTGCTGTTCATTCGCCGACACGTCACCGACTCCGACGCGTTCGTTCATGCTGCTGCGAGCAAGGCGCCCAAGGCATCGGTCTGGACCGTGTTCAAGCCGCAGTACATCAGGCTCACCCTGCTATCGAGTGTGCTGGTGGTCGGCCTGCAGGCCGGCAGCTATGTGATCCTGGTGTGGATACCGTCCTTGCTCAAGGACCGAGGGGTGGAGTCCGGTTCCTTGATCGCAACCATACTGGTCATGGCGGTGGGCTGCTTTGCCGGGTTTGCCAGCACCGCGTATCTGGCCGACAGGCTGGGGCGACGTCCAACGCTGATCGCGCTGTCGCTGGTGTCCTGGATTGTCACCGTCACCTACATGATGATTCCACTCAATCCGTGGGTCACCCATGTCATGGGCTTCCTGGTAGGGTTTGCCGCCATCGGCATGTACGCGGCGCTGGGGCCGTTCCTCAGCGAATTGTTCCCGACCCCCGTGCGCACCACTTGCATGGGTTTCTCCTACAACGTCGGCAAATCCCTGGGGGCGACCGCGATTACCGGCGTCGGCCTGCTTTCGGTCCACGTCGGCCTCGCCCAGGCCATCGGCCTGTTCTGCCTGGGTGCTTACGCAATCTCAGTGGTGGCCCTGCTGTTGCTACCGGAAACCAAGGGCATCAGCATCGAGGTGCTGGATACGCAGGACCCGGACGCCAGTGCTGCTGACCCCACCCATTCCACAACGCCGAAGACCGTCTGAGCGCCAGTCTTCAGCCATTCATCGAGGTCCCCATGATTCGTATTCTCTATCTGTTGGTTAAACCGGAAAGCATGAGCCACGAGCAGTTTCGCAAAGAGTGCGTGGTGCATTTCCAGATGTCCGCCGGTATGCCGGGATTGCACAAATACGAAGTGCGACTGGTTGCCGGCAACCCTACCGACACCCACGTGCCGTACCTGGACGTCGGTCGCATCGACGCGATCGGTGAATGCTGGTTTGCCAGTGAGGAGCAGTATCAGGTCTACATGGACTCCGATATTCGCAAGGCCTGGTTCGAGCATGGCAAGTATTTCATCGGCCAGCTCAAGCCTTTCGTCACCCAAGAGCTGGTTTGAAGTTTTGCGCCGCCGGTAAGGGGGGCGCTCGTTCAACAACAATATCGTGGAGTTCAACATGCTGTATTGCGTAGAAATGACCGTCAGTATTCCCCGTGACATTGCGCTGGAAGAAGTGGAACGCATCAAGGCCGCGGAGAAGGCGCGGGCCATCGAGATCCAGGAATCGGGCAAGTGGCCGCACCTGTGGCGGGTCGTGGGCGAGTACTCGAACATCAGCATTTTTGATGTCGCAGGCAACGACGAGCTGCACAGCCTGCTGTCCAGCCTGCCGCTGTTTCCATTCATGAAGATCAAAGTCACGCCGCTGGCCAAGCACCCGTCGTCGATTTTCTGATTGTCGCGGCGGCCCGCCACGGGCCGCCCGTTTCCATTTGAGCCCTGTCTGCCTTGGGTCCTGCACCACAGGGCCCGGCTCGCTATTGCCAGGGTTTTTTCATGCCTCTCGAATTAAATGCCAATGCACCGGACCTCTCCAGCCTGATCCGCCCTGGTGACACGGTGTTATGGGGACAGGCGAACGCCGAGCCGCTGACCCTGACCCGCGCGCTCATGGCCCAGCGTCATGATTTCAAGCGTATCCGCGTGCTGCTGGGCATTGCCAACAGCGACACCTGTCGGCCCGAACATGCCGATGCCGTGGACTTTCTCGCCTATTGCGGTGCCGGTGCCAATCGCGCCCTGGCCGACGCCGGCGTGCTGGACATTCTTGCTTGTCACTACTCGGAAATGGCATCGCAGTTGAGTTCAGGGAAGCTGCGGGTCGATGTGCTGATGCTGCAGCTTTCGCCGGCGGACGCCAACGGCCGGCACAGCCTGAGCCTGGCCAGCGAATACTTGCTCTGCGCGCTGGAACAGGCCGCCGTGGTGATCGGCGAGGTCAATCAGCAGACGCCCTGTACCTACGGTGAGCGCACCCTGGGGCTGGATGAACTGGACGCTGTGGTCTACACAGACCGTCCACCGCTGGCCAGTGACAGCGCGAGCATTCGCGAGGTGGACATGAAAATCGCCCGCCACATCGCCGCGCTGGTCGAAGACGGCTCGACCCTGCAGACGGGCATCGGTGCCATACCGGATGCAGTGCTCAGTGCCCTGGACGACCACCACAATCTGGGTGTGCATTCGGGCAGCATCGGCGACGGTGTCATGCGACTCATGCAAAGCGGTGTGGTCAACAATTCACGCAAGAGCAGGGACCCCTGGCTCAGTGTGGGCGGCGTGCTGATCGGCAGCCAGGCACTGGCGCAGTTCGCCCATCGCAACCGGTCTATCCATATGCGGTCCAGCGCCTATACCCACGACGCTCAGGTGCTGGCCAGCCTCGATCGTCTGGTGGCGATCAACTCGGCGGTGGAGGTCGATCTGACCGGTCAGGTCAACTCCGAGGTCGCCGCGGGCAGTTACCTGGGCGCCGTGGGCGGATCACTGGACTTCATTCGTGGTGCCCACCGTTCCCGGGGCGGGTTGCCGATCATTGCGCTGCCGGCCAGCGCTCGCAGCCACAGTCGAATCGTCGCCCGCCTGAAGGGCCCGGTGACCATCCCTCGCAGTGATGCCGGGATCATCGTCACCGAATTCGGCGTGGCCGACCTGCGTGGGCTGACCTTGAAGCAAAGGGTCGACAAGATGCTGAGCATCGCCGCCCCACAGCACCGGGACGAACTGGAGGCTGCATGGGCGAGGGAAGGGCTTGCCGGGTACTGAGCGGGCCGGCTGGTGCGTGATTGGTGCGCTGGTGCAACGCGCTTTGGTGATTTTGCCGTATTGCGGTATCGCCGCGCCGAAAATAGAGTCGGGCTGAGAAAACAACAACAAAAATGAGGATGGCTGCATGAGTTACGCAATGAAAGCGATGTTCGATTGCATCGACAGCAAAAACATCGAGGGCTTCCTGAGTTACCTGGCGGACGACGTCGAATTCCGATTCGGCAATGCGCCGAAGTTGGTCGGTAAGGCCGCCATCGAGCAGGGTGTCGGCGCCTTCTACTCGCAGATTGAAACCCTCGAACACGTCATGACCGGGGTATGGGTACTCGATGACGTGACCCTTCTGGAATTCGACAGTTACTACACCCGGCACGATGGCGTGACCGTCGGCGTGCCGTGCTGCGTGGTACTGCGATTCAACGCCGATCGGCTGATCAGGGATTACCGGATCAACATCGACCTGTCCCCGGTGTTCGCCGGTGTGCCTGACAGCTATCTGATCCGCGCAGCTGTCTAGTTTTCAACGGCGGATTGACCTGTCATTGCCTGTCAGCTGCCTCGATGAGGGCGGCTGGCAGGCGTTCGAGTTTGCGGGCGATGTGATCAAGGCGCCGTCATGAAAGACCTGAATCTGCTGTACATCTTTGAGGCGCTGTGGCGCGACCATTCGACGTCGATCGCCGCGCAGAATCTCGGCCTCACTCAGTCCGCGGTCAGCAACAGTCTCAAGCGGCTGCGCCAGACCTACAGTGATCGGCTGTTCACGCTGGTGGGCCGGCGGATGGAGCCCACTCCCTTTTGCGCACAGATTGCCCCGCGCCTGTTGCAGTCGCTGATGCTGATCCGGGCCGCGGAAAGCCAGATGGTCGAGTTCGATCCGGGGCTGTGCCGCAAATCGTTCACCGTCAGAATGCTCGACGTCGGTGAAGTGGTGTGCCTGCCGCCGATCCTCAAGGAACTGGCCAGGGTCGCGCCCATGGCACGGATGAATACGGTCGGCGGCGGCATGGATGAGACCCTCAATGGCCTGGCCACCGGCAGAATCGATCTGGCGATGGGTTACATGCCGACCCTGCAGACCGATATCCATCGTTTGCCGGTGTTTTCACAGCACTACGTCTGTGTCATGCGTCGTGAGCACCCGTTGGCCGACAAAACCATGACGCTGGACGATTTCATTGCCCGTGACCATTTGCTGGTGGAGGCCGGTGGTACGGGGCACCAGGCGCTGGAGCGCGCCTTGATCGATGCGGGGGGAGCGGACTGCATCAGGATTCGCTTGCCCCATCACTTGTCCAGCCCGCACCTGTTGTTGGAAACCGACGTGATCTGGACGTTGCCCTGTGCGCTGGCCAACACACTGGCGCGCTACTTCCCGCTGGTGATCCAGCCGTTGCCGTTGCAGATTCCCTCGTTCGAGATCGACCTGTACTGGCACGATCGTTTTCATCGCGACCCGCAGAACAAGTGGCTGCGGGAGATGATGAGTGCGGTCCTCAAGAGCCAGCAGGCACAGTGGCAATGACTCAAGTCGAGGCTCGGTGGGCGAGGGTGCCCTCGAGAATCAGCTGCGGCAAATGCAGGCCCAGATAGTCGATCACGCTGCGCACCGACGGCAGCATGCCCTTGGGTTTTGGGTACAGCAGATGAATCAGGTGCGGCGGCCCGGCCCACGCAGGCATCACCACCTCAAGTGCTCCGGCGCGAACTGCGGCGACCACGATCGGTTCGGGCAGCATGGCGACCCCCAGGCCATTGAGTGCCGCATCCATTTGCATGCTCAAATCGTCGGAGATCAGGCAGGGGGTGTGGGGGATCAGTACCTCTTCGTTCGCGCCGTCGTGCAGCAGCCAGCGCCCGGACCCATCGTGCAGGTCGGCCGGCAGGCACAGCGTCGGCAGGCTCGAGAGTGCCCTGACGGTGGCAGGGCGGCCCAGACGATCGAGAAACCCGGGGCTGGCGACCATCAGTCGCCTTGCGCTGCCCAGGGTTTTCGCCACCAGCCCGGCGGACTCTTCGATGTGCGTACGCGCGCGCAGGGCGATATCGAGTCGCTCTTCGTACAGATCGACCTCGCGGTCCACCGCGCTGAGCTCCAGGCGAACCTTGGGGAAGGTTGCCATGTACCGGGGCAGCAGTGGCGACAGGTAGGTCTTGGCCATGACCTGGGGGCAGCTCAGGCGCACCAGGCCCACCGGCTCGCGGCGCATGTGTTCCACGCTCTCATAGGCCGTCTGCGCGCCTTCGACCACAGCCTGGCTCAGTGCGTAGAAATGCTGACCCGCTTCCGTCAGTGAAACCTGGCGCGTGGTGCGGTGCAGCAGGCGGGCGCCAATGCGTTTTTCGAGGAAGGCGATATGCCGGCTGAGCAAGGTTTTCTCGATGCCGGTGGCTCTGGCCGCCGGTGAAAATCCACCGTGCCTGACGACAAGGACGAAGTAATAGAGGTCGTTCAGGTCATTCACACACAGTCTCCCTTTCCACCGGCATTTCGTTGCCTTCTGCGGGAGCGGACATGCTCCTGCGCTGACCCTGTTCTCGCAGCATTTGAGCATGGACCCGTTCGGCAGCGGAAGGCTTTCATTGGTGCATTCGCGCAACAGTCTTTAGTGATTTCTCGATCTAGTCAGTGACCGACCGGCTACCTAAAGTTGAGTCACTGCTTGGCCCCGCAGGGTCGAGCAGGAGCATCAGCAAAGGCAGTCATGGTTGTAGGCAACAGGCGGCGAACAGCTTTCTGTGCAGCACTGGCCAACAACGAGATGAATAACAAAAACGTTGCCAATGGAATCCAGTCATGAATGATTTGAGCCAACGCAATATCATTGTCACCGGCGCCAGCGGTGGCATCGGCAGAGCCTCGGTCATAGCGTTCGCACAAGCGGGCGCCCGGGTGATCATGCTCGATCGCGATGTTGCCGGTTTGAACGATATCGTCGAAATCGTCCAGTCCAACCAGGGCATCGCGGTGGCCATCCCTTGCGATGTCACCGACGAGGTTGCCGTGAAATCCGCCGTCGACGAAGTGGTCGATCGGTTTGGCGTTTTGCATGGCGCGTTCAACAATGCCGGCATCGAGCAAAGCCACTTGCCGTTGCATGAAATCGACGCCCAGGCCTGGGATCGAATCATCAGGGTCGACCTGACCGGCGTCTTCTACTGCATGAAGCATCAGATCCGGGCGATGCTCGTGTCCGGCGGTGGGTCCATCGTCAATACCGCTTCGGCCCTGGGCGCCGTGGCCATCGCCGCCGCCTCCGATTACATCGCTGCCAAACACGGTGTGCTGGGCCTGACCAAGGCCGCCGCCGTGGACTACGGGCCTCATCGAATCCGCGTGAACGCCGTCCTTCCCGGGATCATCGAAACCCCGATGATTCTGCGCCTGAGCCAGGAAGACAACTTTGCCAATCAGTTTCAGGCACTGCGTGAGCGCCATCCCATCGGTCGTTTCGGCAAGCCCGAGGAAATCGCGGCCGCCGCGTTGTGGCTGCTGTCCGACCATTCCAGCTTCGTGACCGGAACCTCCCTGTCGGTGGATGGCGGCTACCTGGCCATCTGATAAAGCGCTGCTGGGCAACCCGCACATTTTTGTGGTGTGCCGCTGCTCACCACTGAGCAACGGCATTATTTGATAATAAAAAGGTGAGCAATATGATCAATGTAAGCAAGCGCCTGGAAGTCAATCCGGCCGGTGAAGTGGTGTTGAGCCGGGCGCAGGTCTGGGAAGGCCTGGAAGAGAAGGCGCGCAATCCCATCGGTTATGTCCGCCCGATCGAACAATGCAAGATTGTCGAAGAGGCCCCAGGCGGAAGTCCGTTCATTCGTGAAGTGGTGCTGCACGGTGAAACCCTGCAAGAGTTGATCACGCTGTTCCCGCAGGAGCGTGTGGAGTTCGTGCGCATTTCCGGCGGGGCCCGCGGCATCATCAAAAACATCATCGAAGAAGAGAACGGCACCCTGTTCCTGCGCTTTACCTTCACCTTCTCCCTGGAGGGCGTGAAAGCCGGCAGCGCAGAAGAAAAGGCCTTTGCCGAAGGCATGGAAACCTCCTATTGCGAAGCGGTGAACACCACGCTGGGCCGTATGCGCGCGAAAAAAAACGTCGCCTGACAGACGATGCCGCTCCACGCGGCATCGACAAGGTCATGCAGGCTCTACCCTTTGATCCGCGTCTGTTCTGGGTCAACGGTGAATGAGCCAGACGCCTTGTCGATCGTTGCTTTTCGGTCCGCATCAGGTGCTGACCGCAAGGGCTGACTCTCCACGATGCAGGAAAACGTCATGAGTGATCGTCTTGAGGGCAAGGTTTGTATCATCACCGGCACCGGTGGTTCGATGGGGCGCGCTGCGGCGCTGATGTTCGCCCGCCAGGGTGCGAAAGTGGTCGGCTGCGACATCAATCGCGAGGCCGCCCAGGCCACGGTCGACGAGGTGCTGTCGTTAGGCGGGGACATGGTTTCCCTGAGCGAGTGTGACCTGACCGATACGCGTCAGTGCAAGCTGCTCGTTGACCTGGCCGTCTCGGCCTATGGCCGCGTCGACGTGCTGTTCAATAACGCCGCCATGGCCTACTTCGGATGGGTCGACGAGATCTCCGATTTCGATTGGCATCGCACCATCGACCAGGAACTCAATCTGGTGTTCCACCTGGTGCGTGCCGCCTGGCCCGAGCTGATCAAGCGGCCTGGTTCTTCGATCATCAACACCGCGTCGGTGTCGGCCTGGTCGACCTATCGCATGCTGCCGGGCATCGCACATTCGGCGGCCAAGGGCGCGGTGCTGTCCATGACCCGACAACTGGCGATGGAAGGCCGCACATACGGCTTGCGTGCCAACAGCATTTCCCCCGGTCTGATCGAATCCAAACAGACACTGCCGTTGCTGGAAGACCCTGAGTGGGTGGATGTCATGGTCGGCAAGATCATGTTGGGACGTATCGGTAAACCCGAGGAAGTGGCGGCAACCGCGCTGTTTCTCGCCTCGGATGAAAGTTCTTTCATTACCGGCACGGATATAAAAATCGACGGCGGAACCACGGCATGGTGAACAACCTGACGCACTGAGTCGACAACTTCCAAGGATTGAAAACCACTGAAAAATTCGCTGCCTCAATGGCCGGCGAGCGTCACGGCTTCTTCAAAACCAAACGCACTAATAATAACTAAGTTGGTGAAGAGAAAATGAACGTCAATACAACAAGAACGATCAGTGCGCTGGCGTGCACCGAGTTTCACAACGAGCAAAATCATTCGTTTCAATATCGGGCGCTGGCCTGTGCGGTGGTGACCGCAATGACCACACTCGCCACACCCATGGCGAACGCGTTCGAGTTCAATACCGGCGTGGAAGACCTGAAGATCCGTTGGGATAACACCTTCAAGTACAGCGCCGCCTGGCGCGTCAAGGATCAGTCCTCGAAACTCACCGGTGATGCCAACCAGGACGACGGCGATCGCAACTTCGACAAGGGCATGATCTCCAATCGGGTGGATCTTTTTTCCGAGTTCGATCTGACCAAGAACAATATGGGACTTCGCGTCAGTGGTGCCGGTTGGTACGACAGCATCTACAACCGCAAGAACGACAACGACTCTCCGTTTACCAATAACTCCAACTCCGTCGATTACAACGAGTTCACCTCCGAGACCGAGAAGTTGCACGGTCGCAAGGCTGAACTGCTGGATGCCTTCGTGTTCGGCAAGACCGATATCGGCGACATGCCGGCGACCCTGCGTGTCGGCCAACACACCGTTCTGTACGGCGAAAGTCTGTTCTACGGCGCTAACGGGATTGCGGGTGGCCAGGCGCCGACCGATATCGTGAAGTTGCTGTCGGTGCCGGGCACGCAGTTCAAGGAACTGGTGCGCCCGGTGCCGCAGATTTCCGGGCAGATCCAACTGCGAGACAACCTGGCGCTCGGTGCTTACTACCAGGTTCACTGGGAAGCCGATCGTCTGCCGGCAGCGGGCAGCTACTTTTCCACCGTCGACATCCTCGACGACGGTGGCGAACAGATTCTGGTCGGGCCGGGCTCAAGTTTTGTCCGTGGTAAAGACAAGAAGGCCAGCGACTCGGGGCAGGGCGGTTTGCAACTGCGCTACCGGCCTGAAGACATCGACGCCGAATTCGGTCTGTATGCCATCCAGTACAACGCCAAGAGCCCGGTGGTCCATGCCAGCTTGAGCCCGGCGTTCGCGCCGGCCACCTACGAGCTGGTGTACCCGGAAAAGATCAAGGCGCTGGGGGTTAGCTTCAGTACGACGGTGGGTGACACCAACGTCGCGGGTGAATTTTCGGTTCGCGACAATATGCCGCTGGTGCCGCATGCCGGCTCGATCACGGTGCTGCCGGGCGAAGAAATCAACAATAACAACCATCCGCTCTATCCCGTCGGCAGAACGGCCCATGGCCAGGTGTCGTGGATCGCGCTGCTCGATGCCGGCCCGCTGTGGGAGGGCGGTAACTTCCTCGGCGAAGTGGCGTGGAACCGTCGCCTGAGCATCACCAAGAACGCCGATGCGCTGGATCCGAACGCGACCCGCGATGCCGGCGCGCTGCGCATGATTTTCGAGCCGGCCTACTACCAGGTACTCGACGGTGTCGACCTCACGGTGCCGATCGGCGTCGGCTATGGGCTGTTCGGCAAATCTTCGGTGATCAACCCGGGGTTCAGCGTCAACCATGGCGGTGATTTCAGTGTCGGGCTCAAGGCCGATTACCTGAAAACCTGGAAATTCAGCCTGATGTACACCGGCTTCTTCGGCACCGAAGACACAGGCGTGGTACCCGCCAACTCAGCGGTCCAGTCCTACTCCTACGACCAATCCCTCAAGGACCGCGATTTCATCGCGTTCTCTGTGCAACGTTCGCTCTAGTCATAACAACAAGCCGAGCAGGAGATGTGAAGATGCAAGCTAAACACACGATGTTGTGCGCCGCGTTGTGGAGTGTCATGTTCGCGACCCCACAGGTTTTCGCGGCGGTGTCCCCTGACGAGGCCGCACAGCTCAAGTCCACCCTGACCCCCATGGGCGCGGAAAAGGCAGGCAACAAGGAAGGCACCATCCCTGCCTGGGATGGCGGTTACACCACGGTGCCGGCCGGCTACAAGAATGGCGATTCGCGACCTGACCCATTCGCCAGCGAAAAGCCGTTGTACTCCATCAATGCGAAGAACATGGACCAGTATGCCGACAAGCTGAGTGACGGCATCAAGGCCATGTTGAAGAAGTACCCCGACAGCTATCGCCTGGACGTGTACCCGACCCACCGCACCGCGGCCGCACCGCAATGGGTGTACGACAATACCTTCGCCAATGCCACCCGCGCCAAGCTGACTGACGGTAATGTCTGGGTCGAAGGCGCCTATGGCGGCGTGCCTTTTCCGATTCCGAAGAACGGCGCCGAAGCCATGTGGAACCACAAATTGACCTTTGTGGGCGAGGCCACTTCCTATGCCTTCAACAACTACGTCGGCACTCCTGACGGTAAGTTGGTGCTGTCGGTCCGGGGCTATAACAAGGCGATGTACCCCTACTACAACAAGAGCGGCACGCTGGACACCTTCAAGGGCCAGACCGAACTGCTGCGCGTGTGGATGACCGATCCGCCCATCAAGTCCGGTGAGCAGTTCGTGCTGATCGACTCGGTCAACAAGCCGCGCCAGGCCTGGCAATACCTGCCTGGCCAGCGCCGGGTGCGCAAGGCGCCGACCCTGGGCTACGACACGCCTTCGGACGTCAACTCGGGGATGGAGTACTACGACGAGTCGTACATCTTCCTCGGCGACCTGGACCGCTACAACTGGAAGTTGGTGGGGAAGAAGGAGATCTACATTCCCTATAACAACAACAAGTTCCTGCAAAAGAACGTGTCGATCGACAAACAACTGATGCCACACCACATCAACCCGGATTCGACCCGTTGGGAATTGCACCGCGTGTGGGTGGTTGAAGCCGACCTTGCCCCGGGCAAGCGGCACGTGGTGCCCAAGCGTCGCTACTACCTGGACGAAGACACGTGGGGCGCGATCCTGGCCGATGGCTGGGACGGCCAGGGGCAGTTGTGGCGCACCCAGATTGCCTTGCCGTTCCTGATGATGGATGGCCCGTTCGTGTTCCCCAACCTGCAGTGGTCCACCCACAACCTGCAGACCGGTGGCTGGAGCGGCGTGGGGGCCACGGACTGGTCAAACCCTTCCTACACCTATCACTTCAAGATGCTGTCGGACGTCAAGTCGGCCGACTTCACGCCTGAGGCGATGTCGGGTGAGGGCGTGCGCTGACCCTGACTCTGACGTGAGGGCATGCCAGGGAAAATGCAGGAGCCCGGTCGCTCCTGCAACCAGGCCAGCGAAGCATTGAAGTTATCCAGTCGAGGTACCCAGGGTGTTGCGCGCCGCACACCCGATGGAAGTGGGTCGATCAAACAGGCGCACTGCGTCAGCTGACAATTATAAAAACGCTGGAGAATGTCTATGCGCTGTAATCGAACGGTCGGTGCCTTGCTCACTGCCGCGTTATCGCTTGCCTTATCCTGGACGGCATACGCTGCCGTGCCAGGGCCACTGGCGCGTCCGGCACAACGGTCACCCCATGCCGAAAACGCGGTGCTGGTGGCGGTGACGTCGACCCCCGAGCGTTTGGTGGCGGTCGGCGAGCGCGGCATCGTCGTGCTGTCGGACGATAACGGTGCCACCTGGCGCCAGGCCAAAGTTCCTGTCAGCGTAACGCTGACATCCGTGCAATTCGTCGATGCCAGGGAGGGCTGGATCGTCGGCCATGGCGGTGTGCTGTTGCACAGCAAGGACGGCGGCGAAACCTGGGAAAAGCAGTTCGACGGCATCGAACTGGCCCAGACCCTGCTGCGCGTCGCCCAGAAGCGCCTGCAAGGCAAGGAGGGAGATCCGGAGCAATTGGAACGCCAGGTCAAGGCGGCCGAGCTGATGGTGGCCGACGGCCCGGACAAACCCTTTCTGGACGTGCATTTCGTCAACAAGCGCACTGGCTACATCCTCGGTTCCTACAACCTCATCCTGCGCACCGACGATGGCGGCCAGCACTGGCAACCATGGCAAACCCACATCGACAACCCGAGCGGTTTGCACCTGTATTCCATGGCTGGCAGCGGTTCGAGCCTGTACATCGTCGGCGAACAAGGCAGCGTATTTCGCTCGCAGAACGACGGCGCCGATTTCGAAGCGGTGCAGACGCCTTACGAGGGCAGCTACTTCGATCTGGTCGTCAGTTCAGACGACCATCTGCTGGTCAGCGGCTTGCGTGGCAGCACCTATCGCTCCAGCGACAGCGGCGCCGAATGGAGCAAAGTCGATGTCCCGTCCAGTGCCTCCATTACCGGCAGCGTACAGCTCAGGGAGGGAGGGATCGTGCTGGTCAATCAATCAGGCCAGTTGCTGCTCAGTCGCGACAAGGGCAACAGTTTTCAGTTATCGCCGCTAAAACAATTGCCGCCGTTGGCAGGCATCACCCAATCGGCCGATGGCGGCCTGGTGGTGGTGGGAATGCGTGGTGTTACCAGGGTTAGCTTGGCCAGCGTTGTCGGGAGTGAACAATGAAGATTGATAATTGCGCGGATGCCAGACCTGTGGTCTGCAGCCTGGAAGCGTTCGATAAAAGATCCGGCTCCGTGGTGGAGCGGTTGTTCTTCAACCATCGTGTGATGGTGCTGGTGGTTTGCCTGCTGGTGACCCTGGTGCTGGGTTTTTATGCGACCCGGCTCAAGCTCAATGCCGATTTCGAAAAGATGATTCCCACGGGGCATCCCTACATCGAGCAGTACCTCAAGCACAAAGGCGACATGAAGGGCTTTGGCAACGCGGTGCGAATTGCCGTCGAGGTCAAGCAGGGTACGATTTTCAATGCGGCGTATCTGGAGACACTCAAGCAGCTGAACGACGAAGTATTCCTGATCCCGGGTGTCGATCGCGCGTTTCTCAAATCGCTGTGGACTTCGAACACCCGTTGGCTTGGGGTAACCGAAGAAGGCCTGGACGGTGGCCCGGTGATTCCGGACAACTATGACCAGTCGCCGCAAAGCATCGACCAGACCCGTACCAACGTCGAACGCTCCGGCGACGCAGAGCAACTGGTGGCCTCGGACTACAAGTCCAGCATCATTTTCGTGCCGTTGCTGGACGTCAACCCGGAAACCGGGCAAGCCCTGGATTACAAGCAGTTTTCCGAGCATCTGGAAGCCCTGAGGGACAAATACCGGGCCCAGGGCGTGGAGCTGCACATCACCGGGTTTGCCAAGGTGGTGGGTGATTTGATCGACGGCATTCGTCTGGTGCTGTGGTTCTTTTTCCTGACCATCGTGATCGCTGCGGCGGCGGTGTACTGGTACACCCGTTGTGTTCGCAGCACCCTGTTGGTGGTGGCCACTTCGCTGATCGCCGTGACCTGGCAGATGGGGCTGTTGCCGTTGCTGGGCTTCGAGCTGGATCCCTATTCGATCCTGGTGCCGTTCCTGGTCTTTGCCATTGGCATCAGCCACGGCGCGCAGAAGATGAACGGGATCATGCAGGACGTCGGCCGTGGCATGCACAAACTGGTGGCCGCGCGCTTCACCTTCCGGCGTCTGTTTCTGGCGGGTCTGACTGCGCTGCTCTGCGATGCGGTGGGCTTTGCCGTGTTGCTGGTCATCAACATCCGCGTGATTCAGGAATTGGCCATTACCGCGAGCATCGGCGTGGCGGTATTGATTTTCACCAACCTGATTCTGCTGCCGGTGTTGCTCAGCTTCACCGGTGTCAGCCGCAATGCCGCCGTGCGCAGCATGAGGGATGAAGCGGGGGAGGCGGCTGGGATCGAGAAGCACGTGGTATGGCGTTTTCTCGATCTGTTCACCGAGCGTAAATGGGCCACGGTCGCGGTGGTGGTTTCGATCATTCTGGGGGTGGCCGGGTTCATGGTCAGCCTGCACCTCAAGGTGGGCGACCTTGATCCCGGGGCGCCTGAGCTGCGTGCCGATTCCCGTTACAACCTGGATAACGCGTTCATGGCCAAGGCCTATTCGGCGAGCAGCGATGTGCTGGTGGTCATGGTCGAAACGCCGAACGATCAATGCACCTCGTACAAAACCCAGTCGCTGGTCGATGCGCTGGAGTGGGAGTTGCACGACGTGGCCGGCGTGGAAGGGAGCAACTCGTTGCCCTTGCTCAGCCGGCGGATTACGGTCGGCATGAACGAAGGCAATCCGAAGTGGTACGAACTGGTGCCGAATCAGTGGACGCTGAACACCGTCGCCAACCGCACGCCCCGTGAAATCTTCAACCAGGGCTGCAACCTGCTTTCGCTGTTCGTGTACCTGGAGGACCACAAGGCCGACACCCTGACCCGGGTGGTGGACAAGGTCGAAGCCTTTGCCGCGAAGAACAACAGCGATGGGGTGAAGTTCGTGCTGACCGCGGGCAACGCCGGTATCGAAGCGGCGACCAACATCGTGGTGAAGAAGGCCAGCCATGAAATGCTGTTCTGGGTGTACGGCGCCGTGATCCTGTTGTGCTTCATATCCTTTCGTTCCTGGCGCGCGGTGGTATGTGCCGTGGTGCCGCTGGCGCTGACGTCGATCCTCGCCGAGGCCTTGATGGTTTCCCTGGGCATGGGGATCAAGGTCGCCACCTTGCCGGTCATCGCCCTGGGGGTCGGGATCGGCGTGGACTATGCGCTGTATGTGCTGACCATTGTGTTGGGCCAGCTTCGCCAGGGTGCCACGTTGTCCGAAGCCTACTACCGGGCACTGACATTCACCGGCAAAGTGGTGATGCTGACGGGCGTGACCCTGGCGCTGGGCGTGGCGTCCTGGGCGTTCTCGCCCATCAAGTTCCAGGCCGACATGGGCATTCTGCTGGCCTTCATGTTCATCTGGAACATGCTGGGCGCATTGATCCTGCTGCCGGCGTTGGCGCACTTTCTGCTGCCACGGGCTCAAGTGTCCTCCGAGCCTTCGGGCAGTGAACCTGGCAGCACCAGGGTGAACCTTGCCACCGCAACCCAGCCAGACAGCTGCCCGCGTCACCAGGCCCGATCCTCGGCGATCAGCCTGTAACCCCGCCGCCCGAAGCGCCCCCCGGCGCGCAATGTGCCGGGGATTGGCGATACACACTTCTCCCTTTTTTACTGAGTAGGGCAGGCACAGCGATGTTGACTGTGCCGGCCTCATCGCGGGCAAGCCTCGCTCCTACAGGTTTTTGGGTGGATGCAGTATTTGTGGACGACGCAAAAACTGTAGGAGCCGAGCTTGCTCGCGATGGCGGTGGGTCAGACCCAGGTATGTTGAATGTGCCGCCGCCTTCGCTGGCAAGCCAGCTCCCACAGGGTCCTCGGGTGCATGCAAATACCGGGACCGACACAACCCCCCTGTAGGAGCCGAGCTTGCTCGCGATGGCGGTGGGTCAGACCCAGGTATGTTGAATGTGCCGCCGCCTTCGCTGGCAAGCCAGCTCCCACAGGGGCCTCGGGTGCATGCAAAAACCGGGACCGACACAAACCCTCTGTGGGAGCGCGGCTTGCTCGCGAAGACGGTGTGCCAGGCAAAGGGATGTTGAATGTGCCGCCGCCTTCGCTGGCAAGCCAGCTCCCACAGGGTCCTCGGGTG
>NZ_LYVP01000077.1 GCF_001984065.1 Pseudomonas sp. KK4
GCAGCCCAGCGGGAGCAAGCTCCCTCGCCACATTCGTTTCATGGCGCCTGGAAAGACACCCGCTACACTTTTCTGGCTCCGCCGCCGCTCTGCATGGGCGGCCCCCCTCATCTCCTGACCTGGAGTTATCCCCCATGAGCGACAGCAGCGAACTCAAGACTTTCACCGGCTGGGCTGCAACGGCCGCCGGCGCCCCGCTGGAACGTTACAGTTACGATCCCGGCCCCTTGGGTGATGAAGAAGTGGAAGTGGCCGTGGAATATTGCGGCGTCTGCCACTCCGACCAGTCACTGATCGACAACGACTGGGGCATCAGCCAGTACCCGTTCATTCCCGGCCATGAAGCCGTTGGCAAAATCGTACGGGTCGGCGCACAGGTGCGGGGCCTGCAACTGGGTCAACGGGTCGGCATTGGTTGGTACAAAGGCAGTTGCATGCATTGCGCGTCCTGCATCGAAGGCTCGCACAACCTGTGCCGCACCGCGCAACCGACCATCATCGGCAGCCACGGCGGTTTCGCCGACCGCTTGCGCTCCCACTGGGCCTGGGCCCTGCCAATCCCCGAAGGCCTCGACCCGGCAGCGGCCGGCCCACTGTTCTGCGCCGGATCCACCGTGTTCAACCCGCTGGTGGAATTCGGCATCAAGCCCACCGACCGGGTCGGCGTGGTGGGCATCGGCGGCCTCGGTCATCTGGCGCTGCGTTTCCTCAACGCCTGGGGCTGCGACGTCACCGCCTTCACCTCGTCACTGAGCAAGCAGGACGAAGCCAAGCGCCTGGGTGCGCACAAGGTGGTTGCCTCCACCGACAGCAGTGCGCTGAAGGCGATCGCCGGCACCCTGGATTTCCTGCTGGTGACCGCCAGCGCCGACCTCGACTGGACCGCCATGCTCGCCACCCTGCGCGGCAAGGGGCGCCTGCATTTCGTCGGCATCGTGCCCAACGCCATCCCGGTGCATGTCTTCGATCTGATCCCCCAGCAAAAAGTCATGTCCGCCTCGCCGGTAGGCTCACCGAGCAACACTGCGACCATGCTGGAGTTCTGCGCGCGCCACCAGATTCTGCCGCAGGTGGAGATGTTTCCCATGAGCAAAATCAACGAGGCTGTCGACCATTTGCGCAGCGGCAAGGCGCGGTATCGGGTGGTGTTGGATGCCAGTAAGTGACCGTTGAATCGTCGGCGACTCTCAGGGCCTCTTCGCTGGCAAGCCAGCTCCCACAGTGAAGGCGGTTGTACCCAAACCCTGTGTTCAGCACAAACCCCCTGTGGGAGCGGGCTTGCTCGCGAAAGCGGTATATCGTCGGCACCGATTTTGAATGTGCCGCCCTCATCGCCGGCAGGCCAGCTCCCACAGTTGATGGGTGGTGTACTGGGATTTTGTATACGGCACAAAATCTGGTGGGAGCTGGCCTGCCAGCGATGGGGCCGGCCCTGACTGCATCAATGCCGATGCAATCAAGCCTCCCCTTCACTGGGTCGATTGCACCGCCGCCTGCAACTGCTTGAGCAAGTCAGCCGACTTGTCTTCATCCTGCTCTTTCTTGTCAAACCAACTCGTACCGTTCTGCAGAATCTCGGCCAGGATCGGGAAATACAGCTGTTTCTTCTTCGCCAGTTCCACCGGGTCGGCGGCGGTGGCCTGGTTCAGGGCGGTCTGGATGGTCGAGCGCTGGGACAGCCACTGCGGCGTATTTTTTTCTTCCGGGCTCATGTTGTCGAGGAAGTTCAGCGCCGCCTTCGCGCGACCGACCGGGTCATTGACGAACGGGTCTCGCCAGTTCTTCTTCTGATCTTCCGGGCCTTCGTAGTAGCCCGTGGCGAGTTGCGCCTGCTGGCGCATCAGGTCCTGGGCCGCGGTCTGTTCTTCCTGGGTGAACTGCCCCCCTTCGTTGGTGGCCACGGCGTACAGCGAGCGTCGGTCCAGGTCGCCCATCAGGCTGTTGCGATCCTGGGCGCTGTTGTCGTACGGCTTGCCGCTGTCCTTCATCAGCGCGTACTTCTCGTCCATGCGCTTGCGGGCATCGAGGGCGACGTCGGCGAAGGTCTTGTCCTTGGAGCTGGAAATCGCCCCCGGCTTGGCCACCCCCAGAATCAGCGCATCGGCGCTCATCCCCGATCGCGAAGGAAAGTACGGCGTGTTGCTGGCGATGGCCGCGCTGTAATCGGTGGCGGTGCCGGAGAAACTCACCGAATCGTCATTTTGCGTGGCGTCCGCCGATTGACCACCGTTGGCGACGTTGCCCTGGCCATTGCCAGCCTTGTGGGTGGCCGTAGAGGTATAGGCGGCAATCAATGCGCCGGACGAAGATGAGTTGACGTTCATGACGATTCCTTGTTGTGAGGCACGGTGGTGGCAAACCGCCGCGTAATCTACTGACGTTGGTCTCTTAAATAAACAATCGTTGTGACGACTGAGTGTCGCCATGCAGAACGCTATGTTCTGATTTCGACAGGCTCGGCACACAGGCTATCGGCATCCTTCCCCAATCTTGAGCGTAATCACTCACCCTGTGGGAGCGGGCTTGCTCGCGAAAGCGGTTGCCAGCAAACCCATAGGTCGCCTGACACGCCGCTTTCGCGAGCAAGCCCGCTCCCACCCACAAGTCAGTCGTCTATACGAAAGCATTAATGGCAAACACCCATGTCTAGTGTTCAGCGCCCAGGTTTGCTCATAGATTTCCCCCTGCCCAGAGCCTCGGTTTCACCGCCGAGTGCTCTGCCCACGGAACCCGAATGAGTAAAGAACATGACTGACGAGACAACCGGAACCTCCCGACGCGGCCTGATCACCACCGGTGCCATGGCCGCTGCCCTGGTTGTAGCGGTACCTGCACTCGCCGCGCAACAGACAGCGTCTGCTACCGCCAGCACCGGCAAGCCCGGGGGCAATGGCAACAGCCACGGTTCAGGGACGATCACCGTCAAGGACGGCACTCAGATTTTCTACAAGGACTGGGGCACCGGTCAGCCGATCGTGTTCCACCACGGCTGGCCGCTGTCCGGCGACGACTGGGATGCGCAAATGCTGTTTTTCCTCAGCAAGGGCTTCCGCGTGATCGCTCACGATCGCCGTGGCCATGGCCGCTCGACCCAGACCGCTGCCGGCAACGACATGGACACCTACGCCGCCGACGTCGCCGAGCTGATGGCGCACCTGGACATCCGCAATGCCATCCACATCGGTCACTCCACCGGTGGCGGTGAAGTGGCGCGCTACGTCGCGCGTCACGGCCGTGGTCGGGTGGCCAAGGCCGTGCTGATCGGCGCCGTACCGCCCATCATGCTGCGCACCGCGAACAACCCCGGCGGCCTGCCGATGGACGTGTTCGATGGCCTGCGCAAAGCCTTGGCCGACAACCGCGCGCAGTTCTACCGTGACTTCCCCAGCGGCCCGTTCTACGGCTTCAATCGTCCGGGAGCGAAAGTCTCGCAACCGGTCATCGACAACTGGTGGCGCCAGGGCATGAACGGCGGGATCAAGGCGCAATACGACTGCATCAAGGCCTTCTCGGAGACCGACTTCACCGACGACCTGAAAAACATCGAGGTGCCGACCCTGGTGCTGCACGGCGAAGACGACCAGATCGTCCCCATCGCCGATTCGGCGCAACTGAGCATCAAACTGCTCAAGCGCGGCACCCTCAAGACCTACCCGGGCCTGCCCCACGGCATGTGCACCACCCACGGCGAGGTCATCAATCAGGACCTGCTGGCGTTCATCAAGGCCTGACCTTGACTGCGCAAAGTGACCGCATCAGCGGAGACCGAGCGTGATGAACGTCATGCTCGGCTCCTTGCGTTTCAGGCTCACTTGCCTGGGACTGTGGGTCACCGCGCTCTCGATATTCTTCGTCGACATCCTCACCGAACTGGATATCGCGGTGGCGGTCCTGTACGTGCTGGTGATCATGATCGCCATGGGCACGTGCTCCCCGCGCGGCCTGCTGCGGGTGGCGGTCATGTGCGGCGCCATGACCGTCATCGGCTTTTTCGCCTCCCACCTCGACCATCCACTGGGCACCGCCCTGGCGCGCTGCCTCATCAGCCTGACCGCGATCGGCATCGCCACCTGGCTGGCCTTGAAAAACCGACGCATCAGCGACGAACTGAAGGAACAACTGAGCTTGCTGGCCCACACCCACGATGTCGAAGCAAAGTTGCATCGCGCCCAGATCGAACTGGCGCACATCAGTCGCAATACCACCATGGGCGAACTGGCCGCCTCCATCGCCCACGAGGTCAATCAACCCCTGGCAGCGATCACCTCCAGCGCCGAAGCCGCCAACCGCTGGCTCGATCGCCCGGTCCCGGACCTGGCCGAAGCCCGCTGCGCCATCGGTCGCGCCGCCAGCAATGCGCGCCGGGCGAGCGAAGTCGTCAGTCGCATTCGCGACCTGACGCGCAAAAGCGATTCGCACTACGACGATCTGGATCTAGAATCGGTAGTAACAGACTCACTTGCCCTGCTTGACCGGGAAATCCAGAGTCATCAGGTGCAATTGCTGTGCAAGGTCGACGGCCTTTCACCCAGGGTTTCGGGTGACCGGATCCAGCTCCAGCAGGTTGTGATCAATCTGATCATGAACAGCCTGCAAGCCATGCTTGGCCGCAATGACCTGCCCAGGGAGCTGCACGTGCGAATTCATGCGAAAGAGAGTCTTGCGGTGGTGGAGGTGCGCGACAACGGCCCAGGGATTGACCAGACACACCTTGCGCTGCTGTTCGATGCGTTTTTCACGACCAAAGAAGATGGCATGGGAATCGGCTTGTCCATCTGCCGCTCGATTATCGAGTTGCACGGCGGACGTATTTGGGCAGACAGTCAGCCAGACGGCGGCGCGACTTTCTCATTTTCCCTACCGGCTTCGACAACGGACACCCAACGATGGACATAGCACCACGCTTCATCATTCATGAAACCGCGCACTGGATACTCAATCACCACATGTCCTCCAAGCTGCCCGGCTATCTGGTGCTTGGCACAAGGCACCCGGTGCGGTCGTTGTCCGACCTGCCCGACAATGCCCTGAGCGAAATGGGGCCGTTGCTTGCCCATGTGCAGAAAACCATGCAGGCGCACCTGCAGCCCAAGTGGCTCTACATCAGCCGTTTCGGCCATGACCCACGCTTCCCGATCCATTTTCATTTCATCCCGGTGTACCCCTGGGTCGAGGATCTGTTGTGCCAGGACGAGCGGTACCGGGTGCTGAAGAATTTCGGCGCCGGCGCCGAAGCCCACGCCCTGACCGACGGCGCTGAATTGACCCTGTTCATCTGGCGCGAATTCGGCGAAAGCCCCGAGCCACCGACCATCCTCGGGCCCTCGATCGAGGAGACCATCGACCGATTGCGCCTGGCGTTCGCCCCGACCTGACCTGCCTGTAGGAGCGAGCATGCTCGCGATGAACGTCCAGCCGACGCGGGCATCCAGACAGCCAGCGCCATCGTTGACGACCATCGCGAGCAAGCTCGCTCCTACAAGTACGCGGGTGTATTCCGCCAACCTGAATATCGCAGCTACCCCCATTCCCCTGTAGGAGCGAGCATGCTCGCGATGAACGTCCAGGCGACGCGGGCATCCAGACAGCCAGCGTCATCATTGACGACCATCGCGAGCAAGCTCGCTCCTACAGGTAGGCAGGTGTATTCCGCCAACCTGAATATCGCAGCTACCCCCATTCCCCTGTAGGAGCGAGCTTGCTCGCGATGAACGTCCAGCCGACGCGGGCATTCAGACAGCCAGCGTCATCGTTGACGACCATCGCGAGCAAGCTCGGCTCCTACAGGGGTGCGGATACCCGCAAGATCGGCACCCAAGTCACGAAAACTTGCGAAAACCGACAGTAGGCTAAGCTATGTTCAGCTAATTGCTCACGATGCTCGCATCTGCAGGTTGGGGTTGTTTCTGGAGAGCGTCTGCAACAGCTATTTCAGACAGGCCCATACAATTTGCGCAGGACTTGCCGTGATGACCGAGCCTCTTCTCAGTTTTGACGAACTCAAACGTGCCGCCGCCTCTGGCGAAATCGACACTGTGCTGGTGTGCATGGTCGACATGCAGGGGCGACTGGTCGGCAAGCGGTTCCAAGTCGAGTTTTTCATCGACAGCGGCCATGAAGAAACCCATTGCTGCAACTACCTGCTGGCCGACGACATCGACATGGAGCCGGTGCCTGGCTATGCCGCCGCCAGTTGGAGCAAGGGCTACGGCGACTTCGTGCTCAAGCCCGACATGCGCACCCTGCGCAAGGTGCCATGGCTGGAATGCACGGCGCTGGTGCTGTGCGATGTGCTGGACCATCACCATCGCCAGGACCTGCCCCACAGCCCCCGGGCGATCCTGAAAAAGCAGGTCGAACGCCTGCGCGAGCGCGGCTACACCGGCATGTTCGCCTCGGAACTGGAGTTCTACCTGTTCGACGAGAGCTACGAGGCCATCCACCAGCGCAACTACCACAAGCCGAAAACCGCCGGGCATTACATCGAGGACTACAACATCCTGCAGACCACCCGCGAAGAGCCGGTGCTGCGGGCGATTCGCAAGCATCTGCAGGCGTCGGGCATACCCGTGGAAAACTCCAAGGGTGAATGGGGCCCCGGCCAGGAAGAAATCAACATCCGCTACGCCGACGCCATGACCATGGCCGACCACCACGTGATCATCAAGCACGCCTGCAAGGAGATCGCGCAGTTGCAAGGCAAGGCGATCACCTTCATGGCCAAGTGGCGCTACGACGCCGCCGGTAGCAGCAGTCACATCCACAATTCGCTGTGGGACAAGCACGCGAAAAAGCCACTGTTCTTTGATGCCAAGGCCGAGTTCGGCATGTCGAAACTGATGCGCTCCTGGGTCGCCGGGCAGCTCAAGTACGCCAACGACATTACCTGTTTCCTGGCGCCCTACATCAACTCCTACAAGCGCTTCCAGGCCGGCACCTTCGCCCCGACCCGCGCGGTCTGGAGCCTGGACAATCGCACCGCAGGCTTTCGCCTGTGCGCCGAAAGCAGCAAATCCATCCGCATCGAATGCCGCATCGGCGGCGCCGACCTGAACCCCTACCTGGCCTTCGCCGCGCTGATCGCCGCCGGGCTGGCGGGCATCGATGAAAAGCTCACCCTCGCCCCACCCTTCGAGGGCGATGCCTATCTGGACGAACATCTACCGGAAGTGTCCAAAACCCTGCGCGAGGCCAGTGCCGCACTGAAGGGGTCAAGCATGTTGCGCAAAGCCTTCGGCGATGAAGTGGTCGAGCACTACGTGCACACCGCCGAGTGGGAGCAGAAAGAGTACGACCGGCGCGTCACCGATTGGGAACTGCAACGCGGCTTCGAGCGCTACTGAGAGCATCATGACCAAGACCATTGAACTCATCTCCCCGGTCGATGGCCGGGTGTATGCCGAGCGTCAGTGCGCCGACGCTATCCAACTGGAAAACGCGCTGGATGCCGCCACCACCGCCCAGGCGCAATGGAAATGCAGGCCCCTGAGCGAACGCGCAGCATTTTGCAGTGCGGCAGTGGACGCCATGCTGGCGATGAAAGACGAGATCGTCCCGGAACTGGCCTGGCAAATGGGTCGCCCCGTGCGGTACTGCGCCGGCGAATTGCGTGGTTTCGAAGAGCGCGCCCGGCACATGATCGCCATAGCGCCGCAGGCGTTGGCAGACGTTGAACCTGCGCCCATCAACGGTTTTCGCCGCTACATCAAACGCGAGCCGCTGGGCACGATACTGGTGATCGCACCGTGGAATTATCCGTACCTGACTGCGGTGAACTCGATCATTCCAGCGCTGATGGCCGGCAACAGCGTCATCCTCAAACACGCCTCGCAAACCCTGCTGGTCGGCGAGCGTTTTGCCGAAGCCTTTCGCCGGGCGAAGCTGCCTGAAGGCTTGTTCCAGAACCTGGTGCTGGACCATGCACAAACCGGCGCGATCATTGGCGGCGGGCGCGTCCAGCAAGTGAATTTCACCGGCTCGGTGGCCGCCGGCAAAGCCATGGAAACCGCCGCCACGGGCCAGTTCATGGGCATGGGCCTGGAGCTCGGCGGCAAAGACCCGGCCTACGTTCGCGCCGACGCCAACCTGGACTACGCCGTGGAAAATCTGGTGGACGGCAGTTTCTTCAACTCAGGGCAAAGCTGCTGCGCCGTGGAACGCATTTACGTCGACGCCAACATTTACCAGCCATTCATCGAGCGCTTCGCCGCCCTCACCCGCCAGTACGTCCTGAGCAATCCACTGGACGAAGCCACCACCCTCGGCCCGCTGGTCAATGCCGGCGCGGCGGATTTTGTCCGTGGCCAGATCACCGACGCCTTGAAAATGGGCGCCAGGGCATTGATCGGACCTCAGGATTTCGCCGCCGACGTGCCAGGCAGCGCCTACCTCGCGCCACAGGTGCTGGTGGACGTCAGCCACGGCATGTCAGTGATGCGCGACGAAAGCTTCGGCCCGGTGGTCGGCATCATGCCGGTGACCGGCGACGAGCAGGCCATCGCCCTGATGAACGACAGTGAATTCGGCCTCAGCGCCTCGATCTGGACCGCCGACCTCGCCGCCGCCGAACACCTGGGCAACCGGATCGACACCGGCACCCTGTTCATGAACCGCTGCGACTACCTGGACCCGGCCCTGGCCTGGACCGGGGTCAAGCACAGCGGCCGCGGCGTAACGCTGTCGCGTCTGGGCTACGAACACCTGACCCGCGCCAAATCCTTCCATCTGCGCCACGAGATCTGAGCCATGAGCCTGAAGGGAAACTGGAACTACCCCACGAGCATTCGTTTCGGTGTCGGCCGCATCAGCGAGCTGGCCGAAGCCTGTCGCAGCCAGGGTATCCAGCGACCGCTGCTGGTCACCGACAGTGGCCTGGGGCGCGCGCCGATCACCACCGCCGCGCTGGACGCCTTGAACGCCGCGGGGCTGAACGCGGCGCTGTTTTGCGACCTCAAGCCCAACCCGGTCGAAGCCAACCTGGCCGGTGGCCTCGATGCCTGGCGCGCCGGCAACCACGACGGTGTGGTGGCCTTTGGCGGCGGCAGTGGCCTGGACATGGGCAAGCTGATCGCCTTCATGAGCGGGCAGACCCGACCGGTGTGGGATTTCGAAGACATCGGCGACTACTGGACCCGCGCCGATGAACGCGGCATCGCCCCGGTCATCGCCGTGCCAACCACCGCCGGCACCGGCTCGGAAGTGGGGCGTGCGGCGGTGATCATCGACGATCGCACCCACACCAAACGCATTATCTTTCACCCGAAAATGATGCCCCGCATCGTCATCAGCGACCCCGCCCTGACCGTCGGCATGCCGGCCAGGATCACCGCCGGCACCGGCATGGATGCCCTGGCACACTGCCTGGAAGCCTACTGCGCCCCGGGCTTTCACCCGATGGCCGACGGCATCGCGGTCGAAGGCATGCGCCTGGTGAGCCACGCCCTGGTCCGCGCGGTGCACACCCCTGACGACCTCGATGCGCGGGCACAGATGCTGGCGGCCGCAGCGATGGGCGCCACCGCCTTCCAGAAAGGCCTGGGCGGCATGCACGCCCTCGCCCATCCGATCGGGGCGCTGTACGACACCCACCACGGCATGACCAACGCCACGCTGATGCCCTATGTGCTGACGTTCAACCGTACGGCCATCGAAGAACGCATCACGCGCCTGGCCGCCTATTTGCAGCTGCCCTCCCCGGGTTTCGACAGTTTCCTGGCCTTCGTCCTCAAATTGCGCAAGGACATCGCCGTGCCTCACACGCTGTTCGAACTGGGTGTGGACGACAAGCAGGCCGACCTGATCGCCGACATGGCAGTGGTCGACCCGTCGGCCGGCGGCAACCCGTTGCCGCTGACCCGAGACGGCGCAGCGCACATCTTCGCAGCGGCATACCACGGCCGTCTGTAGGCGCGAGCTCGCTCGCGATGGACGTCAACGATAACGCGGCAAGCCTGACACCCCGCGTCGTCCTCAAGTCCATCGCGAGCCGGCTCGCTCCTGCAGAAAACCAAGGTCGAGCCTACGGCGGCTCAGTTCGGCCTATGACACCACCTCAAAGGGGCATACAACAATGAACCCAGCAAGCCAGCCCGGCAGCGACGTGCACGATGAAGACGTCAAAGCGCTGCACAGCATGGGCTACGCCCAGCAGCTGTCGCGACGAATGGGGGTTTTCTCCAACTTCGCGATTTCCTTCTCGATCATCTGCATCCTCTCCGGCGGGATCAACTCGCTGGCCCAGGGCACTTCGGGCGCGGGCGGCGCGTCGATCGGCATCGGCTGGCCGATCGGTTGCCTGATTTCCGGGGTGTTCGCCCTGGCCATGGCGCAGATTTCCTCGGCCTACCCTACCGCCGGCGGCCTGTACCACTGGGGCTCGATCCTCGGCAATCGCTTCACCGGCTGGCTCACGGCCTGGTTCAACCTGCTGGGGCTGGTGACGGTGCTGGGTGCGATCAACGTCGGCACCTATTACTTCTTTTTCGGCGCCTTCGGACCGGCGCTGGGGATGGAAGACACCACCACGACACGGGTGATTTTCCTGGCGATCCTCACCGGTCTCCAGGCCTTGTGCAATCACTTGGGGATCGGCCTGACGGCCAAGCTCACCGACTTCTCCGGCTACCTGATCTTCGCCACCGCGCTGGCCCTGACCATCGTCTGCCTGATCTCGGCGCCCAGCTTCGAGTTCGCCCGGCTGGTGACCTTCGGCAACTATTCCGGCGAGGCCGGCGGCAGCGTCTGGCCGCAAGTGTCCAACGGCTGGATCTTCATGCTCGGGCTGCTGTTGCCGATCTACACCATCACCGGCTATGACGCCTCGGCGCACACCTCCGAGGAAACCCGCAACGCGGCGCTGTCGGTGCCCCGGGGCATGGTCATGTCGGTGATCTGGTCGCTGCTGTTCGGCTGGGTCATGCTCAGCGCGTTCGTACTGATGCTGCCGAACATGGACGACGCCGCCAAGCAAGGCTGGAACGTGTTCTTCTGGGCCATGAACCTTCAGGTCAACCCGTTGCTGCGGGACGTGTTGTACGTGGCGATTTTCATCTCGCAAGTGCTCTGCGGCCTGGCCACCGTGACCTCGGTGTCGCGAATGATCTTCGCCTTCTCCCGCGACGGCGGCCTGCCGTGCTCCAAAGCGCTGTCTTCGGTCTCGCCCACCTTCCGCAGCCCAGTGGCGGCGATCTGGACCGGTGCCGTCCTGGCCGTACTGTTCGACTGGGGCTCCTCGGTGATCTCGGTCGGGGCCACGCCGGTGTACACCATCGTGGTGTCCTGCACGGTGATCTTCCTGTTCTTCTCCTTCGTCATTCCCATCGTGCTGGGGCTGTTCGCCTACGGGACCTCGAAGTGGCCGACCATGGGACCGTGGAACATGGGGCGGTTCTGGTATTCGGTGTTCGCCATCCTGTCGGTGCTGTCGATGGTGATCATCTTCATCATCGGCATCCAGCCCCCCAATGACTGGGCGCTGTACATCACCATCGGCTTTCTGGTGCTGACGGCGATCGTCTGGTTCGGCTTCGAAGCACGGCGCTTCCAGGGCCCGCCGGTGGGCGATGTGATTGCCAGGCGCCAGGCCGAAATCGCCGCAGCCGAGGCCGCCCTCAACAAACACGCCCCACTGTAGGAACAACCCAAAACCCTGTGGGAGCGGGCTTGCTCGCGATGAGGTCGGCACATCCGGCAGGGATGCCGACTGACCTACCGCCATCGCCAGCAAGCTGTGCGCCTACAGGGTCTTGGGTCGTTCGCAAATTTTGCATCCACCCCAGCACCCTGTGGGAGCGGGCTTGCTCGCGAAAAGGCCGGCACATTCAACACCAGTGCCGCACCGCTTTGACGATCAATCACGCCACCCGCATCAAACTCGAATACACCCGCAGGTGGTGATCATCGTCGCCAAACTGCCGAGCAACCATCAACAGGTGCCTGGCATGGTGCGACAGCATGTACTCCCACGTCAGACCAATCCCGCCGTGCAGCTGAATGCCCTGGTCGGCGACAAACCGGCTGGTGCGGCTGACGATGAACTTGGCGGCTGCCAGTACCCGACTGCGCTCTTCACTGTCCTCCTGATCGGCCACACCGGCAGCGAGCAGCGTCATTGAAGTGGCCTGATCCAACTCGATGCGCATGTCCACCATGCGGTGCTGCAACACCTGGAACTTGCCGATCGGCTGGCCGAATTGCTGGCGGGTTTTCAGGTAGTCGAGGGTCAGGGCGCAGGCCGCTTCCATGCTGCCGACGGCTTCGGCGCATTGCGCGGCAATGCAGCGGCCCTGCTGGTAACGCAGCGCCGGCAGCGCCTCGCCCACACCACCGAGCACCGCGTCGCTGCGCACGAACACGTCCTCCAGGTACAGATCACAAGCCATCCTGCCATCCATGGTCGGATAGGCACGCCGACGCACACCCGGCGCATGGGGGTCCAGCAGGAACAGGCTGATGCCCTGCTCATCCCGCACACCGCGACTGGTGCGTGCCGAAACCAGGATCAGCCCGGCACTTTGCCCGCCGACCACCACGGATTTGCGGCCATTGAGTTTCCAGCCGCCGGTCACAGGTTCTGCCAGGGTCTGCACGTCATTGAGTTGGTAATGACTCTGGGGCTCATCCACCGCCACCGCCATTTGCAAGGCGGCGTTGCCCAGCGACGGCAACAGCGTTTCTTTCTGCGCGCCGCTACCCAACTGCGCCACCAGCCCGCCGGCGAATATCACCGACTGCAGGTAGGGTTCCAGGCACAGGCCTCGTCCCAGTTCGGTCATGATCAGCAGGGTTTCCACGCCACTGCCGCCAAACCCGCCATAGCCTTCGGCGAACGGCACGGCGCACAACCCCAAGTCACCCAGTTGCTGCATGAATTCGTGGCTGAAGCCGTGCTCGCGCTGGCTGAACGCCTCGCGCTGCTCGAAACCGTAGGTGTCCCGCACCAGCCTGGCGGCGGTGTCTTGCAGCATCAGCTGCTCTTGCGTCAGTTTGAAATCCATGGTCGGCCCCTCACAGCTCGAGAATCATTTTGGCGATGATGTTTTTCTGGATCTCGTTGGCGCCGCCATAGATCGAGGCCTTGCGCGCATCCAGGTACTGACAGGTCGCCGCGCTGCTGTAGTCGGTGTACAGCAGGGGCTCGCTGCCATAACCCAGCTCCTCCTCGATGAACGGCATGGCGTAGGACCCCACGGCTTTGCTGATCAGGAAGGTGATGGCCTGGCGGATCTCGGTGCCGCGGATCTTCAGGAACGAGCTCTGCGCCCCAGGCGCACCGCCATCACTGACCGCTGCCAGCGTGCGCAGGCTGCTCATCTCGGCCGCCATCAACTGCATCTCGACCTCGGCGATCTGCAGGCGGAACATCGGGTCATCGATCATCGGCCGGCCGTCACGCATTTCCTCGCTGGCGATACGTTTGAGGCGACTGAGCAAGGCCTTGTTGTGGGCAATGCCGCCAATGCTGGTGCGTTCGTGGGTGAGCAGGTACTTGGCGCAGGTCCAGCCCTCGTTTTCCTGACCGACCAGGTTGGCCACGGGTACGCGCACGTTGTCGAAGAACACTTCGTTGACTTCATGCTCGCCATCGAGGGTGATGATCGGCCGCACGGTGATGCCCGGGGTTTTCATGTCGATCAGCAGGAAGGAAATGCCCCGTTGCTGGCGTGCCTCGGGGTCGGTACGCACCAGGCAGAACATCCAGTCGGCGAAGTGCGCCAGGGTGGTCCAGGTCTTCTGGCCGTTGACCACGTAGTGATCGCCGTCGCGCACGGCGCGGGTCTTGAGCGACGACAGATCAGAGCCGGCGCCGGGTTCGGAGTAGCCCTGGCACCACCAGTCTTCGCAAGTGAGGATACGCGGCAGAAAATGCGCTTTCTGCTGCTCGGTACCGAACTTGATGATGACTGGGGCAACCATTTTCAGCCCGAACGACACCACTTTCGGCGCCCCGGCGGCGAAGCATTCCTCGTCGAAAATATGCTTTTGCACGTCACTCCAGCCCGTGCCGCCGAATTCCACCGGCCAGCCCGGCGCCAACCAGCCCTTGCGGTTGAGGGTGCGCATCCATAGCACTTGATCCTCTTTGTTCAGGCGCTTGCCCTGCTCGATGCGCCGGGCGAATTCGCCCGGCAGGTTATCGCGCAACCAGGCGCGAACCTCTGCGCGAAAGGCCAATTCGTCCGGCGTGAAATTCATGTCCATCAACCATCTCCAAATAAGACAATCCCACCCTGTAGCAGCCGAGCTTGCTCGCGAGGGTCGTCAACGATGACGCTGGCGATCTGGCACACCGCGGTGTTCTCGGGTTCATCGCGAGCAAGCTCGCTCCTACAGGGTTTCGGGGCTCAGTCGTTGAACACGATGACTGAACGGGCCAGTTCGCCACGGCGCAGTTCATCGAAGGCTTCGTTGATCTGGTCCAGGCGGATGCGCTGGGAGATCATTTCGTCGAGTTTGAGCTTGCCCGCCATGTAGAAATCCACCAGGCGCGGCATGTCCACCGGGAAGCGGTTGGAGCCCATCAGCGAACCCTGGATGCGGCGCTCGTGCAGCAGCTGCAACGGGTCCAGTTCGATTTTCAGGCCAGGCTTGAGCATGCCGATCACCGTGGCGGTGCCGCCCCGGGCAAGCATGGCGAAGGCCTGTTCGGCAGTCTGCTTGAGGCCGATGCATTCGAAGGCGTGGTGCACGCCGCCACGGGTCAGCTCCATCACCTGTTTGGCGGTATCGCCATCGCGACCGTTGATCACATCGGTGGCGCCGAACTGGCGGGCCAGTTCCAGTTTGGAATCGAGCATGTCGATGGCGATGATCCGCCCTGCCCCGGCCAGTGCCGCGCCATTGATGGCGGCCAGACCGATACCGCCGCAGCCGATCACCGCCACGGTTTCGCCCGGCCGCACCTTGGCGGTGTTGAACACCGCACCGGTGCCGGTGGTCACGGCGCAACCCAACAGCGCCGCGCGGTCCAGCGGCATGTCACGACGGATCGCCACGCAGGCGTTTTCGTGCACCAGCATCTGCTCGGCAAACCCGGACAGGTTGACGAATTGCGGCATCGGTTTGTGCACGTAGGTCAGTCGCGGCTCTTCGTCCTTGTCACGCTTGGTTTCCGGCGACACGCAGCGCGCCAGGTGCCCGGTGACGCAGTGCTCGCAATGCCCGCAGAATACGGTCAGGCAGGTGACCACATGATCGCCCGGCTTGACCGAACGCACCTCGGAACCCACCTGTTCGACCACACCGGCCGCCTCATGGCCCAGCACCATCGGCCCGGGATACGGAAACGAACCGTCGATGACGTGCAGGTCCGAATGGCATACCCCCACGGCTTTGGTGCGGATCAGCACCTCGCGAGGGCCCGGTTTGCTGATGCCCACTTCTTCGATGACCAGCGGGGCGCCTACCTGATGGAATACGGCTGCTTTCATGGCAATTGTCTCAACAATGAATGGGGCTCAGGCCGGGGTTGGCGCTGTGCGAAGGATGGCTTTGGCGTGGCTGAAGGTGCGGAAACCGTCGATGCCGTGATAGGCACCCATGCCGCTCTGGCCAACGCCGCCGAACGGCAAGCCTTCGGTGCTGGCATGGCTGAGCACGCCGTTGAGGGTCACGCCCCCGGAGCAGGTACGGGTGAGCACTTGCGCTTCTTCGGCGGCATCTTTGCCGAAGTAGTACAGCGCCAGCGGCCGTGGCCGGGCGTTGATCTGCTCGATCACCTCGCTGATGGCGTCGTAGGGTTTGATCGGCAGCAGCGGGCCGAAGATCTCGTCCTGCATCACCTGCAGGTCGTCACCCGGATCGCGCAGCAAGGTCGGCACGATCTTGTTGCGCGCACCTTCGCTGAAGTCTTCGCCGGCGGCGTTCAATTCGATCAGCTCGACACCGGCCTCACGGGCCTGGCTCAGATAGCCTTGCAGACGCTCGAAGTGCCGGGCATTGATGATCGAGGTGTATTCGGGGTTGTCCTTGAGGGTCGGCAGGAAGCCGGCGACCACAGCCTTTGCCACCGCGATGAACGCGTCCACCGACTCCCGCGGCACGAACACATGGTCCGGCGCCACGCACAGCTGACCGGCATTGAGCAGTTTGCCGACAACGGTCTTGGCCACCGCGTCCTTGAAGTCCGCTGTGCGGGAAATGATGGTTGGCGACTTGCCGCCCAGTTCCAGGGTCACCGGCACCAGGTTTTCCGCTGCCGCACGCAATACGTGCCTGCCGATGCTGGTGGCGCCGGTGAACAGCAGATGGTCGAACGGCTGGCCGCAGAACGCCTGACCGACATCGGCGCCACCGAGCACCACCGCCACTTCGTCTTCGGCATACACCGAGCGAATCAGCCGGGCGATCAACGCCGAGGTGTGCGGGGTGAATTCCGAAGGCTTGATCATCACCCGGTTACCCGCCGCGAGGGCACCGGCCAGGCCACTGAACACCATGTATCCCGGCACGTTCCACGCCGTGACGATGCCCACTACCCCCAGTGGCTGGTATTGCACCCAGGCTTCACCCGCCCGGGCCTGACGCTGTTCCGGGCGCATCCATTGGGCCAGTTCGGCCTGGGTCTGCTTGAGCGTGGCCAGCGGCGACAGCACTTCACTGCCCTTGGAAAAACCCGGGCTGCGATGGCCGAAATCGGCGGTCAGGGCGTCAATAATATCCTGCTCGTGATTGACCAGCAGACCGATGGCCCGGTCGAGCAATTCACAACGCTGCTCGAGGGTCCAGGGTTCGCCGGCCAGGAAGGCAGCCCTCTGTTTTTCCAGGATCGTGCGGATTTCACAGCTCGTCGAATGCTCGATGGCGCTCATCACTACCTCTCTTGTTTTTGTCAGCACGCGGCCGATGCGTGGGGTCTGGCTGCATGGTTGACCATCGCCGCCGCCACGCCGCCACCCGGATCAGGTGGTTGAATGCCGTTAACCGGAAACAACATTCAGGAGAGCGAAAAGTCTGTGCCGAGAAGGAACCTGTGGTGAGGGGATTTATCCCCTCACCACAGCTGCGGGGGTTTCAGGCGAGGATGCCCATGGCCTTGGCGCTGTTGATGGCCTGGGTCCGGCGGCAGGCGCCGAGCTTGACGTTGATGTTCTTGGCGTGGGTCTTGACGGTGTTGACCGAAATGAACAGGCGATGACCCACTTCGCGCACCGACATGCCCTCGGCCAGCAACTTGAGCACCGAGACTTCCCGTGGTGTCAGGCCGTCCTGGTAATCCGGTACGGTGGCAACACGTGCGTCGACGGCAATGTTCGAGCCGTCGCCAAGGTCACGAGCCTGATTGCGGCTTTTCTGCGCCTCGATCCGTGCCTGGTAACAGGCCCTGTCGATCTGCCCCCAATGCATGCGGCGCTCGGCTTCGCCCAGCAGCAGATGGGCCTTTTCACTGTCCTGCCCCCGGGATGCGATCTCCGACAGTAACAGGTAGGCGTCGAGCACAAACGGCGCGCAGCCGTCGCGAACCTGCAACAGCCCGGCCTGCAGCACCCGCTCGGCCTGCTGCACCAGGCCCTGCTGCAACAGCAGCTCACCCTGCAGGAACATCAGCCGGCCGAGCAGTGGATAGGGTTGGGTTCTGCTGCCCGTCAATTGCGCAAGTTCGGAACGCAACAGCGATTGCGCCGTGCCCGATTGGCCTTGTAGCACCATCAGACGCACGCGATCGATATTGACCAGTACCTCGGCTTCGCGACTGCCGCGACGCCGGGCCAGTTCCAGCGAATGTTCGAGCAGCACCTGAGCTTCGTTCAGCTCACCGTTTTTCATGGCGATGCGTGCCAGCGTGCAATGGCACAACAGCACCGACAGCCAATCCTGCGCCGTCAAATAACCCAGGGCCGCGTGACAATGCAGGCGCGCCAGTTCCGGGTTGCCACGGATGCCGTGCAACGTGCCATATAGCGCCTGCCAGTTCGCCAACAGGCGTTGCTGACGTCGCGGATCGGGCAGCGGAAGAAAATGTCCCAGCCGCTGCAGGCACGCCTGGGCCTCGTCCAGTCGGCCACTGAACACCAGGGCCTTGGCGCACAGATAGATCAGCCGCGAACTGCTGTGCAGCAACTGCGGCTCGATGCGCTCGCGCCAGTCCATGAAGCGGTCCAGATGCCGTTCGCTGAGGATCCAGCTCAACCACAGGCGCTCCATGTAGTTCGCCGCCACCTCCGGTTGATCGGCACACAGCGCTTGCTCGACGGCATCGTCGACATGCCCGCAAACGCTGAGCAACTGACAGGCCCGCAGGCGCAGGCGGTTCAACGGCGCACCGCTCAAATGCCCTTGCAGGGCCTGGGCCACCGCAGGCAACAGACGGAACCAGCCGGGTTGATGGTCGATGGGCAACAGAAAGGCCTGGCACGCCAGCAGGCTGGCGAACACCCTCGCACCCTGCTGACCCTCCCAGAGTTGTTCGCAAAGATCGGCATTGGCCTTGGACAAATGGGCGAGCCCGTACAGCACTTGCCGCTGCTCATCGCTCAGGCGCGACAGCAGTTCCCGTTCGAGGTAGGGGCCGAGTAATGATGCCGGCAGCAGGTGGACGCCGGCGCACCAACCGCTTGTTGCATGCCAGAGTTGCTCGCGGCAAGTGGTGTCGGTGTCCGGCGCCAGCCTGCTGATCAGCGATTCGAATTCGTCGGGCCGAAAGGCCAATTGCCGCGCATCCACCTCCAGCAGATTACCGGTGAGCATCAGCTGAGGCAGGTTCCAGTCCGGGCGCTGGCGGCAGGTGACCAGGATCTGCAGGCGAGGGTTTTGCAGGGACAGCAGTTGATCGAACCAGAGGTTCAGGTCTGCGGGCATTTGGGCGGGGAGATCGTCGAAGACGAGCTTCAGATCTGTATTGCCAGTGCGGGCCCCATCGCGAGCAGGCTCGCTCCCACAGGGGAATGCGTCACCCTGTGGGAGCGGCGGTGCGACGATTCGACTTGCTCGCGAAGAGGCCGGCCCGGTCACCCCACCACCCGAATCCAGAAAAGCCAGCAACGCATCCGGCGCACTATCAGCCGCCAGATCCAATGCCTCGGCAAGCCTCGCGGTCAACGACGCCAGCGTCTGCCCCTGCCCACCCAGGTTCAGCCAGACGCCTTCGCCGCGCAAATACTCGCGCAACAACGCCGTTTTCCCATACCCCGCAGGCGCGCACAGCAGTTGCAACCGCTGCTGCGCGCCCTTGAGTACATCGCACAAATGCGGCCGTGGCACCAACATGGCGGACCTCGCTGATCAACAGAGGCCCTCATCATTGAGGCAGTCGCCCATTTGTGCGCCACCCACATCAGGTGGGGGTAAGTCAGCGAATCCCGGCGTTGCGCAGCGCCGACGGGGTGAAGTCGGTCATCTTGGCGGTCATGCCGTAGGCGGTGGCGTGCTTGGCCTGGTTGGTCATCGCCAGCACGTTGTAGCGACCGGCGATCAGGTCGTAGATGCCCAGCATGGCGAAGTTGGGGGCGCCGCGCTCGTAGTCGTTGATCGCATACCCCTCGGCAACACGCCACAGCTGCCCGCGACCGTCATAGTGATCGACCTCCGCCAGTTGCCAGGTGTCCTCGTCGAAGTACATGTCGCGCTTGGCGTAGACATGGCGCTGGCCCGGCTTGAGCGTGGCTTCGACGTGCCAGACCCGGTGCAGCTCATAGCGGGTCAGGTCCTGGTTGATATGCCCCGGCTTGATGATCTCGTCGTACTTCACTTTCGGCGACTGCAGACGGTAGTTGTTGTACGGAATCAGCAGCTCTTTTTTACCCACCAGTTTCCAGTCGTAACGATCCGGCGCACCGTTCATCATGTCGGTGTTGTCGGCGGTGCGCATGCCGTCGGAGCCGTTGCCCGGACCGTCATAGGCCACCTGCGGGGCACGACGCACGCGGCGCTGGCCGGCGTTGTAGACCCACGCCAGGCGCGGTTCCTTGACCTGGTCGATGGTCTCGTGAATCAGCACCACACTGCCGGCCATGCGCGATGGCGCGGTGATTTCCTGTTTGTAGTAGTACAGGACGTTATCACCCTCCCCACCCTCGACGCCTTCCATCAACTGCGGAAACGCCAGCTTGTCGTCGTACTCGACGATCGAATACGAGCCGTTGGTTTGCGGCGCGGCCTGGGCGGCCTGGCGTTCCATGTTGCCGCCGCGATAACGGTTGGTGTGGTTCCAGTAGACCTCGACCCCGCTCTTGGGAATCGGGAACGGGTAGTAACGGGTCTGCGCGAAGTTCAGCAGGCCGTTGCCGTCGGGCGTCAGTTGAGTGGTCACCGCGCTCTTCTTGGCGATGTCATAGATGTTCTGCGGCGACGCCGCCGTGCGCTGTGTCTTGTAGACCGGGATCTTGTAGCTGTCCGGGTAGCGCTTGAACATCGCCAGTTGACCCGGCGTGAGCTTGTCCTTGTACTGCTCGGCATTGGCCGCGGTGATCACCACCAGCGGCTTTTCACCGGCGAAGGGGTCACCCAGGAAACCGTTGTCCAGCGCGGCCGCACCCGGTTTCAGACCACCGGTCCAGGCCGGAATGCTGCCGTCGGCGTTGCCTTCTTTCTGAGCCCCCAGCGGCGTCAGTGTGGTGCCCAGTTGCGCGGCTTCCTGGGGAGTGACGGCGGCCATGACGCCGCTGGCCAGCAACGAAAGACTCAGTGCGCCTGCGCGCAGAATGAAACGTGCGTTCATATGGAAATACCTCTGGCAGGGTTGCATCAGAAATTCACGCCGAAGCTGAGCGCAACGTAGTCGCGGTCGACGTTGGTGTTGAAATCGCCACCAAAGTAATTGGTGTAACTCAGGCTGGCGGTGTAGGTGTTCAGGTAGTCGGCATCCACCCCGACGCTGACGGCTTTGGAGCCTTCTTCGAAGTTCGGGCCGTAGCCTTCAACGTCCTGGGACCAGGCCAGGTTCGGCGACAGGTTGATGCCGGCGATCACGTTCTGGTAATCGAGCTTGCCGCGCAGGCGATAGCCCCAACTGCTGCTGGTGTAGAAGCCATGGGAGTTGCACTCCTGGGCCGGGTTGCTGGCGCCCGGGGTGCCGACCGCGGTGCCCAGGCAGGTCGCCGGCCCCGCCGCGCCCTGCAGCTCGCCGGAACCGAAGGCCGGGCTGCGACCGAAGCGCAGGTCGGAACCGTCGGCCTTGCCCAGGCCGTTGATGTGGTTGTAGCCCACCTCACCCACCACGGTCAGGCGACTGGCGCCGAGGACCTGTTCGAAGAACTGGGTCGCGGTCACCTGGGCCTGAGTCACCGGCATGCGCTTGTAGCCGTTGACCTCGGCGCCCAGGTTGCGGCCGGCGAAACCGGTGGTGATCAGCGGCGAGGTGGCGCCGAAGGTGGCGGCCGACAGCAGGTCCGCGGTGTTCAGTTGCAGCGGCATGTTCGGCCGGTAGCTCACTTCACCGCCCAGGGATACGCCGGAGACGTTGGTCTGGAAGCTCAAGCCATAGAGGCGGATGTCCTCCGGGTAATCGATGAAGTAACGCACGCTGCGCGCCGAGGTCACCCCGCCGGCGGCACTGGTCATCTGGTTGATGCTCAGGTACGGGTTGCGACTGTGGTAGTTCATCGCGTAGGCACCGAACTCGGTGTCGTTGGCCTCGGGCACGTACCAGCGCAGGGCCAGGCCATATTGGCCGCTGTCCCGGGCATCGTTGTCCTTCAGGCGCGGGATGAACGCATCGTCAGTGCCCGCGGCAACCGCCGCCAGGCTCCCGGTGTTGCGCGCCGCGCCCGGTGGCAGATCCAGACCGGCCACCACCAGCCGGTCGCTACAGCCCTGGGGCACGCCGTCGTTGCCGAAGAAGGTGCCGCAGTTGTCGACCACCGACTTGTCCCACTCCAACTGATAAAACGCTTCGGCGGTGATGTTGTCGGCCAGGCCCTGGGACACGTACAGCAGGTTGACCGGAATCAGCCCTTCCTTGACCTCGGCACCAGGGCGACGCAAGGCTGCGACGTCCACCGGGTTGATGCTGTTGATCGAGTTGCCGATGAACGTACTCTCGCCCCAGCTCACCACCTGCTTGCCGAGTCGCACGTTGCCGACCTGATCGCCGATCGAGTAGTTGTGGTAGACGAAGCTGTCGAGGAACATCGCCCCGGACGACTTGGCCGCCCGGTCGCGGCCGCTGTCATCGATGTCATAGAACGGCCGGTGCTCGTCCATCAACTCAAAGTCGTACCAGTACTTGCCGCGCACGAAGGCACCGCTGTCGCCGTACTTCAGCTCCAGGTCGTGCACGCCCTTGAAGATCTTCGAGAAGGTTTCGCCCTTCTTGAAGTTCAGGCGGTTGTCGTCGGTGGTACGCGAAGAGGATTGGCCACCGCTCACGCCCTGGGAGTTGAAGTTGGAAATGAACTGCTTGTCCGGGTTGGCCGTCGACCAACTGGCGCCGACCGACAACGATGAATCGAACGTGCCCTGAATCTCCCCGATGTTGAAATCAACAGCGTGAGCCTGTTGGCTCGCGCTAATGGCAATCGTCACAGCTACGGTCAACAGACTCGGCTGGAAGACTCCGCGCATTGTTGTTTTTGTCATGCGGTTTCTCCGGTTAAGGATGGCGTGGTGAGAGCCCATGCTAGCGAGGCTCCCGTCAGGTCCTCACACCCGAACGGGTGATTTGGCGCTAGGGTTTTGCAGTGGTTTTTCGCTGGCGTAACCGCCCGGTCCGGGATGCGCCCGGCGAGCGTTACGGCCGGTGACACTCAGCCGGTAAACGTCGTCGGCCGCTTTTCGATGAATGCCGCCACGGCCTCGCGGTGATCGGCGGTCTGGTGCGACAGCACCTGGAAGGTCGCTGACATTTCCAGCAGCGTGTCGAGCCGGGTGTGCAAGGCTTCGCGCAACAGGCGCTTGGCCAGGCGTACGGCATGGGGTGGATTGGCGGCGATGGCACCGGCGATTTCCCGGGCGCTGTCCAGCAGTTGCCCGGCCGGTACCACGCGAGACACCAGGTTCCATTGCTCGGCCTGGCGAGCGTCGATCAGTTGCCCGGTCAGGGTCAGTTCGGTGGCGCGGGACAGTCCGATGATGCGCGGCAGCAACCACGCGCCGCCGTCGCCGGGGATGATTCCCAACTTGACGAAACTCTCGGCGAACCTGGCCTGTTCGGACGCCACGCGGATGTCGCACATGCAGGCCAGATCAAGCCCCGCACCGATAGCGGCACCATTGACCGCGGCAATCACCGGCACCTCCAGATTGAACAGCGCCAACGGCAGGCGCTGGATGCCGGTGCGGTATTCCTGCCGCAGTTGCATGCCCGACATCTGCCCGTAGCGGTCCATGTCGCGCACGTTGCCGCCGGAGCAGAACGCACTGCCGGCCCCGGTGATGATCACCGCACGCACGCTGGCGTCGCGCTCGATCCGTTCGATGGCTTCGAGAAACTCCGGCACGGCGCTGTTGCCGGTCAATGGGTTGCGACGCTCAGGGTCATTCATCGTCAGGGTGACGACGTGACCGTCCTGCTCATATTTCAGAAAGTGGCTCATGGAATGTCCTCAGGCAGTTGGGGCGATATGACGCACGAATTCACTGGCGCCCACTGAGGGCTGCGCCAGCAGCGCCTGGCCGACGATGCCGTTCCAGTAATCCTGCGAACCGTCGCTGACATGCCACTGGTGCAGGCGCCGGGTGAACAGTTGCAGGTCCAGCTCTTCAGTCACGCCGATGGCGCCGAACAGCGCATGGGCCGTGGCGGTGACGTGGGGCACGGCCATGCTGGCGCGGGCCTTGGCCATGGCCGTGGGAATCAGCGAAGGGACCGGGTGCTCGCCGGCAAAGGCCAGTTCAGCGGCGATGCGCGAAGCGGCCACCTGCTCGGCCATCACGCTCAGCTGATGCTGCACCGCCTGGAACTTGCCGATGGCCTTGCCGAACTGAACCCGCTCGTTGCAGTACTGCAGGGTCATGTCCAGCACCCGCTCCATGGCCCCGGCAATGGTCGCGGCGTGGATCGCGGCGCTGAACCGGCGAACCTCTTCACCGTTGTCGCCCACGGCTGCACCGATGGTGTCCGGGGACCAATACAGTGTGGCGCTCTGGCTGGCGTGAACGCCGTCGGGCACGCGTCGCGCCTGACGGCAATCGAGCAGCAGCAATTCGCCGTCGAGGTTCACCAGGGCGAAGTCGGCCAGGGTTCCGTAGGCCACACGGGGCGCGCACAGCACACCGTCGGTTTGCCGCCAGGCCGTAACGGCCAGGGTCAGGATCCCGGCCGGGCAGTCCTGCAGCAAAGCCCGGGCAGCGATGCTTTGTGCTGCCGGCAGCGGCAGCGCGTGGCGACCGAAGGCCAGCAGGATCGGAAACAGCGCCGCCAGGCTCAGGCCCGCGCCATCCGCCGCTTCCAGGGTCAGCAACTCGAGAAAGCCGCCGTCTTCCAGCGCACTCCACAGCGCGCTCACGCCCTCACCCTTTTCAACCGCGCGCACCGTTGCCGGCGTGCACAAGTCGGTGAGAATTTTTTCAATGGCTTCGGTGAACATGTCGTGTATTCCTGGTAGAGGACTTCAGCGCAGGCCGAGGCCGCGGGCGATCATGCCGCGCAGGATTTCCCGGGTACCGCCGCGCAACGAAAAGGTCGGCGCGACCTGATTCAGGTAGGCCACGGTGCGGTACAACTCGTCGTCGATCGAGGCATCCGGCCGGGCGCTGATCGAGGCGGCAATCGCCGTCGGAATCGACTGCTCGAACTCGGTGCCGATGTCCTTGACCAGCGCCGCCTCCACCACCGGGCTTTCGCCCCGGGCCAGCAACCCGGTCAGCGCCAGGGAGAGGTTGCGCAGGCTGCCGAGCTGCGTGAGGAAGCTGCCCAGCAGCGCGGATTCGGCAGCCGTGGCACCGTTGCGCCGCAGCGTCTCGGTCCACAGATCCAGCAGCACCACGCCGGAGTAGAAGCGCTCCGGCCCGCTGCGCTCGAAGGCCAGTTCGGCATTGACCTGCTTCCAGCCACTGCCCTCCTCGCCCACCAGCGCGTCTTCGCCCAGCAGCACGTCGTCGAACGCCACTTCGGAGAAATGCGCATCGCCGGCCAGGTCGACAATCGGATGAACGCTGATCCCGGGCTGCTTGAGGTCGATGATGAATTGCGACAGGCCGTTGTGACGGTCGTCGGGCGTTCCGCTGGTGCGCACCAGGGCAATCATGTAGTCGGCGTGATGGGCGTTGGTGGTCCAGATCTTGCGACCACTCAAGCGCCAGCCACCCTCGCAACGGGTCGCGCGGCTGCGCACGCTGGCCAGGTCGGAGCCGGAGTTGGGCTCGCTCATGCCGATGCAAAAGAACGCCTTGCCGGCGCAGATGCGCGGCAGGTAGAAATCCTTTTGCGCGTCGCTGCCGAACTTGAGAATCAGCGGCCCGCTCTGACGATCGGCGATCCAGTGCGCGGCGACCGGGGCGCCGGCGGACAGCAGCTCTTCAA
>NZ_LYVP01000078.1 GCF_001984065.1 Pseudomonas sp. KK4
CGAGCCTTTTGGTTCCTTTTTGGCGTTTGAAAAAGGGACTCGCCGTAATGGCGAAACCCTAAGCGGCCGTTACCGCAGGAATGGATATGTACCCTATCAGCAAGAGATTGGTCGGCTGTCAGGCCGCCTTCGCGAGCAAGCCCGCTCCCACAGGTGGTTCGGGTACATCCGCCAGAGACAGGTCGGCTGTCAGGCCGTCATCGCTGGCAGGCCAGCTCCCACAGGGGATTCGGGTACATCCGCAAGAGACTGGTCGGCTGTCAGGCCGTCATCGCTGGCAGGCCAGCTCCCACAGGGGATTCGGGTACATCCGCGAGCGACTGGTCGGCTGTCGGGCCGCCTTCGCGAGCAAGCCCGCTCCCACAGTCAAAGAAAAAAGGCACTGCCGATAATCGCCAGTGCCTTTTTCCAACCCGGGAAACCGCAAGAAATCAGCGCGACAACATGAAGGTGTCGTACTCCAGGTCTTCCAGCGCTGTGGACAACCGGTGCAGCCCCAGCAACACACAAACCAGCAGCGACAAGGTGAACCCATAGCCAAAGAAGCTAGGGCCGAGGTACATGCTGAACAACGTCAGCGTGGCGTTCAACACCGCGAACAACACACACAACTCCAACACCACAGTGCGCTTGTCCAGGTAGAAGAACACGTTGAGCAAGGCCATGAACACCACCTGGATACTCACCCCGATCAGGTCGATGTAGAACAGCGGCAGGTAGTAACTGGAAATGCCCAGCCACTCCAGCAACCGTGGCGCGAACAGGAACAGCAGCACCGCGGTCAGCCCCTGCACCTTGCAGATTTCCAGCAGGCCCTGACGGATCGACAACGTCATCTCGGTCTTCAGTGAGCTGATGTGCTGCAGGGTTTCACCTTCGCGGATCGCCCTGAACAGACGGTCGTACCACTCGGCGAAATCGGTCTCAATGCGCACCAGGAACACCGCCATGCCGGGGATGATCGCCAGGTATGCGAGGAAGATCGGCAGGTCGTACAGGATCGAGGCGCGTAGCGGGCCGATCACTGCGTTGGAGGTGCCGGGGTTGAACCAGAACAGGAACTTGTCGATCCAGATCCCGAAGTTGTAGAAGAACCCGGTCACCAGCAGGCTGACGAACACCTGGCGGCCCTTGAGGAAGTCAAAGGCGATCAGTTTCTCGGCACGGTATTCGCGCAGGATGTCGTAGAGGAACAGGAACAGCAGCGTGCTGTGCCCGATCAGCAACGCCAGCAGCAGGCCCGCGATCCCCAGGAAGCTCAACAGGTAGGCACTGATGACCATCAGCGTGTAGCCCACCAGCATCACCAGCAGGATGCGGTTATAAGCCTTCATCCCCGACAGGAAGATGATCACCATCCACAGGTTGCACAGCACCACGAAGTTCGACAGCACCAGCAGTCGGTACATCAGTGACTGATCGAACAACAGGCCCAGCACGATGATAGCCAGCCCGCCGGCACCGAGGGTGACCATCAGCAACACACCCAACAGGTTGGGCAGGATCTGATCGTACTTGTGCTCGAACAGGCGGTCGGACACGAAGCGGGTGAAGAACAGCTGCAAGCCACCGGTGAGGATCAGCGAAGTGGCCATCAGGTAAGTCACCGTCACCAGGAACTGCCCCACCAGCGCATTGGGCACCACGCGGCTCAGGCTGATGATACCCACCAGCATCACGCTGATGATCGACAGCACCCAGGGCCCTGAGCTGATCAGCCCGGCGTAGACATAAGCGTGCAAGGTCGCGGTGTAGGAATCGCGCGACAGGATCTTGCGAAGTTCGAAGCCAATCCCGGCCATTTAACTGTTCTCCATGGCGGCTTGATACAAATCGCGATAACGCTGCAGCATCAAGGCTTCGGTGTAATAACGGGTGACCCGCAGCAAGCCGCTGGCCTGCGCGGCTTCCCAACGTTTCGGGTTGCGCAGCAATTCGAGGATCGCCACGCTGGTGGCCTGCGGGTCGGCAATCGCCACGACCTTGCCGGCCAGCCCCAGGTCACGGTCTTCGGCGCTGCCGCCTTCGATCAACTCGCGGCACGAACCCACGTCGCTGCTGACCACCGGCGTGCCGGCGGCCCAGGCTTCGAGAATCACCAGCGGCTGCGCCTCACTGATCGAGGTCAACACCATCAGCCCCAGTTGCGGCAGGATTTCCTGGATGCGCTGGAAGCCAAGGAAATGCACCTTGCCCTCCAGCCCCAGGCTGGCCATCAGGCTGCGGCATTCGCTGACGTATTCCGGGTCTTCCTCTTCCGGCCCGACGATCCAGCCTTCGGCCTGGGGCATGGCGCTGATCACGCCGCGCATGGCCCGCAGAAAGGTTTTCACGTCCTTGATCGGCACCACACGCCCGATCAAACCCACGATCGGCGCAATGCCGGGGGCGCGGGATTCGAGCGCGGCGGTCCACTGCGGCAAATCGATGCCGTTGGGAATGACCCGGGTGCGCACCGGATCGGCACCGTCCTTGATCTGCCGCTGACGGTTGCCGTCGTACAGCGAAATGATGCTGTCGGCGCTGTTGTAGGTCAGTTGCCCGATGCGCTCGAAGAAGCGCACCCACAGGGTACGGATGTAACCGGAGCCTGCATCGAGACTGCGGTTGAGCGCCTCACCGGAACTCTCGGCGATCCAACTGGCCTGGGCCAGGTCGATCTTGCGTTCCTTGGTGTAGATCCCGTGCTCGCTCAGCAGATAGGTGCAGTTCCAGCGCTGCTTGAGGATGCAGCCCAAAAGCCCCGCGTAACCGGTGGAAATCGAATGCAGCACCCGTGCCCGGGGCATGCGCCCCGCCGCTTCGGCGAGCATCAGCATCGGCGACTGCATCGAGCGCAGGGTCCAGAAATAGTTGATGAACGACGGGTCCGCGCAATGCAGGCGATACCCTTCGCTCAACGCCTCCCAACTGGCGCGGCTGCGCAGTACGTCATCCAGGGTCAGGCGGCCCTGGGCGATGCTGTGGAGCAGGCCCTCACCCAGCGCCGGCTCCGGCGTGTCAGGGTGATGCAGGAAACGATACAGATCTTGCAGTAATTGCAGGTCCGCTTCCCGTGGCGTGCCCCGGGTATCGACCGGATGGGTCGCATCTTCGAGAAACACTTCCTCGATGTGCAGCACGTTCGAAGGCACTTGATAGCGCCGTTCGCCATAGGCCGAGCGCTGCCCGCCGATGAACATCACCGAGAAAGTCAATTCCGGCAGGCCGAGGATCATCTGATGAATCCAGCTCGACACGCCGCCGCGCACGTAAGGCCAGGTGCCTTCGAGCAGCAGGCAGATGTCGGCCTTGGGCGCCTCTTCCTTTTGACTCATGTCCAGCTCCTCACCAGATCAGCGAAGGGAGGTCGCTGACGGGTTTTTTCGGGAAGGCTGGCGAGCAACCCCGGAATTTCGTGATAGTGACCGGCCTCGAAGGCCAGCTCGGCGTGGAACGGCAGGATCTGCGCCGCGCCCATGCCGTCTTCCTGTGCCTTGGTCAGCAGCACTTCCGCGCGTTCGATATCGCCGCGCTCCAGGGCAATACGCCCGGCCAGCAGAAACAGTTCGCCGCCCTCGCCTGCTTGCAAGCCTTGCTCGGCATGCTCGTTGGCCTGGCTGAGTACGTGCTCGAGTACGCTGCCCTGGGCCAGGCCCAGATACGCCAGTTCCCAGTACCAGCGCGCCAGGGTGCCATGCAACTTGCCGGCCGCCTTGGTGGTGGCGCCGTTGAGTTGGCCGAGGGCGATCTGGATGCGCAGGTTGATGTCGCTTTCCTGTTTATCGAGCATCGAGTAGGCCAGCAGGCGCACGTCATCGCTCGGGTCACCCAGGGCCAGCTTGAGGATCGGAACCGCTTCCTTGCCGGGCATGCGCTTGGTAGCCAGCAACGCAGCCAGACGCTGATCGGGATCGGGGGCATGACGCAATACGTCCTGCAAACCACCATCGGCGAAAATCGGCGAGCGCGATTGCAACTGCGCCCGGTACGGCAGGTCCGGGATGCCCACCGCTTGCCAGGCTTGCTTGTCGCGCTTGCGCGGCAGGTACAGCGCCGGGAAGATCGCCGCGACGACACCGATCGTGCCGATGACCGGCACGAAGAACGCAAGGCTGAAAATGAACAGCGGGCTCCACGGCAGCGGCGCGCGGTAACGCGCCGGCAGCAGCAACCAGACTGCGCCGCACAACATCGCGCAGGCCAGGCCATGGCTGAGGGTGAACACCAGCAATTGGTGCGCCTCGGGCCAGTCGGTCCACAAGGTGGTCCAACTGCCCGCCTCTAACAACAGGGCTCCGCTAAACAGCCACTTGCTGATCATTCAGACCACACTCGTTGTACAGGAAGTTACGCAGCCCGTTGGGTTCACCAGGCTCCAGATTGAACGGCATGACCCGCACGCCGAGGCTTTCCATGTCGCTTTCAATGCCAAAGTGTTCATGCAGCATCAGGTTGATACGCGCCAGGTAGCCTTCGGTGCCTTGCGGGCTGGTCAACGGCAGCAGCACCAGCAACAGCTGATGATCGCGGTTGTTGCGCAGCGGCAGGTGCAAGTCCAGACCACGCTGACTGCGTTCCAGCAGGCGGGTGAGCTCTTCGTTGGGGCGGGTCATTTCGAAGGCGAACACACCGGCCGACAACTTGTGCTTCTCGACGTCCACCTGCGAGCGCTTGAGTTGCAGCGTGAAGTGCTGCGCATCGGCGTCTTGCAGTTGCAGGACCTGGGCATCGCGCAACAGCAAATCGGCGATGTGCCCAGCCAGCAGTGCCAGCAAACTCAGGGTCCGGTCCTGGAAGGCGAAGAACGGCATCTGCCGCACGGCCAGTACCGCCAGCAGACGGCCTTGGGCGTCGATCAACGGAATGCAGGCCTGCAACGAGGAGAATTGCGCGGCGGCGCCGGCTTCCAGCAGCTCCTGACGCACACTCACCAGCTCACCGCGCTCCAGGCACAGCTTGACCAGACCGTCGTCGACGTCCAGCGAACCCATGACGCCAATGGTGGCCAGCGGCGCGGGCAAGACTTTCTCACCGCGATCGTCGACCCGGTACAGGCCGGCGACCCGCAGGGCGCCATACTGGCCCAGCACGGCAACGATCGGATCGGCCAAAGCCGCCAGCGCGTCGCTTTCATCAGGCATGACCCGCAATTTCTCGCGCAGGCCCAGCAACGAGCTGCGCAAGCTTTGGTCACTGCCTGCCACGCGCTGCTCCAGCAGATCGTGGGACACCCGCAGAATCTGATGCGAGCGGGTGAATTCATCAAGACGATACTGACGATAATCGTTGGCCATCTGCAGACGCTCGAGACGCCGTTCCCACAGATCGCGAACCTCGCCCACCACCATCCCGCAGACCAACACGCCGACAATCCACGACGGCTCAAGCTGCGCATACGCGGCATGACCGGTGTAGCGCAGCACGAACACCGCAATCACCAACAACGCCGCGCTGAACAGGCCGCGGACAAATCCATAACGCACACCCAACAGCAGCGGCGCCAGAATCGGCCACGGAAAGCCACCGTGCATGCGCATCGGGTCTTCCGGGGTCAGCCACAGGCCCAGAACGATCGCCAGGCCCGTGACCAAAAACGTTTCCAGCCAAGACACCGGGCCGCTGGCGCGAGGCGCCAGGCTGTAATCCATGTGTGGAGAATTCATTGCATTCACTCGAACCGAAGGGCGCCAACAAGAGTGTCGAGCACTTTTTGCGCAGTGCCCGCCAGGCTTTCACGGGACCAGCCGGCGCGGGCGCCGCTTTTGCTCCACAGCACTTGACCGGTGCTGGCATTGAGCACGCGCAGGCTGATGCCTACCGCCGGCTCGCCGTCCAGGCCATTCTTGTATTGCCACTCTTCGACGCTGCCGGCGACCACGTAATCGAGCTTTTGCTCACGCGCCCACTCCAGCGCACCGGCCAGACGCTCGTTGTCGTCCATCAGCGCCTGTTCGCCCTGGGTGCTCGCCGGGTAGACCCGCGGTTGCAGGCCGTGGCTGCTGAGCACGCTGAGCAGGATCTGCTCACTGCGTTCACCCGCCTGCGGCGTCTGCGAATAGTTGACCATCGGCACCACACCCCACTGCGCGCTGCGCGGCAGGTTCGGGCTTTGTTCACTGGTGAAGCTGGCGCAGCCGGCGACGAACAGGACTGCCAGCGCCAGGCTCAGATTACGAATTGCTTGCATACGTCTTTCTCCCGTAGAAAATTCCATGATCAGCGTCCGAAACGCACGCCGTAGCTCACACCCAGTGTTCCGCCAGCCTTGCCGTCCCCGCCTTGTGGCGCGGATTGGTAGCCGAAGGTCAGGGCCAGTTCGTCATCACCCAGCACCTCAACGCCGATCCCGGTGTTGATGCCGTAGTTAAAGGTTTGATCGGTCCATTGCCAGCCCGCCGTCAGGTCCACCAGCCAGGTGTACTGCGGATGGGTACGCACCAGCGCCCCCGGCAGGCCACGGCGCCAGGAACTGCCGACATACAGTTGGCCGTAGCGGCTTTGCAGCAGGTCTTCGGCGGTGACGGTTTCGATGTCCTGCGGGTTGATCGGGTCCGGCGCGCCGGTGTCAGGATCAAACGTCTGAACAGGCAGATTCCTGATCACCGGGCCACCAAAGTTGCTGGACAGGTAGTCGAGATTCTTGTCCTTGACGTTGTTCTTCTGATAATCGACACCGCTGCGCACGGTCCAGTTCGGGCCTGCGAATTCCAGGGTGTGGTTGACCTCCATCTTCAACGCATGACCATCGCCCAGATCGTCGCCGGCGCGGGTCGAAAACTTGCGCTGCGCCACTTCCCAACTGAACTGGTCGCGGGCGGTCAGGCTGTGGCGGCCACCCAGGTACACACGATCCTGCTGACCGAAAGCACGCATCAGGCCGCTGTCATCGCTCTTGCGATGCCAATCGATGCCCACATCCAGTTCATCGCCGACGTCCACCTGCCAGGTACGGGCCAGGCCCAGGCCATTGCGGTCGTCGTCCTTGCGCTGGCTGGTGTCGGCGAACAGTTTGTAGCTGCCGTTCTCCACACCGCGTATCAAGGTCAGGGCTGCGTTGTTCTCGTCGCCGATTTTCGAGGCATTCAGATCGTCGCCGTCGTACGTGCCCTGCTCCAGTTGCAGATCGGCGTACCACTGGTCGCCCAGGTTGTGGGCAATCTCCAGGCGCGGCGCCTTGAACTCGACACCGCCGAAGTCCTGGTTCTGCCACGACAGTTGCGCGCCCTGGGGCGTGCGCTCGTGGATTTCCACGGCCTGGCGACGCAGTTGTTCGCGCACCGCTTCAGGCTGATCGTCGCCCAGGGCCGACAGGCTGGTGTCCAGCGCTTCGCCCAGGCGTCCCAGTCGATTGAGTGCCTGTGCCCGTTGCGCCGGGTTCAGGTCGCTGCTGGCCAACAGGGTTTCAACCTGATCCTTGTTACGGCTGCGCAGTGCTTCCTGGATTTGCTCGTAACGCTCGACCTTCAAGCCTTGCTTACGGGCCCAAGCCAGCCACTCATCCTTTTGCGCTTCCTGATTGGTAGCGTCCAGGCGGGCCAGCAAACGCTCGAACCACAACTGCAACATGGCCGGCGAGCCGTCCTTCCACTTCGAGACTTCCTGCTGAGCCTTGCGCGGCGAATAGCTGCTGGACATCAGACGCAGCCAGATCGCATAGCGCTGGGACGAGGGCTGGACGTTCTCGCCTTCCGGGCTGCGCAACAACTTCAGGCGCAGACGCTGGGCCGCATCCTCGTACCCGGCGCTCTCCAATGCATCGGCATAGGCCGCGCGCACCAGCCAGTCCTGCGGACTGGTCTTGAGGTACATGCGATACCAGGCCAATGCTTCGGCATCGCGCCCCAGCATCTGGCTGGCACTGGCGAAGGGCAGCCACAACAGACGGTCTTCACGCGCCTGACTGCGCCACTGGCTCATCAACGGCTTGAGTTTCGTGGTGTTGGCCTGATCGACGTACAGCCACACCAGGCGCTCACGGAACAGGTTGTCATTGGGGTAGCGCGACAGGCCCAGCAGGTACAGGCGCTCAGCTTCATCGCTCTGGCCCTGCTGAACTGCCAGAGCACCCCGAACAGCCAATACCTGGGCTTGCTCGTAGGCTTCAGGGTGTTGCTCGGCATCCTTGAGCAGCGCCACGACCTGCGGCCAGTCCTGCAATTCCTGGGCTTGCTGCAACGCTTCGACCAGGCGTTGCGGATCGCGGGTGCGCTCCCAACTGCCCACCATCATTTTCAGGGCGCGTTGCGGATCGGTGGTGCGATAGATAGTGATCAACTGACTCTCGTCGCCGCTGTTCAACTTGCCGTTGATTGCCAGCAGTCGTTCCAGAGACACCCGCAAATCCTCATCGCGCTCCAGATCCCAGGCCAACGATGCGCGGGTACGCCAATAGTCGGCATCGGTGATGCGCGGGTCGTCGGACTGCAACACGTTCCACGCCGCCTGGTTATCGAACAGCTTCAAGTAGGTATTGGCCCAATCGACCTGTTCGGTACTGTTAAGCGTGAAGCGCTTCGAATAGCTCTGGTAGACCTTGGTCTTGGACGCGAACTGGCCGGTGTTTTCCAGGTTCTGCAACAGACGCGTCCAGGCCAGGCGATGGGCAGGATACTTGCGCACGTAGGCACGCAACCAGGCTTCTGCCTCATTGGGCGTGCCCCGCGATTCGTGACCGTAGATCAGCGCATCGAGTTCGACGTCGGTCAACTCACGCTGATTCATGATCTCGGCCAGCAGCGGAATCGAACGATCGAAATCGAACTGCTGACTGGCCAGGCGCCAGGCGTGCTCGCGCACCTGCGGGTCTTCGCGCAATTTCAACAGCCGAATCCAGTAACCCAGCGCAGCTTCACTGTCGCCACGCCACTCACCCAGATGCGCCATCTGCTCGAGCAGCACCGGATCTTCAGGGTGCTCCGTCACAAGCTGCTGACCGGTTTCCCATGCCCCTGCCAGGTCGCCGATAGCCAGACGCACGTGGAAGGTTTTCAGAGGGATCTGCGGGTTTTCCGGTTGCAAGACCAACCATTGATCGAGCACGCGCTGTGCCAGATCAAAGCGCTTGCTCGCCACCGCGACATCGACGCCCTGCTCCAGCCAGGCCGCATCGGTTTGCGGATTGGTCAACTGCGGCAGTTCATCGGAGAGCACTTGTGCGGCCTGGTCGCCACGACCGGCGGACAGCAAGCCGTTGAACGCCAGTTGCGCATACTCGCGACGCTCGGCAGCGACCTGGGTTTCTCTTTTGAGCTGCAGGTAGATCTCTGCTGCACGCCCCGGCATTTCACCGGCCATATACCACTGGGCGGCGGACTTCAGCGATTCGGTGCGCAGCTTGGGGTCACGCCCGGCGATTTCTTCGTAGACGCTGGCCGCAAAGGCAGGGGCCTGCAGGGTCAGCGCCAGCTTCGCCAGGTTCTGCAACTGAGGCACGGGCAACTTGCGGTGATCGAAGCTTTTCAGCCGCTCGACCAATGCCTGTTGTGCGATCAGATCGTTACTGTTGGCCGCCACCAGTGCATCAAGTTCCAGACGGTAGTAAGCCTGGACTTCCGGCACTGGCTTGGGCCAGGCCTCCAGGTGTTGACGTGCCTTGGCGTATTCACCCAGACGAATCAGCAGATCGACCAACTGCAGTCGCAGGTGATCATCGTCGGGGTGCGCAGCCAGCAGCAATTCGGCGTAATTGGCCGATACGGCATCCGGTTCACGACCATCGGGCTGGAATACTTCTTCACGCTGGAAGGTCGCCCACAGCAGACCTCCCACAGCAACCGCCACCACCGCCAGTGCCCAGGGATTGAGCAGACGGCTACTTTTAGTTGCAGAGGAGCTGACCATTACTCACCTGCTTCATTGGTAATTGAAAAACCCACAGACCGGCCGATGCCTTGCCTGCAAAACGCTGCCCATCCACTTCCACCCGGCAAGCGTTCGCCGAGCGTACCGAGAAGGTCAGATCAAACTGCCCGTCAAACGAGAAACTGACTCGCCGATCATCCAGATACTTCCAATCCAGCAACGGCAGATTGGCTTCTTCCAGCGCCGGTCTGCTGTCTCGATCGGGACGCAGCACCAGTAATGCCCGATCACTGCTCAGGGCCACGTAGCGCCCTTGCGGCAGATCGCGCACACCGGCAATGCCTTGCGAACGCAGCAGGTCCGGCCAGCCCATTTGCGGGTCCAGGCGCACGGTGCGCAATGCATCCATGCCGCGAATCTGCCAGTTGCCGTCAGCGGTACGCGCCAGGCTGGACTGATACAGGCCATGCAGGCGATCGATGTAATCGCTCATCCACAGCGACATCGGTTGCTTGTCGCGCATGTAGCCGTAGATCTCGTGCATGGCCTTGATCGAGGCTTGCTTGGTGCTCGAATAGAAGTGGTAGTAAAGATGCAGGCCGCGCAGACGCCGCGGGCTGTCGGTGAGTTCGAAGGTTTCGATGACGTCGCGGAAACCGTAATACGGACCTTTCCACAGGTTGGTGTAGAGGTTCTCGTTGATGATCGGTGCGTAGTACTGCAAACCGCCCTCGGTGGGCCGCAGCAACGGATTGAGGCCGGTCAGCGACGGATCGGCCTTGGTCATCATCGTCTCGGCACCGTTGACGTTTTTCAGGCCGGCATCGTAGGCAATCTTCAGTGTTGCCGCTGAAGGCAAGGCATCACCTGGCCAGAACACCATCTTCACCGGCTTCTCCGGGGTGGTGAGCTGCTGGTTGATGTAGTCGCGCGAACCGACCACCTCGCGCTGGAAGTCGATTTTGTCGTAGCCCGGAATTTTCATGTTCAAGCCGTACTCCGGCTTGAAATTCTCGCGTTTCTTGGCCATTTCCGGCTGCATGAAAAACGGGTGGCTGAAAGTGTGGGTGGCGACTTCGACCTTGGGGTTGGCGAAAATCTCGCGGGCGATGGGCTCCAGTTCGCGGGCCAGGTGCGGGAACATGCCGCGCGGCGAAATCTCACCCTCGACGATCGATACAGAGGTCAGGAAAGGGTTCGGCTTGATGTAGTCGTCCAGCGTGTGGCGACCGGCGTATGGGGTGCCACGCACTTCGGCGCGGGACGGAAAACCATCGCCATCGATATGCACGGTCGCGATGCGACGGCCGTTTTCGGTGGTGGTGTCGGGGCGCGGTTGTTCCGGCAGACGCAGGCTGGCCTTGAGGAACGCGAAAGGATCGAGAATCCAGCGGCTGCGCTCGTTGTTCACTTCAAGAATGTAAGGCGCCAGGGCCAGGCCGCCCCAGTCACCGACCACGACCGGGCTGAACGTCTCACCTGCGGCGTTGGTCAGCGTCAGTGCCGGTTTCGGCCCGTTGGGCAGAACGGACACCGCCGTCAGGTCACGGGATCGGGGCTGCACCGGTGCTTCGAACGCCCCCAGCAGCGCCTTGTCCTGATGAGTGATGGTGAGCGCTTGCGTACCCGGTATTGCCCCGCGATTGAGGCCCATGCGCTTGAGCAGCAGCTTGTCTTCAATCGGCAAGCCACCGAAAAAAACCACCGGGACGTGTTCGTCCAGGCGGCTGCTGATAAAACGATTGAATGCCGGGCTGTCCTGGGGCGGTCCGCTGGTCATCCAGGTGATGACGCCGGCATACAAGCCACTGAAACGATAGTCAGGCATGGCGCTGGTGGCGGGCAGGTAATCGACGCGATACCCCAGGTATTCGAGCAAACCGCCGAGCAGCGAATGCCCGGCGTTGTAGGCCAAGTCCCCTTCGCGCGGGTCGTAGACCAGTGCAACGCGGCGCGGCTGGACTTCGATGTTGCTGATACCCATCGAATTCAGTTCAGGCGTGCCGATGTAAGGAATGAAGCCCTCATCACGCAGACGCTTGGCCAGCTTGCGTGCTTCCTCGCGGCGCTCGGGCGGCAAGTAGTCGATGGCCACGAGCGCAATGCCCTTGGCCCGCAAGGGTTGCAGTTGGCCCAGCAACCATTCGCGATCGGCCTCAGGTACCGGACGATAGCGTTTGGCCGATGCATCCCAACCGGCGTACAACGACTCGAAGGCGACCGCCGCTGCAACGCCGTCGAGCTCGGGCAGCACTTCAAAGCCACGATTGAAAAACAGCTTCAGTTTCGGCTGCTGCTTGTGCAGCTCGCGCAGAAAACTGGCGAGGCCGGCACGCTGGGCTTCACGGGAGGCTTCGGGCAACAGCGTGAAACTGTCGAGGGTATCGAGGAACAGTCCGCCATAGCCCTGGGCCTGCAATTGCCTGGCACGACCAAGCAGATGCTCGCGCCAGGCCGGGGCCGTCAGGTCCATGACCTGGCTGTTCCACGAATCATTGCGCACCGGGGAGACCGCCTTGGTCAGACCGGCCTTGGCGATGTCGGCCTTGGAGCCGTCGAACTCGCCCACCGACAGATAAGCAAACGGCTCACTGCCCAGCTTGCGCAAGGTTTTGACGTCGCTCGGTGTCATGTGCCCGGGTTCGACGACCGCCCATTCAAACTGTGCCAGTTCGGAAATCGGCGGTTCGTCGGCATACCAGAAGGTCACGCTGGAGGGTGGCGTCAGTGCGGCGGCCTGCACGGCTGGCCCGCTCACGCACAGTGCCAGAGCGGCTAACAGTCGCTTGGCGACCGAGCGGACACGCGTCCTGCGAAAAACGATTTCCATAACTCACTCTTGAATTGACTGAACCAGTGCCACTGAAACTCGGGCGGTCACACCGCCCCGGGTTACAGACTACGGATGAGTTGCGCCAACCCTTTGCCGATCGACGTCGGCTCCGGGAGGTTGAAGCGCTCGAGCAGGCGAGCATTGTTGGCGCGCGAGTGGCGAATATCGCCCTGACGTGGCGCCAGATGATTCACAGTCAACGGATGGCCGGTGGCACTGCCCAGCTCAGCGATCAGATCATTGAGGCTGGTGGAGCGGCTCAGGCCGATATTCACCGCACCGGGCTGCGGCTTGGTCGCCTCCACGGCCTGCAGCAGAATGCTCACCAGGTCCTGGACGTAAACGAAGTCGCGGGTCTGCTCGCCGTCGCCGAAAATCGACACCGGCAGCTGCTTCAATGCCCGTTCGGTAAAAATGCTGATCACGCCGGAGTACGGCGAAGAAGGATCCTGGCGTGGGCCAAAGATATTGAAGAAGCGCAGGATGACCGGTTCCAGGCCGTGTTCGCGGCGATAGAAATCCAGGTAGTACTCGCTGGCCAGTTTGTCGCTGGCGTACGGCGTGAGTGGTGATTTCGGGGTGTCTTCGTCAATGGCCGTGCCTTCGCCATTGTTGCCATAGATGGCTGCGCTGGACGCAAACACCACGCGCTTGACCCCGGCCTTCAACATGCTTTCGCACACATTGAGGGTGCCGACGAAATTGCTCTGGTGAGTCGAAACCGGATCATCCACCGACGCCTGCACCGAGGCCACCGCCGCCAGATGCACGACGGCGTTGCAACCTTGCATGGCCTGGGCAACGGTGGCGCTGTCAGCGACGTCGCCGGTGACCAGATCCAGGCTGGCATTGTCGATCGGCAAATTGCTGACCTTGCCGGTGGACAGGTTATCCAGCACGCGAACCTGATAACCCTTGGCCAGTAATGCCTCTACCAGATGCGACCCAATGAAACCTGCCCCGCCCGTCACCAATACTCGCTCTACAACCATGAAATTTCTTCCTGAAGATTCGAGCGGATACTAGTTTTGCAAGTCCGCTATCGGTTTGGGTCAGTTTAAAAAACGTACGTAACGACTGTAAAACTAACCGGTCACGAATGACAATTTTATGGCGCAACGCCATCAAACAGCGGGAGATAATGGGAGTTCCCGCTGACACTGTCAATAGGTTGTCTAATTTGTCGCTGAATGGATACGAAAAAAGAAAATAGCCATTTTTTTGACGACGGAATCGGATCCAAAAGAGTGCTTATTTATGCATCAAGCTCCGATCATTGTCGATGTGCAACCCAGTCTTTCGCCTCCCAATGATTCATCCAACAACCGCCACGGCTGAACGAAAAATACCGTTGCAGAATGAACCTGGATGGCCCCCCGCTACTAACGATAGCAGCCTCATCAAAGCTGACCAGATTTTCGTCAAATATGACGACTCGCCCAGTTACACCTGGATGAGGCCCCGATGGATTCGCTTATCGTGTATCGGCTTGCCTGGGCGGATGAGCCCTGTGCTCGATTCACCCGAGCGATGCCCCCCTTTCAACGAGCGATCCCCATCTACACTCAATCGGCAATCTACCCAGACAACCGTCGAACGAGCCCGCCATGACCTCCTTCAAAGACCCTTTCAAACAAGGCAAGGACGCACGCAAGAAGTGCCCGCGCAGTTCCCACGCGGCAGTGGGCAAAACCAACCGCGATCCGATTCCGCTGATCAAGGCGTCGAGCGAGGGGCGGGTCAAGTCGTTGGTGGAGTTGCGTTACGGGCGGATGCTGGTGTCGCCTTTTACCTTCTATCGCGGCAATGCGCTGTTGCAGGCCCACGATCTGGCGGGCACGCCGAACATGGGGCTGGTGTCGCCGATCTGCGGTGATTGTCACTTGATGAACTTCGGCGGCTTCGCCACGCCCGAACGCAATCTGCTGTTCAGCGTCAACGACTTCGACGAAGCCCATCCCGGGCCCTGGGAGTGGGACTTGAAGCGGCTGGTGGCCAGTTTCCTGGTGGCCGCCCGCGATCTGCGTCACGGCGGTTCGGTGGAGCAAGCGGTCTGCCATGAAGTGGTGGCCGCCTACCAGCAAACCATGCTCGAGTGCGCCGAACAGAGCGCGCTGGATACCTGGTACGAATCCATCACTTACGATGATTTGCGCGATCAGGCGCGCAAAAACACCCTGGAGCATGTCGAGCGCTCCATCGCAAAAGCCGAGCGACGCACCCACACCGAATTGCTGCCCAAAATCAGCGAACGCGATACCCATGGCCGCCTGATCATTCGTGATGACCTGCCGGAAATTTTCCACCTGCACAACAACACCACCCTGCTCGATGCCGACGACGACTGGCTACGTCTTTCCGACTGGCGACCGCTGTTCGACACCTTCATGCGTGACTACCGTGGCACGTTGCAGGGGGATCGCCGTGAGTTGCTGTCACGTTTTCGCGTTCAGGACATGGCGTTCAAGGTGGTGGGCGTCGGCAGTGTCGGCACCCGTTGCCTGGTGGCGCTGTTGACCGATCAGCAGGAATCGCCGTTGTTCCTGCAATTCAAGGAAGCGCGACGCTCGGTGCTGGCCGGGTACGTCAAGGCCAAGTCGCGGGTACGCCATGAGGGCCAGCGAGTGGTCGAGGGCCAGCGCCTGATGCAATCGGCCAGCGACCTGTTCCTTGGCTGGACCACCGGCCCCAGCGGCCGCCACTTCTACGTTCGCCAATTGCGTGACATGAAGGTGTCGGCTGAGCTTGAAACCTTCGATGCCGACACCTTCATCGCCTACGGCAGAGTCTGTGGCCTGGCCCTGGCCCGCGCCCACGCCAAGTCTTGCGGCTGCGCCGCCCGCATCAGTGGCTACATTGGCACGGGCGACGCGCTGGCCGATGCGCTGTACAAATACGCCAAAGGTTATACCGAACAGAACGAGCGCGACTTTGAGCGCTTTCAACAGGCCTGTCGCAAGGGGCGACTGCATGCGCGCTCAGAGGCCGATTTTGCGGCGGATCATTTGCCTTGATCATGCCCGCGCATCGACATGAACTTTTCTTCACCCCCACTTGATCCCACTCCCTGTACATTGCCTTGGCTCATTCAAGAAACTACGGTTTGCCCGCCCTCCCGCGGGCTTTTTTTTGCCTGTAAATTGCACGTCATTCCCTCCACTGCCGGAGCACCCGATGACGATCTTCACCCTCCCCTGCAAACGCCTGGACCTGGCGATCCTGAGCCCCAGCCAAGCGGCGCTGGAAAGCGACTTCTATGGACGCAACCACACGCACCTGGCGCCGTGGTCGCCCGTTCGCCCGGACGACTACTACACCCCGGAAAAAATCCGCTCGCGCCTGGCGCAGCAAGCCATGGCGTTCGATGAAGGCTATGCGGCGCACTTTGCCGTGCTCGATCGTGACAGCGGGCAGATGATTGGGGCGTGCAACTTCAGCGGCATCGTGCGCGGTGCGTTTCAGGCGTGTTATCTGGGCTATCACATTTGCCAGTCCCGCGAGGGCCAGGGCCTGATGCACGAAGCGCTCGAGGCGGCGATTGGCTACATGTTCGAGACCCTGAACCTGCACCGGATCATGGCCAACTACATTCCCGGCAATGACCGTAGTGCACGGTTGCTGGAGCGATTGGGGTTCGAGCGAGAGGGGTATGCCAAGGATTACTTGAACATTGCCGGGAAGTGGCAGGATCACGTGTTGACGGCACTGGTGAGCCGGGTCTGGGAAGATCCGGATCGGCAGTGGTCGCGGGCGTTGGGGTGATGGCGGCTATGTGCGGGCAGACTTCGGTCTGGCCGGGTGTCCAGCGCTGGTCAACATCGATCCTCAACAATAAACCCGACAACACACACACCCTGTGGGAGCCAGCAGGCTGGCTCCCACAGTTTGATCGGCGTTCAACCGGTAGCCACTAATCCCGGGGCTTCGGACTTCTCGAGCACCGGCATCTCCAGCCTCGCTCGCCCGTAAAACGCCAGCGCCGTCAGCAAACACGCCAGCCACACCACAATCCCGGCCCAGAAGGTATGGGACATGTAGTGCCAGCCCTGCACCACTCTGGTAGTGCCATACACAAAGCCCAGCCCCAAAAAGCCATACATCAGCGCTTTCGAATAGCGCCAGCGATAACGCCGCGCCACGAAGTACAACGCCAGCATCGTGAAGCCACCCGAAGCATGCCCACCGGGCCAGCAACGACCGTCACCGGCGACTTTCAGCAAATCGAAATTCTCGTACCATTCCTTGTGCTCGATCTTGCCGCCGTACTGGGTCGTTTCGATCGGGCAATACACGCTGGTGTGGCCTTTGAGGTAGTGGATCAAACCCGTGCTGATGGCAAACGCGAATACCACGTACAGGAAATCCCGGCGATGTTTATGGGTGAAGCGCAGCACAGGGCCGACTTTGATTTTGTCCAGAAACGCAACCAGCTTCGGACGCTTTTCGGCCCTCAGCAGCGACCAGACAAACGACAGCACGGCGCCGATGATCGCCAGTTCGCCGGTCCAGTTGGGAATGACCCGCGCCCATTTATGGGTGATCTTCTCAAACAGATGCACATGGTCCAGCGGAAACTTCTGTGTCACCGGATCGAAAAAAAGATCGTTGAACGCGATGTCGATCCTGGTCAGATCGAAACAAAGAAATACCACTACCGCACAGGCCAGTGGGATCCCGAAGTTCATCCAGTAAAAGCGGTAGCGGCTCTGCATGTTGTGTCCCGGATTGGAGAGTGAATTCATTTGAACGCGACCGAACGCCAGTCTGATGCCTCAACAAAGCCCAGCATACGCGGTGCTTGAGGGTCATGAGCATTGATAAACAGCGAAGCGCCGTAACCCGGGACCGAGGACGGCAACTTGAGGTCTTTCTCCAACTGCGTCATGCATTCACTGTGGGTCACCAGGATCAGGTTGCGACCGGCAACCTTGTGCGCCAGGGCATCACGCAGCATGGTGCCTTTGCAGTTGACCAGCCATTGGTCACCGGCATCCACTTTGTTGAACATGTAGCCGGCGGTTTGCGCCGTGCGCATCATCGGACTGTTGTAGATATCGGCCTTGCCCAGGCCCAGACGCTCGAACTGAGCGCCGACGGCCACCGCGACATCGCGTGAACGATCGGTAATCCCGTCATTGCCCATCAGACACGCCGCGCTGGAATGGTCGCAACGCTCGACGTGGCGCACCAGCACGATCATGTCGCCGCCAGCCCACCCCGCCAGCAACGCCTGAGCACCGGCGACGTTGCCATGGGCAAGGTCCGGGACGGCGGCAGGACGCATCAGGTACAGGGCCAAGGGAATCGCCAGCAATGCCGACATCAGGACCACGGCCACATTGCGATAGCGGGCAAAACCGCGCAAGACGATGGTGCGGGTCACGCCGAACAGATTCAGTCTTAGTTCCACATCAAGCCGCCTCACCGGCATGCCCCCTCATTCGATGCGCCGAGGGTAGAGAGACGAGCGTGGGCAGGTAGTGAAAGGCTTGTGAAAAAAAGCTTAAGACCCCCAGCAAGAAAATCCTTTCAGCTCTCGTGAATGCAGCCGATACAAACCGTCTACACCTGCTGCTGGCGCCTAAAAACAACAATCTTCCAGCCAACTGACGATCGGAAAGCACCACGTTCCTGGAGGAATTTTTGATGAACAACTGGTTCGGCAACATCAGCGTGAACCTGAAACTGGGCCTGGGCTTTGGCCTGGTCCTGGCCTTGACCTGCGTGCTGGCCCTCACCGGCTGGACCAGCCTGGGCGGTCTGATCGACCGCAGCAACTGGATGAGCGACATCACCCAGCTCAACGCCAGCCTGACCAAGCTGCGCGTGGCGCGCCTGCAGTACATGCTGGCCAACGGCGACGAAACCATCGCGCAGAATGTGCAAAGCACCCTGGAAGGGTTTTCCGCTCAGCAGCAAGCGCTGCTGGTGAAATTCAAGAGCCCGGAAAACCTCAAGCTGCTCAAAGAGCAAGGTGGCGTGATCGACGCCTACAAGGCATCGCTGAACAAAATGCGCAGTGCCTATCGCGCCGCCAACAGCGCTCGCGACGTCATGACCGCCAACGGCCAAACCGCCAACACGTTGATCAACGACATCAACACCCAGGTGCAGCAACTGCCGCCGAGCGATCAGCGTTTCGAACAGTTCCAGGCCATCAGTGCCGCCAAGGAAGCCTTCCTGCTGGCCCGCTACGAAGTGCGTGGCTACACCGCCACCGCCAACGCCGAGACCGAACAGAAAGCCGTTGCCCAACTGGACGCCGCGATAGCCAGCGTGAAATCCCTCAACGCGCATTTCGCCGAACTGCAGCCACAGGCCCTGGGCCAGTTGCAAACCGCACTGGGCACTTACCGCAGCGCGCTGCAGGCCTACAAGACCGCGGACAGCGACGTGGTGCAGGCGCGCAAGGAAATGACCGACCAGGGCGCCGCTGTGGTCTCCCTGAGCGAGCAGCTGTACCAGATCCAGCTCGACCGTCGCGATGCCGAAAGCGCGCAGGCGCGCACCCTGCAACTGGTCAGCACCTTGCTGGCGTTGCTGGTGGGGATCATTGCCGCTGTGCTGATCACCCGGCAGATCACCGGCCCGTTGCGTGACACCCTGGCCGTGGTCGATCGCATCGCCAGCGGCGACCTGTCCCACGACGTCAAGGTCACCCGCCGCGACGAACTCGGCGTGTTGCAGCAAGGCATCGCTCGCATGGGCGTGACCCTACGCGATCTGATCAGCGGCATCCGCGACGGCGTGACCCAGATCGCCAGCGCTGCCGAAGAATTGTCGGCGGTGACCGAGCAGACCAGCGCCGGGGTCAACAGCCAGAAGGTCGAGACCGATCAGGTCGCCACCGCCATGCATGAGATGACCGCCACAGTGCAAGAAGTCGCACGCAATGCCGAACAAGCCTCGCAAGCCGCCGCCGCGGCCGACGGCGAAGCCCGTGAAGGTGACAAGGTGGTCAACGAAGCCATCGCCCAGATCGAGCGCCTGGCCAGCGAAGTGGTGCGTTCCACCGAAGCCATGGACGTGCTGCAACAGGAAAGCGACAAGATCGGCAGTGTCATGGACGTGATCAAGTCCGTGGCCGAACAGACGAACCTGCTGGCGCTCAACGCGGCGATCGAAGCGGCCCGGGCCGGTGAAGCCGGTCGTGGTTTTGCGGTGGTGGCCGACGAAGTGCGAGGCCTGGCCCAACGCACGCAAAAGTCCACCGAAGAAATCGAAGCGCTGGTAGCCGGCCTGCAAAACGGTACGCAACAGGTCTCGGCGGTGATGAACAACAGCCGCGTGCTCACCGACAGCAGCGTGGCCCTGACCCGCAAGGCCGGCGAGTCACTGGAAAGCATCACCCGCACCGTGTCCAACATCCAGTCGATGAACCAGCAAATCGCTGCCGCCGCCGAGCAGCAAAGCGCCGTGGCCGAAGAAATCAGCCGCAGCATCATCAACGTGCGCGACGTGTCAGAACAGACCGCAGCCGCCAGCGATGAAACCGCGGCGTCGAGTGTGGAACTGGCAAGGCTGGGCAATCAGTTGCAGATGATGGTCAGCCACTTCCGCGTCTGACGCTCGTTCAGCGGTGGATGAAGGACCCATTCGCGAGCAAGCCCGCTCCCACAGGATTGTGCAAAACCTGTGGCAGCGGGCTTGCTCGCGATGGCGGTACAACAGGCGCCTCGAGACTACCCGTATCAGCGCACAGGTAGATGCAATTCAATCGGACGACACTAGCAAGAGCCGGTCAACAATCCTGCGTCCTCACACACTGATCGCATTGGTAAACACCAACCGATTGCCAAACGGATCGCTGATGGTCATGTCCTGGCTGCCCCAGGGCATGGCTTGGATCTGTGGGTGGGAGAACTTGTATTGCTTGGCCACCAGCTGCTGCTGGAAGGCTTCGAGTTCATCGGTTTCGATGCGCAGGGCCGAGCCTGGGGTGGCATCGCCGTGGTGTTCGGACAGGTGCAGCACGCATTCGCCACGGGAGACTTGCAGGTAGAGCGGGAAGTCGGCTTCGAAACGGTGCTGCCAGTCGATCTTGAATCCAAGGAAGTCGACGTAGAATTCGATGGCCTTGTTTTCGTCGAAGATCCGCAGGATCGGGGTGGTTTTGCCGAAGCTCATCGAGTTGCTCCCAGACAGAAAGAGCCCGGCGTGTAGCCGGGCTGGACGTCAGCGAATCGGCGCGGTAATGGCAATCTTTAATCTCAATATGCCATCACTGTGACGCACTGCCCGAAATGCACTGAAACCCGTCGCGCAAATCCCCTTCTCGCGCCAGAAACCGCCCTTCCCTGCGACCGTTGGCCTGGCCATCGCGGTAGCTCAACACACCGTTGACCCACACCCCTTCGATCCCTTCGGCGGCCCGCTGGGGATCATTGAAATCCGCCACATCGCGGATGGTCAGCGGGTCGAACAACACCAGGTCCGCCCAATGCCCTTCACGGATCTCGCCGCGTTCTTTCAACCCGAATCGCGCCGCCGACAGCCCGGTCATCTTGTGCACGGCAGTGTGCAGCGGGAACAGGCCCACGTCTCGGCTGAAATGGCCGAGCACCCGCGGGAATGCACCCCACAGGCGCGGATGGGGAAACGGGTCTTCCGGCAAGCCATCGGAGCCGACCATCGACAGCGGGTGCGCCAGAATCCGCCGCACGTCCGTCTCGTCCATTCCGTAATACACCGCGCCGGCCGGTTGCAATTGGCGGGCGGCATCGAGCAACGACAGGTTCCATTCGGCGGCGATGTCCATCAGGTCGCGCCCGCCCATGTCCGGATGCGGCGTGGACCAGGTGATGGTGATGCGATGGGCGTCGGTGACTTGCTTGAGGTCCAGGGTCGAGGAGCTTGCGGCATAGGGGTAACAATCGCAGCCCACCGGGTGGGTTTTCGCCGCCTCCTCCAGGGACGCCAGCAGTTGCGGACTGCGCCCCCAGTTGCCGGCACCGGCGCATTTGAGGTGGGAAATGATCACCGGCGATTTGGCATGGCGACCGATCTGGAATGCCTCGTCCATGGCTTCCAATACCGGTTCGAATTCACTGCGCAGGTGGGTGGTGTACACCGCGCCGAACGCGGTGAGCTCTTCGGTCAGTTGCATGACCTCATCGGTGGAGGCCGAGAAGGCGCTGGCGTAGGCCAGACCGGTGGACAGGCCCAGTGCACCGGCTTCCAGGCTCTCGCGCAGTTGTTCGCGCATCGCCGCAATTTCATCCGCTGTCGCGGTGCGAAACAGGTCATCGAGGTGATTGCTGCGCAACGCCGTATGCCCCACCAGCGCCGCCACGTTCAGCGTGGTATTGGCCGCTTCGACCGCGGCGCGGTAATCACTGAAGGTCGGATAAACGAAGGCCGCAGCGGTGCCGAGCAGGTTCATCGGGTCCGGCGGATCACCCCGCAGGCTCACCGGCGACGCGCTGATCCCGCAGTTGCCGACGATCACAGTGGTCACGCCCTGGCTGAGCTTGGGCAGCATCTGCGGCTGGCGGATCACCACCGTGTCATCGTGGGTGTGCACGTCGATGAAACCGGGCGCCAACACATGCCCTTGGGCGTCGACAACCTCGGTGGCGCGGGCGTCACCGAGGTCGCCGATGCGCTCGATGCGGCCGTTGAGAATCGCCACGTCGGCGGCATAGCCAGGGCGGTTGCTGCCGTCGATGATCAGGGCGTTGCGAATCAGCGTGTCGTACTGCATGTCAGTCTCCCAGCGGCAAGTGATCGTCGCCGCCGCGGTAATCGTCCAGGGCCAGTTTGATCCGCCGCAGACGTTCTTGATTGTCTTGAGGATTAGCCAGTGCCAGCTCCGTGGCAAGCACATCGATGGCCAGCAGCATGCCGTAGCGCGCCGCCGTCGGTTTGTAGATGAAGGACGTTTCGGCGCCTTGCAGCGGCAGGACGATGTCGGCCAGTTGCGCCAGTGGGGAGTCGCCGCGGGTGATGGCCAGGATCCGCGCGCCGTAGTTGCGCGCCAGTTCCACGGTCTCCAGCAACTCCGGGGTGATGCCGGTCAGGGAGCAAACAATCACCACCTGTTCGGCGCTGAGGCTGGCGGCGGTCACGCGCATCATCACCGCGTCGTGGCACACCGAAATCGGGTAGCCGAGGCGCACCAGACGCACCTGCAACTCATCGCTGCACAGGGTCGAGCAGCCGCCCATGCCGAAGGCGTGAATCATCCGCGCCTTGCCCAATAGTTTCACCGCATCGGCAAAACGCGACTCGTCGAAGCCCGAAAGGTGCTGGCGCAGGGTCGACTCGATATCCCCGACGATCTGGCCGTAGAACGCCGACTGATCCGGTGTGCCCGCCGGGTCGAGAAAACGGCTGCCGACCCCGCTGGCCTGGGCCAGTTGCAGGCGCAGGTCACGCAAGTCGCGGCAGCCCACGGTGCGGGCGAAACGCGACAGGGTGGCGGTGCTGACTTCCGCCCGCTGCGCCAGCTCATCGAGGCTGGCGGACGCGGCAAATCCTACGTCGTCGAGCATCAGTCGGGCGATGCGTCCTTCACCGGCGCTGAAAGAATCCTGGCGGGCGCGAATCTGGTAAAGGATGTCCATGGCAGCGGGCTCCGGCTAAATCAGATAGGAAAGGCCAACGGTCAGGCCGAAGGCGACGAGCGAGATCAGGGTCTCGAGCACGGTCCAGGTCTTGAAGGTCTGGGCCACGGTCATGTTGAAGTATTCCTTGATCAACCAGAAGCCGCCGTCGTTGACGTGGGAAAAGATCACCGAGCCGGCACCGGTCGCCAGCACCAGCAATTCCGGGTGTGGATAACCCAGGCCGATGGCCACTGGTGCGACCACGCCAGAGGCGGTGGTCATGGCCACGGTAGCCGAGCCGGTGGCGATGCGCATCAGCGCGGCGAACAGCCAGCCCATCAACAGCGGCGACAGATGGAATTCGTGGGCCAGGCCGACGATCTGGTCGGTGACGCCAGCGTCCACCAGGATCTTGTTCAGGCCGCCACCGGCGCCCACCAGCAGGGTAATGCTGGCGGTGGGTGCCAGGCATTCGTTGGTGAACTTGAGGATCGACTCGCGGTTGAAGCCTTGGGCGATACCCAAGGTCCAGAAGCTGAGCAAGGTCGCCAGCAACAGCGCGATCACCGAGTTGCCGATGAACAGCAGGAACTGGTTGAGGGCGGTGCCCGGCGTGGAAATCAGGTTGGCCCAGCCGCCGATCAGCATCAGCACCACGGGCAGCAGAATGGTCGCCATGGTGAGGCCGAAACTTGGCAGGCTGCTGCGGGGCTCGCGTTCAAGGAACTGCCGTTCAAGCGGATTTTCCGCCGGCAACTGGATACGCGGCACGATGAACTTGGCGTACAGGGGGCCGGCGATGATCGCCGTGGGAATACCGATGGCAATTGCGTAGAGCAAGGTCTGCCCCACCGACGCCTGATAGGCCTGCACCGCGAGCATCGCCGCCGGGTGCGGCGGGACCAGGGCATGCACCACCGAGAGCCCGGCGACCATTGGCAAACCGACCATCAGGATCGATACGCCGACCCGCCGCGCCACGGTAAAGGCAATCGGCACCAGCAACACGAAACCGACTTCGAAGAACAGCGGCAACCCCACCAGGAAGGCGATGCAGACCATTGCCCAGTGGGCGTTCTTCTCGCCAAAACGGTCGATCAGGGTCCGCGCCACCTGCTCGGCGCCCCCGGACTCGGCCATCATCTTGCCGAGCATCGTGCCCAGCGCCACCACCAGCGCGATATGCCCCAGGGTCTTGCCGACCCCGGCCTCATAGGCGCCGACCACCCCGGACGGCGGCATCCCGGCGACCAGCGCCAGGCCGATGGAAATCAGGGTGATCACAATGAACGGATTGAGCCGGTAGCGCGCGATCAGCACGATCAGAGCGATGATGGCAACGGCGGCATACACCAGCAGCCAATAGCCGAAGGACAGGGTCATGCGGTACTCCTCGAGAGGGTCACGTCGAAAGTTTTGTGAAACTCTTAAAACATTTCGGCTTGCGATTATCAAACGAGGTGAAAGTAATTTTCGTGCAGAGGTAAGGCGTGTCGCTGATGGGTATGCCGTGTCGCTAATAATGAAAATGGCACCGGCGAATTTTCATCGCCGGGCGCCGATGCCGTCGTCAGTCGTGATTGACCCGCGCCCGCTTGAGCAGCTTTTTGCAGCGCTCGGACAGGTGCAACACCCGCAGGTGCTTGCCGGCCTTTTCATAGCGTTCGCGCAACGTCTTGAGGGCAGCGATGGCCGAGTAGTCGACGAAGCTCAGGTGACGACAGTCGACCGTTACCACCGCCGGGTCGTTGGCGGGATCGAACTGGTTGAGGAACGCGGTGGTCGAGGCAAAGAACAGCGTGCCGTGCATCAGGTACAACTTGCTGCCGTCAGCCTCCAGGTGACTGTCGGCGTAGAGCTCGCGGGCCTGCTGCCAGGCGAAGTTCAGCGCAGCGATGATGATCCCGCACAGCACTGCCGTGGCCAGGTCGGTAAACACCGTGATCACCGTCACCGCCAGAATCACCAGCACATCATTGAGCGGCGCCTTGTTCACCACCCGCAAAGACGCCCAGGCAAAGGTCTGCTGCGACACCACGAACATCACCCCCACCAGCGCCGCCAGCGGAATACGCTCGATCAGCGGCGACAGAAACAGGATGAACAACAGGATCGCCACCCCCGCCACCACCCCGGAC
>NZ_LYVP01000079.1 GCF_001984065.1 Pseudomonas sp. KK4
GAGTCAACCTGAAAGATCACGTCAGGCTTGAGACCGCCATCGCGAGCACTTTGGAGGCGTTCGGTCAAAAGTGACTCGCCGCAAGGGCGAAACCATCAGCGGCCGTTACCGCAGCAACGGATATGTACCAAACCCCGAAGCCTGGTCAGCCCAGAGGCCGCCAAGACCAAAAGCCCCCCACTGAAACCATGTGAAACAGGAATTTTGCGTCTACCTTGTAGGATTCTGCGACAGCTTGGCGTTTGGTGATCCGGGAGCTGGTACGTATGATGCTTCACAAACTTCCGCAGATTAGAAGCCTATGTCCCTGATAGTTCTACTGCTTCTGCCTTTCCTGGGCAGCTGTCTGGCAGCGGTGCTGCCTCACAACGCGCGTAATACCGAATCCCTCCTGGCGGGCCTGGTTGCCCTGATCGGCACCGTGCAAGTCGCCCTCCTGTACCCGCAAATCGCCCACGGCGGTGTGATCCGCGAAGAGTTCCTGTGGCTGCCGAGCCTGGGCCTGAACTTCGTCCTGCGCATGGACGGTTTCGCCTGGCTGTTCTCGATGCTGGTGCTGGGCATCGGCACCCTGGTGTCGCTGTACGCCCGCTATTACATGTCGCCGGATGACCCGGTGCCGCGCTTCTTCGCTTTTTTCCTGGCGTTCATGGGCGCCATGCTCGGGCTGGTGATCTCCGGCAACCTCATTCAAATCGTATTCTTCTGGGAGCTGACCAGCCTCTTCTCGTTCCTGCTGATCGGCTACTGGCACCACCGCGCCGATGCACGACGGGGCGCCTACATGGCGCTGATGGTCACCGGGGCCGGTGGCCTGTGCCTGCTGGCAGGGGTCATGTTGCTCGGCCATGTGGTCGGCAGCTATGACCTGGACAAGGTCCTGGCCGCCGGCGATCTGATTCGTGCCCATGCCCTCTACCCCATCCTCCTGCCGCTTATCCTGATCGGCGCCCTCAGTAAAAGCGCGCAATTCCCCTTCCACTTCTGGTTGCCCCACGCCATGGCCGCGCCGACACCGGTGTCGGCCTATCTGCACTCGGCGACCATGGTCAAGGCCGGGGTGTTCCTGCTGGCGCGGCTCTGGCCGTCGCTGTCGGGCAGTGAAGAATGGTTCTACATCGTCAGCGGCGCCGGGGCCTGCACCCTGTTGCTCGGCGCCTATTGCGCGATGTTCCAGAACGACCTCAAGGGCCTGCTGGCCTACTCGACCATCAGCCACCTGGGCCTGATCACCCTGCTGCTCGGCCTGAACAGTCCGCTGGCCGCCGTGGCCGCGGTGTTCCACATCCTCAACCATGCCACCTTCAAGGCCTCGCTGTTCATGGCTGCCGGGATCATCGACCACGAAAGCGGCACCCGGGACATCCGCAAACTCAGCGGCCTGGTCAAACTGATTCCGTTCACCGCCACCCTGGCCATGGTTGCCAGCGCGTCCATGGCCGGCGTGCCGCTGCTCAACGGTTTCCTCTCTAAGGAAATGTTCTTCGCCGAAACCGTGTTCATCAACGCCACGGCCTGGATCGAAACCACATTGCCGATCGTGGCCACCATCGCCGGCACTTTCAGCGTCGCTTATTCCCTGCGCTTTACCGTCGACGTGTTCTTCGGCCCGACCGCCACCGACCTGCCCCACACGCCCCACGAGCCGCCACGCTGGATGCGCGCCCCGGTCGAATTGCTGGTGTTCACCTGCCTGGTGGTGGGAATCTTCCCGGCGCAAGTGGTCGGCCCCCTGCTGGCTGCAGCAGCGCTGCCGGTAGTCGGCGGTACCCTGCCTGAATACAGCCTGGCGATCTGGCATGGGCTGAACGCGCCGATGATCATGAGCCTGATCGCCATGTCCGGCGGCATCGTCCTGTACCTGCTGCTGCGCAACCAGCTCAAGCGCGGTCGCTTCGCTCATACGCCGCTCATTGGCCGCTTCAACGGCAAGCGTCTGTTCGAGCGCGCCCTGGCGATCAAGATGCGCCTGGCCCGGCGCCTGGCGCGGCGGATCAGCACCCGTCGCCTGCAAACCCAATTGTTCCTCATGGTCCTCGCTGCGGTGCTCGCCGGCCTGATACCGATGCTCCACAGCAGCCTGAGTTGGGGCGACCGGCCGAAGATTCCCGGTTCGATCGTGTTCGTCATCCTTTGGTTGCTGGCGATTGCCTGCGCCCTGGGCGCCGCCTACCAGGCCAAGTACCACCGTCTCGCCGCCCTGACCATGGTCAGCGTCTGCGGTCTGATGACCTGCATCACCTTCGTCTGGTTCTCGGCGCCGGACCTGGCCCTGACGCAACTGGTGGTCGAAGTGGTGACCACGGTGCTGATCCTGCTGGGCCTGCGCTGGCTGCCGCGAAGGATCGAGGAGGTCTCGCCGCTGCCGAGCACCCTGCGCAAGGCGCGCATCCGCCGTATCCGCGACCTGCTGCTGTCGACCGTGGTTGGCGGCGGCATGGCGCTGCTGTCGTACGCGATGCTGACCCGGCAGACCCCCAACGACATCTCCTCGTTCTATCTGAGCCGCGCCCTGCCCGAGGGCGGTGGCAGCAACGTGGTCAACGTGATGCTGGTGGACTTCCGTGGCTTCGACACCCTCGGCGAAATCACCGTGCTGGTTGCAGTGGCGCTGACCGTGTTCGCCCTGCTGCGACGCTTCCGCCCGCCGAAAGAAAGCCTGCAGTTGCCGGCCCAGCAGCGCTTGCTGGCACCGGACGTGGTCACCGACCTGGTCAACCCGCGTCACGCCAGCGACACCGCCCTGGGTTTCATGATGGTGCCGGCGGTGCTGGTGCGCCTGCTGCTGCCGATTGCGTTCGTGGTTTCGGTCTACCTGTTCATGCGCGGGCACAACCAGCCGGGCGGCGGTTTTGTCGCGGGGCTGGTGATGTCGGTGGCGTTCATCCTGCAGTACATGGTCGCCGGCACGCAGTGGGTCGAAGCGCAGATGAGCCTGCGTCCGTTGCGCTGGATGGGCACGGGCCTGCTGTTCGCCACGTTCACCGGCCTGGGCGCCATGGCCGTCGGCTATCCATTCCTGACCACCCACACCTGGCATCTGGACGTGCCGCTGCTGGGGGACATTCACCTCGCCAGCGCGCTGTTTTTCGACATCGGCGTGTACGCGGTGGTGGTCGGCTCGACGCTGCTGATCCTCACGGCGCTGGCCCACCAATCGGTCCGGGGCCACAAGACCGCTGCTCAACCCAAACCCGTGGTCATCAAGGAGGCCGTCTGATGGAAGAAGTCATTGCAATCGCCATCGGTGTGCTGGCCGCGTCCGGCGTCTGGCTGATCCTGCGACCAAGGACGTTCCAGGTGGTCATGGGCCTGTGCCTGTTGTCCTACGGCGTCAACCTGTTCATCTTCAGCATGGGCAGCCTGTTCATCGGCAAGGAGCCGATCATCAAGGACGGCGTGCCCCAGGACCTGTTGCACTACACCGACCCGCTGCCGCAAGCGCTGGTCCTGACCGCCATCGTCATCAGTTTCGCCATGACCGCGCTGTTCCTGGTGGTCTTGCTGGCCTCCCGGGGCCTGACCGGCACCGACCATGTGGACGGCCGGGAGCCCAAGGAATGAATGCAATGACGCACCTGATCGCCGCGCCGATTCTGCTGCCGCTGCTGACTGCGGCGATCATGTTGATGCTTGGCGAAAAGCACCGTCCGTTGAAGGCCAAAATCAACCTGGTCTCCAGCCTGCTGGGGCTGGGTATCTCAGTGACGCTGCTGCACTGGACGCAGACCACCGGCGTGCCCGGTTCAATCGGCGTGTACCTGCCGGGTAACTGGCAAGTGCCGTTCGGCCTGGTGCTGGTGGTCGATCGCCTGTCGGCGCTGATGCTGGTGCTGACCGGGATCATTGGCGTCAGCGCCCTGCTGTTCGCCATGGCCCGTTGGGACAGCGCCGGCTCGAGTTTCCACGCCCTGTTCCAGATCCAGTTGATGGGGTTATACGGCGCCTTCCTGACCGCCGACCTGTTCAACCTGTTCGTGTTCTTCGAGGTACTGCTGGCGGCGTCCTATGGCCTGATGCTGCATGGCTCGGGCCGGGCGCGAGTGTCGTCGGGGCTGCACTACATCTCGATCAACCTCTTGGCCTCGACCCTGTTCCTGATCGGCGCGGCGCTGATCTACGGCGTCACCGGCACCCTGAACATGGCCGACCTGGCGTTGAAGATCCCCCTGGTACCGCAAGCCGATCGCGGACTGCTGCACGCCGGTGCGGGGATTCTCGCGGTGGCGTTCCTGGCCAAGGCCGGGATGTGGCCGCTGAACTTCTGGCTGGTGCCGGCGTATTCCTCGGCGAGCGCGCCGGTGGCGGCGATGTTCGCGATCATGACCAAGGTCGGCGTCTACACCTTCCTGCGCCTGTGGACCCTGCTGTTTTCCGGCCAGGCCGGGGCATCGGCGTACTTTGGTGCGCACTGGCTGATCTACGGCGGCATGGCGACCATCGTCTGCGCCGCCGTGGCGATCCTCGCCGCGCAACGCCTGGAACGCATGGCCAGCCTGAGCATTCTGGTGTCGGCGGGGATTCTGCTGTCGGCCATTGGCTTCGCCCAGCCCAACCTGATCGGTGCGGCGCTGTTTTATCTGGTCAGTTCGACCCTGGCCCTGAGCGCGCTGTTCCTGTTGGCCGAGTTGATCGAGCGCTCGCGTTCGGCCAACGAAATCCCGCTGGAGGATGAACAGGAGATGCTGCCTCGTCCCCTGGAATCGTTGCATCCGGCCAAGGGCGTCAACCTCGATGACAATCTCAAAGCCGTGGTCGGTCAGGTGATTCCCTGGACCATGGCGTTCCTCGGCCTGAGCTTCATTGCCTGCACCCTGCTGATCGTTGGCATGCCGCCGCTGTCGGGGTTCATCGGCAAACTCGGCCTGCTCAGCGCCCTGCTCAATCCGCTGGGCCTGGGCAATGACGCGCCGATCTCGAATGCAGCGTGGGGCTTGTTGGCCTTGTTGATTCTCTCCGGGCTGGCCTCGCTGGTGGCCTTTTCCCGCCTGGGCATCCAGCGCTTCTGGACCCCGGCCGAGCGGCCGTCGCCGGTACTGCGGCGCCTGGAATGCGTACCGATCTTCCTGTTGCTGGGCTTGAGCATTGCCCTGACCTTCAAGGCTGAACCGTTGCTGCGCTACACCCAGGCCGCCGCCACTGCCTTTAACAATCCCGAGCAATACGTGATGGCCGTGCTCGGCACCCGTGTTGTACCGAGCCCCGAAGCCAGGGCCGCAATGCTGGAGGTGAAGCCATGAAGCGTCTGTTTCCCGCACCGTGGCTGTCGCTGGCCCTGTGGTTGTTGTGGCTGGTGCTGAACCTGTCCATAAGCCCCGGCAATCTGCTGCTGGGCGCCGCGCTGGGCTTCTGCGCGCCGCTGATGATGCGCAAGTTGCGCCCGCTGCCGATCCGCGTTCGCCGCCCGGGGGTGATCCTGCGGCTGTTCCTGGTGGTCGGTCGCGATGTCGTGGTGTCCAACCTGATGGTGGCTTGGAGCGTGTTGAACGCCGGCCGTCGCCCGCCCCGCTCGCGCTTCATCAAGGTGCCCCTGGACCTGCGCGACGCCAACGGCCTGGCGACCCTGTCGATGATCTGCACCGTGGTGCCCGGCACTGTCTGGTCGGAACTGGCGCTGGACCGCAGCATTCTGTTGCTGCACGTCTTCGATCTGGAGGACGAAGCGCCGTTCATCGAGCACTTCAAGGCGACCTACGAGCGCCCGTTGATGGAGATATTTGAATGAGCGCGCTGCTGTCGAATGCGATCGTGCTGAGCCTGTTCCTGTTTTCCGTGGCGATGATTCTGACCCTGATCCGCCTGTTCAAGGGGCCGTCGGCCCAGGACCGGGTTCTGGCGCTGGACTACCTGTACATCGTCGCGATGCTGATGATGCTGACCCTGGGCATTCGCTACGCCAGTGATACCTACTTCGAGGCAGCGTTGCTGATCGCGCTGTTCGGCTTCGTCGGCTCCTTTGCCCTGGCGAAATTCCTCCTGCGTGGCGAGGTGATCGAATGAGCGCTGAACTGTCTTTGTGGGTGGAAATCCCGGTGGCGATCCTGCTGGTGCTCAGCAGCCTGTTCGCGCTGATCGGTGCCATCGGCCTGGTGCGCATGAAGGACTATTTCCAGCGCATGCACCCGCCGGCCCTGGCCTCGACCCTGGGCGCCTGGTGCGTAGCGCTGGCATCGATCATCTACTTCTCGGCACTCAAGTCGGCGCCGGTGTTGCATGCCTGGCTGATTCCGATTCTGTTGGCGATCACAGTGCCGGTGACGACCCTGCTGCTGGCCCGGGCGGCGCTGTTTCGCAAGCGCATGGCGGGGGATGATGTGCCGGCGGAGGTGAGTAGCCGGCGTACTGAGAGCGGTGGTTAATGTCGAAATTTTTACTGATCAGCCACAACCCTGTAGGAGCGAGCATGCTCGCGATGGTCGTCAACGATAACGCTAGGTACCTGATGCCCCGCGGTGTTCTCGGGTCCATCGCGAGCATGCTCGCTCCTACAGGTTTGATTTCAAACCCACGCCACCGCCAACAACCCGCCCCCCAGCACTACGCATAACGGCGAATACACCCAAGTATCCCACCGCGCGAACCGGGAGCCTTTGACTTCCTTGAAAAACCCCACCAATTCCGAATCGCCAATCGCCCGGGCGAACAGCAGGAGTGCAATCGCACTGATCAGCCATTGCAGCGACCAGTGCCCGATCTGCGGCAGCCACCAGCCGACCCGCAGACACACCAGCAACGCGATCATCAGCAGCGCGGCGGCCACCAGCAGGGTGATCCAGCCGCGGGGCTTGAAGGCGGGTTTCAAGCGCACACTGCCCTCCACCGGCACCTGCGGTACGGCAGCCACCGTCGCCCACTGGCCACCCAGCGCCCAATAAAGGTGTACCAGACTGATCGCCGCAAATATCGTCACCAGCCATTGAGCCAACGCAAAGGTCATGGTTGAAGATCCTTGAAAGGGATGAGGTCAAATCATCCTAGTCGGCATTTTTTGAAGTGCACGACCGGTCGGCGGTGCAGCAAGTATCACTGGCTGCAAGCCGTATTCGTCACCTGGCTGTCGGCGGAGTTTGCCCCCGTATGACGGCCTTAGACGTTTCGCACGCAGCAGCCTCACCGCATCACTTCAACTCGGCCGCCACCTTGTCCGCCACATCCTTGGGCACCCACGCCTGCCAGACATCCGGGTGCGCCTTCATGAAGGCCTCCGCTGCCTGACGCGGGGCAGTGTGTTTCTCGCTCATGTCAGCCAACGCCTTGTTCAGCGGATCGATGGGGAAATCGACCTTGGCGAAGAACTCGGCAATCTGCGGGTACTGCTTCTGGAACGGCGTGGACACGCCAATGGACAGCTTCGAGGGAAGCGAACGAGTGGGCTGCGGGTTCGGGTTATCCGCGTCGGTCAGGGTCTTCCAGGCTTCGGCGTCGAAAGGCGGCTCTTGCAGCTGAATCAGTTTGAAGCGACCGAGCAACGGCGTCGGCGACCAGTAGTAAAACAGTACCGGTTTGCCGCGACGGATCGATGAGCTGATCTCGGCATCCAGCGCCGCCCCGGACCCGCTGCGAAAGTTCACAAAGCTGTCGTCCAGGCCGTACGCCTTGAGCTTCTGCTTGTTGACCACTTCGGACGTCCAGCCGATGGGGCTGTTGAGGAAGCGACCCTTGGTCGGTGCTTCCGGGTCCTTGAACACGTCCTTGTATTTGGGCAGGTCGCTGACACTGCGCAGGTCCGGCGCCATTGGTTTGATACCCTTGGCCGGGTCGCCCTTGATCACGTATTCCGGCACCCACCAGCCTTCGGTGGCGCCCTTGACCGTATCACCCAGGCTGACCACCTTGCCCTCGGCCTCGGCCTTGACCCACACGGGGCTGCGACCGGCCCACTCTTCGCCAATCACCTGGATGTCGTTGTTGGCCAGGGCGGTTTCCAGGGTGATGGTAGTGCCCGGCAATGTATCGGTCGGCAGGCCGTAGCCCTTCTCGACAATGATCCGCAGGATATCAGTGATCAGGCTGCCGCTTTCCCAGTTCAGGTCGGCGAAATGGATCGGCGCCTGGGCGGCGGCCAGTACCGGAACGGGGGACACCGACACCGCTAACGTGGCCAGTACAGCGGCCAGCAACCGTCGAATACCTTTCATGCTTTTGCACCTCGTGCTGTTCACAGCAATAGCAGGATGGCCTGGCAGAAGACCGCAAGCCTCTGAAACTTCAGTCAACTGACTGTAGTAGAGGTTCCTGCTTTCGAGGGGTTCGAATCAATTTTCGGAAATGTCCTGCAGAGGCATCAGCTCGCGCCTCACTCGCTGGCCTTGAACGTCACCAGCTCGCCCTTGCGCCACTTGGCAGCCTTGGCGGTCACGGCCTTGAGGGTCTTGGTCAGGCCTTCCTGCAACTGCTGGTGGGCGGCGAACACCGTCACGGCGCTGTGGCCTTCCTTGAACACGATGGCTTCACCGTCCGCGGTGGACACAAAGGCGTAGTCGCCCAGGCCATAGACCGTCAGTTTGATTTCGCGAAATTTGATTTCCAGCTTGCCGCCTTCGCGGCTGGGCAGCACCGAAGCGCTGAAATGATCACCGACCTTGAGTTTAAGCCCCGGCTTGTCGTCCACCACGAGCGCCGACTCGGTATCGAGCTCGGCCACATAGATGCCTTCGGCACTCTGCTCAGTGATGTAAACAAAACGCGACTGAAACAGTTTGACCAGCTTTGCGCGCAAATCACCCAGCACGAACAAAGCATGCATATCGAGATTACTTACTGCCAAGGAACCATCCCCACATCTGAAAATGATGCCGCACGCGAAAAAAGCGCACAGCCGAAAAAAGCGGCAATGCCGAAGATCAACAGATAAACCCGGGTCGACATCCTGAATGAGCAGAACGCTCACTCATCCCGAGGCCTGAGCAGACTACTGGACGCCGCTCGCCTCGTCTTGCCTGACGTTCGTCAAAGGTCGAAGGAAAACACCCTTACTGCGGCCAGAAAAATACGGACTATCAACTTCAGGGAAAAAACTCTCAAAAAAAAGCACTTTTCTGACATATCGCTGGCCAGAAATTGCTTTAGATAAACATCACTCACCCCACCAGTGAGGTTGATTCTAGAGCAGCCATGCTCACCGAGACTACCCATACCGACGTACATACGTCGGTAAAACAACGAAAAGGACTTCATATGTGCACACTGACACACTTTGCTCATCCCTCGGCAACTACAGCGATTACCCATCCGCCAAGGTTGCCCCACCCTGAGTTCATGCTCTCTCACCCCGGTTTCCCGCGGTTTCAGGTGATTCTGGCCGGGAATGCCTTCTTCCATATCAAGGAAATTTCCACCGGCCATGTAAGAGGTTTCCGCGCCGACCATAACGCAGCCTGTGCCCTCGCCCGCTCCCTCGAGGCACACACTTGACAGGCGTTTCGTCATGCCGGTGACTTATCTGAGCCGCCGGCCCACAACTGCTGCCATACTGCCGATCCAAGCAAGCACGCCCGGCCAGCGCAGGGCGTCGTTGAATACAACAATATATTTTCAAGGGAAGGCGGCTACGTGACGGAATTTGATATCGGCGAATATTTTATTTGGGGCGAAGCCAGAGAGGTCGACGGCGAGTTCCAGGCAGTGATTGTCATGCGCGCCAAGCCCCCCCTGAAAACCGTGACCTATCACCAGGTCGAGAAAGACCGCTGGTTCAAGTCTTCGGACGTCGCCGCGCTCGCCGCCCAGGAGTCCGCGAAAGAACTCAAGGCCGCAGTCGATGGCGGTGCATTGAAAGCCTGAAATCGAGGTTTGCAGTCTATGCTCACGTCTGCATTTGAGCATCGCTTTCGAACTCCTGAAGCACGGCCCCCTCAGAGTTAATGGAGCCGTAATTCAGGGCTCGAACCGATTGACCCTGCCAGGAGATGAAAATGGAATCACCGACCCACGACTTGAAAGGTTTGTTCGACCAGCTTGGCCTGGACTCTTCCCAGAAGGCTATCGACGATTTCATTGCCAGCCATTCACCGCTGCCTGATGACAAGAAGCTCATTGACGCGGAGTTCTGGACGCCGCAACAGGCAGGTTTCCTCAAGGAACAATTGCGTGAAGACGCTGACTGGGCGCGGGTGGTCGACGACCTGAACCTGCGCATGCATCAGGTGCACTGATTTTCAATTCAATGCAGGCTGTCGGGTGTTTCCACGCGCATCTGTGCGATCCAGGCAGCCTTGCATTCCTCCGCTTCCACGCGACTGGAAAATGCCGTACCGCGGCGTTCTCCGTTGAGCAGCACCACCCAGCACACACTTTGACCCAGCGCTCGCAAACTGGCGGGTACGCCACTGCCAATCATGACGGCGACATCGATTTTGCTTTGCATGTTGCTCTTTGAACTCCGTTAGCAACCTAACTATGTAGCTATGGTAATGAGTCCGAAAGGGCCGAAACAATATCGGCTTTGTACATCTTCCTTTCCAAAGTGGTAACAATCGGATTTTGTGAACATCACCCCCTCCTGCAGGAGCGAGCTCGCTCGCGATGATCGTCAACGATAACGGCGACCACCTGCCCGCCCCCGCTACCGCGGCTTCTGCGGCTTGTACCCCAACCGCAACCCACCCCAATGCCGCCCCTTGAGCATGATCGGCACCGACAGGTCGTGCATCAGCTCTCCGGTGTCGCGGGTGTAGGTCTGCAGCAATACCGGTTGTTGGTGGCTGCCACAACGAATCCCGGTGCGGTCGGCGAATTTGCGTTTGGTGCGGTTCTGCAGGGTGTCGAGTTGCACGTCGCCGGTCAGCGGTTGGCTGAAGACATTGTTGTGGGTCGGCACATAACCCTGCTGGGTGCAGGCGATGGCGAACACCAGGCCTTCGTGGCGCGGCAGCAGGGGCTCCTGGATCCCCGGCAGGACTTGGTCGGTGTAGCGATCAAAGCGGGTCTGGTATTTGGCCGGGTGGGTGTTGGCAATCGGCTGATAATTTCGGTCGAACAGATCGTCGAGGCTGACGCGACCGGCGTCGATGTCCGCTTCGAAGCGCGCCGCAATCTGCGCCGCGCCCTCCCGGGCCAGGTCGTAGATGCGCTGGTGATAATCGTCCAGGCCGACTTCGGCCAGGCGTTCGCTGATGGTTTCGGCCTGGCCTTCCATTTGCACCGCCGCCTCGGCCAGACGCCGGGTCTGTTGATCGCTGACGGACAGGTCGCTGCGCATCTGTTCAATGGCACTGAACAAGCCATCGAGTTGTTCGCGATTGGTCTCGGCCCCCCGGGCAATCTCGCCGACCTGGCCTTCGACGCTGGCCGCCAGGCGGGCAATGTTTTCCAGATGCTGCCCGGTGTGCTCGACTTGCTGGACACCGGTGTCCAGGTCGGTGGACAACTGGCGGATCTGCTCCACCACTTGCGCGGTGCGCTGCTGAATGTCAGCCACCATTTCGCCGACTTCGCCGGTGGCGGTCGCCGTGCGTGCAGCCAGGCCACGAACCTCATCGGCCACCACCGCAAAACCACGACCGTGCTCGCCGGCCCGCGCCGCTTCGATCGCCGCATTGAGTGCCAGCAGATTGGTCTGGCTGGCGATGGACTGGATCACCAGGGTCACGCGCTGAATGTCGTCACTGCGCAGGCTCAGGGCTTCGATCAACTGGCGGCTGCTGTTGGCCCGCTCACTGAGCTGATGCATTCGGGCAATTGATTCGATCAATTGCTCACGCCCGGCCGCGCCACTGCGGTGCGCCTCGCTCGCGGCACTCAGGGCCTGGCGACTGAGGGCCGAGGTGGCCTGTTCGGTGGTGATCATGACTTCGGCGTTACTGACGATTTGCGCCGCGGCGCCGAGCTGCGATTGCAGCTTGTCGGCCAGTTGCCGGACAGAAAAAGCAACGCCGGCGGCTGACAGCGCGTTGTGACTGGTGGTGTAGGAAAGATCACGGGTGAGCGCAGCGATTGCGTCCTGGGAATCCACCGCCTCCGCTTCGGGAGCGGCCCGCGAACGCAGGCGCGGCAGCCAGACAATCAGCACCGCCACCGGCAGGCCGACATACAAAGTCCAGCCTCCAAGGCTCATGCCACACAGCAACAGCATCAGGGCAATGCTTTGCAGCGTGGGTGTCAGCCAGCGGTTGTTCGGCAACAGCACCGGCACAGGCATAGCCACAGACCTGTCTTTCGTCATCTTCGTCACCCCGGACATTTCTAATTGTTGTCTTCGCATTAAACGCCACTAGAAAGCCATTATCCATGGGGCTTTAGTCGTGGGCGTTGCAGCAGATCAATACCAGTGTCCGGTGTTTTCTAAAGACGACAAAAAGCATCGCGGGCAAGCCTTGCTCCTACCGATGCAGGTGGAGCAAGGCTTGCCCGCGATGCGCGGTGCTGCGAAATCAGGCCTGGCGCTGGTGCTTGTCGATCTGCTCGTGACGCTCTTGAGCTTCGATGCAGTACTTGGTGGTCGGGCTGATCAGCAGGCGTTTGAGGCCAATAGGCTCGCCGCTGTCGTCGCACCAGCCAAAGCTGTCTTCTTTGATCCGCTCCAGGGCTTGTTCCAACTGGGGCAACATGCGCTGGTCGCGATCGATGGCGTTTACCAGCCAGGTGCGCTCTTCTTCGACGGAAGCCGCGTCTGCCGGATCGGCCGGGGTGTCCAGGCTCTCGATGGCGATGCGGTTCTGTTCGATGCGCTCATGGGTTTCGACTTTCATGTTCTGCAACAGCTCGGAGAAAAAAGCATGTTGCTCGGCATTCATGTAGTCATCCGCCGGCATGGCCAGCAACTTGTCCTTTGTCATTGATATCTCTATAAAAAAACGTGCATTAAGGCGAATTAGGGAGCGTTTCGACGGACCTCTTCAGGTCATCGCAAGGCGCCGTTTGTTCCAAGCGCCACCCGGCACTCAATTTACGAGGGGCGGCAGTCTAAGGCCGAGTTGAGGCCTCAGCAACTGAAAAGACAGCGAATTTGTCCGACAAGGCCTCGAAAATGCGCTAGTGCAGGCATCCAGGCGGTCATCGGAGTGCGTTTATAGCAAGAAATTCAATCGAGCGGAGCTATATAGAGGACAAACGGCTGCGTTTGCAGGGCGCGCAGGCTCGGCTAAGGTTGTTGCTCGCCAAACGGCAATCTCAAGGAGCGTTTAAATGAAGCTGATCGGCATGCTGGATTCGCCTTTTGTACGACGGGTCGCCATCTCTGCCAGATGCCTGGGCATCGAACTCGGGCACGAATCGGTGTCGGTCTTCAGGACGTTCGCGCAGTTCCAGCAGATCAACCCGGTGGTCAAGGCCCCAACCCTGGTGCTGGATGACGGCGAAGTGCTGATGGACTCCACTCTGATCATCGACTACCTCGAAGCCCTGGCCGGCCCCGGACGCAGCCTGATGCCCGGCAATATCGAACAGCGCCTGCGCTCGTTGCGCCTGATCGGCCTGGCATTGGCCGCCAATGAAAAGTCGGTGCAGCTTTATTATGAGCGCAACCTGCGGCCGGCAGACATTCAGTTCGAACCCTGGGTCGAGCGGGTCGAGGGCAATTGGCAGCGGCCTATGGCGCGCTGGAGCGTGAACTGGAAAAACAGCCGCTGCAGACCGATGGCTCGATTGACCAGGCGGGCATCACCCTGGCCGTGGCGTGGAGTTTTACCAATTTGGTGATACCGGACCAGGTGTCCGTGGCGCAGTATCCGCGGATCGCGGCGTTTACTGAATATGCCGAGGGGCTTGCGGTGTTTAAAAGCACACCGATTGACGGATAGTTCTGCACCGCTCGATCGGCCCTCTTCGCGAGCAAGCCCGCTCCCACATTTGGAATGCGTTCCTCTTGTGGGAGCGGGCTTGCTCGCGAAGAGGCCGTAACAGGCGACCAAAAACCACCGCCCAATAAATAAAAAGCCGCTTCTACCAAAAGGCAGAAGCGGCAGAGGAATAACCCTCAGTGTCGAATCAGTGCATGAACAACGCAATCAGAATGATGATGGGGATCGGCACGCCGAGAAAAAACAACAGTAATGAGCGCATGGTGATTCTCCTTGGTTAGCGAACAGGTGTGGTAGTGACATAGGTGTCGGTTTCCAGATACACCACGGCGTCCCGGCGGCGACCACCGTAAGTGGCGGCGAAGCTGGCAAAGAACGCACCCAGCAGCAGGGCAACGAACATCCACAGGGTGGTCCAGGCAGCGACTTTGGCGGCAGTATCAGCGGCTTGCTGTGCGGCCACCTTGGCGTCGTTCACCGCTTTCTGCGTGCGGGCATAGACTTCATCCACGCGACGCTCGGCGTCGGCCTGGGTCAGGTTGGTGCGCTGAGCGACCAGTTGTGCCAGGTAGGTCCGGTCTTCGGCGGACAGCTTGCCGTCACTCAACGAGCGTACGAAGATGCGCGTCACGGTACCGCGCGCAGCGTCTTCACTGACGGCCACTGGGCGGTCGTCTCGGAACAGGCTGTCGATGTAGTAGCCGTATTGATCGCTGTTGGTGTTGGCAGCCGCTTGACCGGCCATTTGGGTCATGGCATTGGCAGCGCCACCGGCAACCTGCGCACCGGCCTGCACCCCACCACTGATCAGACCGCTGACCGAACCGGCCAACAGGGTGGCAGTCACCAGGGTCGCCACGCACCAGGCGAGGAAACCATGGGCCGTGTCACGGAAGTAGACTTCGTCGCCGTGCATGGCGGTCCATTTCACCCGCAGCCGACCGGCAATGTACCCACCCAGTCCTGACGCGACGATCTGGGTGAACGCCAGCCAGACAATCGTGGTGATCCCCAAGCTCTTGGCGCTGATACCTTCATTGGCCCAAGGCGAAACCGCCGAAAACCCAAGGCCGAATCCAAGCAGCACCAGTATCAGCGACAAGGCTGCCGCGGCCGCGGCCCCGGCAAAGATCGCGCCCCATGACACGCCCGACAGCGTGCTCGACTCATCGACGGCGGCGGGATAGAAACCATCAGAGGATCTATTCATTGTTGTGTCGCTCCAGGCAGAAAGATGGTGTTACAACTCTTCGCCTGAACAATTGCAGTCACCGTGCCAGTCGCTACCCCTTATTAAATGCTTGAATATCAATAACTTATAAAAATTGAACTTCCTGCTTTCAGGCAATATGCAATGAATCGCTATGTTCGGCGGGTTTTCTGCATTGCGGTAACGCTATTTGCGTTTGTAACTCTTGTTGCCACCAGGCGTCAGGCAATACACCCCGCCCCGTGGTCCGGTACAAAACGAGCCGGTGCCACAAGCGCAACCATCGGTATCCTGTATGAAGGATTGCGGCCGAGCCCGGCTGCTGTTGCCGAACATTGCAGAACAGCTTTTTTTCGAGCCGCTGATGGAGCCGTCGTTGCACAGAAACAAATCGCCGTCGCAGCGATCGATTCCCCCCTTTTTCCCTGAACAAGGTGTATTGGCCGCCCACGTTGATGGACTGACGCTAAAGAGCAACAGCAGAAAAATCGGCATCCAGCCACGGCAGGTCAAAATGCGCACAGTGCAGCTTCCTGTTGAGGTTATGGCTCAATGATATCAATCTTCACTGCAGCAGCTAAAACAGATGAAAGTTAATTTATTAAACGGCGATCAATTCTTGGCAAAATAGCCTTCATTCCGTAATGAACTGATCATCAGGCCAACCCCATGACCCGTATCTTGACCATCGAAGACGACGCCGTGACCGCCCGGGAAATCGTCGCCGAACTGAGCAGCCACGGCCTGGACGTCGACTGGGTCGATAACGGGCGGGAAGGACTGGAACGTGCGGTCAGTGGCAACTATGACCTGATCACCCTCGACCGCATGCTGCCCGAACTCGATGGCCTGGCGATCGTCACCACGCTGCGGACCATGGGTGTGTCCACGCCGATCCTGATGATCAGCGCCCTGTCCGATGTCGACGAGCGCGTGCGCGGCCTGCGCGCCGGCGGCGATGACTACCTGACCAAACCCTTTGCCACCGATGAGATGGCGGCCCGGGTCGAGGTCCTGCTGCGCCGGCAGAACACCGGGACTGCCCAAGCCACTACACTGCGGGTGGCGGATCTGGAACTGAACCTGATCAGTCATGAAGCCAGCCGCAACGGCGAACTGCTGACGCTGCTGCCCACCGAATACAAACTCTTGGAATTCCTGATGCGCAACACCGGGCAGATCCTTTCGCGAATGATGATTTTCGAGGAAGTGTGGGGCTATCACTTCGACCCCGGCACCAACCTGATCGACGTGCACATCGGCCGCCTGCGCAAGAAAATCGACCCACCTGGCAATGCCCCATTGATTCGAACCGTGCGAGGCTCGGGTTATGTCATTGCCGAACCCGTCTAAAGGCTGGCGTTCTTCCAGCAGCCGTCTGCTGGCGCTCTACAGTGCGCTGTTCGTGGCCTGGAGCGGCATCCTCATGGGGGTCATGTATTACGAGGTGTCCGCCTACCTGGACAACCTGGCCAAGCACTCGCTGATGCAACGTCAGCATCTGTTCTCGCGTTTTTCCGGCGAACAACTGGTGGACGCCCTCGCCGTCAGCATGACCTTCGACATTCGCGGCATCGACGCCTACGGCCTGTTCGATGCCCATTACCGTTACCTCAACGGTGCCCTGGACCACATCCCCAGAGGCCTGCCGCTCGATGGCAAGATCCACATGCTCAGCGACTGCGCCGACTCCGACGATCCGACCTTGCCGCTGGACAGCTGCGATGCGGTAGCCACCCAGACCCGCGACGGGCGCTGGCTGGTGCTGGTGCGGGACAACGGTTCGCTGTTCGCCGTGACGCGGATCATCCTTCACGCGTTGTTCTGGGGCGTGACCCTGACCATCCTGCCGGGCATCGTCGGCTGGCACCTGCTGCGTCGCCGTCCGCTGCGGCGCATCCGTGCGATCCAGGCCAGCGCCGAGGCCATTGTCGCCGGCGATCTGACCCGACGCTTGCCGCTGTCCAATCGCCGCGATGAACTGGACATGCTCGCGGCCATCGTCAACGCCATGCTCGAGCGCATCGAACGGCTGATGCACGAGGTCAAGGGCGTGTGCGACAACATCGCCCATGACTTGCGCACGCCGCTGACCCGCTTGCGCGCGCAGCTGTATCGCATGCAGCAACAGGCGGGCGAAGGTTCGGCGCAGGCGGCGCAACTGGACCTGGTGCTGGCCGAGGCCGACACCCTGATGGCGCGGTTTCGCGGGCTGCTCAGAATTTCAGAACTGGAGGACCGCCAGCGCCGTTCCGGCTTCGTGCAACTGGACCCGGTGCCGTTGCTCCAGGAACTGCACGAGTTTTACCTGCCCCTGGCCGAAGACGATGGCCTGACGTTCGAACTGCAAGTGCCGGCGACCCTCCCCTCGCTCAATGGCGACCGGGCACTGCTGTTCGAAGCGGTGGCGAACCTGCTGAGCAATTCGATCAAATTCACCCCGCCGGGCGGCCGGGTGATTTTGCGCGGGCTCAATGAAAACGGGCACACCCGCCTCGAAGTTCTCGACTCCGGCCCCGGCATTCCCGAGGCGGAACGGGTGGCGGTGTTCCAGCGGTTCTACCGTGCCGAGGCGGGCAACCTGAAAAGCGGCTTCGGCCTCGGGCTGTCGATCGTCGCGGCGATTGTCAGCCTGCACGGGTTCAAGCTGGAAGTGGGAACGAGCGAATTGGGCGGTGCCAAGCTGGTGCTCGATTGCGAACAGAGCCTGATCCCCCAGACCTGAAACCCATCGCAATACCTATGTAGATCCCCTGTGGGAGCGGGCTTGCTCGCGAAAGCGTCCTGTCAGGCGACATCATGGTCGACTGCACGTCCACATTCGCGAGCAAGCCCGCTCCCACAGCAATACAGGGTGTCTGTCAGGTCGGGTAATTGGCGCGCAACGCCTCCAGCCCACCCTGATAAATCCCGGTGAACAGCGCCACCACTTCCTCCTCGCTCACTCCCACCGGCTCGAACCGGCCGGACCAGGTCACCCGCGCGCCCTGCCCCTGGGCCTCAACCTTGATCGTGGCCAGATACGACGTGGCCGGAAACGGTGCCTGCAAAATCGAGTAGCTGTAGGTCTTCGCCGCGTCATCGAACGCTTGCAGCCGTTCGATCACCACCGCGCCATCCGCCGTCTGCAGGCTGCGCACCCGGCCGCCTTCACTCAGTTCGCTCTTGGGAATGAACGGCAGCCAGTCCGGCAACGAATTGAAGCCACCGATCAATTGCCAGACCTGATCGGCCGAAGCCGGGATGTCGATGAATGCTGAGGTTGTTGCCATGAATGCATACTCTCCAGATCAATAAATTCAGATTGCCAGGCTGTCGACCACGCCGCCGTCGACCCGCAGCGCGGCACCGGTGGTGGCCGAAGACAGCGGTGAGGCGATGTAGGCCACCAGGTTCGCCACTTCCTCGACATCCGCCACCCGTTGGATGATCGAGGTCGGCCGGGCCTTGCGCACGAAGGCGTCGGCTTCCTCGCGAAGGCTGCGCCCCGATTGCGCGGTGGCGTCCTTGAGCATCTGTTCCAGGCCGTCGGTCAGGGTCGGGCCGGGAAGGATTGAGTTGACCGTGACCCCGGTGCCCGCCAGGCGCTTGGCCAGGCCGTGGGACACGGCGAGGTTGGCGCTTTTGGTCACGCCGTAGTTGAGCATGTCGGCCGGGATCGCGATGCCGGATTCCGAGGACAGGAAAATAACCCGGCCCCAGCCCTGCTTGACCATGTCCGGCACGTAATGCCGCGACAGGCGCACGCCGGAAATCACGTTGACCTCATAGAAGCGCGTCCACTCGCTGTCCGGCGTGTCGAAAAAATCCACGTCGTTGAAGATACCCAGGTTGTTCACCAGGATGTCGGCACGGGGCTCGGCGGCGAACAATTTTTCGGCGCCTTCGGCGGTCCCCAGGTCTGCCGTCAGCCCACGCAGCTGAGCGCCGGGCACCTGCTGACGAATGCTCGCCAGCGCCTGCTCCACCTTGGCCGTCTCGCGACCAATCACCACCACCGTGGCGCCGGACTCGGCCAGTGCCTTGCTGATGCCCAGGCCAATACCGGCCGTGCTGCCACTGACAATCGCCAGTTTTCCAGTCAAATCAATCTTCATACTGCACCGCCTTTAATGTAAGGGCTGCCGATGGCTGCGATCTGTCGATCGGACAACGGCGCACGTTCAGAAACCGTCAGGCTCAAAAGTCATTGGCTGACCGTTGAGCAGATCCTAGAGTGTGACGACCTGACCGTCCAAGACATGATTGGCAGCACTTGAGTCCCCGAAGGTCTTACAAGATGAACTACTGCCACCCGCGTGCTTGCCTGGCCGGCTCAAATCGAATGCCTGCCAAAGCGTAGTCTGGATATCGCAAGGGCCTGCGAGGCGCCGACCGATGACGACCGATGAGATTTACTCGAGCGGATCTGCGGTTTTGTGCTTTGACCCTGTTAACGTTGGCCCGGTAAAACGAGCCACTCGTTCGTCATGCCCTGGGGAAACTTCCGATGCCCGACAGCAAAACCGGGTTGCCTGTCAGCCTTGCGCTGACACTGGCCATTTGTTGCGGCTTTTCAGTCGCCACCATCTATTACAACCAGACCATGCTGCCGTTGATTGGCGCCACGTTCAGCATCTCCGGCGCCCACGTCGGCCAGATCGCCATGCTGACCCAGATCGGCTACGCGTTGGGTCTGTTGCTGTTTGTGCCGCTGGGTGACCGGATCATCCGACGCACGTTGATCCTCGGCATGTTGAGCCTGAATTTCCTCAGCCTGCTCGCCTCCGCCACCGCATCGAGCTATTCGCTGCTGCTGTTGGCCAGCGTGGTGCTGGGCCTGTCGGCAATCAGTGCGCAAATCATCATTCCCGCCGCCACCGCCCTCGCCCACCCGGCCCAGCGCGGCAGCGTACTGGGAATGATGGTCAGCGGCCTGTCAGCCGGCGGTTTGCTGGCGCGGGCGTTGAGCGGTGCAGTCAGTACCTGGGTTGGTTGGCGCGGCATGTTTTTCGCCGCAGCCGCCATGGACCTGCTGCTGTTCGCGGCGATCCTGACGCGTATGCCAGCGACCGCGCCATCGAGCGCGCTGCCCTATTTCGAACTGATGAAATCGCTGTGGAAACTGGTGCGCGATCACCCGACCCTGCGCCGCTCCTCATTGACCGGTGCCCTGACCTTCGGCGCATTGAACGTGTTCTGGGGGGCGATGGCCTCATTGCTGGCACTGGAGCCCTACCAGTACTCCAGCGGCCAGGCGGGCCTGTTCGGGCTCTCGGCGATCGTCGGCATCGTCGCCGCCTCCTCGCTCGGCCGCCTCACCCAGCAGTACGGCATCAAGCTCAGCTACCTGGGCACCGGCGCGGTATTGCTGGCTTTCGTGGCCTTGTACCTGGGCGGCGCCTTGGGTTTGTGGTGGCTGATCCTCATCTGCGCCACGGCGCTGGACATCGGCAACCGCGCCAATCAGCTGGCCAACCAGGCGCGCATCCTGTCCCTGGCGCCGGAAGCGGTGAGCCGCCTCAACACGGTGTTCATGGTCACCTACTTCACGGGTGGGGCGTTGGGCTCGGCGCTGGGCTCCAGTGCCGCCGGGTATTACGGCTGGCAGGGATTGGCGCTGGTGGGGATGGCCTTTGCAGTGTGCGGGCTTGTCGCAATTACGTGGTCCAAGCGCGCGGATGCGTAGGCGCAAGGTCGGTGTTTTTTCATGTCCATTCGATCAACGCAACGACCGCCCCCGCGTCTGCGGCATCCGCAGATAGCGCCCCGGCCTTCCATCTCTGCACAACGTTTGGTGCTTTACTGAAAAGATTCCAAGACCCGAGGCTCGCCCCATGAACCGCAACGACCTGCGCCGCGTGGACATGAACCTGTTGGTGATTTTCGAAACGCTGATGTTCGAGAAGAACCTGACCCGCGCCGGGGAGAAGTTGTTCCTCGGGCAGCCGGCGGTCAGTGCGGCGCTGGCGCGGTTGCGGGATTTGTTCGATGACCCGTTGCTGGTGCGCAACGGTCGGGTGCTGGAGCCGACCCAGCGGGCGCTGGTGATTCTCAAGGAGTTGCAGCCGGCGATGGATACCATTTCCGGTGCGGTCAGCCGGGCCAAGGATTTCGACCCGTCCATCAGCCGTGACGTGTTCCGCATCGGCTTGTCCGATGACGCCGAGTTCGGCCTGTTCCCGCCCCTGCTCAAGCAGATCCGCGAAGAGGCGCAGAACGTTGTGGTGGTGGTGCGGCGGGTGAATTTCCTGTTGATGCCCTCGATGCTCGCCAGCGGCGAGATTTCCGTGGGTATCAGTTACACCACCGAATTGCCGGCCAATGCCAAGCGCAAGAAACTGCGGGACCTGAGCGTCAAGGTGTTGCGAGGCGATGATCGTCCGGGCCCGCTGACCCTGGACGAATTCTGCGAGCGCCCCCATGCGCTGGTGTCGTTTTCCGGGGATTTGAGTGGCGCCATCGACAACGACCTGGCGCGCATCGGTCGCTCCCGTCGCGTGGTACTGGCAGTGCCGCAGTTCGCGGGTCTGCGGGCTTTGCTGGCGGGCACCGACATGCTGGCCTCGGTGCCGGATTACGCGGCCTGCGCGCTGATCGAAGGCAGCAGTCAATTGCGCGCCGACGACCCGCCGTTCGACATCAACCTGTCGGAACTGTCCATGGTCTGGAACGGCGTCAACGATAACGATCCGGCAGAACGTTGGTTGCGCTCGCGAATTGCCCAGCACATGTCGGCTCCACTGCCGGGGCATTGAGCGAGTTGAAGTTCGGGTCGGTTTCGCGCAGGTAGATCGGCAGGTCGGTCATGGGCGGCATGGCCGGGATCTCGAAGTACATCTGGATCACCCAGCCCCGGTGATAGCTGGCGTGGTTGACCACGTGCATCAGCATCGCGCCGGCGCTCATGGTGCCGCTTTCCCCGGACACGAAGGTGAAGCGCACCGGTTTGTCCAGCGAGGCATCGGTCTGCCTGGCCGTCCAGTCGACGTACCAGTGATCAACATCCTGTTGCGCCCGGCGCAGCTCTGGCAGCGCGGCATGAACCAGATCATGGGAGGTCTTGAAGCCGTGTCCCCGGCCTTCGAGGTGCGCCTGCCAGATGCAGTCCACCACGTAAATGTGGTTCAGCGTGCCGATCATGTTGCCGAAGATCCCGGCGCGCTGTTTGTCGATTTCCCCCGGCGGCAATTGCGCCAGGTTATCGAACAGACGCTGATTGGCCCATGTCCGGTAGTCGGCGAGCATGCGGGCGGTGCGTACGTTGATCATCAGACGTCTCCGATGGCGATGAGCGCATTTCCCAAGGATAGCGCTAACCGCGCCAGGCGGCGCGGGGCCCGGATTATCGGTCATTCCCCGGCAGCTGCTAAAAGAGGTGTGCGGTGACAGGTGGGCGACAACGTCGCCCGACCACGCCGGCATCCACCACCACGCCATCGATATCGACGCTTACGTCAAACCAGCCCTCGCTCCCGGTAATCGATCAGGCTGGAGAATATCGCCAGCAGCATGGCCATGACCACGAAGAAGATCAGCACCAGGAAATACGAGCCGGTGAACTGCACGATCAGGCCGATCAGGATCGGCACGATCACCCCGGCCATGTTGCCGCAGAAGTTCATGGTACCGGCCAGCACACCGGTCTTCGAGGTGCCGCCCAGGATCGACGGAATGCACCAGTACATGCCGCACCAGCGTATGAAAAAAATCGCCACGCAGAGCAGGCCGATCGCCTGGGTCGCATCCGCGGTGTAGGCCGTGCCCAACATGCACAGCGCCGCCACCAGTGCCGAGCCGCTGAACATGCTGCGCATCACCAGGTTCGGCGAGGCGCCGCTGGACTTCCATTTGTCCCCCAGGTAGCCGCCGACCAGTTCGCCGACGAAGCCGCACATGAAGATCAGGAAGGTCGCGCCGCCCATGCCCGAGATGTTCAGGCCATGGGTCTGGTGCAGGTAGCTCGGCATCCAGGTCAGCAGGCCATAGAACACGCTGAGGATGCAGCAGTAACCGGCGAACATCGCCAGGACGGAACGGTCCTTGAGCAGTTCCCTGAACGGGATGCTGGTGACTGCGCCGGGCTTGCTCACCGTGGCATTGCCTGCGGTGATGTGCGCCAGTTCGGCAGCGTTGACCCCGGGATGCTCACTGGGATGATTGCGGATGTACCTCCAGGCCAGCACACCGGCGAGCATGGTGCCGACGCCGGCGATCACGAACGCGATGCGCCAGGAGTCGAACCAGCCGATCAGCCCGGCGATGATGATCGCGCCGAAAGCACTGCCCAATGGGGCGCCACCGTCGACCAGCACCGCACCGCGCCCACGTTCGTTGGGCGTCAGCCAGGCACCGTTGAGCTTGGCCCCGGCCGGCATGATCGGCGATTCGGCAACGCCCAGGCCCATGCGGGTGATCAGCAGGGTGATCCAGTTATGCGCCCCGGCCGCCAAGGCCTGGAACGCGCCCCAGGCGACGGTGGCCACCACGATCACTCGGCGGGTCTGGAAGCGATCGAGCAGCATGCCGCCGGGGATCTGCATCAACGCGTAGGACCAGAAAAACGCGCTGAGCATCAACCCTTCAAGGGCCGGCGGGATCTGGAATTCACTGGAAATGAGCGGCAAGGCCACCGACAGCGAGGCTCGGTCGATGTAGTTGATGGCGGTCAGTATCAACATGATGAGGAAGATGCGCCAACGGACGGTCGTGGCACGTTCGGTTGCGGCTACGGCTGGCAACGCCAGGCTTTCGGCACTCGGATTATTCATGGGGGGGCGCTCTTATTGTTGTGGAGACAAGCGCCCCCACTCTAATCACGGCCCGGGGTACTGAATAATGATGGGATCTGCTTGGGGGATCACTGACAGTCATCCCCCGATGGATGAGCGACAAACCTGTGGCGAGGGAGCTTGCTCCCGCTTGAGTGCGCGGCACTCACACAATAGCTGTGGCTGCCATGTTTTTTGGGGGCCGCTGCGCAGCCCGGCGCGAGCAAGCTCGCTCGCCACAAAAGCCTCGTCACAATGGCCTCTTCACAACAGCCTCTTCACAACAGCCTCGTCACAAAAGACAGCAGGCCCTCAGAAGGTTCCGGGGTAACTGCCCCCATCGAGCAGCAGGTTCTGTCCGGTCAGAAATCCCGACTGAGCCCCGCAGATAAACGCGCAGTACGCCCCGAATTCATCCGGCTGGCCAAAGCGCTGGGCCGGCACATTCTTGCGCCGCTGCTCGGCGACACGTTCAACGCTGTTGCCGCTGGCTTGGGCGGCGGCATCCAGGGTCTTGTGCAAACGCTCGGTCTCGAACGGCCCTGGCAGCAGGTTGTTGATCGTGACATTGTTCCCCGCCAATCGCGCCTGGCGCGCCAGCCCGGCGATGAAACCGGTGAGGCCGCTGCGGGCGCCGTTGGACAGGCCGAGCACATCGATCGGTGCCTTCACCGCACCCGAGGTGATGTTGACGATGCGCCCGAAACCGCGCTCGGCCATGCCATCGACGCAGGCCTTGATCAGTTCGATCGGGGTGAGCATGTTGGCGTCCAGCGCTTTGAGCCAGTCCTCGCGCTGCCAGTCGCGGAAGTCACCGGGCGGCGGCCCGCCGGCATTGTTCACCAGGATGTCCACCTGCGGGCAGGCCGCCAGCACCCGGGCGCGCACCGCCGCGTCGCTGATGTCCCCGGCCACGGTGCGCACCTCGACGCCCAGTTGCCGCAGTTCCCCGTCGGCGAGCTGCAACGCCTCATCACCCCGGGCATTGATCACCAGGTTCACGCCCTCCTTCGCCAAGGCCCGCGCACAGGCCAGGCCCAAGCCCTTGCTGGCCGCGCAGACAATCGCCCAGCGCCCCGAAATACCCAAATCCATGACGATGCTCCTGACCGTTGAAAACGCCCACGTTACCACCGCTGCGGCCCACACCCGGGGATGACAAAGGGTGATCACCGGGTCAGACCTTTTCATTATCGGCCTCGAACGGCGCTCATTACTGTTTCCCCACGAACAAGAACCACAAGCGGAGACACCCATGAACCCGTTCCAGTTTTACTTCCCCACCACGTTGAAAAGCGGCAACGGCCTGGTGCGTCAGGCCGGTGCATTGCTCAAGCCCCATGTGCGCAAAAAACTGCTGGTGGTCACCGACGAAGGCCTGATGGCCACGGGTGTGATGCAGCCCTTTTTTGCGTCGCTGACCGACAGCGACATTGCCTATGAAGTGTTTGCCGGGGTCGAGCCCAACCCCACCACCGATGTGCTGGAACGCGCCG
>NZ_LYVP01000080.1 GCF_001984065.1 Pseudomonas sp. KK4
GGCCGAGCGTTAGCTCGCCTGCTCTTGATCTTGATCCACCCGCCCCTTCGGCAGGCTGAGTGGAGGCGTTTATCCGGGGATTGGCGCGCAGCGCCGTTCGACGCAGTCGAACACATTGCATGTAGGTGCAGCGAAGCAAACCGGAGGGCAATGCCCCCGGATGAATGCCCAGCGAAGGGACGCCGAGCCTTAGCGAGGGGCCGGACGCTTGGGGCGAGCCTTTTTTTGCTTACTTTTTTTTGGCGTTTGAAAAAAAAGTGAGTCGCCGTCAGGGCGAAACCATAAGCAGCCGTTACCGAAGAAATGGATAGGTACCCGTCAGCCAGAGCCAGGTCGGCTGTCAGGCCGCCTTCGCGAGCAAGCCCGCTCCCACAGGTGATTCGGGTACATCCGAGAGAGAGTGGTCGGCTGTCAGGTCGCCTTCGCGAGCAAGCCCGCTCCCACAGGAGATTCGGGTACATCCGAGAGAGAGTCGTCGGCTGTCAGGCCGCCATCGCTGGCAGGCCAGCTCCCACAGGGGATTCGGGGACATCCGCGAGAGACTGGTCGGCTGTCAGGCCGCCTTCGCTGGCAGGCTAGAGCTCCCACAAAACATTCGGGTACATCCGCGAGAGCCAGGCCGGCCCGAGGGCCGCCTCGGTTCACTCTTCCTCCGGCACCACCTTGTTCTGGGTCAGGTACCGATCCAGGGTTTCATTCTGCACTGCCTCGGACTTATCGCCGGCCACTTGCCACAGACGCCGCTCGATCCCCTGGGCCAGCAGGTGCCCCACCGCCGCTTCGATCGCCGACAGTACGCACAGTTGCGCCGGTTCGTTGGTGGTGTAGCCGACTTCGGCCTCCAGCAACTTCTTGAATTCGATGAACTTGAACACGCCGGCGCTGCGGGCCACGGAGTAGATGGTCTTGCTGGTCATGACGTTGGCCAGCACTTGGCCGCTGCGTACGTCCACAGCCCGCAGGTTCACGGTGACCTGGTCCACGCGGTACTCGCGGGAGATGTCGATGCCCAGGTAGCGTGCCCCTTCCCCGCCGCTGCGCACGTTGGTGTCGTAGGCGATGATGCCGCCTTCGAGCATCATGTTGGCTGCCTGCAGCGGTGGCAGTTCGGCCTGGATGTTCACCGGGGTGTTGGGCTTTTTCTGTGAGGCGCGGATGATCTTGCGTTCGGTCAGCAGGTTCTGCAGGCCTTCGCGTTCGAGCACCACGAACCAGCCGCTGGCCTGCATGGCGTCCATCAGCATGCTCGCCGCGCCCTGGGTGACGCTGGTGGAGAACGAGCTGGCCGGGGTCGGTTTGTACTGGCCGGTCTGGTCGCGGAAACCGTACACCACTGCCATCAACCGGCCCTTGGGCCGTGGCATGTTGATCAGGTCGTAATAGGTCGAGGCCCTGGGGGTCAGGGTCGGTGTTTTGCTGTCCTGCTCGGCCGGCATTGGCTCTTGCAGACTGCACCCTTGTAATGCCGCCAACATCAGCCCTAGCGCGATTATTTTTTTCATGTCCTTAACTCCCCATGACCCGAATCGAATCAATTCAGACCATTGACCTTGATTTCCGAAAGCTCGCCGGTGGCCCGGTCGGTCACTTCAATCGTCAACTGCCCCGAGTCGTCGACCACGTTGACGATGAACGCGTCGGTGGACAGGCTCCCGGTGTTGCCGGTGGAAATGTTGTCCAGCAATTGCCCCAGCAACCGCGACTGCAACTGCGCACTGAAGCGGTCCAGGGCCGAGGTTCCGGCCACGGTGGCGCGGTCCTTGAGGTCCGGATCGTCATAGTCGTTCTGCGCCTGGGCGTTGTTGAGCAGCCAGGTGCCGTTCAACGGGTTGCCGCCGAACGAGGGGTTGACGGGCGTGTACACCAGTTCCGTGGCCTGGACCAGCGCGCATCCGCCAAGGCCCAGCAAGCACAAACCGCTGCACTGCAAGAGCGTTTTCGTTTTCATAATTCGTCCCTCTCAAGGTCCGTGGTGTCCTGCAACAAGGCCTCCAGCTTGCGCTGGACAACCTGCCCGCGTACCCAGTCGGCGGCGTCATAAGCCTCGTCCTTGAGTTCCACGGTGTTCGGCGGCAGGAAGCGCCGATAAACCAGGCGTTGTTGAAATTCCACTGTCACCAGGCTGCCCCAGCGAGCCGATGGCCGTTCGCGTACCACCAGGTTGAAATCCATCGGGCTGGTGGCCCGCAGTCGTTCACTGAACGAGTAGTAAAAATCGTGGCCGATGTGCGAAATCGTGTCGTCGATGATGAAGCCGAGCATCTCGTCCTCTTCGCCGGCCGAGGCTACGGAGGTGCTCAACACCAGGATCAGCGCCAGGCAGAAGCGGTTCATGGCTGCAGCGCCTGGGGTGCATTGGACTGGGCCTTGACCGGCCCGGTGGCGCCATCGGTGAAGGCTTTCTCGGCGACGAATTGCCAGTCCTTGTAGCTGGCCATGCCGTTGAAATCCGACCATTGCGCCGGGAAGTCCACCTGTTTGAGCGGCTTGTCCGTCGAAGCACTGGCGATGCCGGTGATGCGGCCGTCGAAGCCGCGCATCAGGAACCAGTCGCCACCCCCCATCGGGTCCGGGTACAGCTGACGCAGATGATGTTTGGGGTTGGGAAAACGCTCGTCCTGCAACAGGTCGGCGAGGTCCTTGGGGTACTGGGCCAGGCCGGGCGAGCTGCGGTAGTAGCTGCGCAGTGCCTGGGCGTACTGGGTGCCGACCCACAGCAACTGGCGCTCGCGGTCACGGCGCGCAGCGGTGGCCCACAACTCGCCTGCACTGGCCAGGCCCATGCCCATCACCATGATCAGCAGCAGTACACCCAGGTAGGTGAAACCGCCTTGCGATGCCGGCTTACCACTCGGAATAGAGGCTGCCATCACGCGCCCTCCCTGTGGCACCACTCTTGATATCGGACACGCCACCGGCGACACCTTCAGGCGGCGCCACCAGGACCCAGGTGTCCTTGCGTTCGGCAATCGGGTCCATCGGCGCGTTGCGCAGGTAGCGCAGTTCCACCAATTGATCGAGGGAATCGGGATAGCGCCCGGTGTCGCCGTAGTAATGGTCCAGCGCTTCGCGCATCGACGACAGGCTCTGGCGCAGGGTGGTCTCCTTGGAGGCCTCCAGGCTGTTGAAATAGCGTGGCAAGGCAATGGTCATCAGGGTTGCGATGATTGCCATGACCACCATCAGTTCCAGTAGGGTAAAACCCTTTTGCCGGCGCATAAGCTCACCACTCCCGGTACGCGATGCCGTTGAGGCCCCTGCCCCGGGCCTTGGAGTAAACGTCGAAGACGTCCTCGCCATCCCGTGGGTTTTCAGCCGAACTGTCATAACTGCGCAGGCCCCAGCCGCCGTCGTCGTCACGCTTGGCGGTCGCCAGCGGGTCATGGGGAATACGCCGCAGGAAGTAAAACTTGGCTCCCTTGGCACTGCGCACGTCACGCACGCCATCGACCAGCACTTTGAGGTTCGGCGGGTAGCCGCTGCTGTCGAGCGTCTTTTCGATATACCCGGCGTCAAAGGCACGCTTGTAGGCGTCGATGGCGTCGCGGATCTGGTACAACGCGGTACGCAGGTCCTGCTCCTTGCCCCGACGCACCACGGTCTCGGTCAGCGGCGCGGCCATGCCGGCCAGCAGGCCGATCAGGGCCAGGGTCACCACGACTTCGATCAGGGTGAAACCGCGTTGCGAGGCGTTCATGATCAAGGCTTCCCGACGCTGATTTCGACGTTGGCGTTGTTGGCGATCGGCCGATCCAGGCGCTGTGGCTGTACCGACGATTGCAGCTCACGGTTCGGCGCCTGAATGTGCATGCTGGTTTCGGTACCGGTGCTGAACTCCATGTCCGACGGGCTCTGGTACGGCAGGTTGCGCACGACCCGTGGGGTGATCGACAGCACCAGTTCGGATTTGCCGACGGTGTCCTTGTTGCTGCCGAACAGCCGGCCCAGGCCCGGTATATCGCCAAGCCCGGGGATCTTGTTGCCGGTGGCGCCGTGGTCGTTGCGCATCAGGCCGGCAAGGATCTGGGTTTCGCCGTCATGCAGGCGCAGGGTGGTCTGGGCGTTGCGGGTATCGACCTGCACCGGGATCGTGCCCTGACGGGTCGGTTCCAGCGGTGTGGCGTTACTCACTTCCAGGGCGATCTTGATCGCCACTTCGTTGTTCAGGTGCACGGTGGGCTGCACTTCCAGTTTCAGACCGACGTCCAGGTAAGTCACGCTTTCGGTGATCACCGGTCCCTGGGTCGACGGCACCGAAGTGGCGCTGATGATCGGCACGCGCTGACCGATGTGGATGCGCGCCTGTTCGCGGTTGCTGACGCGGATCACCGGGCTTGCCAGGGTGTTGATGTCGTTGTCCTGGGCGTTGATCTTGGCCTGGGGCGACGGCGAGATGGTGATCCGGCTGGAGTTGATGCCCTTGAGCTGATCGAGCAGGCTCACCGCCGAGCCGTCGCTGTTGACCACACCGAAGGTGCTCGGCCATTGCAGGCCAAGGTCGAGGATGCGCTGGGTGGCGACTTCCATCACTTCCACTTCCAGCACCACTTCGGGGTTGGACTGGTCTTGCGATTGCAGGAGCTTTTCCGCCATGCGGATAGCGTCGCCGGTATCGCGCATGGTCAGGGTGTTGAGGCGTTCATCGACGAACACATCGCGGGTCTTGAGCATGGTCTTGACCATGTTCAGGGCGGTGTTGGCATCGATGCTGGTCAGGTAAAAGGTGCGCATCACCAGCTCCTGATAATCCTTGAGCTTTTGCGGCGAGTCCGGGTAGATCAGCAAGGTGTTTTCGTTCACCACTTTCTGGTGCAGCTGGTTCTGTTGCAGCAGCAGTTCCACAGCGTCTTCGATGCGCACATCGCGCACGAAGATGGTCGCTTTCATGTCCGGGCGCAGGTCTTTGTCGAAGATGAAGTTCAGGCCGGCCACTTGCGACAGCACCTCGAAGATGGTCTTGAGGTTGGCGTCGCGAAATTCCAGGGTCACCGGTTTGTCCAGGCGGGTGCGCAGCTGCGGATAGGGAATCACGTTGCGGCTCTGCACCAGGCGCACATTGCCTTGCAGCTCCAGGGCGCCTTCGTTGTTGGGGTCCAGTTCGAGGATCTGTTTGACCTGACGATCGGCGGCGTAGATGTCGCCGCGACGCAGGTCACCCCGGGCCAGTTCGAGTTTTTCATCGAGGCTGCGCATATGGTCGAGCTGACTCATGGCGTCCTGGGCCCGACGGTTGTTCGGCTCGATGTTCAGCACCCGGCCGTAGGTCAGGCGGGCCGTGGCAAAGTCACGCTGGGCACGGGCCATGTCGGCCTGGCTCAACAGCGCAGTGACGGCGCGGGCGCGGCCACTGGTCAGCGCCAGGTGCAGTTCGGTGTCCCGAGGGTTTTCCCGCAGGCCTTCCTGGATCCGCGCCAGGCCGGCTTCGTATTGCCCCGATTCCATCAGGTCGGCGCCCTCTTCCCTGGCCACCTGTGCCGTACTGCACGCGGCCAGCCCCGCGCACAAGCCAATACTCATCAGCAAACGAAATGTGTTCATTGTGCGCTCCCTACAGACAAGGTCTGGGACAAATGCAGAGGCAGATAGACCAGGCTCAATTCCATGTCGGAAATCCGCTCGATCTTCCATGTTTCGTCGATCACATCCCCTTTGCGCACGACGTAGATCTTCTCGCCGTTCTGCAGGAACACCTGCAGATCGGTACGGTCATCCATGCGACCGATGAACTGGAAAGGCATGGGCGGTACAGTCGGGGTCTGTACCACCTGGGCGACGTTGACCGGTTGTTCGGTGACGCTGGCCAGCGTTGGCGCCGCTTTCCAGCTGTGGGCGGCGAACAGGTCGCCGGCCGGGCTCAGGTCCTTGATCGCCACAGGTGCTGCAGAGGCCTTGGCCGCCGGCAACTGGCCTTTAGCGCTGGCCTTGGCCGGTGCGGTCACCGCGACCGCGTCAACCTCGCCGTCGTCAGCCTGCTTGAAGTATTCGGGCAACCAGGTGAGCGCCGCGGCCACGCCGAGGAACGCCACCCAACCCACTGCTTTTTTGTTGTTCATCATGACCTCGACAGGTAAAGGGTCATGCGGATCCGGCCGGTCAGGTCGGTGTCGGCGATTTTCTTGCGCTGGAACTCCACATCCTCCAGCACCACCGCCGGCAACTGGCCGAGCAAGGCGTGCAGGAAGCGCCGCAGTTGCGGGTAGCTGCCACGCACCGGCAGCAGGATCTGATAACGGGCCAGGTGGGTCTTGGGATCGACCCCCAGCGAGTACTCGCCGCGCGACAGGGTGATGCGTTCCTGGGCGGCCAGGGCGTAGATTTTGTCGATGGCGACGGTGGCCTGGGGCTGCGACGGCAACTTGCTGCGGAAATCGTCGAGCTGACGCTGCGGCACCACCGGGGCGACCACGGTGCCGTCTTCGACCTTGGCCAGGTACTCACGGGCTTCGCTGGTCTGCTGGCTGAGGCTTTGCAGCGACTGCCAGTCCGGCAGCAAACCGGCCAGACCGTAGGCCAGCGCCAGCACCACCAGCGCCGCCCCTGCCAGGCCGGGCACGCCCAGGCTCTGCAGGTATTCGCGCACGATCAATTTAGGGATTTGCATCGCCGATCTCCCAGTTAGCCGACAGGTTGAAGCGCACCGGTTGCTCCGGCACGTTGGCGACGATTTCGTGGCTCAGCAGCGACACGTCGGACAGCTCGTCGCTGGCTTCCAGACGCCGGTGGAATTCGAGCATGGCGTCCAGGTCTTTCGCCTCGGCGCTGATCCGTACCTGGCCCTTGCGCGCATCCGGGGTCAGGGTCAACAGGGCGATGTCGTCACGGGGCATGGCTTCGAGGGTCGCGAACAGACGTTCCCAAGGGCGGCGCAACTGCTGCGAGACCTTGCGCATTTCCGCCAGGTTCTGCGCCTGTTCGCGGGTTTCGGCCGGGGTCAGATTGACCTTGATCCCGGTGTCGCCGCTGAGCACGCGCTGGGTGGTCTGCAGGTGGCCCTGCTGTTCTTCGGCCTCGGCGCTCAGGTGCTGCTGGATCAGCGTGCAGGTCAGCGCCAGCACTACACCACCGGCCAGCAGGCTCCAGCCCAGCGGGGTCGAACGACGACGGGGTTGAAAGTCGAGCATCAGGGCGCGCATGTCAGGCCACCGCCCGGGACATGACGTACAGGCAATCATGTACGCCAGTCCGGTCCTCTTCGAGGGTCCGCAGGTGCACCCCGGGAACCTCGGGGTGCGATTCGATGCGCGCCGGGGCGTGCAGGTAGACATTCAGTGGCCGTTCGCTGGCCGAGGCCAGCAGTTGGCTTTCGCGGCCGATCAGCGCAGTCAGGGCGGCATCGCTGTCGTTGCTGCCCACCGAACGCACCGAGGTCCAGCGCCCTTCCCGGGCCACCAGCAACACACTGCGCACCGGTTCGGCGACCACAAACAGGAAGTCGCCGGCGTCGAAGCTTTTGTCGAAGTGATTGAAGGCCGCCATCAGGTACGGTTGTACCGAGCGCAGGCGCAGGCCACGACCGCTGACCACACTGCGCAGGCGATCGAGCAGGTCCTGAGGCAGCGCCGTGGCGATGCGGTCATACCCGGCGGGCTCGGCCGACAGCACCAGATTCCAGGGTTGGTTCGAGACGCCGTAGAGGTCTTCGAAGCACAACTGGGCAAAGCCTTGCAGTTCGTCGGGGCTGCTGATCTGCTCGCTCCAGGGCACCAGGCAGAAGCGGCTGAAGTGGCCGGAGACCACGACGGTCAATTCCGAACCGGCCCGGGCATGTTCGCCCAGCAGGCGGTCGAGGGTTTCCAGGGCCACGGTCCAGGCATGGAAGCCTTCGTCGATGAAGCCGACGCTGCCCAGCCACAGGGTCTGACTGCCCTGGCGCTGGCCCAGGCCGACACCGCTGGCGCCGATCACGGCGACATAACGCTCACGAGATAAAAGTGACACGATTGATCTCCTCGAGAGTGGTCCGGCCTTGTTGCACCAGTTCCAGGGCTGACTCGCGCAGCAGGCGCAAGCCACGTTTGCAGGCGTGCGCCTTGATTTTCGAAATCGGTTGGCGCTCGACGATCATCTGCCGCAGTTCGTCATCCAGGTGCAGCAGTTCGGCGATGGCGCTACGACCGCGGTAGCCGGTGCCCCGGCAATGGCCGCAGCCCTTGCCATGGACGAAGTGGTAATGGCCGACGTGCTGTGGATCGAGGCCGGAGGCTTCGAGCTCTTCCTGGTCCGGGGTGTAGGGCGCGCTGCAGCTGCTGCACACCAGGCGAATCAGGCGCTGGGCCAGCACGGCGTTGAGTGCCGAAACCAGGCTGTAGGGGTCGATTTCCATCTGGGTGAAACGGCCGATCACGTCGAACACGTTGTTGGCGTGGATGGTGGTGAACACCAGGTGCCCGGTGAGGGCCGATTGCACGGCGATCTGTGCGGTGTCCGGGTCGCGGATTTCACCGACCATGATTTTGTCCGGGTCGTGGCGCAGGATCGAGCGCAGGCCACGGGCGAAGGTCAGGCCTTTTTTCTCGTTGACGGGGATTTGCAGCACGCCCGGCAGTTGATACTCCACCGGGTCTTCGATGGTGATGATCTTGTCCACGCCGTGGTTGATCTCGGTGATCATCGCGTACAGCGTGGTGGTCTTGCCGCTGCCGGTGGGGCCGGTGACCAGCACCATGCCATAGGGTTCGGCGGCCAGGCGGCGCAATTGGCGCAGGGTTTCCTCTTCAAAGCCCAGGGCTTGCAGTTGCACGCCGCAGACCTTGTCGGCCAGGTCCTGTTTGTCGAGCACCCGCAGCACCGCGTCTTCGCCGAAGATGCTCGGCATGATCGACACCCGGAAATCGATCTGACGGCCACTGATGCCGATCTTGAAGCGACCGTCCTGAGGCACGCGTTTTTCGCCGATGTCCAGTTCGGCCATGACCTTGACCCGGGAGATCACCTGTTCGGCGAACTCGCTGCCCTGGATCTTGCTGATGTTGTTGAGCACGCCATCGATGCGGTACTTGATCACCAGGCCGCTGCCGGTGGTGCCCAGGTGGATGTCGCTGGCGTGCATTTTCAGGGCGTCGTAGAGGGTCGAGTTGACCAGCTTGACCACCACGCTGGAGTCTTCGCTGATGCTGGTCAGCGACAGGCTCTGCAGGTTGTCGATTTCGGCATTGCCGTCGGCCTGCGCGTTGAGCGATTCCACCGCGTGGAAGCTTTCTTCGTGACGGGCCAGGTAGGCCTTGAGGTCGTCGGCGTGTACCAGATACAGCGGCGCGCCGTGCAGGCAGTCGTCGATCCAGGCCAGGCGCGGGGTGTCGAAGGGGTCGGCGAACACGCCGATGACCTGGTCATCGTGACGCAGCAGAGTGAATTCGCGCTTGAGGCATTGGGCCAGGGTGACCCGGTCGAACACCGGGGTGGCCTTGAACAGGCTGTCGGTGTCGAGCACCGGATAGTGGAGGGTCGCGCCAAGGCACTGGATGAACGGCATGGGGGCCAGTTCGCACAGCTCGGCCAGGGCATCGAGGACACGTTCGCCGGAGGTGGCGGCCAGGGAACGGGCCTGGGCCAATTGCTCACTGGTGAAGCGGGTCGGTACACAGTCCAGCGGCACAGCATCGACGACAAGGGATAGACGGTCCATTGCTTGCTCTCCAACGCCCGGGGCTTTGAGCCCTGACGGCGCGGCGAGCAATTGCGGCAGTTGCCGGAACCTCTTGTCGCGCCATTACTCCCCGGTGAGCAGTTGTTCGTCGTCTGGCGCTTTGGAGGCCGATGAACTTCGTCGGCGATCGGCAAGCACCCAACTACCGTCGTACAACTGCAGCGGGAAACTTTCGGTCCTGCTCTGGCGTCGTTCGACAAAGCCTTCGGAACTGCTCACGCCCGCTCTGGGTTCGCGCTCCATCCCCAGAAGGTCACAGACTGCTCGGGCCAGTTCCGCCAATGGAAACGGTTTGAACAGGATGTGGCTGACTCCCAGTTGCCGGGCCCTGTCGCAAACTTCTGCGGTGGGGTGCCCTGTGATCAGCACAAAATGACACTTCCTGTTCTGGCGGACCGCGTCGAGCACCTCAAAGCCTTCCATATCGGGCAAGCGGTAATCGAACACCATCACATCGGGTGAAAAACGTTCGGCTTCGCCGATCGCCGTCTCACCGTTGTGAGCTATCCGGACTTCCAGCGCTTGCGCCTGCAGGTATCCCTGAAGGTTTTCCGCCAGCAGCTGTTCGTCTTCAACAACCAGTACTTTGTTTAACAAGGTGGACTCCTTGAAACCGCAGGTCCGAATACCGAACCTGGCGGAGTGCGCGCCTCGATAGGTCTAACGCACACTTCATGCCAGGCTGAGCGCCGGTAATTTTAAGTCTTCATGTCCTTGAATTTGTTGACAATGCCTTTGCGTCCACGCACCCCACCCCCCAAAAGCGGGGAAAACCGAACGCCGTTGCATTGAGGCCATTCCCCACTATTGGGGAAATCTTCAATCGTCGTCAATCCGTTCGATCCGGTTACTGGAACGCAACTGCGCCAGAACCTGTAGACGAGCCTGAACCTGTTTCTGTCGGGCAAGATAAGCCCGAACCATGTCAAGTCCTTGCTCCTCTGAGACATCGCTTGCCTCCATTCGGTTCTGTAAATAAATAAGGTGCCAGCCCACCGCAGTGCGCACCGGTTCACTGATCGCCCCCGGCGCCAGGGCAAATGCCGCGGCCTCGAACTCAGGCATCATGCGGCCCCGGGGGAAGTAACCCAGGTCGCCACCCTGGCTGGAGGAGGCGTCTTCGGAGTCGGTACGGGCAACACTTTGGAAGTCTGCCCCCTGTCCGATTTTTTTACGGATTGCCTCCAAGCGTAGTCTCGCTGATGCAACAGTGGAAGCGTCGGCACCCTGAGGCACTTTGATCAGGATGTGGCTGGCCTGGATTTCCTCCGGGCGGCTCATTTCGGCGCGGTGCTCTTCGAAAAAGGCCCGCACCTGTTGCTCATCCGGCTCGCCGGCCTTGCTGATCTGCTCCTTGTTCAATTGGGCAAACACCTGCTGCGCCGCCAGGTCACGGCGGGTGTACTCGATGTAGGCGGCTTCATCGAAACCGGCATCCTCCAGGCGCCGGGCGAACACTTGCGCGCCGCCCATGGCCTGACGGGTCTGCTCGACCTGGTTGTGCACCGTGGCATCGCTGATCACCACCCCGCGCTTGAGCGCTTCCTGCCACAGCAGCTCCTTGTCGATCAGGGCATCGAGCGCCGCCGTGCGCAGTTTTTTATAGGCGCTGGGGCTGCGGATGCTGGCCACCGCCCGGCCCTGATCCTCCAGGTACTCGGCGAAATAGCGCTCCAGGCGCAGTTGGGAGATTTCCTCGCCATTGACCCGCGCGGCCACCGGCTCATTGCTGCAGAACGCCATGGGCACCCACAACGCAAACAACACCAGCACAATGTAGAGCTTCATCTTCGGCCTCCGTCAGGGCATGGCGGCAATCGGTTTGTAGGGGGCGACCAGGTAGAAGCGCTGGTCGGGCAAGTCCACGGTGACCACATGGGCGCCATTGAGGCCCAGGCGCCGGCCCGGGCCGAAACTGATCAGCGGCGTCAGGCCGGTATCGAAGTCGTGCAGGTTTTCCAGGGCACTGATCAGTTTTTCCCGGCTGGCATCGCGCCCGGCCTGCTTCATGCCTTCGCTGAGCAACATCATCGAGCTGTAAGCGCCGACCTGCAGCACCGCATGCTCGCCGCCCAGGCGCTGACGTTCGCGTAATTGGGTCAGGGCCAGCCGCCCGGTCAGGGTCCAGTCGCTGGGCACGAAGGGGTACGCCAGGAACACCCGCCGGGAAAAGCCGCTGGGCACTTGCAGCAAGTCACCGGCCACCTGGTTCGACGCGGCGAACAGGTACGGCACCTGCCCCGCCGTCTGCAGGCGCTCGGCCAGGCGACTGAAGCCGCCGCTGCTGCCCAGGTAGAACACCGAGCGTGAGCCCAGGGGCAGTTCGTCCTGGGCCGATTCGTAGGGTTGCAGATGCACTTTCTGCCAGGCGTTGGCTTGCAGGTACTGGGCGAGATTTTCCGCTGCCAGCCGCTGGCCGGGCTCATCCGGATAGGCGATCAGCGTCGGCCCCTGCAATACCCGCAGGCTGGCCGCAGCGTAGTTGGCCAGGGCAATCATTTGCTCACGCAACCCCGGCAGCGGCTCGAAGATCTGCCGGCTGGCCTGGGCCGAACCTTGCAGCGACAGCGGCCCGATCAGCGGCACACCGGCCTGGTCCAGGCGCAGCGCCAGTTCGGTATCCAGCGCCGGCACCATCGGCGCAATCAGGGCGAACACCTGCTCCTCTTCGATCAGCTGATTGAGCGCTTGCTCGGCGCTGTCCCGGTCCGGGCCCGGGTCGAGAATGGTCAGGCGCAACTGCCGCCCATGAATACCGCCCGCCTCGTTGATGCGCGTCACGCACCCCCTGAGCACGGACGCCACCGTGGCGCCCTCCTCGCTCAACGGCCCGCTGGTCGGCAACAAGGTGCCCAGGTGCAGAGTGTCGGGGCTCAGGCCCGGATCGCGGTCATCGGCCAGACGTTTTAGATACGCCGTGAGATTACGTTGATCGTTCATCGACAGCACGAAACGCGGCATCGCCGGGTCGAGTCGATTGTTGCCCGGGTCAAGGCCTTCCTGCACCGCCCTGACCAGGGTGCCATCGGTGTAGGCCGGGTAGGTTCGGCCATTGATCTGCTGCTGGCCGTAACGGCTGGTCAGCCGCGACCAGCTCAAGTCCGGCGGTCGCACCCCGCCTTCCGGGCGCCCCAGGCCATCGGCGCCATGGCAGTTGGCGCACGGCAGGCTGGTGGCCGGCAACAGCATGCCGGCCGCCCCGATCCGCGCCATGATCGGTTCACCGCTGGCTGACACACCCTCGCGGTACAGCCGTTTGCCGGCACTTTCGCTGGGCGACAGCGGCAGCGCCTGGGCCGTCAGGCTGGCGAAGAACAGCAGGCCGAGGATCAGGGCGTTTTTCATGATGCCGGCTCAGCGTTCGGCCACAGGCATCGCCAGCAGCTGCAAGCGCTGGGCGATGGCGGCGGCCGGGGCGTCGGGGCGGATCTTGCTCCAGCGTTTGTTGGCCACATCACCAACGATCAACTGCGTGGAGTGTTGTTCGGGCGTCGGCACGATCTGGCCGATGCGGCCCAGAACCAGATCCATCTGTGCCTTGTCGCCGGTAAGAAAAAGCCAGTGGGGCCCATCAACGCCCTGCTTCAAGGTGTATGCCTTGAGTACCGCCGGTGTATCGCGCAGCGGATCACTGGTAAGGGAGATAAAGGTGATGCCGTCCGCCTTGTCGCCCAGTACCTCACGCACTTGCTTGAGCTTTTGGGTGATCAACGGGCAGGCATCGTTGCAACTGGTGAAAATCACATTGAGCAGCACCACGCGGTTTTGCAGGGCATCGCTGTAGAAACGCAGGGTGTTGCCGTTCTGGTCCTGCAACTCGGTATCGGTGAACCAGGTCTTGGCATCGCGGGTGCCGCCCGCCGGTGGCGCGGCAGCGGTTGCCGGCGCCGCAGCGTCGGAGGCTGGTGCCTGTTGCAGATGCCCCTCGTGGGAAAACGCCAGGAAGCTGATGACGCAAAAGCACAGGGTCACGAAGATCAGGGCGAGCGCTTTCATGGCTGGTGCTCCATGGCAATGGCGGTGTGCTTGGCGTGGGCGTTGCGTTCACCGCTGAGTTTCTCGACCTGGCGGCTGAGCACCGTCGGGTCGGTAAAGCCGTAGTAGCGGGTCCAGTGACGGCTGTTGCCGTCGCCCACCAGGATCAGCGGTTGATGGTTCTTGAAGTCACCGCTGAAACTGCCCAGGCCCTTGAGGGTTTCGTTGACCGACTGTGGCGTGCCGGTGAGCCAGCTCCAGCCCGGCCCTTTCTGGAAAGTGCGGGCGTAGTCGTTCAGGCGCTGGGCGTCGTCGCGCTGGGGGTCGATGCTGATCGACACCAGTTGCACCTCTTCACCGACCCGGGCGCCCAGCTGCTGCTGGACCTTGCCCATGATCGACGACACCACCGGGCAGACCGTGGTGCAACTGGTGTAGATGAAGCTCATGACCACGATCTTGTTGCTGACCAGGTCTTTCTCCAGGCGCACGGTCTTGCCGTTCTGGTCCACCAGCGCCACGTCGGCGAACTTGACCTGGGCGCTCTCGGAACTGGCGTTTTTGGCGGCGGCGGTGTGGCCGGCGTGTTCATCCGCCGAGTGGGCCAGGGCCTGGCCGATGCCGACGGCCAACAGGCAGAGCGTCAGCAGTCCACGATGTGCGAATCGGTTCATGTCGATGTCCTCAATGAATGTGGCCGGGCAGCACCCGAACGCTGGCGAAGGTCTGGTCGTCGAAGCTCGCCCCCAGGGACGCCGCCCGCACGTGCAGGTACCAGGCGCCTTGCTGGTCGAGGGTCACCGGGGCTTCATAGATGCCGTCGCCGACGTCCCGCGCCGCCACCAGTTGCGGCCGCGAGCTCGGTGCCAGGAAGTAGCGCACCTGCACGTCCTTGACCCCGCTGCGCACAGCCTTCTGTTTGCCCTGGACGATGCGAAAACGCACGGTGTACGCACTGCCCAACGCGGCGGTGGACTTGTCGAGCATGAACTCGACTTTCGGCACGCCGGCGTGTTGCACGATGTTGTTGTTGGTTGCCACCACGGTGCTGAAGCAATGGATGATGTTCGGTTGATTGAGCAGGAACGCCACGTCGAACGTCCCGGCCGCCGGCAGCTTGATCCGCGCGCTGTACAGCCCCGGCTCGACTTCGCGCAGGCTGCGGTCGATCACCAGCGCCGCCCGCGCCACTTGCCCGCGATTGGGGTAACCGGACATAGGCGCGTTCATGCCCTCGGCATAGAAGTAGGTGGTGTTGTCCACCGGGTTGACCACGAACACTGCGTTGTCGTCCCGCGACACCGCCAGGCTCGAGGCCAGGGGCAAGTCGCCGGCCAGGCGCGGCGGCTGGGTCCCGGCTTCGAAGCCCTGGCTGATCGGTTTGCGCCCTTCCCCCAGCGACGCCAGGTTGATCATCGTCACCTTGGACGATGCCAGCCCGCGCACGTAGGCATAGGCCTTGGTAAACACCAGTTGATAAGGTTCGGCGGATACGTCCAGGTCATGGATCAGCGCATCGTTGGCCGCGTCGATCACCGAGGCCTGGTTTTCCAGGGTGTTGAGCACGATGCCGAAGCGTCCGTCGGCGCTGAACCCCATCGGGCCCAGGCCCTGCTTGAGCTTGATCACCCGCCGTACCGACTGGCTGGCGGCGTCGACCACGGTGACGGTGCCATCCTTGCCGTCGGCCACATAGGCGGCGCCGGACAGCGGCGAGTAGACCACCGACAACGGGTGAGCGCCGGTCTTGAGCTGTTTGAGCAAGGTCAGGCTGGCGATGTCGATGATGCTCAGGGTGCCGTCGTCGCGGTTGCTGACGAAGGCAAAGCGGCTGTCCTTGCTGAAGGCGATTTCGTGGTGGCCGTTGCCGGTGGCCAGGTGCTTGAGGGTTTTGAGGCTGGCGGTGTCGATCACCGTGACCCCGGACTGCTCGGCGGTTTTGCCGTTGTTGCCGACCCACAGCAGGCGTTCGTCCGGTTGCAGGGCCACGCGCACCGGGTTGCTGCCGGCGGCGACCGAGTCGAGCACTTTGAATTGTTCGCTGTCGATCACCGCGACTTCGCCGGCGGCGGGCATCGAGACGAAGATCCGTTTGTTGTCCCGGGGCGTCACCCAGTCCATCGGTGGCTGCTTGATGTCGATCCGCGCCATGGTGCTGGTAATGCCGCCCACCGAGACCGACGGGTCGATCACCGACACGCTGGCATCGCGGTTCATCACCAGCAGGAAGTAGCTGTTGAGGTCCAGCAACGGCCGCGCGCCGATATTGGATTTGAGGAACATCCCGACCCGGGACTTGCAACTCTTGTCGCGGCCCTGGGCCTGGTCGGCAGCGGTAGTTTGCGGGTCCACCCAGGCACCGGGCGCAACGCCGGCCAGCGGCTGTCCGGAAGCTTTGTCGGTGATGCGAAACTGCACGTCGGCGAATTCGCCTTCGCGCAGTACGCCATCCTCGGCCAGAGGTTTGACATTGAGCGCCACCGACACGCCGTCGCGCTCCAGGGTCTGGCCGGTCCAGGCGTCCGGCACCGCGACCTGGTCGAGCATGACCGGCGGCGCCGCGCGAAAGACGCCCAGGCCGATCAGCGCCAGCCCGAGGGCCAGCGCGCCACTGGCACATTTGATGGTCCTGTTCATGTTGCTTCTCCCCTTTACAGACAACTCCGATCCTGTGGCGAGGGAGCTTGCTCCCGCTGGGCTGCGAAGCGGCCCCAAAACTGCTGCAGTCATGCAGATTGGTGAGTGCCAGGCACTCAAGCGGGAGCAAGCTCCCTCGCCACAGGTGTTGCGCTATTTCCCTGTTTACGGCACCGGCGCCGGTTCCGGTTCATTGGTCACCCGCAGCAAGCCCCACAAGCCGGAGGTGTTGCCATAGGCGCCGTAGTCGCGGAACAGGTAGTCCCCCGGTATCGCATTGACGCCCCCGGCGCTCGGCAGCATGAAACTGAAGTGCGCGGCCGGCAGGATGCTTTCGTGGGCGCCGATGTACATCGACATCGGGTTGTAGCCGAACCTCACCGACCCCACGCCCGGAGTGCCCATCGGGTAGCCACCGGTGTCGCTCTTCTCCGCCTGGAACGGGTTGGTCGACCAGACGTGACCGTCCAGCTGGAAGGTGCTGCCGCGGCTGCCGCCGGTGGGCATCAGGATGTGCGTACGGAACGGTTGGCCAGGCTTGGCATACAGCACCGGCGTCTGCGGATCGCCCCCCACCAGCGCGTTGCTGTAGGCCATGTGGGCGTTCACCATGTCGCCGTAGCCGGCGCCGTCGGCATGGCCGAACGGCGCATCCGGTGCCAGGCCGAAGCGATACCACATCGGCTCGGTCTTGTAGTTGATGGCCATGCTGGAGTTGTCCTGCGGATCGGTCGGCACGCCTGCCCCTTCCGCCGCAATGCCTTCCACCGGCCGACCGTTGGCCCAGCGAGTGTTCAGGGCTTTCTGCCAGACCATCGCAAAGTCGCGGTAGGTGGTTTGCCCTGGCGCGGTGACGGTCGCATTGACCTTGCGCGCATCTTCAACCCAGGTAGCGCCCGTCGGCAGGATGCTCATGGCCGCCGCCATGCCTTTCTGCGACTGCTTGATCACGTCGGCCGGGGTGAAATTCAAGCCGCCGAACTCCACCGCCGTGGCGTTGATGTTGTCGACGTTGCGCCCCAGTTGGGTGATCGGTTTGCCTTCACGTTCCAGGTGCCCAGCGTAGTACTGGTAGGTACGGGTCGGGTAGGCGCCGCTGTTGCCGACACGCGGCGGTACGGTCTGGGTCGGGTTGGCGCCGACGTTGGTACCATCGGATTTGGTGATGTCGTACGCCAGCAATTGCGCGTGCAGACCCACGTGGCTCGACGGCCGCATCAGGTTGTTGCTGAAGGTGGTCGAACCGGTGCCGCTGTTGCGGTCGCGCTTGACCATGCCTTGCATCACCGCGGTCTGGGTCAGGTCCGGCATCACGCTCGGCAGACGGTTCTCCAGGGTGATGTTGATGCAATCGCCCGCCGCCGCGCGCAGCACCAGCGGTTCGACAGGCACGCCAGGCTTGAGCTTGCCGGTGGTCGGGTCGAGGTCGGCCTTGCGCACATAGAGGATCGCGGTCGGGTCATGCAGCGGCCCGCTCTGCCCGCCGATGGTGATGGTTTCACCGTCTTCAGGGTCGGTCACGGTGACCTGTGGAATGCTCACCGGCCGCGAGTTGTACACCAGGGTGCCGCCCGCCGGGTTCAGCGGGCCGCCCACGTGCTGGCCGAGCCCCGCCGGGTCACCGATGGTCAGCCCCAACGGATTGCCGAGGATGTCGTTGGCCAGTGCCGCCACCACCTCATAGTTGCGTTGCGGGGTCGGCCGGGTGCCGATGCCGTTGGGGTTGGCACCGATCCGTGGGCAGGTGCCCTCGAACGCCACGGTGTTGCGCATGCCCGTAGGTTTAGCGTTGTTGGGCAGTGCGAACAGGTCGTTGCGTTGCGCGGTGTAGTTGCGCATCACGCCCCAGATCCCGCTCCAGTAGCCTTCGATCGAGGCGTCCATCGAGTACAGGTAGTCACCCGTGGTCGCCGCCGAACTGGACAGCATCGAGACCGGTGCGATGAAGCCCATCTGCTCGGAGATCCCGATCATCTGCGACGCGCGCCAGCCGGAGTTGGAGCTGTTGCCGAAACCGGAACCGCTTTGCAGCCATTTCACGCCATGCAGGGTGACGTTGTGCTCCTCTTCGTGACCGCCGGCATGCACCCGCAGCCGCACGTTGTCACCGGTATAGGTGCGCAGCATCGGGGTGAACGGGTCGCCCGGCTCGGCACCGGCCTTGTTGATGTGCGGCGGGAACAGCGTGGTGCCGCCGGTGGGGCCGGTGGCCGCGGTGATCAGGTTCGGCGCCAGGTTCATCGCCGGGATCGCGCGGTCGGTACGGCTTTGCATGGCGTAGGCCAGGTCGCCGCCCAGGCCGTCGGCCTGCATGCCGCGCTTGCCGTCCGGGCCGACCTTGTTCGGGTCGTACACCCGCAGGGCCAGCGGTTCGTTGCGGTAGTTGACGACGAACATGCCCGGGTCATCCACCGAGATGGCCTGTGGGCATGGCCGGGTCGGACAGCCGGGCACCATGCCGCCCTGCACTTCGAGAATGCCATCGAGCAAGGTACTGGCGTTGTTGCGCACCGGCGGGTTGATCGCGTAGCGGAAGCTGTCCGCGGTGGCCGGGAAGGCTTGCGGGTTGGGCACGCCATTGGGACCTGCGCCCACATACACGCCGGCTTCATAGGCGTGCTGGAAGTCGCTGTACTCGAGGAAGAACTCACGGAAGCTGTCGTTCTTGCCGTCGCCGTCCAGGTCGCCGGTGGAAATCACCGCCTGCCAGGACGTCGGTCCGCCGTCCTGGCGCGCACTGCTGTACAGCGGCTCGCCGGTTTCAGCGTGGAACCAGGTGGAACCGGCCGGCTCGGCCAGCACGGTGGCGTACAGACCGATCTGCTGGTGAGTCGATGGGCCGAGATGGTCGTGGGTGAAGATGGTGCCCAGGCCACGGTCGACACCTTTGGCGTTGACCACAGGGTCGACGAACCAGCGTTGCATGGCCGTGCGCGCGCCGACCCAGTCAGCCCGGCCGAACTGCCCGAAGTACGGGTGGTTCTTGGCTTTCGGGCAGGCCGGGGTGCCGTCGCGCGGGTCGGTGCCCTGGCACTGGTTGAACTCGCGAATGGCATGGATGCGTTCTTGCACCGCGCCTGGGGAAAGCACGCCGTCCTCGTAGTTCCAGCCGTTGGCCGAACCGTCGGCCGCCGTCAGGTCCCATTTGGGCAGGTGGATGTGCTGGCCGATCACGTCGGTCGGGGTGCGCACCTGATAGTCGTCCATCTCGTAGACGGCCGGCACCAGGTTGGTTTGCTGGTACTGCACGCAGTCGAACGTGTTCATGCGCATCACCAGCGGCTCTGGCGGCCGCTGTTTGGTGATCACCGGCCAGGCGTCTTCCCACAGCGCCAGGATGCGCGCTTGCGGGAAGTGGTAGCCGACCTTGTTGTACACCGCGTCGAATTGAATGTTGGCCGCCTTGTAGACCCGTGGCCGGTCGGCGGTGAAGGTCGAGGCGCCCACGAACGACAGGCCGTCGATACGCTCGCCGCTGTTGAATTCACCGGTGCCGGCACTGCTGGTCAGGCGTTTTTGCCGGTCATCCATGCAAGGTTCGTAGTACGGCGCGCCGGCCACCGGCAAGGCGCCGTTGGTGCGGAAGTTGCGCGCCACGATCTGGTTGCCTGGCAGCAGCGCGAAGCTTGGGTGATCTTTCTTGGCGTGGTAGGCCATCGCCGCCTGTTCGACTTCGGTGCCCTCTTCCGGCAGGTACAGCGGCTTGGCGCGGGTCACTTCCTTGGAGAAATCCAGGGACGTGGTCACCGTGTGGGCCTCGCCGCCGGCGGAGAATCCATCCAGGGAATGACGCCCCAGGCCACCGTCCCAACCACCGGACTGAGCAGGGTCGAGGTTGGCCCACAGGGCTTTGCCCGTGGCTTTGAGGCTCTGGGCCGTGGCCGCGTCGAGCATGTCCAGCGGTGGGGTTGGCGGGCGTTGGCCGACCGAACTTTCCATGCCGCCGATCCAGAACGGATAGCCAGGGTTTTTCAGGGTGCCGTCGGCGTTGCGGTTGGCTTCGCTGCGATCGACCAGTGCCAGGGAACCGATGGCCTGGACGCCGCCGCCATGGTGTTCACCGTCGTCGCCTGCTTCATCGTCATCGTCGTTGGCGGCCACCAGGGTTTCGCCGATTTTCGGTACGACCGCGACTTTGCCCGGCATCGGTGGCATGGCTTTACCTGGCAGCGGAACGACTGCCGGGATTGGCGTGCCGGCGACGATTTCGCCGTCGGGCAAGGCCCGCGCGCCCGCGGCCGGTTTACCTTTGCGCAGGGCGTAGGGTTCGCTGTGATAGCCGTCGGCGCCCTGTTGCGAGACTTCGAGTCTGGTGCCTTCTTCAAACACATCGTGCACCCGCCACATGGCCCACATGCCCTGGGCAAAGTGCGGATAGAAGTGGCAGTGATAGATCGCATCGCCCGCTACCCGGTTACGGTTGCCAGAACCGCCGTTGGCGATTTCATAGGTGTAGCCGGCACCCGGCCCGATGCCCTGGGCGTCTACGTAGTCGGAGTTGTCGTCATTGGGGTTGAACAGCCACTGATGCCCGTGCAGGTGGAAGATGTGTTGCTCATGACCGTTGTGAGTGTTGCGGAATTTGACGAAGTCACCGATGTAGCTGTGGTTGACGTTGGAAGGCTCCGATGGATAAAGCGCCATGGTCGCCTTGACCCCGATCTGATCGGCAGTCGGCGTCTGGCCGGGAGCGATGCCTTCCAGGCCGGCGTTGGCCGGTACGTCCACCAGCATTGCCACGTCGCCCACGGTGTGGGAACTGAGGAAAAACTCCTCATAGGCGCAGGACAGGCAATCGTGCATCGGCCCCACGCCCAGGCGGTTGGCGACCACTTCGGCGCCCATGCCGCCGGAGCCGTAGTTGATCATGAACGAATCGCGGGTCGGCTCCAGTACGTGGGCCATGACCGGGTCCGCCCAGTAAGCGGGAAAGGCCTGGGTCGCGGCGGTTTCATCCTGGAACTGCGAGGCGAAATCGCGGAACGGCTCCAGACGATTGGGGATGGCCGGATTGCGTTTGCCCACCGATTCCAGCGGATACGTCGAGGCCGGGAAGCTGCCGTCGGCGTTGCTGCCCATCACGACCGCGTCGCTTTCGCTGGAGATGATTTCGCTGCCGTCGACCATATTGATGATCGGCGTACCGGCCTTGCCTTCACGGATCCATGGCTCGCGCTGCGGGTAGCGCGCCTGGTAGTCGACGATCGGTTGGCCGGCCGGCGTACGCCCGGTGCTGGCCAGGCGCATTTCTTCTTCGGTCACGGTATTGCGGTAGCTGCGAGCGCCCTTGGGCAGCACCACGACCTGGCCGAACAGACCATTGGCGACGTTGCCAGCCGCCCCCTCCCCACCGAAGGTCGCACCACGGCTGCTGGCGGCGAATACCCCTTCACGCTCGGCGTACAGGGTGTAGGAGCGGGTGGCGCCGGGCGCGATCAGGGTGTTGGCGTTGCGGCCGGTGAACGACGAAATGTCATCGATGCTGTTGACCGCCTGCAGGCCGTTGACCTGGAAGCCGATATGGCGGTCGGCGACTTGTTCGTCGACCTTGAAGTCAGTGTTGGCAAATCCGCCGACGTCCTCCTCCCCTCCCTGCTCTGCGCCCTCGTGCGAGCCCGGGTTGGCCTGATAGGCCAACAGGTTCTGCAGGTTGATGGTCAGGCAGTCGCCGGCAGCGACACGCAGTACCAGCGGACGCGGACGCTTGTCAGGCCGCAGCGTCACCTTTCCCGGCACGGCGGCACCGCCCTGTGCCAGGGAGACTTCGTGATCGTCCACCACATCACGGCGCAGGGCGAACATCATCCCGTTGACGTTCTGCGCGCCCAGGCGGTTGAACATCAGCGGCTGGTCCAGCGCCACGACGTTGGCCACCAGGTTGCGCTCGCAACGCGCAGCGGCCTCGGCGAACTCCATGCCGATCATCGATGCGGCCAGTAGCAGCCAGGGAATAATGGTTGGGATGTGGTGTATGCCAGTCATGGTCACGGGCCTCGCTGTGGGTGCTCACAGGGAATAATTCTCGACAACTGCGCTTGAGCAATCGTCATGCCATAAAAAATATCGAATCTTTTCAATGCTTTATGAATATCACTTAATTCGTCGGGGGAAATTCCCCACTAATTCCCCAATTTTTTGCCGGGGTCCCCATCCCCCAATGTTGGGGAATTGCGCCCCGGTTTTTTCGCCTACAAAGGCGCGTCCGCCGACAACCCCTGCAGACGCCGGTACTGGTTCAAGACACTGGGCACATAACGCTGGGTTTCGGCGAACGGCGGGATCACCCCGCCCCGGCTGAGCACGGCTTGCGGGCCGGCGTTGTAGGCGGCCACGGCCAGGGCGATGTCGTTGTCGAACAGGGTCATCAGGCGCTTGAGGTAGCGCGCGCCACCCTGGATGTTGGCCTTGGGGTCGTAGACGTTGGTCACGCCCAACTCGCGGGCGGTGTCGGGCATCAGCTGCATCAGCCCGCCGGCGCCTTTGGGTGACACCGCACTGGGGTCGTAATGGGACTCGGCCTGGATCACCGCGTGCAGCAGCGCGGCGGGCAGGTGATTGTCCTCGGCGGCCTGCGATACCAGCTCGGCATAAGGCCTGGCGGCAATCATTTGTGGCTGCTGTTCGAGGCTCACCACCGCCGCTTCCGGCTCGTGAATGACTCGCTCGTAGTGACGGCCGGGGCGATGGACGTTGGACAAAACGAAGTTGCCTTTGGCGTCCACCGAGACGAACACATCGGCTTGGGCGATGCCGCCCGCCAGCGTCAAGCCGAGTAATCCGGCGATGAGGGTTTTCATTGTTCTACCTCCCCTGCCCGGCCCCGAAAAATGGGGGTAATGCCCCAATCGACCGGTCGTTTATCAGCCATACGCAAGCACTGTGCCGAAAGCGCAAAGGGCCGTGGGACGGGGGCTTGAGGAGCACGGCAGAGCCTTTGCCGGTGCTGTGCATGGCAATTGCATAAGCCGTTGTTGCGATTCTTCTGCCGACTGTGTGAGGTCATCATGAAACAGCGACTGTCTTTAGCCCCACGTCGTTTTACCCGCCGGCCCCAACGCGGGTTCACCCTGCTCGAACTGTTGGTGGTGCTGGTGGTGCTGGGGCTGTTGGCCGGCATCGTCGCGCCAAAATATTTCGCGCAACTGGGCCGTTCCGAAGTGAAAGTGGCCAAGGCGCAAATAGAAGGGCTGGGCAAGGCCCTGGACCTGTATCGCCTGGAGGTCGGTCATTACCCGTCGACCGAACAGGGTTTGCAGGCACTGGTCACCGCCCCCAGTGATGAACCGCACTGGACCGGCCCTTACCTGCAGAAAAAACTGCCGCAAGACCCTTGGGGCCGTAACTACACCTACCGCTATCCCGGCGAAAACAGCGAGTACGACCTGCTGTCCCTGGGCAAGGACGGGCAGCCCGGCGGCGAAGGCGAAAACGCCGAAGTCACCAACTGGCAATGACGGGAATGGCGACCATGCGTTTTCACCTCAAAGCGGTTGGCAAGGCCGGTGTGGTTTCAATGACCGTCGAAGCACCGGGCCATAGTGAAGCCCGGCGCATTGCCGAGGACCAGGGCCTGCGAGTGGTCAGCCTGCACGCCGAGCGACATTGGCGGGCCCTGCGCCTGAAACAGCGCGAGACCTTCAACCTGGTCCTGTTCAGCCAGGAACTGACCACCCTGCTCAACGCCGGCCTGCCGTTGATCGATGCACTGGAAAGCCTGGCGGAAAAGGAAAGCGCGCCCCAGGCCCGCAAGACCCTCAGTGAACTGGTGCGCCTGCTGTATGAAGGCAAGTCGTTCTCTCAGGCGTTGGCCCAGATGTCGGCGGTGTTCCCTCCCCTGTATGTTGCGCTGGTCCAGTCCAGCGAAAAGACCGGCGCCGTGGGCGATGCCCTGGGCCGTTATGTGAGCTATCGCCAGCGCATGGACGAGGTTCGGCAGAAGATCGTCAGCGCGTCGATCTACCCCATGCTGTTGCTGGTGGTGGGCGGTGGCGTGGTGCTGTTTCTGATGGGCTATGTGGTGCCGCGCTTCAGCCTGGTGTTCGAAGGGCTGGGGTCGAACCTGCCGTGGCTGTCGCAGATCCTGATGACCAGCGGCATGTTCCTGCACGCCCACCAGGGCGAATTTTTCGGCGCCTTCCTGGCAATCGTCGTCGCCATCGCCCTGCTCCAGCGACAGCCGTCGTTTCGCCGTGGCGTGGATCGTCTGATCGAAAAAGTCCCCGCCGTACACCAGCGCATCTTCATGTACGAACTGGCGCGCTTCTACCGGTCACTGGGCATTCTGCTGCAGGGCGGCATCCCCCTGGTCACGGCCATGGGCATGGTGCGCAACCTGCTGACCGTCGCCTCCCGAACGCGCCTGGACCAGGCCTGCGAACGCGTGCGGGAGGGGCAATCGCTGTCCAGCGCGCTGGAACTCAACCACTTGGTGACCCCGGTGTCCCTGCGCCTGCTGCGCGCCGGGGAACAGTCCGGCAACCTGGGACAGATGATGGAACGCAGCGCCGACTTCTACGACGAAGAAATCAGCCGCTGGATCGAATGGTTCGTGCGGCTGTTCGAACCATTGCTCATGACCTTCATAGGCCTGCTCATCGGGGTGATCGTGATCCTGATGTACATCCCCATTTTCGAACTGGCCTCGAGCATTCACTGAGCCCTCGGCCTCTATGTTGCACCGCTGCCTGCGTTGCAACCTGCACCACAAGACGGAGAACGACATGCACATCAACAAGCTTTTATTGGCGGTGGCGATTGGCGCGATTTTGTCGGCGTCTACCGTATTGATTCCGCACGACCTGTCCGACCTGTCCAGCGCCCATGCGAGGA